>JAJFGL010000004.1 GCA_021776135.1 Kiloniellaceae bacterium
CATAACAACCCCATCAGACCAGCCTAACTGACCAATTCGACGCTCTGTCATGCTTCGCTCCAATCAATGAACTAACAAAATCATCGAATCACTATCTATCCCTTCGTGCAAAGGTCTCCAGGATGAGCCTGTCGAAGGACGTACGGGCGGAGCTGCAACGCCATATGCGATTGCCATGGGCGGTCAAGCGGACGCCCTGGATCATTGTCCCCCGGCACCTTAGACTGATGCCCTACTATCGCATGTTCGCCAACGGGAGGCTGAGTGGTCGCACGGGTCAACACGGTCGCGTTCCAGGGTGTCGAGGTCGTCGATGTCGATGCCCAGGTGCAGATGGCGAGCGGCATGCCCAGCTTCACCGTGGTCGGGCTGCCCGACAAGGCGGTGGCCGAAAGCCGGGAACGGGTCCGCGCCGCCCTCACCGCCATGGGCTTGGCCCTGCCGCCCAAGCGCATCACCGTCAACCTGGCCCCCGCCGACCTGGCTAAGGAGGGCAGCCATTTCGACCTGCCCATCGCCCTTGGCATCCTGGTCGCCATGGGGGTGCTGCCGGGCGACGAGATCGCCGGATATTGCGCCCTGGGCGAGCTTGCCCTGGACGGACGGGTCAGCGCCGTGGCCGGAGTTCTGCCCGCCGCTCTTCATGCCCTGGCCAAGGAGCGCGGCCTGATCTGCCCGGCGGCCCAGGGCGGCGAGGCGGCCTGGGCCAATGGAATCGAAATCCTGGCGCCCGACTCGCTTCTCGCCCTCATCAATCACTTCAAGGGCACCCAGGTTCTCACGCCGCCGGAACCGGCCCTGGCCGAAGCGCCGGGCACCGCCGGCGGCCTCGATCTGAAAGACATCAAGGGCCAGGAAAGCGCCAAGCGGGCCCTGGAGATCGCCGCCGCCGGGGGACACAATCTCCTCATGGTCGGGCCGCCGGGGGCGGGCAAGTCCATGCTCGCCCAGCGCTTGCCCGGCATCCTGCCGCCACTCTCCCCCGCCGAGGCCCTGGAAGTCAGCATGATCCATTCGGTCGCCGGGCAGCTGAAAGACGGCCGCCTGCTGCGCCTGCGGCCATTCCGCGACCCGCACCATTCGGCTTCGTTAGCCGCCCTTGCCGGGGGCGGGATACGGGCGAAACCGGGGGAGATTTCCCTCGCCCACCTGGGGGTCTTGTTCCTGGACGAGTTGCCGGAGTTTCCGCGCCCAACCCTGGAGGCCCTGCGCCAGCCCCTGGAGACCGGACGCATCGCCATCGCGCGCGCCAATATGCACGTCACCTATCCCGCCCGGGTGCAGTTCGTCGCGGCCATGAACCCCTGCCGCTGCGGCCACCTTGACGATCCGGCTCTGGCCTGCGCCCGGGCGCCTAAATGCGCCATGGATTACCAGTCCAAGATTTCCGGGCCCCTGTTCGACCGCATCGACTGCCATGTGGAGGTCGCCGCCGTCAGCCCGGCGGACTTGTCCCTGCCGCCGCCCGCCGAGGGTTCAAACGTGGTCGCCCTGCGGGTATCCATCGCGCGCGAGCGCCAAACCGCGCGCTACCGGGACTTGCCCGCCGAGCATCGCCCGCGCACAAACGCCGAGGCCGACGGCACCCTGCTGGAAGAAATCGCCGCGCCCGACGCCCCGGGGCGCGACCTGCTGAGTGAGGCCGCCGGCCGCATGCGCCTCACCGCGCGCGGCTATCACCGGGTGCTGCGCGTGGCTCGCACCCTGGCCGACCTGGAAGGCGCCCCGGACGTGCGCCGCCTGCACATCGCGGAAGCGCTCTCGTACCGAAGGGTGGTTCCGGCGCGGGGTTAAAACTGCGTCAAGCCTAGTCATGGCCGGACGACAAGTTTTTATCGAGCCGGCGGGCGATGCTTATCGCATCCCCCCTAACGGATCAGCGTGTCTTCACGCCCTTAAAAACGACGCTGGCTGCGTCCTCGAAGGGACTCCAACAATCGCGCCCGACCCTGGCGGAGAGGTTGAGCAATTTTGTCATCTCATCCGCGTATTGCTGTATGGCCTTTTGCGTGAAGTCGGTCTGCACTTGGATGGCTTCCTGCAGATCCGCGCAACTCGACAAGGCTTCCTGGGTATCGATATCCTCGTTCAGGCGCGTCTTACCGAAATCCATGATCTCGCGCTGCATCTCGGCCACACCTTTCAGCATGACCTCGTTCGCCTTGATCATGGCGTCCAGTGCTTCGGTGTTCGTCATATCCTCGTCGCCGCCGGCACCGCGCGGTGCGGTTTCGGTCGTTTCGGTCGTTTTGATCGTTTTGATCGTTTTGGTTTTTTGAGGACTATCGGCGCGAGTCTCTTGCACCTTGGCTTGAGGCGTTATTTTAAGAGCCACCTGAGAAATTTTCTGCGGGGGGTCTTGGATCGTGTCTTGTGGTTTTTGGGCTGGCTGTGCCATGTCCGCATCTCCATCTGGAGTAAGTTAAGATGGATACCGCCGCCGAACGCTGTCATGACGGAAACTCTCCCATGACCGAATCGTGAGCGGCAAGTCGTCGCTCATAATTAAGAGTCGTTAACCATATTTGCAATAGGGTTTTGTTCCTGAAATCAGAAAAACGGTCATGTTGTGAACCTAAAGTCACAACAACCGGCAGC
Source organism: Kiloniellaceae bacterium (assembly GCA_021776135.1). Classification (GTDB taxonomy): domain Bacteria; phylum Pseudomonadota; class Alphaproteobacteria; order Kiloniellales; family J153; genus JAJFGN01. Next base: position 2,599 of record JAJFGL010000004.1, read on the forward strand.
CGGCGCCGGTTTTCCACTGCTGAGTTATCCACAGGAATAAAAAATTTCAGGAAATTATTTTTCCGGGGGCTTGATCATGCGGCCCAAATTCTTGCCGGCGAAGATGTGCAGATGGAAATGGGGTACGTCCTGGTGCGCATCGCGCCCGGTGTTGGCCAGGATCCGGTAACCCGATTCGATCATACCGGCGTCGCGGGCGATCTTTCCGGCGGCGCGCATAAAGGCGGCTATCTCCGCCTCGCTCCCCTGTTCCGAAAAATCGTCGAAGGAAACATAAGCGCCCTTGGGAATCACCAGGATGTGCTTGGGTGTTTGCGGGTTGATGTCGTTGAAGGCCAGAACGTGGTCGTCCTCATAGACCTTATCGCAGGGAATCTCGCCGCGAAGAATCTTGGCGAAGATGTTGTCCGGGTCGTAGGTCATGACCGGGAGTCCTTTTCGGCGATGCCGGATAGGCCCCGTCGGGCCGCGAGCTCGGCCCAGATATCGGCCGGGGTCAGGCCGCGCGCCGACCAGAGCACCAGCAGGTGATACAGGAGATCCGCGCTTTCGGCGGCGAGTTTATCGTTATTGCCGGCGACCGCCTCGATCACCGTCTCGACCGCTTCCTCGCCGACTTTTTGCGCGATCTTATTTGGGCCCTTGGCGAACAACTTGGCGGTATGAGATTCGCTTGGGTCGGCATGGCGGCGGCTTTCGATAACCTCGAACAGCCGGTCGAGGATCGCGCCGCCGATCTCTTTCTTGCCACTCATGCCTTCACCGGTATCAGGAATTCGCGGGCGAGGCCAGAGGCCGCACCGGCACCCCGGCGCGGGACATGAAGGCCTTGGCCTGATGAATTGAGTATTCCCCGAAATGAAAGATCGAGGCCGCCAAGACCGCCGAAGCATGACCGTCGCGGATTCCCTCGACCAGGTGATCCAGGGTTCCGACCCCGCCAGAGGCGATGACCGGCACGCTGACCGCATCGGCGATCAGGCGCGTGAGTTCGATGTCGAAACCCTGTTTGGTGCCGTCGCGGTCCATGGACGTCAGCATGATCTCCCCGGCGCCAAGATCGACGATCCGGCGCGCCCAGGCCAGGGCGTCGAGCCCGGTCCCATCGCGGCCGCCGTGGGTGAAGACCTCGAAGCCGCTCGGACATTCCGGCGCTTGGGTCCGCTTGGCGTCGATGGAAACCACGATGCATTGCGACCCGAACTTTTCCGCCGCCGCCGCGACTAGCTCCGGCGACGTGACGGCGGCGGTATTGATCGCGACCTTGTCGGCCCCGGCCAAAAGAAGCGCCCGCACGTCTTCAACCGCGCGCACCCCGCCGCCCACGGTCAGGGGCATGAAGCATTGTTCCGCCGTGCCCGCGACCACGTCGAGAAAGATGCCGCGCTTCTCATGGCTGGCGGTGATGTCGAGAAAGGTCAGCTCATCGGCGCCGGCGCTATCATAGAGGCGCGCCTGTTCCACGGGGTCGCCCGCGTCGCGCAAATCGACGAAGTTGACTCCCTTGACGACCCGGCCGTCTTTCACATCGAGGCAGGGGATGATGCGCGCTTTAAGCATTATACCAAGGAACCTCGATAATGATCCCTAGAGATCGCGCAGGCGATCCGCCGGGCAGGAGGGAAGCCGCAGACGATGCGGCACATCGTCAAGGCTTTCCGACGCCCTCCGGCGGGTCGCCCGCGCGACCGGAACGGCGCATTACCAAGGCTTTCGGACGGCGTCGCGCGGGCTTTCCGATGACCCACATCGCTACAGCCCACGCTCCTAGCCG
>JAJFGL010000031.1 GCA_021776135.1 Kiloniellaceae bacterium
CCTAGGTTGAGAACCTATACAACTCGTTGATATTGTGGCACTGAGAAAGCCCTTATTGGGTATTTGTTCTGACGAGGTGTCTGACATGGATCTTTTTTGGCTTTCAGATGAAGCTTGGGCGGCGATTGAACCGCATCTACCGCATGGTAACCCCGGCAAGCCGCGTGTGGATGACCGGACTGTCATCTCTGGCATTCTTCATATTCTCAAGACCGGGTGCCGCTGGCGTGACGTGCCGCCGCCATATGGTCCGCCAACCACGATCTACAACCGCTACAACCGCTGGTCAAAGCGCCGCATCTGGCAGGGCATCTTCGAGAAAATGGCGGCGGCGGGCCCGGTTCCCGAGGAATTATCCATCGACAGCAGTTACGTTAAGGCGCATCGCTCGGCGGCTGGCTCAAAAAGGGGGAGTACGCGGAAGCGATTGGCCTCTCGCGTGGCGGCAGAACGAGCAAAATCCATGCTTTGGCCGATGATCAAGGCAGACCGGTCGCCTTTGTCCTGACCCCCGGCAATGTTGCCGATATCACCATGGCCATACCTCTGCTGAGCGCCGTCGCCAGTCCGAAACGGCTCCTTGCCGACAAAGCCTACGATGCCGACAGGTTTCGAGACTGGCTCGGAAAACAGCGCATCAAAGCCGTCATTCCATCGACCGCTTCACGCCGGACCCCATACCCAATCGATCGCAAGGCCTATCGGCGGCGTAATGTCATCGAACGCTTGTTCTGCAAACTCAAAAACTGGCGGCGCATCGCAACCAGATACGACCGCCACGCTCAAAACTACCTCTCGGGCCTCGCTCTCGCCGCTCTCATAATCGAGTGGACCTGAATGAGTCCTCAACCTAACCCCAGAGCGCCGGATCGGGGGGGTAAATCGTGCTGCCCTCGTAGCGCAGGCCCGGCGCCCGGTCCTTGGACAGGAGCAAGGGGCCGTCCAGATCGACGAAGCTCGCCAGTTGCGCGACCACCATGCCCGGCGCCATGGCCAGGGAGGTGCCGATGTTGCAACCGACCATGATCCCGAAGCCCATGGATTTCGCTTCCCGGGCCAGGGCCAGAGCCTCGGTAAGCCCGCCGGCCTTGTCGAGCTTGATATTCACGAAGCCGTACTTGCCCACGAGATCCGGCAGCGACTCCCGGTTGAGACAGGATTCATCCGCGGCGATGGGGATCGGGCTGTCGTAACCCGCCAGCATGGCGTCCTGGCCGGGGACGAAAGGCTGCTCCACCAGTTCGACGCCCAGCTTCGCCAGCTTGGGCATGAAGTCCCGGAACTGGGCTTCGCTCCAGCCGGTATTTGCATCGACCGAAATACGCGCGTCCGGCGCCGCTTCGCGGACGGCGGCGACGCGCGCCGGGTCGCCGTCGCGGCCGAGCTTGAGCTTAAGAACCGGGCGCGCGCGATTGGCCTTGGCGCTGGCGCCCATGGTTTCCGGGGTATCCAGGGAAATCGTGAACACAGTGGTGGCCGGCGCCAAGGGCGCATCCAGGCCGGCCAGGCGATAGACGGGCGTGCCGGACTGCTTGGCCTCCAAATCCCAGAGCGCGCAATCGACGGCGCAGCGGGCATGGCCCTGGGGCAAGACCTCTTGCAGCTCCGCCCGGCTCAGGCCGGATTCGATGCGGCCTCGTATGGCCTCGATCTCATCGGCGACCGGCGTAAGCTCCGGGTCGTAGACCTCGGCGCGGTCGCACTCGCCCCGGCCCAGGACGCCCTTCTCCTCGATCTCCACCACCACCACATCGCCCTGTTCCTGCGCAAAGCGGGAGATGACGAAGGTTTCGCGCAGGGGCCAGACTTCGTTTCTTACGGTTAGCTTGCGGGTCATGTATTCAGTTCATCCACCAGCTTGGCGGCCCCGGTGCGCACTGGATCGATCACGGGAACCCCCAGGGTATCTTCAAGCTCCGCCATGGCCGCCGTGGCTGCCGCCGCGCCGAGATTGGAGGAATTGACCGAGAGGCCAAGCAGGGCGGCGTTCCGGTTGGTGCGCCGCGCCACCTGGAGGTTCAGCGCGATCACCTCCTCCAGGGGCGGGATGGGGAAATCCTGGTAATTGCCGTCGATGGCGGTGCGGCCAAGCTCGTGGCACAGGACCAGGGCGTCGGCCTGGGCCCCGTGCAGCAGGCCAAGGCTGACGGCGGCGTAGGCGGGATGATAGAGCGAGCCCTGGCCCTCGATCACATCCCAATGATCGGGATCGTTCGCGGGGGCCAGAACCTCCACCGCCCCGGAGAGGAAGTCAGAGACCACGGCGTCGATGGCCAGGCCGCTGCCCTGGATCAGAATCCCGGTCTGGCCGGTGGCGCGGAAAGTGGACTTCACACCGCGCTTTCGTATCTCGGCATCGATGGCTAGGGCCGAGAACATCTTGCCGACGCAGCAATCCGTGCCCACGGTCAGCAGGCGTTTGCCGCTCCGCCTGTCGCCGGTTCCGCAGGGCAGGCCGGGGGGCGGTTCGCGGACGTCCAGGATCCGGCCCCCGGATTTTCGTGCCGCCTCGGCCAGGGCGGGGATAGCGCCCAGGCGCACATGCAGGCCGCTGGCGATATCCATGCCCGCCTCAAGCGCCGCCACGCACAAGGCAAGCCAGCTATCGGGCAGAACCGCGCCGACCGGCGCCAAGCCGATGAGGAAGGTCGCGCAACCGGCCGCCGCCGCCTCGCCCACGCTCATATCGGGAAAGCCGAGATCGACGGTCTTGTCATCCAGGCGAAGCTGCGCCCGGCAATGTTCCGGACGCCAATGGGCCACGCCCGCCGCCGTCTTGGCGTTTATCGCGCTATCGGCCGAACCCAGAAACAGCAGATAGGGTTTGCGCAACTCAATCGCTTCGCTCATGCCGGACACCGGTCTAGGTACTGCTGGACGAAGTCGCAGTCCACCAGGCCGGCATAGGCATCGATCAGGCGCCGGGTGACGGGGCCATAGACTTGGCCTTCTTTACCCAGGGTCACGCCGTTGATGCTGGCGACCGGCGCGATGCACAGGCTGGTCGAGGTTATGAAGGCCTCGTCGGCGTTATAGCCGTCGAACAAGTCCAGATCGGCCTCGCGGACGGGAATGCCCAAGTCCTTGGCCAGATCCATGACCGTCTGGCGGCTGACCCCCGGCAGGACGAAGTTCTCCCTCGGCGTCAAAAGTTCGCCGCCGCGCACCAGGAAGAGATTGCTGCCCATGCCTTCGCAGAGGTTGCCGTTGCAGTCCAGCAGAATGGCCCAGCCGTCGGGGTTCTGGGCCCGGACTTCCAAATCGCCCAGGATTAAATTGAGGTAGTTGTGGGTCTTGGCGCGCGGGGGCAGGGAATCCGGCGCGGTCCGGCGCACCGAGGGGACCACGACCGGAATGCCGTCGCGGTAGTAGTGCGCGCGCTCCGCCAGCGGCATGGGCAGGCATTCGACGATGATCGTCGGTCCGTAGTGATCCCAGTTGTCGCCCTCGACCTTCAGCACGCCGCGGGTCACCCGCTGTCCGACCCAGAAGTCTTCCTGGGCGCCGAACAAGTGCAGGTTCTTCTCGACCAGCGTCCTGGTGATGGCGATCATCTCGCCCGGTTCCATGCCGGGGTCGAGGCGCAGGGCGCGCATGGAGCGGTAAAAGCGTTCGATATGGTCCTCCAGCTTGAATATCCTGTGCTTGAAGGTGCGGGTCATATCGAAGGCGGCGTCGCCGAACAGAAAACTGCGTTCGCGGTAGGGCACCAGGGCCTGGCTTTCGGGAATGTAGCCGCCGTTGAAATAGACGATTCTTTCGTTCGCGATAACGGTCATGGTTGGTAATCCTTAAAAAGAGACCTGATCGCCGCCCTTGAGGTCGAGCATCTCGCGGGCCTCCGCCGGGGTCGCGATTTCCAGGGAAAGTTCTTCCAGGATGCGCCGGATCTTGGCGACCTGGGCCGCGTTCGAGGGCGCCATTTCACCCTTGCCCAGATAGAGGCTGTCTTCCAGCCCCACGCGGACATTGGCGCCCAGGGTCGCGGCGAAGGTGCAAAACGGCATTTGGTGGCGCCCGGCGGCCAGGATCGACCACTGATAGTCGGCGCCGAACAGCTTATTGGCGATGCGTCGCATGTGCATGACGTTTTCCTGGTCCGGCCCGATGCCGCCCAGAATTCCGAACACGGTCTGCACGAACAAGGGCGGCTTCACCAGGCCCCGGTCGAGAAAGTGCGCCAGATTGTACAGATGGCCGACATCGTAGCATTCGAATTCGAAGCGGGTGCCGCAGCCTTCGCCAAGCTCCTTCAGGATGCGTTCGATATCGCCGAAGGTGTTGCGGAAGATGGCGTCGCGCGAGTTTTCCAGGTGCGCCCGCTCCCAGTCGTGCTTGAACTCCGGGTAGCGGTTCAACATGGGGTAGAGGCCGAAATTGATCGAACCCATGTTCAGGGACGACATCTCGGGCTTGGTATGCAGGGCCGCCGCAATGCGTTCGTCCACGCTCATGCCCTGGCCGCCGCCGGTGGTGATGTTCACCACCGCGTCACACTGCTGCTTGATCCGGGGCAGGAATTCCATGAAGACCTGGGGGTCGAAACTGGGCCGTCCGTCCTCGGGATCGCGGGCGTGAAGATGGATGATGGCGGCCCCGGCCTCGGCCGCCGCCACCGATTGTTCGGCGATTTCGCCGGGGGTCACGGGCAGGTGCGGCGACATGGTGGGGGTGTGAATCGATCCCGTGACGGCGCAGGTGATAATCACTTTTCTGGACGGTGCGGCCATGATGGGTTCCTCTCCGGGTGCGGGTTCCAGGCAAGTGTGCCTTGCCGCCGCCGCCGCGTAAACAAACCCATGAGAGAAAATGTTCTAAGACGCGATCGGCAGGCCCATGACGATGGCCAAGCCGCCGGCCGGGCGGTTTTCGGCCCAGACCCGGCCGCCTATGGACTGTAAATTCCGCCGTACGATCCACAGGCCGATACCGTAGTGGCGCGCGTTCGCCGTCTTGGGGCCGTCCTTTTGGCGGCCGCGCAGCGAAACATAGCGATCGAAGATCCGTTCCAGATTCTCCGGCGCGATACCGGGGCCCCGGTCGCGCACGATCAAAACGGCGCCGCCCTTGGCGCGCCGCAAATCTATCCTGATCTCGGACCCGGGTGGAGAAATCCCAACCGCGTTATCGATGACGTTTTCGATCACGGTTTCCATCAGATCCTGTCCGGCGCGGACAAGGATCTCCGGCTGTATGGCCGTGGACAGGGTCAATTCCCGGCTCGCCAAGCTATCCGCGTAGGCGCCGAGCATGCGTTCGACCAACTGCGAGACATCGATCTTTTCGCGTGTCGCATCCAGCAACTCCGCCGTCGCCTGGTCGAGCCGGCGGGCGCTGGCGACCAGGTAGTCCAGGCGGTCGACGGATTCCTCGATAACCTCCAACGCCCTTTTACCGCGCGGGTTGTCGCCCGGAATAAACCGGTGCAAGGGCGCCAGGGACTGGCGCATGATGGCGATCGGGGTTTTGAAGGCGTGGGCGTTATCTTCCGCCGCGCGGCGCAGGGAATCCGCCGAATCGTGCAGGGCGCCGGTCATGCGGTCGAATTCCTCCGCGACCTCGGATAATTCCGGCACTTCGTTCTGGGCGGCGAAGCCCTGGCCGGGAACCCGGCCCTCGCCGATGCCGCGCGCCATGTCGCGAAACCGCATGATGCTGCGCCAGATCGAATAGAACAGGCCGAATGTGAAGATCGCCATGCCCAGATAAATGGCCGAGGCGACCCGCACCTCGATGGTCTTCCAGTAGGGCTGGTCGATGGCCGTGCCCAGCATTTCGGTCGAGCGGTGGGTCGTGATCACGGCCCAGCACCCGGCCTTGGTGGTGACCGGCGTGATCGAGGTCAAGAGCTCCCCGGTGCCGCTGTCTTGCAGGTGGCGCAGGGCGATAGGCACTTGGACCTGGCAGGATTCGGCTAGCTTATCCAGAACGCCGCGTTCGATCAGGCGGTCGCGCTCCGCCTTCAGGGTCGCGGCGGGAACCGGGGGTTCCGAGGCGACGAAGAAAAAGTCTTCCAGACCGTGGGCGCTGGCAGGGCGGAACAGAACCTTGATCCCGGCGAAGTTGGCCGCCAGGGGCTTGACCGCGTCGTTCAAGCCCGGCAGCGGCGAGGGCTCCACGCGCGATAGCAAGGGGCGCAAGCCCTCCGCCACCAAGAGTCCCTGGGCGCGGACGCTTTCCAGCAGCAGCCGCCGTTTTTCCGAATCGGCCTGGCGGAATTCCGAATACAGAATCACCGGCACGCTCATGAAGACGACGAGAAGCAGGACCAGCTTGCCGAGCAGGGACCGGGTCGCGCCGCCCAAGCGCCAAAGCTTTTTGCCGTGGACGCTTGGCTTTTTACCGCGGGCGGCTTGAATCTTGGCGCGCTTGGCCGTTGGCTCGGCCCGCGCCATGGTCACTCAGCCTCGTTTCCTGCTCCCGCTTGCCCGGCCGGCGCGCCCGCTGCGCTCTTGGCTTCGGCGCCAAGCTCACCCGCTTCGTCCCGCCAGCGATAGCCGAATCCGGGGTAATTCTCGATCCGGTCGAAATCCTCATCGGTATCGCGGAACTTCTTTCGAATCCGCTTGATGAAGGAGCGCACATTGGCCCGGTAGCCATCTTCGCCGAACCCGGCCACGAAATCCTTGCCGCGGACAATGTCGTATATCTGCCGGTAGGTGACGTCACGGCCCGCTTGGGTGATCATGAAGCGGATGATGGCGAACTCGCTGAGGGTGAGGTCGACCTGCGCCTCCCGCCATAAGGCCCGGTGAATACCTAGCTTGAGCTCAAGCGGCCCACGGCGCACCTTGCCCGTGGCATCGGCTGCGATCTCTCCCTCGCTCAGAGAGCCGGCGCCGGCCAGGGCCTTGGCGCCGTCGGTAATCAGCTTGAGCCGGCCTAAAATGATCTGCAACCGGCGCGATTTGTCGATAAAATCGACCGCGCCCCATTTCAACGCCGCCTCTTCGTAAATTTCGTCGCTGAGCATGGTCAGGAAGATCACCGGGGTTTCGACCCGCGTCTCACGCAGACGGCGCAGCACGCCAAGCCCGTCCAAGCCGGGCATGCGCCAATCCAAGAGCACGGCATCGGCCGGATTGCCCTCGTGGAAGAAGGTCAGAACGCTTTCGCCGTCCGGGAAGTCGACGACATCGTATCCTTCCTCGGCGAGATTTAGGCCTAAGGATTCGCGGAACAGATCGTCATCGTCGACGATGACCACGCGCGCCGCTTGCGGTTCTTGAACTCTGGCGGCCAAGGACATCATCGATCACCCCGCATCTTCCATATCCCTTACTTGCAGCAAATGGGCGAAACAGCGGCGCAGGATCGGGCTTGCCGGATCGCTGATTTTCTCCGCGCCGGTATCGCTGGATTTGCTGGCTGTCTGCAACTGTAATTCCGGCGCATTGCCGGTCATTTCGTATGTCAGTACCCGGAACACACTGTCATCCATGCTCGGATAGAAAAACACGCTGAACATGCACGCCCCGCCATTATAGGCCCAAACCTTGGCCGGCGGCTGCTCCATTTTTAAGACCGGATCGCCAAGCAGCGCCTTGGTGGCCTCGAAATCCAAACCGACCAGCAAATCCGGGTCGGGTTCGGCCAGGGCCGCCGTTTCGCTTCGATCCGGCTTTCGCCGCGGCTTGGGCGGGCGCTCTTGGGCGGCTAGGGATTTCGCCGTTTCACCGTCGATCAGCCCCCAGTTTATCTCATCGCTGGCGGGAAACATCTCGACCGAAACCGCCGCGCCCGCATCGGCGGGCGCGCCGGGGCGCTGGGGCGCCAGCTCGGCGCAAGCGCTCAATCCAAGCACCAGTAGCGCCGTTGTCCAAAGGCGGCATATCATCGCACGTATCCCGGTAATCGCACTTTCCGGCCTCTTCCGGGCCCTGGCGCCAATTCTGCGCGCAGACGGTTTAGACAATGTTAACAAATTCCCGCGCGAGCGACTAGACGGATTCACCCGGACCCGCCTTCCCAGCCTGAGACCTGCGGCCAAAAGGCTAATTTATCAAGTCATTTCACCGTCTCGACGGCCATATACCGGGACTGAGGCATTTTTATGTTCTGGCGGCATGGGGGCCGGGGCGGCTCAACCAAGCGTTAACCGCCGCTTAGACCGGCAGTCGTATTATGCCGTAACTCCTTGTCCTTCTTGTCCTCCGGCGGGTTTTACGAGACGTAATGTTCAAATACGAACAAACAGCCGGTACAATGCCGCCGCCTATCCGCCGCGCCGCGAACTCCTTGATGGCTGGGGGCTGGGGGGTCTCGCGAAAATTGTGGCTTGCCTTCGCGATTTTGATGCTGGTTATGGCCGGCGGCAGTTTCGTGGCGCTGACGTTAATCGACAGAATCGGCGCGAAGATTTTGCACCTCGTCGAGATCAAACAACCCCTCGAACATGCCATCCTGGAGATGGAGATCAACGCCGGCGAGACCGCTAAGGCGGTACTCGGGTATGTTAGCGATCAGAACCCCAAGCATTACCAAACCATCCGGGATTCCGAGGCTGATTTCGACCGGTTCGCCGCCGAATTCGCGCGGCTTGCCGTGACCGGCGAGGGGCGCCGGCTAGGCCTGGATGTGGCGCGGCGCTACAAGGAATTCAAAGTTCTGGGCAGAGATATCGTGGGTCTCGCGGGCGAGCGGAAAAGAACTCTGGAAAATTTTCAGCGCTTATCCTTGGAGATCGACGACCTGTTAGATACGAAACTACGGGCGCGCGGCGGGCAAGAAACGCCAGAATTCTTCAAGAAGCAGAACTTTATCGAGGAGATAGACGAAATCATCGATGAGTGTTTCACATCGATAATGGCCTATATCGCCGGCCGGGATTCAGCCGTGCGCACGAAGCTTGGAGAAACAAAGGCCGACATCGAGCGCTTGACGATTTTATACCGGCAAGACGGCATGCCGGAGGAAGAGGCTGGTTTGGTGACCCAGTTCGTGCGGGACTTCGATACCGCCATGACAATCGCTAACCGTATCCTGGATCTTAGCGACGAACTGAACGAGAAGCTGAATGACTACGGGCGCGCTCAGGCGAGCATCGACATCGTTCTGGACGATCATATCCAACCCTTGATTCGCGACGAAACTATCGGGGCGGTAAGGGACGCGAAAGCAGCGATCGCCAAGGCAAGTCTGTTGCTTCTGGTCATGGGCGCCTTTGTTGTTTTAACCGGCTGCGGTTCCGCCTGGGCGCTGTCGCGCGCGATTGCCTTTCCCATGCGCGCCCTGGTGCGCGGCGTGGAGATCGTCGGCGAAGGGGATCTCACCCACAGGATCGACATCCAGAGCAAGGACGAATTCGGCCATTTGGCCACGGCCTTCAACCGCATGGTGGAGAGGGTTCAACGCGCGCTCCAGTCGGTTGAGGAGCGCACGGCGGAGCTCGAGGAAACGGCGCAACACCTCACTCAAGCGCGCGAGGAAGCGGAATGGGCGAACCGGGCTAAGACAGAGTTCCTCACCAACATGAGCCACGAGCTGCGCACCCCCTTGAATGCCATTATCGGTTTTTCGGAAATGATTAGCGGTGAGGTGTTCGGGCCCGTGGCGTGCCCGAAATATCTTGAGTACGCGGGGGACATCGGCCAGTCCGGCGTGCATCTGCTGGCCCTCATCAACGATATCCTCGACCTTTCCAAGGTCGAGGCCGGCAAGGCAGAACTTAACGAGACGGCTTTCGATATTACCGAAACCGTCCAGTCATGTCTGCACTTGGTCAAGGAGCGCGCCGCGGCGGCCGGCGTGGACCTAAAATTGGAAATCGGGGACGGTCTGCCGCTGCTTTACGCCGACGAACGCAAGCTCAAGCAGATTCTGATCAATCTTCTGTCCAATGCGGTCAAGTTCACGCCGCATGGCGGTGAGGTTACGCTCAAGGCCTGGTGCCGTCCGAATGACGGCTATGTGTTCCAGGTTTGCGACTCGGGAATCGGCATCGCGCTAGAGGATATCCCCGTGGCCTTGGCCCCCTTCCGGCAGATCGACGGTCATCTCAATCGAAGCTACGAAGGGACCGGCCTTGGCCTGCCCTTGGTCAAGTCTCTCGTCGAACTGCACGGGGGATCGCTGGATCTGCAAAGCAAAACCGGCGCCGGCACCACGGTGACGCTGCGCTTCTCCGCCGGGCGGGTGGTAACGAAAGCGGCCGTCACGCTGGCTGCCCCGAATTAGGCCATTCCCCACCTAGTGGGCACCATCTGTTAGATTCTATCCACTAGGGCCGGAACGCGGTTCATTGTTTCTCATATTAGCCTATTCGGCTACAATCGGGGCCGAATTAGGGAATCGTCCGGCGTATGCCGGCTGAAAAGACACGAAAAAAACCGAACTGAAGGGAGCAATCGCATGAAAAAGTTACTATCGATGACCGCGCTTTTGGCGCTCGCGATATCGCCGGTCCTGGCGGCGGAGAAAGTTCTGCACGTCTATAACTGGTCGGACTATATCGCCGAAGATACCATCGAAAAGTTCACCGCCGAAACCGGTATCGAGGTGACCTACGACGTTTACGATTCCAACGAAGTCCTTGAAGCCAAGATGCTGGCCGGCTCTTCGGGTTACGATGTCGTGACCCCCAGCGCCGACTTCATGAATCGCCAGATCGCGGCCGGGGTTTATGTCAAGCTCGATAAATCCAAACTGCCGAACCTGAAGAACATGGACGCCGGTCTTATGAAGCAGGCCGCCGTCTTCGATCCGGACAACGCTCATGCGGTGGTCTATATGTGGGGTACCACCGGCATAGGCTATAACACTAAGGCCATCGCGGAACGTCTGGGCGATTCCGCGCCCACGGATTCTTGGGATCTAGTTTTCGATCCCGCCATCGCGGCGAAGCTGGCGGATTGCGGCATCTCTTTTCTCGACGCCCCGACGGAGTTGCTGGCGGCGGCCATGAATTATGTGGGCCTCGACCCGCGCTCAACCAAGAAGGCAGACCTGGAAAAAGGCGCCGAACTGTTGACCGCCGTCCGGCCGCATATCCGCTATTTCCATTCGTCCCAATACATCTCCGATCTGGCCAATGGCGATATCTGCGTGTCGGTCGGCTGGTCCGGCGATATATTCCAGGCCCGGGACCGGGCCGGCGAAGCCGATAAAGGGGTCGAGGTTTCCTATGTCATCCCCAAGGAAGGCGCCACCCAATGGTTCGATATGTTGGCCATCCCCGTGGATTCGAAAAACAAGGACGCCGCCCATGCCTACATCAACTTCATGATGGACGCGCAGATCACGGCCAATAATACCAATTACGTCTGGTATGCGAACGCCAACCGGGCCTCCATGCCCATGGTCGAAGAGGAAATCAAGGAAGATCCCGGCATTTTCCCACCCCTAGACGTGCAGGCGAAGTTGTGGTCCGCCCAGGTCTATAACAAGCGCACGGACCGGGTCATGACCCGGCTATGGACAAAAATACAAACCGGGAAGTAACCGGCGGCAAGGCCCGTCATGCCATTTGAACGGCATGACGGGCTTGGCCTTTCATGGGGGTGGATAGAATAGAAACCAAGCAAACCATAGCCACCGGCGCCAAACCCTGGGTCGATCAGGCCGAGGCGCCCTTCATCCGTATCTCCAACTTGACGAAGAACTTCGGCGACTTTATCGCGGTGGACAACGTGTCGCTCGATATTTACCGCCAGGAGCTGTTCTGCCTGCTCGGTGGGTCCGGGTGCGGGAAGTCGACCTTGCTGCGTATGTTGGCGGGATTCGAGACGCCCAGCAGCGGGCGCATCGAGATCGACGGGCAGGACATGGCCAGCATCCCTGCTTATGAGCGCCCGACGAACATGATGTTTCAGTCTTACGCGCTGTTCCCGCACATGAGCGTCGAGAAAAACGTGGCCTACGGCTTGGTGCGGGACGGGGTGGCGAAGGCCGAGATCGCCGAGCGCGTCGCCGAGATGCTCACGCTGGTGCAACTGGACGGTTTCGCGAAGCGTAAGCCGGGCCAATTATCGGGCGGCCAGAGGCAGCGCGTGGCCCTCGCCCGCTCGCTCATCAAGCGCCCGAAGTTGTTGTTGCTGGACGAGCCCCTTGGCGCGCTCGATAAAAAGTTGCGCGAGGAAACCCAATTCGAGCTGGTGAATATTCAGGAAAGCCTGGGCGTCACCTTCATCGTGGTCACCCACGATCAGGAAGAAGCCATGACCCTGTCTTCGCGCATCGGCGTGATGGACCGGGGCGAGATCGTTCAGGTGGGCGAACCGCACGCTATTTACGAATACCCACAGTCGCGTTTCGTCGCCGACTTTATCGGCTCGGTCAATATTTTCGAGGGCCGGGTAACCGAGGACGCGGAAAATTTCGTCCGCCTGCATTCCCAGGAGGGAGGCTGCGACATCCACGTCGCCCATGGCGTAAGCTGTACGGAAAACCAAAAAATGTGGCTGGCGGTGCGGCCCGAAAAATTTTCCCTCTCCAAGGAACAGCCGGCCGGCAAGTACAATTTTGTCACGGGCACGGTGGATGAAATCGCCTATCTGGGGAATCTCTCGGTCTATCGCATTTTACTGGCCAGCGGTAAGAACGTGCGGGCGACGAGGTCGAACCGGGACAGACATGATGCCGAGGCCGCGCCGGGCTGGGGGGACACTGTCTATCTCGCCTGGGACGATACAGCCGGCGTGGTGCTGACCCAATGACCGGCGCTCAGGCGGCCCCGCCCCTGACGAAGACCCTAAAGTTCATCGGCGCCCACGGCCGCGCTTTGGTCATTGGCGTGCCCATGTGGTGGCTCATCGTCTTCTTTCTGATCCCCTTCGCCGTGGTGGCGAAGATTTCCTTTTCCGAAGCGGTCATCGCCAGGCCCCCCTACACATCCTTGATCGAGTGGACCGGCGAAGGGGCCATGCTGCTCAAACTGAATTTTTCCAATTATGCGTATTTGATCGAAGACAGCCTTTATATCCTGGCCTACTGGTCGTCGATCAAGGTGGCGTTCTTCTCCACCGTCGCGACGCTGATCGTGGCCTATCCCATGGCCTATTATATTGCCCGGGCGCCGGAGCGGCGGCGCAACGTGTTACTGATGTTGATCATCCTGCCGTTCTGGACCTCGTTCCTGTTGCGGGTTTACGCCTGGATCGGAATCCTGAAAGGCAATGGCATCGTCAACAATATCCTGCTGTCCCTGGGGATCACCTCCGAACCGATCGTGATGTTGCAGACGAACTTCGCCGTCTATGTGGGCATTGTCTACACCTACCTGCCGTTCATGATCTTGCCGCTGTTCACAAATCTGGTGAAGCTCGACAACGATTTGCTCGAAGCCTCGTCCGACCTCGGCGCCAGGCCCATGGCGACGTTTTTCAAGATCACCCTGCCGCTGTCGATTCCCGGCATGATCGCCGGGTCCATGCTGGTATTCATTCCTGTTATCGGCGAGTTCGTTATCCCGGCCCTGTTGGGCGGGCCGGACACGCTGATGATCGGTAAGGTTTTGTGGAGCGAATTTTTCTCGAACCGCGATTGGCCGGTGGCTTCGGCCGTGGCGATTGTCATGCTGGTCCTGCTGGTCATTCCCATCATGCTGCTGCGCAATGCCCAGGCCGCGAGCGCGGAAGGCTCGTCATGAAGAAAAAACCCTGGTTCCTGTCCATTGCCGCCGTCCTGGGCTTTACCTTTCTTTACGCCCCGATCGTGTCGCTGATCGTTTTCAGTTTCAACGAGTCCAAACTGGTGACCGTATGGTCCGGTTTTTCCACCAAGTGGTACGGCAAGCTTCTGGAAGATCCGCAGATCCTCGGCGCCGCCTGGATCAGCTTGAAAATAGCCTTCGTCAGCGCGTCCCTGGCGCTGGTTTTCGGAACCTTGGCAGCCTTGGTGCTGACCCGCTTCGGGCGTTTTTTCGGCAAGAACCTGCTCGGCGGCATGGTGACGGCCCCCCTGGTCATGCCGGAGGTGATTACCGGCTTGTCGCTGTTGTTGTTGTTCGTCGCCATGGAATCCGCCTTCGGTTGGCCCGCCGGGCGCGGCCTGCTGACGATCATTATCGCCCACACGACTTTTTGCATGGCCTATGTGGCGATTGTCGTTCAATCCCGGCTGGTCGATATGGACGAGAGCCTCGAGGAGGCCGCCCTAGATCTCGGCGCCAAGCCGGCGCGGGTCTTTTTCGATGTCACCTTGCCGGTGATCGCGCCGGCGCTGATCTCGGGCTGGTTGCTGTCTTTCACCTTGTCCCTGGACGATCTGGTCATCGCCAGCTTCGTATCGGGGCCGGGGGCCTCGACCCTGCCCATGGTCATCTTTTCCAAGGTCCGCCTTGGGGTCAGCCCGGACATCAATGCCCTGGCGACCATCATAATCGTTATTGTCGCCCTGGGTGTCGCCATCGCTTCCACCCAGATGAAGCCGGCACGGGATTCCTGAACCCGCGGGACGCCAAGAGGCCTTGAGCTTTATCCCCGGCTCCAGGCCTTAAATTTCATGGCATTAAGCCGCCTGAGTTGTTATCCATCGCGGGATCGGCGGCCCTAGGGATTGTTTTGGACCCGGCGCCGGGTGTGAGGGGCGAATGACCAGCGATGCCGGCACCCAGGCGGGAAGCGCCGACCCGGATCTGGAGTTTTCCGGGGCTCCAGTGGCCGCCACGGATAGGTGCTGGGGCCTTATTTTCCGCGCTTTTTTCTTCCTAGCCCCGGTCTTCGGCGTCCTGGCGCCGCCAGGCATCGTGCCGCTGCTTCTGGCCGCGGCGGCGCTCTTGGCGGCCGCGGTCTGGCGCGCCAGGGGGAAAACCTCCTGGCCGCTACCGGACCGGCGCCTGAGCGCCACCCTGGGCGGCTTGACTGTATATTGCGCCCTGGCCTCTATTTGGGGCTTCGACCCGCCGGGCGCGTTCCTGCTGGCCGGGCGTATCGCGGTCCTCTTCGCCGCCGGCCTGTTCCTGCACGCGGCCCTCCGCCGCCTGGACCAGAGGGCGAGAACCCAGGCCGGTAACTGGTTTTTGGCCGGTCTAGGCTTGGCCCTGGCCCTGCTTTACCTGGAACCAGCCCTCGGCTTCCCGGTCCTGGGTTTGCTGCGCGCGCCGGAGACCCTGGACAGATACGGGCTGAACCTCTTGAGCCGGGGCGCCGTCATGGCCGCCATATTGTGCTGGCCGGCCTGTGCCTTGCTGTGGCGCCGCACCGGCGCCCTGACCGCCCTTTGCCTGCCGGCCGCGGTCCTCGCGGCGCTGGCGTTTCTGAGCAGTCAGTCGGCGGGTTTCGGTCTGCTGGCCGGCGCCGCGACGCTGGCGCTTGCCGCCTCTCACCGCCGGGCCGGCCGGATCGTTTTGATCGCCGCGACCCTGGGCGCCATGCTCATTAGTCCGCTCGCCGGGCACAAGTTTTACGAGGCCCAGCTTCAGGACGCCGGCTGGCTTCCCTTGTCGGCCAAGCACCGGATTGAGATATGGCACTTCACGGTCCAGCGCATCGCCGAAAAGCCGGTCCTGGGCTGGGGCTTCGACGCGGCGCGCCACATGAATGAGCTGGCCGCCAAGGAGGAGGCGAGTGGGCGGAATCCGATCGCCCTGCATCCCCATAACGCGCCCCTGCAAATCCTGATGGAGCTTGGTATTATGGGGGCGATCCTGGCCCTGGCCCTGGCCTGGCTCCTGATTCAACGCCTGGAAACTCTGCCCAGGCGGGACCGGCTCTTGGGCCAAGCCACCTATATGGCCGGCTTGGCGATCTCCACCACGGCCTTCGGGTTCTGGCAGAATCAGTGGCTGGCGCTCTTGATGACGGCGGCCTTGGCGGTTGCCCTGACCGCCTCGGCGCGCGCGCGGCCTGGCAGCAATTGACAAAAACACCGGGCTGGCGGACCTTGCGCGGCACGTTTCAATATTTGGTAGTTTCATGAAAACCAACCCCAAAATCGCGGTCATCGGGCTCGGCTATGTCGGCCTGCCTCTCGCGGTCGCCCTGTCGCGCCGCTATGGGGTTACGGGGTTCGACATCGATCCCCGGCGTATCGAGGAAATCGGAGCCGGCCACGACCGTACCGGGGAGGTCGAGGACGGGATTCTGCGTTCGGTCACGGCCTCCTTTACCACCAAGCCCAAGGATCTCGCCGGCGCCGATATCTACATGGTCACGGTTCCGACGCCGGTCACCGCGGATAATCTTCCCGATTTAAGCCCGGTCCGGGCCGCCTGCCGGACTGTCGGGGAAGTCATGGCCAAGGGCGCGGTCGTCGTCTTCGAAAGCACGGTCTATCCCGGCGTGACCGAGGATATCTGCGGCCCGCTATTGGCCGAAGCCTCGGGCCTGGTCTGCGGCCGGGATTTCTTCTTGGGTTATTCGCCAGAACGCATCAATCCGGGCGACCGGGAACACACCGTCGAGCGCATTACCAAGGTGGTCGCCGGGCAAACGCCGGAGGTCGCCAAGATGCTGGCCGGAGTCTATGGCAGCATAACAACCGGCGGCGCCTTTATCGCCCGCGATATCAAGACCGCCGAGGCCTCGAAGGTGATCGAGAACGCCCAGCGCGACATCAACATCGCCTTCATCAACGAGATCGCGACGATATTTTCCGGGCTCGGCCTCTCGGTCCACGACGTGCTCGAAGCTTCGGCAACCAAGTGGAACTTTCTGAACTTCAAGCCCGGCCTGGTCGGCGGCCACTGTATCGGCGTCGATCCCTTCTACCTGGCCCACTGCGCGAAGCAACTGGGCTTGAACCCCAAGGTTATCCTGGCCGGGCGCGAGATCAACGATCTCATGGCCGGTTTCGTGGCCGAGGAAATCCTGCGCCAGCTTGGCAAGGGCGATGCCCCCCGATCCGATCTTCGCTTCCTAATTCTGGGCCTGACCTTCAAGGAGGACGTTCCGGACCTGCGTAACACCAAGGTTGTCGATCTGGCCGCGCGTTTGCGCCAGGATGGCCATGAGGTCGATATTCACGATCCCATGGCCGATCCGCTAGAAGCGCGCGCCTTATACGGCCTCGACCTTCTGACGAGCTTGTCGGATCGCGGCGGTTACGACTGCGTCATCGGCGCGGTTCCCCATTCGGCTTACGCCAGCTTGACCGGCGATGCCTTGACGCACCTACTCAAACCGAACGGGCTCCTGGCCGACATAAAGGGCTTGTGGCGGGGCCGGGAGCGCCCGGCGCACCTGCGTTACTGGCAGCTTTAAGAATCTTTGGAATCGCGCCATGTGCGGCATCGCGGGCCTGATCGATTTAGAACGGCGGCTTGACGGCGCCGGCTTGCGCGCCACGGCATTGGCCATGTCGGATACCTTGCGCCACCGCGGCCCCGACGGCGGCGGCGCCTGGATCGACGCGGACCACGGCGTCGCCCTCGGCCACCGGCGGCTGTCGATCATCGACCTCTCGCCCGCCGGCAATCAGCCCATGGCGTCCCAGAGCGGCCGCTATATCCTGAGCTACAACGGCGAGATTTATAATTTCGCGGAGTTGCGCCGCGAGTTGGAAGCCAAGGGCGCGGCGTTTCGCGGCCATTCGGATACCGAGGTTCTGCTGGCCGCGATCGATGCCTGGGGCGTGTCCGGGGCGCTGAAGCGCTGCAACGGCATGTTCGCCTTCGCCCTCTGGGACCGCGCCGGGCGGAGCTTGATCCTGGCCCGCGACCGCCTGGGGGAAAAGCCGCTTTATTTCGGCTGGGCCGGCGGCGCTTTCCTCTTCGCCTCGGAGCTGCGCGCCTTCGCCGCCTGGCCGGGCTTCGCGCCCGAAATCGATCGCGGCGCCCTCGCCCTGTCCCTGCGCCACAACTATATTCCCGCCCCTTATTCCATCTACCAAGGTATCTATAAGCTGCCGCCGGCGGCGATCCTGACGCTAACCCCGGACTTGCAAGCCCGGGATCCGGGTTTGGAAACCCTGGCGCGCAACTTCGAAGCCTACTGGTCGGCGCGCGAGGCCGCCGAACGGGGCAGCGCCGAGCCCTTCTCCGGCAGCGACGAGGCGGCGGTTGAGGCCCTGGACACCTGTCTGCGGGCCGCCGTGCAAAGCCGCACGGTCGCCGACGTGCCGCTTGGCGCTTTCCTGTCGGGCGGTATCGATTCCTCCTGCGTCGTGGCCTTGATGCAGGCGCAAGCGGCCCGGCCGGTGAAGACCTTCAGCATCGGCTTCCACGAGACCGGATACAACGAGGCCGAACACGCCAAGGCCGTCGCGGCGCACCTGGGCACGGACCATACGGAACTCTACGTGACGCCGCGCGAAGCCCAGGACACGATACCGAAGCTACCTGAAATCTATGACGAGCCCTTTTCCGATTCCTCGCAAATCCCAACCTTCCTGGTGTCCCAACTAGCCCGCCGCCATGTCACGGTCAGCCTGTCGGGCGACGGCGGCGACGAGCTATTCGGCGGCTATAACCGCTACGCCTGGGCCGAGACTATCTGGCGCAAGCTCGGGCGCTTGCCGGCGCCGGGGCGCCGGGCGCTGGCGAAAATCCTGACCGGCGCCGCGCCGCGAACCTGGCAGCGTTTATTCGACCTCGCGAATCCGGTCCTGCCCGCGCGCTGGCGTCAGCAACACGGCGGCGAGAAGCTGCACAAGCTGGCGCGGATTTTGGACGCCGAGGGGCAAGAGGCGCTCTACCTGCAGCTTGTGTCCCACTGGAGCGATCCCGCCGGTGTGGTTCTGGGCTCCAAGGAACCGGCGACGATCCTGAGCGATCCCGGGCGCTGGGCGCGGCTGGATTCCTTCACCGCGCGCATGATGTATCTGGATACGGTCACCTACCTGCCGGACGACATCCTGACCAAGCTCGACCGGGCCAGCATGGCGGTCGGCCTGGAGGCGCGGGTGCCCCTGCTCGACCACCGGGCGGTCGAATTCGCCTGGCACCTGCCTATGCACATGAAGCTGCGCCATGGACAAGGCAAGTGGGCGTTGCGTCAGGTCTTGGCGCGCTATGTCCCGCGCGAGTTGTTCGAGCGGCCGAAGATGGGCTTCGGGGTGCCCCTGGACCTTTGGTTGCGCGGCCCCTTGCGCGACTGGGCCGAGGCGCTGCTTGACGAATCGCGGCTGCGCCGCGAAGGTTTCTTCGATCCCGCGCCGATCCGCCGGCTATGGGCGGACCATCTTTCCGGCCGCGCGAACTGGCAATACGACTTATGGGACGTTCTGGTATTTCAGGCCTGGCACGAGGCCCAGAAACAAAAGCATGACAAGGCAAGCGGCACCGCATCGTCCCAAGCTGTTGTTCACGGTTAACGACGCCGGATTTTTTCTCTCCCATCGCCTGCCGGTCGCTTTGGCGGCGCGGGACGCGGGTTACGAGGTTCACGCCGCGACCGCGCCGGGCGCCGCCGTGGCGCGTATCCGCGATCTTGGATTCACCCACCATGCGGTTCCGCTCAGCCGCCGGGGCCTCAACCCCTTGGCCGAGCTAGGGACGCTGTGGTCGTTGTTGCGGCTTTACCGCCGCCTGCGGCCGGATTTGATTCACAATGTGACCGTCAAGCCGGTGCTGCTTGGCGGGATCGCGGCGCGCCTGGCCGGGGCGCCCGCCGTGGTCAGCGCGGTTTCCGGCCTGGGCTATGTTTTCATCCGGCAAGGCTGGAAGGGGAGCGTGCTGCGTTTCGCGATCCAAACAGGCTACCGCTGGGCGTTGCGGCGGCGCGGCGTGCGGGTGATCTTTCAGAACCCGGACGACCGGGAGATCTTCTTGACCCAAGGCCTGGCGACCGCGAAAGACTGCGTCCTGATCAAGGGCTCGGGTGTCGATGTGACGCGCTTCACCCCGGCGCCGGAACCGGAAGGCCTTCCCGTCGTGGTCTTGCCGGCGCGTATGTTGCGGGACAAGGGCGTCGGTGAATTCGTCGAGGCCGCGCGGCGCTTACGCGCTCAAGGCGTGGCGGCCCGCTTCGTCCTGGCCGGCGGCGCCGGCGACGGCAACCCAACGGCCATCCCGGCGACCGAGCTGCGATCCTGGCAAGACGAAGACGCGGTCGAGTGGTGGGGCTTTCGCAGCGACATGGCGGCGGTTCTGCGCCAAGCCCACATCGTGTGCCTGCCGTCCTACCGCGAGGGCTTGCCCAAGTCCCTGATCGAGGCCGCGGCCTGCGCCCGGCCCATCGTCTCCTGCGACGTGCCCGGCTGCCGGGAGATCGCCCGTGACGGCGTAAACGCCCTGCTGGTGCCGCCGCGCGATCCAAGCGCCCTCGCGGAGGCCTTGGGGCGGCTCATCGGCGATGGCGAGCTGCGCCGCCGTTTCGGCGCGCGTGGGCGCGAGATCGTCGAGGCGGAGTTCTCGCTGGACCGTGTGGTCGGCGAGACCTTGGAGCTTTACACCGCGCTGATGCGCGAAACCGGCGCCGGGGCCCCATGTGCCCCCACATGAGAACCCCATGTCCGCCCGCTTGATCCTGGTGACCGGGGCGCGCGGTTTCGTGGGAAGGCGCCTGTGCCGTCGTCTCCTCGACGCCGGATACCGCGTGCGCGGAAGCGTGCGAAGCGGCCCGGCGGAGACCGAAGCGGGCATCGACTACCGGGTCAGCGGCGATATCGGTGTCATGCCGGACTGGCGGCCGCTTCTGGACGGCGTCGAGGCGGTGGTTCACTTGGCGGCGCGGGTCCATCTTCAGGGCGCCGGGACCGGCAATTCCGGGGCCGCCTATGGCCGGGTCAACGCCGCGGCCAGCGATCACCTGGCCCGCCAGGCCGCCGGGGCCGGCGTTAAACGGCTGGTGTTCTTGAGCTCCATCAAGGCCGGCGCGGCCGCGCGCCAGGACTCCAGCGGCGAGGCCGGGGGCCACGATCCCTACGGCGCCAGCAAGCTGGAGGCCGAGCGTGCCCTGAGCATCGTCGCCCGCGACACCGGGTTGGAGGTCGCCGTCCTGCGCCCGCCCCTGGTCTATGGACCCGGCGCCGGGGCCAACTTCGCCCTGCTGGCCCGCGCCGTGGCCAGGGGTATCCCCCTGCCTCTGGCCAGCATCCGCAACCGGCGCAGCTTCATTTACATAGACAATCTGTGCACCGCCATCGCGCTCTGCCTGGAACACCCTCAAGCCCCCGGCGGGGTGTTCGAGTTGAGCGACGGCCCGCCCGTGTCCACGCCCGATTTCGTGCGCGCCCTGGGCCAGGCCATGGGCAAACCGGCGCGGCTATTCCCTTGCCCGCCGGGTCTCTTGCTTGCCCTGGGCGCCATGCTCGGCCGGCGCCAAGCCATGGAGAGTTTGACCGGCGACCTGGTGGCCGATGGCCGGGCTATAGGCGCGCGCTTGGGATGGGAGGCCCCGTTGAACTTGGAAGAAGCCATGAGGGCGACCTTCGCCGCGCCAGGGCAGGGGGCGGGATGATGGGCGGCATGATCGCGGCCGGCGTTTTCGGCCTTTATCGCGGCGCGGCTTGGCTATCGGCGCCCCTGGTCCGGCGGCTGCTGCGCCAACGCCTGGCGCGCGGGCGCGAGGATCCGGCGCGTTTCGGCGAACGCCTGGGCCATGCCGGAATCGCGCGTCCCGAGGGGCCGCTAGTCTGGATTCACGGCGCCAGCGTCGGCGAATCCCTCTCCGCCCTGCCCCTGATCGGCGCGATTCAGGCGCGCTGGCCCGGCCTCGCTATTCTCGTGACCACGGGCACCGTTACTTCGGCCAAGCTCATGGCCGAACGCTTGCCGCCCGGCGCCGTGCATCAATACGTGCCGGTCGACCTGCCGGCGGCGGTCAGCCGCTTCATGGCCCATTGGCGTCCCGATTTTGGCATTGTGATCGAATCCGAATTCTGGCCGAACCTCCTGCACGCGGCGCGGGCGCGAGGGATCGAGCTTGCCCTGGTCAATGGCCGCATGTCCGCCAGAAGCTTCGCCCGCTGGCGCCGGTTCCGCCCCGCCATCGGGCATATTCTGGGGCTGTTTTCGATTATTCTGGCGCAATCGCGCGAAGACCTGCGGCACCTGCGGGCGCTCGGCGCCGGTCATGCCCAGCGTCTGGGCAATCTGAAATTCGCCGCCCCGCCGCTGACCGCCGATCCGGCGGAACTGGCCAAGCTGCAAGCCGCGCTTGGCGGCCGGCCACGCTGGCTGGCGGCCTCGACCCATCCGGGCGAGGAAGTCTTGGTTGCGGCGGCCCACGTTGCCCTGGCCAAGACCCATCCGGGCCTCTTGACCCTGCTGGTGCCGCGCCATCCTGGCCGGGGCGCGGTCATCGCCGAAGAGCTCGCCGCGCGCGGCCTTAACGTGGCTCGGCGTGCCCTGGGCCAGGCGCCCACGGGCGATACGGATATATATCTTGCCGATACCCTGGGCGAGCTCGGTCTCGCTTACCGGCTCGCCGAGGTGGTTTTCGTCGGCGGATCCCTGGTGCCCAAGGGCGGACAGAACCTCCTGGAACCGGCCAAGCTGGAGAGCGCCATTCTATGCGGCCCCCATACCGCGAACTTTTTGCGCGTCAGCCAGGACATGGCCGCCGCCGGCGCCCTGCGCCGGGTCGAGGATGCCGCCGGACTGGCCGAAGCTGCCGCCATGCTGCTGGACGACGGGGCGGCGCGCCGCGCCATGATCGCCGCCGCCGCCAGCTTCGCCCAAAGCGAATCCGGGGTCTTGGACGCCATCGCCGAGGCCCTGGCCCCGGCCTTGGACCGGGCGGCCAAGGGCACGATCACCGGCATTTGATTGGCCGAAACCGGGCTTTGTCGGGATACTGCCGGGATGTCGGTATCAACACCCCTCCGTTCGCTGGTTCTCGGGCTCGCCGCGCTGATGCTCGCGGCCGGCTGCGCTTCGGCCGATCCCAATCGTTGGAACTACGAATGGCCGAACACCGATTTCACCAAGACCTCCATCGATTACGGCGAGGTCCTGAGCGGCGGGCCGCCCAAGGACGGCATTCCCTCCATCGACGATCCGATTTTCATCGCGGTTTCGGAAATGCGCGAGTTGACGGATAACGAGCCGGTGATCGGCCTGAGCGTAAACGGCGACGCCCGCGCCTATCCCTTGAGCATCCTGACCTGGCACGAAATCGTCAACGACACCATTGGCGGGGTGCCCGTGGCGGTGACCTATTGCCCCTTGTGCAACGCCGCCATCGTCTTCGACCGGCGGGTCGAGGGCCAAGCCACGGAATTCGGCACCACCGGAAAGCTGCGCAATTCCGACCTCATCATGTACGACCGCCAGACCGAAAGCTGGTGGCAGCAATTCCTGGGCGAAGCCATTGTCGGGGAGCGCACCGGCACCCAGCTCAAGGTTCTGCCCGCGCGTCTGGAATCCTGGTCCAGGTTCAAGGCCCGCCACCCGGACGGTCAGGTGCAGGTGCCCAACAATCCGGGCATGAGGCGCTACGGCGCCAACCCCTATGTCGGCTACGACGGCGCCAACTTCCCGTTCCTCTATCGCGGCAGCTATCCCGAAGGCATTTCGCCCATGGCCCGGGTGGTGGCCATCGGCGGGCAAGCCTGGGCGCTCGACCTCCTGCGCGAACAAGGCCGGGTCGAGGCCGGCGGTCTGATCCTAACCTGGGAAGCGGGGCAGAACAGCGCCCTGGATACCCGCGCCATCTCCCAAGGGCGCGATATCGGCAACGTGCTGGTTCAACGGCAAGGCGACGGCGGTCTGGAAGACGTGGCCTACGACGTGACCTTCGCCTTTGTGTTTCATGCCTTCCGCCCGGAGGGCACCTTGCACAAATAGCTAGGCGGCGCGCCGCGCCGCACTGGCGCGCGTTATTATCGCCAAGGCTTCCTCGATTTCCTCCAGGCCCGCGCCGGGCAGGTGGGCCGTCTCGCTTAAGTGGCGGCGCCAGGCGCGCGCGCCGGGCAGGCCGTTGAAAAGGCCCAGCATGTGCCGGGTCATGTTTTTTAGTGGCACGCCGGCGGCGATTTGGGCCGCCACGTAGGGCAGCATGGCGCGCACGATATCCTCGCGGCTGAGCAGGGAACCGGAAGCGCCGAAGAAGCGCCGGTCAACCTCGGCCAGGATATAGGGGTTTTGGTAGGCGGCGCGCCCCAGCATGACCCCATCGACCCGCGCCAAGTGGTCCGCCGCCGCTTCCAGGCTTTGAATGCCGCCGTTGATGACCATGGTCAGATCGGGAAAATCATCCTTGAGGCGGTACACCATGTCATATCGCAGAGGCGGCACCTCGCGGTTCTGCTTCGGGCTGAGGCCGCTTAACCAGGCCTTGCGCGCGTGCACGATCAGGGTTTTCAAGCCGGCGTTCCGCAGGCGCGCGGTGAAATCGTGCAACTCGCCATAGGAATCCCGCTCGTCGATCCCGATCCGGGTCTTGACCGTGACCGGAATACCGGCGGCCTTGGTCATGGCCTCGACGCAGGCGGCGACCAGGGCCGGCGCGGCCATGAGGCAGGCCCCGAAGCGGCCCTTTTTCACCCGGTCGCTGGGGCACCCCACGTTGAGGTTGATCTCGTCGTAGCCGGCGGCCTCGGCAATGCCCGCGCACTCGGCCAAGTCCCCCGGGTCCGCCCCGCCGACCTGAAGCGCCAGGGGATGCTCGCAAGAATCGAAATCCAGAAACCGCGCCCGCGGCCCATGCAGGATGGCGCCCACGGGCACCATCTCGGTGTACAGCCGCGCGTGGCGGCTGATAGTGCGCAAAAACACCCGGTCGTGCCGGTCCGTCCAATCCATCATCGGTGCGACGGAAAAACGGTGTCCGGGTTTTTGCGATTCCGCAGTCATTCAAGCTCTGTATTTTCTTGCCCCGGATCATGTCGCCATGGCGCACGAAACAGAGAATTTCATCCGGCGAGGATATCAGCCATGACAGACACTTGCCAACATCTTGCCGCCGCCGCGATCCAACCAAACCCACTGACAGACGCCGGTGGGTTTGGCTTTATTCGGGATTTCTACCAATTCCTTCGATATCGATTTCAAAGTTGCGGCCAAATGGTTCCATCGCGGCCTCACGCGCTGCGATAGAGCTTGGTCATGACGTACTCGCGGTGCTTCAGGGCCTCTGCCGCAGTCAGGCGGCCGTTGCAGGTCCGCATGGTTATGTCAATCAGGGCATCGCCGGCCTGGTCCAGGTTCATCTCGCCGCGCAGGATGTCGGAAACGTCCAGGTCGACATGTTCGCCCATCTCACGGACCGTTTTGGGGTTGGCGGTCAGCTTGATCACCGGCTCGATTGGATTGCCGATGATGTTGCCTTGGCCGGTCGGGAAGAGGTGTACGACGAAGCCGGCCGCCGCCTGCAGGGTGACGCACTCCGCCGCCGCCGACGAGGTGTCCATGAAGTAAAGACCAGGGCCTTTGCCCGGCGCCTCGGCGGGCTCCAGCACGTCGATGAACCTCGTCTTCTTGCCGATCTTCGCAAGGTTGCCGAAGGCCTTTTCCTCAATCGTGGTCAGGCCGCCGGCGATGTTGCCCTTGGTGGGTTGGGAATCGGAGAGGTCTGAGGTTTTGTGGGGCTCAATCACCTCGTCCATATAGGCCTGCCAGGTGCGCATGAATTTTTCGCCCACCTCCGGTGTGGCGGCACGGGTCGCACAGACCGCTTCCGCGCCGGTCAGCTCGGAGGTCTCGCCAAAGCAGGTGGTGGCGCCCAGGTCGTCAAACTTGTCGATGAAGTTGCCGACCGTGGGGCAGGACCCGAGGCCCGAAGTGGTGTCCGACTCGCCGCATTTGGTTGAGATCCAGAGCTCATTCAGATCGCAGGGCTCGCGCTGCAATTCGCTCGCCCACTGCGCGAATTCCTTGGCTGTGCGCGAGGCGCTGGCAACGCAGTTGATCTCGCCATTGCCTTCGATGGCAAAACCCTCCACCGGCTTACCGGTTTTGGCGATGCCGTAGACCACGCGGCCGGTCCAGCCAGGCTCGATGCCGATGACGATCACCGCCGCCACATTGGGATTGCTGCCGGTGCCGATCAGCGTCCGGAAATGCAAGTCGAGATCCGCACCAAACTGCAGCCGCCCATAGTGGTGCGGCAAGGCCAGGCAGCCGTCAATATTGTTGGCGACCTTCTCGCAAGCCGCGTTGGAAAGGTCGTCCAGAGGCAGGATGATAACGTGATTTCGAACGCCGACGCGGCCGTTCTCCCGCCGATAGCCGTTGTAGGTTTTAGAAGCCATTTTTACCACCTCTTGGTCTTGATATTTTGCGTGTGGGCGTGACCGCCCTTGGCGATGGCCGCGACCGCCTTACCGATATCGTGGCCGTACTTGATGATCGTATCGCCTTCGGCGATGACACCCAGCGCGACCTTGTGGCCCAGTGGAATATCGTCGCCGGCCTCCAGAGCAATCCGCGAATCGTCGGCCATGACCCAGCCGGACAGGGCCGCCCCGGCGGTGATGCCCTCCTTAACGATCACACCGACCGTGTCGGTGTCGTCATGTACAATAAAGTCGGGCGCACTCATGCCTCTATCCTCCAAAACATCTTGCTTCCTTTCTTGCGTCAGGGTGTGAGAATGACCTTTGCAGCCGCTGTTCGGCCCGCGTTTAGATCGTCGAAGGCTTGCGCGCCTTCGGCCAATGGCCGTTTTTCGATCCATTCGAGCGACCCCAATCGACCGTCATGGAGGGCCGTGAGTGAGGCGCGCAGGTCGGCGTCAGTGTAGGTATAGATCCCAATCAGAGTGATCTCGGAAAGGGTGAGGGTTCGGGCGTCGAATTCACCGGCCCAATTCTGCAGACCGACATGGGCGATGACGCCGCCGGGCCGCACCGAACTGATGGCGCTCGCCCGGGTAGCGGTGGAACCGACCGCGTCGAGCACCAAGTCAAACCCACCGGCGGAATCGCTGGCTTTGGCCTCTCGATCGGCTAGCGGGTCAAAGGTTTCAAGGCCCGCGGCATCGGCGGTCCTCCGGCGCAAGCGGTTGGTTTCCGCCAGCAACACATGGCGGGCACCCCAGGCTTGCAGGATCAACCCACCGAGCAGACCGACCGAGCCACCACCGATCACCAGCGCGCGGCATTCCGGCACCGGGCGCCAGCAGGCCCGCGCCGCCAGCACCAAGGCATGCCAAGCGGTCGCACAGGGCTCGGTCAGGGCGGCCTCGGCGGGCGCCAAGCCCTCGGGAACCGGGATGAGATTGCGTTCCGGAACCGCGATCCGCTCGGCAAAGGCACCCGGCCGGCCCATACCGATCAGTTCGCGCGAGGGGCAAAGATTAGATCGCCCCCCTTGGCAGTAACCGCAGACACCGCAGGTGATGAGCGGATTGAGCACGACCCGCTCGCCGCGCTTGAACTGCAGGGCACTCGAGCCCTCCAACACCGTGCCACAAGCCTCGTGCCCCAGGATCATCGGCGGCACTCGGCGTGGGTCATGCCCGTGCCAGGCATGCATGTCGGATCCACAAATGCCCACGGCCTCGATCCCGACCAGCGCTTCGCCGGAGCCGGGCTCAGGCGCCGGCTCATCGCGGAATTGGGTCTGTTGGGTGCCGGTATAAACCAGCGCTTTCATGGTGCTTGTCATTTGGCGGTATAGCCCCCGTCAACGAAGAGGACTTGCCCGGTCACGTAGTCCGAGGCTGACGAGGCGAGAAAAATCGCTGGCCCGTCTAAATCCGTCAAGACGCCGTTGCGCCCGATGCAGGTCCGCGCGGCGTTTGCTTGCGCGGCCTCGTGATCGGCGAAAACCGGTGCCGTCAGTTCGGTTGGAAAGAAGCCGGGGGCAATTGCGTTACAGGTGATCCCCTGATCCGACCAAGCCTCCGCCATCGCACGGGTGAGCTGAGCGACACCACCCTTGGAGGCGCCGTAGGCGATGCTCTTTGGAAAAGCTCTGGCCGACTGTAGCGAAGCGATGTTGATGATCCGTCCCCTGCCCTTCTCGCCCATGGCTGGCACCATTGCTTGGGCCAGAAAGAATGGCGTGGTGAGATTGACCCCGATGGTGGTCCGCCAGCTTTCCGGCGTGACCTCACCCGCCGGCTCACGCAGATTGACGCCGGCTGCATTGACCAGGATATCAGGCGCACCGAAGGCCGCACCTATCCGCTTCACCAGGCTTGGCAGCGCCACCGAATCCGCCAGATCGGCTGCGCAGGCGACGGCGCGGCCTCCCGCCGCCTCGACCTCATTTCGCCAATCGGCCAGTTGGGCCTCGCGCCGCGCAACGCCCACCACGGCCGCGCCGGCGCCGGCAAAAACGCTGGCTATGCGACGGCCGATGCCCGCGCTGGCCCCGGTCACGCAGGCGATGCGGCCGGCCAAACTAAACAATGTGGGAGTCATTCATTAATGGCCAAGTCGAAAGCCTCGCCGGGGAACCATTTCGCGAGCCGAACATCGGCGGACCTGGCATGGCCCTCCATGCCTTCGAGACGCGATATGCGCGCGGTCACCTGGGCGATATCGCGATTGGCCTCCCGGGTCATGCGCTGCCATGTGACAATCTTCATGTACTTGTGGACGGATAAACCACCCGTATAGCGGGCCGCGCCGGACGTCGGCAGCACGTGGTTTGTGCCCGAGGCCTTGTCTCCGAATGCGACAGTGGTCTGCTCGCCGAGGAACAGGGATCCATAACATTGCAGGCGGCCAAGCCACCAATCGAGGTCTTCGGCCTGAACACTCAGGTGTTCGGGCGCGTAGTCGTCGGCGGTCGCGGCCATTTCCTCCCGGTTGTCGCCAAGGATCACCTCGGCAAAGTCGCGCCATGCGGCGTCGGCATTCTCGCGGTTGAGATCGGGAAGCGACGCGATCAGCCGCGGAACGAGCGCGATCACCTGTTCGGCGATGGGGCGGTTGTCCGTGACAAGCCAAACCGGTGAATTGTAGCCATGCTCGGCCTGACCGACGAGGTCGGCGGCGACAATTTCCGGATCCGCCGTGCTATCGGCCAGGATCAAACTATCCGTCGGACCGGCAAACATATCGATACCGACCCGGCCGAAAAGGATCCTCTTGGCTTCCGCGACGAATTGGTTTCCAGGCCCAACAAGTATATCGGCTTTGGGCAAACCAAATAGCCCGAAAGCCATGGCGGCGACGCCTTGCACACCCCCAAGCGCCAGAATCGAATCGGCACCACAGATGTCGGCGGCGTAGATAATCGCCGGGTTGATACCACTATTGGGACGGGGCGGCGAACTAACCACGACTTTTTGGCAACCAGCCACTTTGGCGGTGGTCACGGTCATGATGGCGGAGGCCACATGGCTGTAACGCCCGCCCGGCACATAGCAACCGGCCGTACGCACGGGGATGCTGCGCTGACCGGCTATCAGCCCTGGGACAACCTCGGTCTCGATGTCGCGCAGCGTTTCTTTTTGAGCCTCGGCAAAGCGGCGCACGTTCTGGTGTGAATACTGAATATCATCCTTCAGTTTCCCGGGCACGGCCGCATGGGCGGCGTCGATTTCATCTTGCGTCACCAAGACATTGCCACTGTATTTGTCGAACTTTTCGGCGAATTTCAGCGCCGCCGCATCGCCACCGGCCTCGATTTCGTCCAATATGGCCTGAACCGTCGCACTGACATCATCAGCGCCGCTGGTTGAGGTAAGGATCGCCTTTTTCAGGTACTCAATTGTCATTTGCGTGGTGCCTATTTTAATATGTCGGGAAGCATGTAAGTGGAGACTTCGGGCACGTAGGCAATCAACAGCACAACGATCAACATGCAGATGACATAGGGCCCGACACGCGCCGCGATCTTGAGGATGGACTCGCCTGATATCCCGGCGACCACGAACAGGTTCAGGCCAAGCGGCGGAGTAATGAAACCGACGCCCAGCGCCGTGATCATCATGATGCAGAACTGGATCTCGTTCATGCCGATATTGTCGGCCAATGGTTTGAGGATCGGCGCAAGGATGACAATGTTCGGGGTTGTCTCCATGACGCAGCCCGCGGCAATCAGGATGCCGATCATGAGCAGGATCAGAATATAGGGGTTGTCCGTCATCGAGGTGATGGTGAAGACAAAGCCCTGCGGAATACCCATTGCAGCAAGGGACTGGGCCAGCGGTAAAGAAAACGCGATGATCGGCAAGATCACCCCGTTCACCTTAGCCGAGCTGATCAGCATGGCCGGGAAGTCCGAAAGCTTGAGCGTTTTCAGGATGAAGCCAATGATGATGGTCACGATCACGGCGGTTGCGCCGGCCTCTGTCGGCGTCAGCCGGCCGGAGAAGATGCCGTAGAATATGATGCCCGGCACCAAAAACGCGTACCAACCCGACTTGACCGACAGCGCCAGACGCCCGCCCCATTCCGCAAAGGACATATCACCGCCGCCTTCGTAATTATAAAAGCGATTCACAATGATGTTGGTGATCAGGATAGAGACGAGGATGGCAAGGCCGGGAATGAGTGCGGCCAAAAACAATGTCGAGGCGGAGATACCGAGAACGAGGCCGATGATGATGTAGGCGATCGAAGGCGGAATCAGGACGCCGGTACAGGCGCCCGCTGCAACCAGGGCGCAGGCGTAAGGGCGCGGGTAGCCACTTTCAACCAGACGCGAAATCGTCATGCGGCCCACGGCCGCTGCGCCCGCGGCATCGGAGCCCGAGATCGCGGCAAACATGCCGCACACCAGGACGGTCGCAGACCCAAACCCACCCTTGGTAAAAC
The DNA here is from genome assembly GCA_021776135.1 of Kiloniellaceae bacterium. Lineage (GTDB taxonomy): Bacteria > Pseudomonadota > Alphaproteobacteria > Kiloniellales > J153 > JAJFGN01. The sequence continues at coordinate 30,475 of JAJFGL010000031.1, forward strand.
AGGTCAGGGCCTCTGCAACGTCCAGGAACTTCCGGCTGAGACCGGTTCGAACCAACACGTCGCCAGTCAAAATGAACAGCGGCACCGCGGTCAGCGCAAAGGCATCGATGCCGTCGAACAGCGACTCGCCCAGCAGTGACAAAGGCAACACACCGGACATCAAGAGTATCACGATGACCGACGCGCCAATGGCCGCCCAGATGGGAATGGCCAACGCGATAAAGGAAACGAAAATCAAAACCGGAATATAGAAATCCCAGCCCAGTTCGACGGCTTGCAGCTGTTGTTGAAGACCTAGCATACCGACACCTCAATCAAACATCTTGTTGCCCTCGAAGACCGCGCGGCCTGTAAACAAATCGCGCACGTCCCGGAGAAACGACTGAATTAGACGGAAAATCATTAGCGAGAAGCCGATGGGAACGGCCATCAAAAACCAGACCATCTGCACGCGAAGCCCATGGCTGACAGCGCCGAACTTCCAAGCCACGGCGACGGTCTCGTAGACCCAGAACAGGGCCACGGCAGCGACCACGAACATGACCAGATCCCCAAGGATGTAGATCAGCGCCTTCACCACATTGGGCACGTAGTGAAGCAAAACGTCGATCCGAATATGCGCGCGTTCTTTCACCGCGGACGCGGCGCCGATCCATACAAGGTAGATGAAGGAGTAGCGGACAATCTCCTCGCCCCAGATGGAGGAGTAGGCAAAGACCTCGCGGCGGATGACTTCGGTCGCCATCGTCACAACCAAAAGCACGTAAAAAACCAGAAGCGCCCATCGCTCGAGATTGGCGTCGATTTTCTTGAGGGCGTGATTCATCGTGACCTCCCTTCAGTAAGGTCGGTTGAATTTGGGAGAATCCGGTAGTGGGGCGGCCCCGGTTCTGGGCCGCCCCAGGCAAACGGGATCAGGCGTCGTGGACGTAGTACTTGCTTCGTGTCCCGGCGGCTTCCTCGAGCTTGGCGAATGTTTCCATCGTCCCGCCAAGTTCGGACTTGAAGCTGTCCCATTCCTTCAATTGGTATCCGCCGGCCGCTTTCCACTCGCCCAGTTGGGCATCGGACAGGGAATGGAACTCGACACCGGATTTACGCAACTCGGCCATCGCGAAGTTCCGAGCCGATGGCACCTTGGCGAGGTTCTGATGCGCGGTGATCTCCGACGCGATCTCGATCCCTTCCTGCACATCGGCAGGCAGCCCCTGGAACCACTCAAGATTACATGAGAAGATCTGACTGTCGGGAACCGCCTGCGTGAAGGTCACGTGGCTAAGAATGTCCTTAAAGCCGAATACGTAGAGAGCGCCAACCGACGGATCAAGCGCATCGGCAACACCCTGCTTGATGGCCGAAGGCGTTTCGCCCCACGCCACTGGCGTCGGGTTGGCGCCGACCATGCGATAGTACTGCTGGAGCATTTGCGAACCCGGGACGCGGAATTTTATGCCACTCATGTCGCTTGGGGAGATGATAGGCCCTGCCCCGCCCTTGCGAACCGCCACGACGCGCGGATCGATCACCACATAAAAAAGCGGCTTGAAACCTTTGGCGGCAATCTTGCCGTGAACTTCGCTCTTCCAAACCTCGGAATTAACAAGATTCACGAACCTTTGGTTCGCCCCGCAGAAGTACGGCAGGTTGATCAGGTCAACGATGGGCGCAAAGGGCGCGAAATTCGAGATCGAGTGCTGGGCCGCCTGAATGGTGCCACCCTGTACCTTCTGTACCAACGCGCCGCCGGCACCCAACTGACCGCCTGGCGAAAGCTTTACATAGACCTTGCCGTTGGTTGCGTTTTGGATGTTTTCCTTCAAATCCAGCTGAAGAATCGGATAGCTGCGCGAAGCGCCAATGACATAGGCCGTTGCGACATTCATCGTGAATTCCGCGGTGGATTTGCGCTCTTTTTCCTCTTTGAAGGTTTGCGCGGCAGCTTCGGACGACCCCAGAGTCCCCGCGGTGCCGGCCACGACCGCCGCGGTAAATGCCCCACTTCCCGAGAGCTTCAGGAAATTGCGACGCTCCGCCGACTTCAGTTCAGTTTTGTCACTCATCTCGTTCCTCCCTGTTTAGGAAATCAGTCCTGTTTAGAAAATCAGTCCTCGTATTAGCCTTCGGCGGCCATATTTTCGTTGTTTTCCATTTTCGTTTTACGTTCCTCTTGAAGGATCGCGACTACGAAGAAGACGGTCGACAAGATCACCATCCAAAGTTCGCCCAGATCTCCCAAGAACTGCCGCACCCCCATCGATCCTAGGACAACATTCAGTCCAAAGATCATAAACAGGGCAGCGGCTACGATCAGCGCCTTTCGTCCGGACATCGCAATAACTCCCTCTTTCGAATGTAAGCGCTTGCAATTTTTTAACGATATGCCCGAATGAGACTTCATGTCAACCCCTTTAGTCGAAGGCGGAATTGTCATATACTGGCCTAGCTTACCATTAGGTGAGGCTTTGGAGTGCTATGGTGTCATGGAGACTGAGAAAAAGCGTAAGAGCAAGCGCTTGCAAAAACCGAGTGGAAACCTTCCGACCTTAGCGGATGTGGCGACGCGCGCGGCGGTTTCGACGGCGACTGTATCGCGCTTTTTCAGTGCCCCGGAGAAGATAAAACCGGCGCTGTTTCAGCGGGTTCAGGAGGCGATCAACGAGCTTGGCTACACCCCGCACGGCGCGGCTCGGGCTTTGGCGTCTCAGCGCAGCAACACCATCGGCGCGGTGATACCGACGCTCGACAACGCGATTTTCGCGACCGTGATCCAGACCTTCCAAAAGGAGCTTGCCGCGAGGGGAAAAACCTTACTGCTCGCCGCGACGGACTACGAGCCAGGGCGCGAACGCGGCCAAATAGAGAACCTCATCGTGCGCGGATTGGACGGGCTCATGTTGACCGGCGAGGATCGAGACCCGGCAATTTACGCGCTGCTCGATCGGCGCGGAATCCGTTATGCAAATACCTATGTTCACCACCCGACTTCGCCCTATCCCACGATTGGGTTCGACAATCGGCGCGCCATGCGAAAACTCGTAGATTATCTCCTCGACCTCGGCCACCAATCCTTCGCCATGATCGCCGGCATAACCAAAGGCAACGATCGAGCACGAGAACGCATTTTGGGCGTGCAAGATGCCCTTGAACGTAAAAATCTGCGCCTCGATCCGGCCTCTGTCCTGGAACGGCCCTACAGTCTTGCGGCTGGGCGCGACGCTTTGCGCCAACTCATGACGCGGTCAGAACGACCCACGGCGGTCGTTTGCGGCAACGATGTTCTGGCCCTTGGCGCCCTCCTGGAGGCATCGGCCATGAAAATCAAGGTGCCGGCCGACATTTCCATCACCGGCTTCGACGATCTCGACCTGGCCAGAGAAATTCCGCCGGGCTTGACGACCATCCACGCCCCACTGGAGGAAATGGGCCGCCAAACCGCCGCCTATCTCCTGGATGCGGTTTCTCTTGGCGTTAGCGTGCCACACATAGATTTGCCAACGGAGCTGGTCGTACGCGGTTCCACGGGCCCACGGCGATAGGACTAATTTGGCTCTGTCAGCGCCGTGGGAAATCCAGGACCAGTTCCGCTAGGCCACGGAGCCTTAGTTAGGCGCGGCCGACGCTTCCACAGCCGGCCGGGCCCGGACATCCTCGCGGTGACGCTTCCAAACTGGCTTGAAAGGACAAGTCGCTAAACGGGAAACCCCTGCCAGAGATCATCCAATACCCGCTCGTTGTCTGTACTCTCCTCGACCACAGAGCGCAAAAGATCGCGGACCGAAACGATGGCGAGTACTTCGCCGCGATCCTTGACTAGGAGGTGCCGGCTACGCTGCTTCTTCATTGCGAAGATCGCCGAACGAACGGAATCGTTCGGACCGATGAAGGCGGGATCGGGGGTCATGACGTCCTTAAGCTTGGTTTCATCGGGCGACCGGCCGCCAGCGACAATCCGGTCCAGCATGTCGCGTTCGGTGAAAATCCCACTTGTCTCGCCTCCATCGCGGACCAGGATCGCCCCGATATGCCGCGCCGACATTTGCCGGGCCGCCTCGCGTACCATGGTCTCGCCCGGAAGGAGCAAAAGTTCCTGTCCTTGGATCAACCCGGCAATCTTCCGGTCTAACATGCTCGGTTTCCTCTTCGAATGATCTTCCGGCCGCCACGCGCTATACAGACTACACATTCCGTATCGAGGTTTATTGACCTCGATCAACTTCGGCCAACCCTGTTTCCTGCTAATTTTGGTTAAATAATGAGAAATGGGCCTTCGGGCGGCGATCTTGTCGCCGGCCCCGAAACGGGGAGGTGATCGTGTCTCTTGAAGCGAAGCTTGCCGCGGAGCTGCGCAGTCGGCGCGAAGCGATTAGGCACGGCGGTGGCCTGGGTAAACTGGCGGCACGGCGCGAGAAAGGTCTTATGAGCGCGCGGGAGCGGCTCGAAACACTGTGCCAACCGCATACCTTTCAGGAATCCGGCGCTCATGTTCGCGCCGGCGAGAAGGGGCTGCCCGCCGACGGCGTAGTGGTAGGCACCGGGTTTATCGATGGCCGTCTGGTCGCCGTTCTCAGCCAGGATTTTACCGTCGCCGCGGGGACGTTGGGCAAGGCCCACGCCATGAAAATCGTCGAGATCATGCGCCAGGCCAAGAAAATTGGCGCCCCGCTGATCGCCTTTCAGGACTCCGGCGGCGCGCGGATTCAAGAAGGGGTCGATGCCTTATCCGGCTATGGCCGGGTGTTCTATAATAACGTCCTTCTGTCGGGCGTCGTGCCCCAGATCGCGATCATCGCCGGCCCTTGCGCCGGTGGCGCCGCATATTCACCGGCCTTGATGGATTTCATCATCATGACCGAAGACAACGCCCGCATGTTCATTACTGGACCGGAGGTCATCAAGGCGGTCACCGGCCGCGACACCACCATGGATGAGATAGGCAGCGCGGCCATGCATTCGCAGATTAGCGGCAACGTGCATCTGGTCGCGCGTGACGACAACCACGCGATCCATCTGGCGCGCGAATTATTGAGCTATCTGCCGTCCAATAATACCGAGGACCCGCCGCATCGCCCGAACGTCGATTTGGCGCAAATCGACGACGAGGGCATGAACGACCTGATCCCCGAGGATCCCGGTGAAGCTATGGATGTGCGCCCGATCATCGAACGGCTGCTGGACCGTGGCGATTTCATGGAAATTCACGGCGGTTGGGCACAGAACCTGATGGTCGGATTTGGCCGTATCGAGGGCGTCGTGGTGGGCATCGTCGCCAACCAGCCAACGGTCCGCGCGGGAGCGCTGGACATCGACGCCTCCGACAAGGCTTCGCGCTTCGTGCGCTTTTGCAACATCTTCAATATCCCCCTGGTCACCTTGGTCGACGTGCCCGGATTTCTGCCTGGCGTGGAGCAAGAACGCGGCGGCATCATCCGCCACGGCGCCAAGATGCTTTACGCCTATGCCGCCGCGACGGTACCCAAGCTGACGATCATCATGCGCAAGGCCTACGGTGGATCGTACCTGGCCATGTGCGCCCAGGAGATGGGCGCGGATTGCGTCTACGCCTGGCCCAGCGCGCAGATCGCGGTCATGGGCGCGGAGGGCGCGGTCAAGATACTCTATCGCAAGGAAATCGCGGCGGCAGAGGATCCCGGCGCCAAGTCGGCCGAGCTTGCCGCGCACTACCGCGCCGAATTCGCCTCGCCTTATCTATCCGCCGCCCACGGCTATGTCACCGACGTGATAGATCCGGCCGAGACCCGCTGGATGGTCGCCCTGTCCCTACGCAAGCTTCTTGCCAAACGCGAACTGCGGCCACCCAAGAAGCATGGCAACAACCCCATGTAAGACCGCGCGGCGTCATGACCACGATTGAAAGCGTGACTGAATGAGCGACTTGATAAGCCTCTCGCTCGGCATCTATGCCCTGGCAATTGCGATCTCGTTCGTCATAGCGGCGACGATCAAAGGCATCGTCTGGGCGCTGCCCTTGTTGAGCCGGCCGCAACAGGCGGATCCGGTATCGGTACCGGCCGCACCCATGGTCACCGCCGTCCCGGCGGAGCATGTCGCGGCCATTGGCGCGGTGCTGGCGGCCATGCTCGGCGACCGGCACATCGTTCATATCGAAGATCGTGGCCGGGGCGCGATCTGGACCGCCGAGGGCCGTATGCTGCACCAAACTTCGCACGGCGTATCGCACAAGCCGAAATACTAAGCGGACGGCAAAAGGAAACCGCCATGCAGAGACGATTCAAGATTAATGTCGACGGTCACGAATACGACGTGGCCGTCACCGAGATCACCGAGGGACCGGGAAATCTCTATCCCGACCGCGGCACCATGGATACGGCCCATCCCCCCGCACCGGAAAAAACCGCGCAGGGTGTCACCCGGCCGGTGCCGCCGAAGCTTCAAGCTAAGCCGGGCGATGTCGTCAGCCCGATCGCCGGGGTCGTGGTCTCGATCGACGTCGCCCAAGATGCCCAAGTCGGAATCACGACACGCGTCGCAACCTTGGAGGCGATGAAAACCAAAACCTACGTCAACGCCGGCCGGGCCGGTACGGTCAGCGGCATCGCCGTTAGCGCGGGCGACCCGGTTGAGCCCGATCAAACCCTTCTGACCATCGCCTAGGGCGATGGAACACCTGGACCTGCTCGACGTCTTTCAAGGCCTGGCGACCCTTTGGGCGTCGGAGCCCCGGCTTGCCTTCATGCGGTTGTTCTTGATTGCGCTGGGCATGGGGCTGATCTATTTGGGCCGCAAGGGGGTCCTGGAAGGCCTGCTGATGATCCCCATGGGCCTAGGCATGGCAACGGTCAACGCCGGCGTGTTGTTCCTGGACGACGGCCGCCAAGGCACCTTGTTTGTCGATCCCCTGATCGACGACGTCGACGCCTTGATGGCCGCTCTGCAAATCAATTGGCTGCAGCCGGTCTATACCTTGGCCTTCTCCAACGGTTTGATCGCCTGTTTGGTTTTCATGGGTATCGGCGCGCTGCTCGACGTCGGCTATATGATGGCGCGGCCCTTCCAAAGCATGTTCATCGCGCTCTGCGCCGAATTGGGCACCCTGGTCGTTTTCCCGCTAGCCCATGCCCTGGGTCTATCGATCCAGGATTCCGCCGCGGTCGCAACCATCGGCGGCGCCGACGGCCCGATGATCCTCTTTACCTCGCTTATTCTCTCCAAGGATCTGTTCGTGCCGATCACCGTCGTCGCCTATCTCTATCTGGGGCTGACTTACGGCGGTTATCCCTACATGATCAAGCTGCTGGTGCCGCGCCACATTCGCGGCATGAAAATGCCGGCGGAGAAAGTTCGCAAGGTGACGCCGGGACAGAAGATCACCTTCTGCGTCACCGCCTGCACGATCCTGTCCTTGCTGTTCCCGGTTGCGGCGCCGCTGTTCCTGTCGCTCTTTATCGGTGTGATCGTGCGCGAGAGCGGCTTGACCAAGTACACCGATCTATTCAGCAATCAGCTCCTCTATGGCGCGACCTTCTTCCTTGGCCTGATGCTGGGGGTTCTGTGCGAGGCCAACACCATCCTCAACCCGGATGTCTTGATTCTGCTGGTGCTCGGCATCGTGGCGCTCACCATATCGGGTTTGGGCGGCCTCATGGGCGGTTATATTCTATATTTCGCCAGCGGCCGGCGGTTCAATCCTGTGATCGGGATCGCCGGCGTAAGCTGCCTGCCGACAACCGCCAAGGTGGCGCAGAAATGCGTTGCCGAGGTCACGCCCGACGCGGTTATTCTACCCCATGCCCTGGGCGCCAGTATCAGCGGCGTGATTACCTCCGCCGTGCTGGCCGGGATCCTGATCGCGACCGTGCAGTAGCCATCCGGGGGGAAGCGCTGCGCCTTATTGGGAAGCGCTGCGCCGGGGGCATTTTTTTCAAAGGGTTGACGTCTGAGTCCATAACGGAACGATACAGGGATATCGTTTTTTCACGCCGCTTGTGTGGTCCAACTATTTCTACCTAGCTTGATGTCGATCAGATCATCCCTTGCCAGGCATATGGAATCTGGCCCCCTTGTCCCTTCGCGGTTCGATTTCGATTGGAGCCTTAGCCTGTGAAACCGCCGGTCATACTTTGGTTCCAACAGGACTTGCGAATTCAGGACCATCCGGCTCTTTCGGCCGCGGTCGCCAGCGGCCGGCCGGTCGTTCCGGTCTATATCCTCGACGAGGGAGGCTCCGGCCGCTGGGCGCCCGGCGGCGCGTCGCGCTGGTGGCTCCATAACAGCCTTACCTCGCTACGGTCGTCTTTGGAAAAGCTGGGAAGCGGCCTGGTTCTGCGGCGCGGTCCGGCGAGGAAGGTCTTGGCAACGCTGATCGCCGAAACCGGGGCGGAGTCGATTTTCGTCACGCGACGCTATGAGTCCTATGCCGCCGGCCTCGAATGCGCCTTGGCGGGGGCTCTTAGGAAGGACGGCATAGAATTTCGCCGCTTCGGCGGCACGCTACTCTTCGAGCCCGAAGCGTTAGCAACCAAGGACGGCAGGCCCTACAAGGTTTTCACCCCCTTCTATAAGGCCTGCCTTGCCAAGTTCCCCGCCGCGTCCCCGGCCAAGGCCCCGAGTTCCGTCGCCGCGCTGCCTCAACTTCCGAAGAGCGACCGGCTGGCCGATTGGGCTCTCCTGCCGACAAGCCCGGACTGGGCCGGCGGTTTACGCACGACATGGGCGCCGGGGGAGCAAGGCGCCGGGGCGCGGCTCGATACCTTTGTGACGAATGCAATGACTGACTATGAGAGATGCCGGGACCGGCCCGACAAACGCGGCACCTCGCAGATATCGCCCCATCTGCATTTCGGCGAAATCAGCCCCCGGCTATGCTGGCAAAAGATACGGTTTGCGATCGAGATGAACGATCACCGCGGCGAAAGCGGCGGCACCGCTTTTCTGCGCGAATTGATATGGCGCGAGTTCTCCTATCACCTGCTGCACCATTGGCCGAACCTGCCGGAGGCGCCGTTCCGGGCGGGTTTCAAGGATTTTCCCTGGAAAGAGAACGCCGCCAACCTTCAGGCATGGCAGCACGGTCGAACCGGTTATCCCCTGGTCGATGCCGGCATGCGCCAGCTATGGTACACGGGCTGGATGCACAATCGCGTCCGCATGGTTGTCGCTTCTTTCCTGGTTAAACACCTTCTGATCCCATGGCAGGTGGGCGCGGCGTGGTTCTGGGAAACCCTGGTCGATGCCGACCTGGCCAACAATTCGGCCAGCTGGCAATGGGTCGCCGGATGCGGCGCGGACGCCGCCCCCTACTTCCGCATCTTCAATCCAACGATCCAGGGCAAGAAGTTCGATCCGGATGGCGCCTATGTGCGGCAATGGGTGCCGGAGCTGGCCGCGCTTCCCAAGGCGTTTATACATCAGCCCTGGACCGCTCCACCCCATGTCCTATCGGACGCTGGGGTGGTGCTGGGGAAAGAGTATCCCGGCCCGATCGTGGATCACGCCATGGCGCGCAGGCGCGCGCTCGATGCCTTCCAGCAGATGAAACAACGAACGATCTGAGCAAGGCCTTGTCGCATTTTCACCGCCGGCGCGCCGCGGCCACGGATCACCGGAAAACCGTCTGGGCGGTACTGTGATCCGCTGGGCACGGCGCCTCGTATTGAATTAGGTTAGGTCAAATAGCCTGGAGAGATCGGACCGATGCTACGGTGGCGAACTGCACGCTCGCAGGATACGGCGGCTCTGGGCCAAAACTTGCGGCAATGGGTGAGCGGTTGCTCAGTGTCGGCCTCATAGCGGTGATTGTGGCCACCGTCGCCGCGCCCTTGATGGCGGCTTTGCCGCCTGACCGGAAGCCTATCGCGCTTCCTCAATCCTTTCATCCGGATCTGAGGCCCGCGCCCGGTGATTGACTTGGGTTGCGCGGGCGGGACGCCCGTGGCGGCGGACAGCGGGTCAGCGCTCTCCCCTCGGGGCGCCGTTACCGGCTGGATCTGGCTGACGGTTGGCGCGGACATTGACGAAGACCTCCAGGTCCTTCTGCGCCACCCGCCAGTCGCGACCGAACTTCACTGCGCGTAGGCTCTCGTCGTGAATCCACGACCTGATGGTGCTCTCCTTGACCTTCAGCAGATCGGCGACCTCGTGCACCGTGAGCATTGGACGGCTGAGCATGCCTCATTCTCCCAACTTATAGCCTTCCTTATATATAATTTTGACGCTGCTTGTTGAAGTTTTATTAGGTATTCCTATCTTTATCGTAGTTCTAGCACCTTAGCGCACGCACACATACGGGGAAAGGGACCGCGCATGCCAGCTGTCGGACAGCGGATTTCGGCTTTGCTGCATCACGATGCCGCCGGTGGCGTGTTGCTGATGCTAGCGGCCGCCGCGGCCCTGCTCCTCGACAACTCGCCGCTCGACTGGCTCTACGACGCCATACTGGCGACCCAGGTGGTGGTCCAAGTTGGCACCCAGTCCATCGACAAGCCGCTGCTTCTGTGGATCAACGACGGCCTGATGGTGGTGTTCTTTTTCCTGATCGGGCTGGAGATAAAGCGGGAACTGCTGGAAGGCCGCCTTTCGAGCTGGAACCACGCCGCCCTGCCCGTCGTCGCGGCGTTGGGCGGAATGGTCGTTCCGGCGCTGATCTACATTGCGTTCAATGCCGGCGATCCGACGGCACTGAACGGCTGGGCTATTCCTGCCGCGACGGACATCGCCTTCGCGCTCGGCGTACTTGCCCTTCTAGGCCGCCGGGTGCCGCGTGCGCTAAAGGTATTCCTCCTTGCGCTCGCCATTCTCGACGACCTCGGCGCCATCATCATCATCGCGGTGTTCTATACCGCAGACCTCTCGCTAACCTCATTGGCCGTTGGTGGAGTCAGCGCTGCCGTGCTAATCGGACTCAACCTCGCCGGAGTGCGCCGCATTGCGCCCTATGTGCTGGTCGGGCTGGTGATGTGGGTCTTCGTGCTGAAATCCGGCGTCCACGCCACGCTCGCCGGCGTCATCATCGCCCTGACAATTCCCCTGCGCGTGCCATATAGCTCGAGACCGTCGCCGCTGCACCAACTCGAACGCGGCCTGCACCCCTGGGTCGCCTTTTTCGTCATGCCGGTCTTCGCCTTCGCCAACGCCGGCGTCGCCCTGGGCGGCCTCTCGATGGCCGATCTTCTGGCGCCGATTCCGCTCGGCATCGCGCTCGGCCTTTTCGTCGGCAAGCAGATCGGCGTATTCGGGTTTGCCTGGCTGGCGGCGCGCGCCGGCATCTGCCGCCTGCCGGAAGGCGTCACCTGGAGGCAGATATACGGCGCGGCCCTGCTCGCGGGCATTGGCTTTACCATGAGCCTGTTTATCGGCACGCTGGCGTTCCCCGACCCCGGCCATGCCACCGCCGTGCGTCTGGGCGTGCTGTCGGGATCGATCCTCTCCGCCGTCGCCGGATACGCTGTCCTGCGGCTCTCCACGGAGTCCGCCGCCAGCGCCCGCGCGGCGGCGCGGCAACCGGCTAAGACAGCCGCCTAGCAACGGAGATAGGCATGCGCGACGTACCTGAACTGGTCGACGGCTATCGCCGATTCCTCGCAATCCGGTATCCGCAGGAGGCGGCGCTTTACCGCTCGTTGGCCCAAGCGGGTCAGGCGCCGAAAACCATGGTGATCGCCTGTTGCGATAGCCGCGTCGATCCGGCGGCGATCTTCAGCGCCGGTCCGGGGCAGCTGTTCATCGTGCGCAACGTGGCCAATCTGGTGCCGCCCTTCGAACCCCACGGCGACTATCACGGCACCAGCGCGGCACTCGAATTCGCGGTCACGGGGCTCGAGGTCGACACCATCCTGGTGATGGGTCATGCCCGGTGCGGCGGCGTGCGCGCGTTCTTGGATGGCCTCGACCAGCGGCCGGCGAAGCGTGGGTTCATCGACAGCTGGCTGTCATTGTTGAACGCGGCGCGAACCGAGGCGTTGCGGGACGCCGCCGGGGGGCCGATCGAGAAACAGCAGCAAGCACTCGAGCATGCTTCTGTCCGCCATTCGATTGAAAACCTGTGGACATTTCCATTCATCAAGGAACGATTGAACGACGGCCGCCTGCGTGTGCGCGGCGCTTATTTCGACATCGCCAACGGCAAGCTGCTTACCCTTGACCCCGCGAGCGGCCGGTTCGGACCGCTGGACTGATGCCGGACAAACCGACCGTGGAGGATAGCGGCAAGCCGCCGTTCACAATGACCGGGCACCTGCGCAGCTTCATCGAGGCCAACGCGACGCGACAAACCATCATTGCTGTCATCATAATCAATGCCGCCGTGATCGGGCTCGAAATCTCGCCCACCGCCATGACGGCGGCCGGAACGATCCTCCTCGCCATCGACACCATCGCCTTGGCGATTTTCGTCGCCGAAATTGGCATCAAGTTGTTCGTCTATCGGGCCGCCTTCTTCCGCGATCCCTGGAACCTGTTCGACTTCACCATCGTCGCTGTGTCCTTGGCCCCGGTGGGCGACGGCTTTTCGGTTCTGCGATCGCTGCGCATTCTGCGCGCCCTGCGGCTGATATCGCTGGTCCCGCGTATGCGCATCGTAGTACAGGCGTTTTTACGGGCGATCCCGGGCATGGGCTCAGTGCTGGCGCTGCTATGCTTGGTTTTCTATGTTGCGGCGGTTATGGCGACCAAACTGTTCGGGCCCGAATTCGATGCCTGGTTCGGCACTCTCGGTCGCTCGGCCTTCTCGTTGTTTCAGATCATGACCCTAGAAGCCTGGTCGATGGGCATCGTGCGCCCGGTGATGGAGGTCCATCCCTACGCCTGGGCGTTCTTCGTGCCGTTTATCCTGATCGCGACCTTCGCGGTGTTGAACCTATTTATCGCCATCATGGTCAACTCAATGCACGATGCCGCCGTGACCGACGCCGAGCAGCAGGCCAAGGCGCACGACTCGGTATTGCAGTCCCTTGTGGAAGAGATCGGCCAGCTAAGGCGGGAGATCGCGGCCCTGAGTCCAATCCAGGTCGCGTTTAGCCCGAAGCCGGCGGCCGAGCGATCCACCCGCCAAGACACGGCCCTGCTAGACCGCCGCACTCGGCCGGACTAAAGCGAGCAACGCGGAGAACCCGGGCAGGATTTCTATGTCACAGACTTATCCGAGTTGAAGGACTCCGGACGCGAGACACGCGTCTCCTCGAGCAGCCAGTCGCGGAAGGCCTCCACCTTGGGCTGCTCGGCGCCGTCTTTCGCGCTCAGCAGATAGTAGGAGAAACTGAGCGGTGTGCTGAGGCTTGGGTCGAAGGGGCGCACGAGGCGGCCGGCTGCGAGGTCGTCGGCCACCAGGATGTCGCCGATCAAAGCCACGCCGTGGCCGTCGAGCGCGGCCTGCACCGCCATGGTCTCCATGGTGAAGCGCGGCCCACGGGTCGGGTCGATGTCGTGCAAGCCGGCTGCCAGCAGCCACATACGCCAGCTCGCCTCGGCGTCTTTCCATTCGACGTGCAGCAGAGTGTGGTGGCGCAGATCGTCGGGCTGGCCCAAGGGGTGCTCGCCGCTCAAGAGTGCCGGGCTGCAGACCGGCGTGTTGACCTGGTTGAACAGCCAGTCGAGCCGCACCCCATTGTAGCCGCCGGGGCCGTAGCGCACCGCCACGTCAGCGTCGTCGCGCGCCAGGTCGACCAAACGGTCGGTGCCGTCGATGCGGATCTCGATGTCCGGGTGCCGAATGCGGAAATGCTCGAGTCGGGGCACCAGCCACATGGCGCCGAACGAGGGGCTGACGCTGATGGTCAGCATCCCGCTCTCGCAGTGAGCGCGCATTTGCTCGACCCCTTGGGCCAGCTTGCCGAAGCCCTGGCTGAGCGTCGGCAGGGCCGCTTGGCCGGCATCGGTTAGGCGCAACGCCCGGGTCAGGCGGCGGAACAGGGGCACCTCGAGCAGCTCCTCGAGCGCCTTGACCTGGTGGCCGATCGCGGCCGGCGTGACGTTCAACTCGGCCGCCGCTTTGGTGAAGCTGAGGTGGCGGCCGGCCGATTCGAAGGCCCTGAGAGCGTTCAGGGGCGGGAGCGGTCGAGCCATTATCTATATCCTAGTTTTTCTAACAAATCAGCCGAGACCTTCTCGTTTGTTGAGGGTCCTAGATATGCATACATTTTTATTATTCAAGGCCGAATCGCACCGATACCGGTGCGGCGTAGGCAGCCTCATAGGTCAAATAAATCTAGACCATGGGAGTGTCGGCGAGCGGTCAGACCGAAACCCGATGGAGGGCTCCATGAACCCCTATTACGAGCTTCCCAATCTCGGCAGAAGTTTCCAGCAGGCTCACGCCGACCGGGCCAAGCGGCCAGACCGCCAGATCGGCGGAATCACAAGCATCGTCGCCTTGTGGCTTGTCAATGTCCTGGAATCGGCGGCTCTCCGGACTGTCGGCGGGATCTCCCGCTGGCGCCGGCGGCGCACCGCGATCCGCGAGCTCCAGGCCTTAAGCGACTACTACCTGACGGACATCGGGTTGGACCGCTCCCAGATTGTCGCGACGGTCGAGAAAAACATCGAGACCGGCAGTCAGCCGGCTTGGTGCCACGCCCGCTTCTGGTGCGGTGACGGCATCGGCCCGGACTCTCGTGAAATTCACGGAGAATCCCTAGGCTCGACCGAGGAAAAGCCAGCATGAATCAAAATACTCTGTCTGAATATAACATCGGTGCCGTTCTTGTTGTGATTTCGGCCATAACATTCAGCACGGCAGGTTTGTTCACCAAGGGAGTTGAAGCCGGGTCGTGGGAAGTTATTTTTTGGAGAGGCCTTTTTGCCGCTGCTATCACAACGGTCTGGACAATAAACAGAGGAACATTACGACAGAATTTTCTTGGCATGGGTTACAGTGGATTGGCGGTAGCAGTGGTAGGCGCATTGGGTATGGCGGCATTTATCACGTCATTTAAATTCACAACCATTGCCAATGTTTCACTTATCTATGCGGTTTCTCCACTTGTCGCTGCGCTACTCGCTTGGTTTGTCATTGGAGAGAAAGTATCGCCAAGGACGATGGCGGGATGTGTTGGCGCGTTTTTGGGTGTTGCGATAATTGTTTCGGGTTCTCTTGGTCAAATTGGTCTCTATGGCGATTTGTTGGCCTTGTGGATGGCCATCGTTATGGCCCTGATAATGGTCATTTATCGAAAGTACCCAGATACTCCTGGGGCGGGTCCCGCAGTGCTATCATCAGTTCTTTTGCTGCCTTTTGCCGCGATATTTGGTGACCCATTTGATGTTGAACGCACTGAAGTCTATGTTCTTTCTGCATTTGGACTGTTATTCGCCATTGCATCAGTCACCTTAGCAGAAGGGGCTAAACGGGTTCCGTCTGGCCAGACCGCTCTTTTAAGTATCTTGGAAACCCCTCTTGCTCCGGTTTTCGCCTTCATAGTGCTTTCGGAAATTCCAAACATCCCAACATTTCTTGGCGGTTCTGTCGTGCTCTTTGCGGTGCTTTTCTCGATGAGAAACGCTACTTAATTACCTAGCTCACCTCAGCGGATGTTGTGAGACATTTATATTGCCAAGGATTTTCCCTGGTACATCCATTTGTCCGAAACCGGGACAAGGCAGCAGCGCTCATTGAATGAGGATTTCCAAAACGGACTGTCAGAGATTTTTTTCGAGGACGCCGGTGACGCCCATGGCGGCCCAGCGCGGCCTTGGTTCAGGAATCCGGCGGGTTCAAGTCCGCCCATATACGGCTTAACGGGCGGCGCTTCGCCGGAATTGAATGTCGTTTCGTCCCTCGAGATACCCATGAACCGCCAGGGCCGTTTCCTGGGCCAGGTGCAGGCAGTTCGCGACCGAGGGGCCGGCGAGGTAATTTCCGGTCAGGAACAGGCCTTCGTGCCGCCTAGCGGTGGTTCGTAGAACCTCGGCCAGGCCTTGGTGGCCGATTTCGTACTGCGGCAGGCCGAGCGGCCAATGGCGCACCCGGGCGATGCTGGGTTCGCCTTCGGCGCCAATCAGATCGCGAAACTCCGACCTCGCCAGGCGGATCAATTCAGGCCCCGGAAGGCGGGCCATATGAGGCGCCCGGGCGCCCCCTATATAGGCGGATACGGCGACATGCCCCGCGGGCGCGCGGCCCGGGAACATGGTCGAACAGAACTGAGCGCCGATAAGCTTGCGGTTTTCCGCTTCGGCGGTGAGGAAGCCGAGGCCGTCCAGGGAATGGGCGACCTGGCGGCGGGGATAGCCCAGGAACACCACTGCCATGGGCGGCGCATGTATGCGCCCTGCCGCCGTGGCGGCTTGCGGATCGAGGCCGGCAAGCAGTTGCGCCGCCACATGGGCCTGGGTGGCGACGATGACGGATTTCGCCTGCAAACGCCCCTGCGGGCCAAGATCGATCGTGAAGCCGCCATGACAGGGCGATATCCGCCGCACCGTGGCGCCGGTTCGGATCCTGTTCCCCAAGCCTAGGGCCAGCGCCCTGGGCAGGGCCGCGATACCGTCGCGCCAGGAAAACAGCCGGCTGCCCGGCATTTTCCCGCCTTCGCGCCGGGCGTGCATGGCGCCCAGGGAAACGGAGCCGTATTTTTCCTCCAGGGCCACCAGCTTGGGAAAGATAGCCGAGACCGACAGCGCCGAGGCGCGGCCGCCGTAAATACCGGCGACCATGGGATCGATAATGCGTTCCGCGAATTCCTTGCCGAAGCGGCGCGAACAAAAGTCCATCACCGTCTCGTCCTTGCCGCCGCTTCTTTGCGGCAAAAGAAAATCCGCCAAGATGCGCAGCTTAGCCATGGGCGACAGATAGGACGCCGTTAGCATCCCAAGCGGCCCCGTGGAGATCGCGGAAAGTTTCCCCGCCGATACGAGATAGCGGTTGCGAACCCCCACGCCGAGGTCGCAGCGCTGAGCGTCGAGACCGAGTTCGCTCGAGATTTGCCCGGCAGCAGGAATGTGCGCGTTCATGGTGCTGGGCCCATGTTCCATGAGGAAACCGCCGAGACGCTCGGTGATGGCGCTGCCGCCGGTGTGGGTTTGACGTTCGAGAAGGGTGACCTTGTGTCCACGGCTGGCGAGGCCGTGGGCCGCGGCCAGGCCGGAAACCCCGCCGCCGATGACGACGGCATCGCGGGTCATTGTTCCGGCGTCCCGATACCGGGCGGCCGCCCGCCGAAGCGGGCGCGGGCTGTTTTCGCCAAGAGCGCCATCACCTCGGCCGTGACCTCGCACCCCTGTTCAGCCAGAACATGGCCTTCGGCTCTTTGGCGAACGAATTGGCGGACGAAAGAGGGTATCCGCGCCAGCCATTCCTCCGCTTCCGGGGTCCAACGCAGACTGCCGGCATCCTTGTTCAGGGGCTCGATAACCGGACCGCCTTGCGGCTCGTAGGCGCAGAGGAAATCCTCACCCATGAGCTGGCCGTCGCGGGCCAGGGGCCGGGCCCGGCAGCCACCGCAAATCTTTGAGTACTCGCAAGACCCGCAGCGTCCCTCCAGGACCGGCTTTCGCAACGCCTGGAACTGCGGCGCATCGCGCCAAATTTCGGCGATGCCCTGCGCGCGGATGGAGCCCACCTCCTGTTCCATGTAAGGGCAGGCCGTGACTCCGCCCAAGGGCGTGATCCGGCAATAGCGGGTCCCGGCCAGGCAGCCGCCGGCTTCGTAGCCGTGAGCGGCGGTGATCGGCCAGTCCGGGTCCAATTCCCAGGCCATGCGCTTGAAGTGCGGCGCGCACTTGGCCCGGATCATGATGTCCGTCTCCTGCTTGGCCGCTAGCGTCAGCTTGCGCATGACCCGGTCGTAGGATTGCGCGGAGATGTTGGTCATCTGTTCGCCGCGGCCGGTGCAAACCAGGAAGAAGACGTTGAGAACGAAGGCCCCGGCGTCGCGCGCGAAAGCGATCATATCGTCGAGTTCGTGGGCGTTGTCGTCGGTGACCGAGAAATGAAGCTGAAAGCGTAAATCGTTGCGGCGGCAGGAATCAATGCCGGCCATGGCCAGTTCCCAGGAACCGGGCAGCCCGCGAAAGGCGTCGTGGGCTGCGGCGTCGAGGGAATCCAGGCTGATCCCCACGCCTTGCGCCCCGGCCTCCTTCAAGGCCAGGACCCGCCGGTCGTTGAGGCCCATGCCGTTGGTGCCGATCACCGCCATGAGCCCCAAGCCCGTGGCATGGGCGACAAGTTCCGCGAGGTCGGCCCGCAACAGCGGCTCGCCGCCGGTAAAGACGACCATGATCTCATCGCTAAGCGCGGCGATGTCGTCCAGCAGCGCCGTCACTTCCGCCGTGGACAGTTCACCTGAGGCGTCGCTTTCCCGGGTGCCGGCGTCGAGATAGCAGTGCGCGCAGTTCAGGTTGCACCGGCGGGTCAGGTTCAGGGCGATCAGGAAAGGCGGGGGGAGTGTATCTGCCATGGATTGCCCCCGGTCATTCCTTGTCCGCTTCGGGGGGCACCGGGCACATGGCCTTGCGTGCCTCGGCCACGGCTTCTTCCGCCAACTCCAGAGAAATTTCCTTGAGGCCGCGTTCAAGCGCCAAGTCCTCGACGCTCGCCTTCACCGGCTCGCGGACCATGGCCGGCACCTTGGCGACCCGGGCCAGGGCCGCCGCCGTCCAGACCGGCCGGTCGTCGGCGTCCAGGTCGAGAAACGGCGTCACATGCTTCGGCAAGACCTCGCCGCTGTGATCGCGCCGGGCGCGCTTGATGGCGCGCAGCCGGATGTTATCGGCGACCGCCGGGTCGGGAAGCTTGGCGAGCAGCTTCAGGGCCGCTTTGCTCCAGGTCAGCTGTGCCCCGCCGCCCGGCTTGTTGGCGGCGAAACCCGGCATGGCCTTGCCCATGACCTCGTCCACGAGATCGGAGGTGACGAAGGTGTGGCCCAGTTTCTGGACGTGGCGCAGGACCATGCGCCGGGCCATGTCGCGGACGAATTCCGGCGCCCGGGAAATCTTCTTCTCGGCCTCGAGGCTCCAGGCCACGGTTTCCTCGGCCACCACGTCGAGAGGCGGGGTATAGACGCTCTGGGTCAGCCACATATGACAGGGCGCCAGACGCAGCAGGTTTTCCGCGTTGCCGCCGATGTCCAATTCGCCGTCGGCGTGAACCCCGGTCTTGCCGACCACCAGCAAACTGGCGCCGACTTCTTCCAGGTAGGTCAGGATGGCCTTGTAGGGCTTGCCGTCCAAAAGCTTGGTCGCGATCTTGACCCCCAGGCCCTCGGCCAGGGTCTCGGCCACCTCCAGGTGCGACTGGTAGATCTTGGCGATGCCGTCGTCGATGAGCTCCTCGTGCAGGGCTTCCTGTTCCTTGAAGCGGAAGACCTTGCCGGCTTCCTCGCTGAGCACGTCCGCGATCTTGTTGAAGGCGACGTAGTGGTAATAAGGATCGTAGGCGGCGATCGCATGAACCTCCGCCCCGGTCCGGGCCGCCAGGTCGAGGGCGGTCATGAGGGCGCCGTAGGATAGCGGCGAGCCGTCGATACCGGCGACGATGGGACCGTCGCCTATCGCCTTCTTGGGGTCGCGGACGACGAAGGTATCGATGGGCGAGCGGCGCACGACGCGCTCCGCGACGGTGCCGATGAGGCTACCCGGCACCGCGCCCAGGCCCAAGGCCCCCAGGGCCAGCACGTCGTAGTCGCCGCTACGCGCCGCCTCCACCACCTTGGTGTAGTTCTTACCTTCGGGGCTGAGCCGCTTGAAGGTCACGCCGCCCTCGTCGCAGGCCGCCCTGCCGGCATCGTGGTAAGAATCGGAGATGATGCTGAGGCCGCGCGTTATCAGGTCGTCGTGAACCTCGCGCTGATGACCCATCTCCTGCTCGTCCAGATACCTCTCCGGCAGTCCGCCTTCCATCATCTTGAAACGGCGGTCGTGGAGCAGGGCCGCATAGGCGTGAATGCCGGTGATCGTGCCGGCGGCGGACTTGGTCAGGCGGATCGCCTCTTCGAGCGCCTTGTTGGCGTGCTCGGAAGCATCCAGGGCCACCAGAATACGCGCCAAGGGCACGGGCGCCGTGTCCGCCGGGCGGGAATCGGCCGCCGTCTCGGCGGTTTGCGGGGATAAAGAAGGTGTCATTTCAAGGCTTTCATTCTATTTGCCCCCCTATGGGGCCTTAGTATGGGGCCCTAGAAGCGGCGGCGGCGCCTTGATCTCCCTCAAGCGCGGTTGCGCCGGATCGCCCCGATCATGCAAAGCAACAGCCCGGCCGCGATGAGCATGGCGTGAAAGGGGACGATCTCGAGACCGCCGCGCCACGACAGCATGGTGTTGAGCCACCCCAGGATAATCAGGATAACGCCGAAGATACGAAAGACGGCGCCCCGGCTTCTATCAGGTAACGATTCCTGTGCCTCATCCCTCATGGTGCCCGAGTCCTCGCGCTACGTCCCCACCAAATCAGAATCGCGCCGAGCAAAAGCGTAACGGCGATGGCGGCTATGATGGGCCGGGCACTAGCCGAGGGTTTCAGCAGCAGCCAGTACCAGGTGGTCATGGCGTGATGCGATCCGGCTTCGCCGTTGGAGCCGTCCCAGGCGAAAAAGGCGATGGGAATGAAACGCCCTTCCTCGAACTGCAAGTCCTGGTCCGCGGCCCCGGTTATCAGTGGCCGGGTCATGACCACGCGCCAGGTGCCGGCCTTGTAGCTGCTCTTGGCCGTGAGGCCGCCGGCATCGCGCATTTGTTGCTCGGCTATTCCCATGGCGTCGATCATGGCGACGCTTTCCGCTTCCTCCGTGGTGCCGCCGGACCAGCGCCAGAGATTGACCGGCTTGGCCGCGTCGCCCATGAGGAAATAGGGTTTCTCCATGCCGGCGGGGAGCGTCACCGGGAACTGCACGGCGACGGCGTCTTCGGTCAGGTCTTCGTCGGCGATACTCAGGGCCTTAGGGTCGCCGGGGATGCTCTTCGTCCGGTCGTCCCATTCCAGATGCAGGCCGATTTTATCGCCGTTATAAAGGGCGCGGACGCTGAGCGTGTCGTTGGCGGCGGTGAAGAACCGCGTTTCGCCGACGATCTGCGGAACCATGAAAAAGGTTGAGGGCGGCGCCGCATCCCAGGCGGGATCTTCGGGCGAGGAGGGAATCTCCCCCTCCAGGCGCGCCGCCTGAATGACCGTGTTCGCGGGCCGCACGACCTTTTCCGTCTTGGCCAGGGAGGTCACGTAGTTGGCGACGTGCCAGCGTTCCTCGATGCTCAACTTCTTCTTGCTCTTGGGGTCGGCGAAGGAGGGCATCTGTGTGGTCGGGATGCCCGCGGTGATTCGGTTGAAGACGTCCTTGGGGTCGTTGCTGGCGCGGAAGGTCCAGGGCTTGGTTAGGTTCCGGGGCCAGGTTCGGTCGCCGTTGTCGTTTTTCAGCTTCTTGATGGCGTCGCCCTTGCCCTCGGCGCCATGGCATTCCGAACAGCGGTCGTCGGCGTGAAAGAGCGTCTTGCCGGCGGCGATGCTTTCCGCCGAGGTCGCGACCTGGGCACCGTAATCCACCTGAGTTTCAGGTTCGCCCTCCAATTCCGCGAAGGTTTTGATATAGGCGATGACGTCCCACATGTCCTGTTCGTTCAGCAGGCCGCTCCAGCCCGGCATGGCGGTGCCGGGCATGCCGTCGCGGACCATGCGGAGCAGGTCGCCGTCGTTGGGCAAGTCCTCGTCGAAGGGCGTGGACTTGAACTTGTAGAGGCCGAAGGTGAAATCGCGCGGCGGCGGGTTCAGGCGCTCGGCGGCCGGGCCGAGGCCGTCGCCGTCCTCGCCGTGGCACTGCAGGCAGCGCTTCGCGTAGATGGCCTCGCCATTTTCCTCGTCGCCCGGTGCGGCCATGGCCGGGCCCAGATAAAGCGCCAGAAATCCGGCGGCAAAGACCGGCGGGAGGTATTTTTTCAGCCCGCCGCCCGCCATCATTCGTTCCCCCAGGTTCGCGGCGAATGGCCCGTGTAATCATAGAGGAACAGGATCGTTTTCCAGATCTCGTCTTCCTTAAGGAAATTCTGCCAGACCGGCATGGAGGAAATCCAAGGCGCCGCCTCCTTCGGCAAGCCTGGGCCGCCGGTGGCAATGCGCCAGAACAAATAGGATTCCTGAAGCTGGGCGATGGTGCCCACGTCCTGGAAATTGAGCGGCGTCGGGTTCAGGCCGGCCGCATAGGGGCCGTTGCCGTCGAGCTTGTCGCCGTGGCAGTACTGGCAGTTCTGGATATAGACGGCGGCGCCTTCCTCAACCAATTCGCGGAATTGCTCCGGGTCTTCCTTCTCCAGCTTCCTGAAGGGGTTTTCCAGCTTCAGGAGATTGACCCGCTTACCGTAAATCTTGGCCGTGGTCGGCGGCGCCGGGTGGATGGTGCGCAACTCCAACGGCGCTTCGAAGCTGGGCTGCATCTGCACGTAGGTGCCGGCCCCCGCCGCCAGCGGGACGATAACGAAAACGATGTTGCGCCACACGCGCTTGCTCGGATCCTCGACCAGGGCCTTGATGGGGGCGACCAACTCGCGCGTCCCTTCCTCGTCGTAGGTAAAGACCATGAACACCCCGGCGGTGACGAAAAACATGTACATGACCAGCAGGCTGGACGGGATCACCGCCTCGAGGATCACGTCGAAGACGACGATAAAACCGAAATAGACCCCGGCCAGGACCAGCACGGCCTGCAGCAACTTGGGAATTCTCATTGCCGCCTCCTCACTTCAAACCGGCCAGGTAATCCAGCAGGATTTCCAGTTCCGCGACGTACATGGCCTCGCCCATATCCTCCGGCATCATGTCTTCTTCGAAGCCCTCGGCGATATCGGCGTTGGGGTCCAGGATCGCGCGGCGGAGGTAGTCCCGGTCGCGGCTGGCGCCGATCCGGGTCAGGTCGGGCCCGACCTCGCCGCCTTCGCCGCCGATCGCGTGACAGGCGTCGCAGGTGAAAAGGGCCATGAGTTCCTGGGGGTCGGCGATGGCTTCGCGCGCTTCGCTCTCGTCTTCTTCGTCTTCTTCGTCTTCTTGCGCGCCTATGTCCTGAGGTACCTCGACCGTGACCTCGGCGCCGCTGGAATCCTGGAGATAGGCGACAACGGCCGCGACCTCGGCCTCGGACATGCCGATACCGCCGCTGGCGACATTCGGCATGGGGCTTTCGGTATCGTTGGTGCCTTTCTTGCCGAAACCGATGACCACGAAGGCCGAAGGATCGATCAGCGACTCGGTCAGGTATTCCTCGACAGTTGCGGCCTCGCCCTCGTAGCGGGGATCTTCCAGGCGCCCTGCCGCGACCTCGCCGATCGCCGCCAACTCGGGCGCCCGGCCCAGGGAATTATGACAAAGGGTGCAGGTGCCCTTGCCGTTGAAGAGCCTCTCGCCCAGGGCGATAAAGCCGTCCAGGGTCATGGACCCGAGGTCGAGCTTTTCTTCCTTGGGCGGCGGCGCCGGTTCGATCTGCGGTATGCCGTAATTGGAATAGCCGGCGAAAAAGCCGATGGTCAGCAGGGTAAAGACAACCACGGTGAGGAACTGGCGCATTAGTCCTTCCAGTACCCGGCCGGCAGCGTCTTATCGCTACTGACCTGGGCGATCCAGAAGACGAAAATCACCATGGCCATGAAAATGATCGCGGCCACGGAGACCACATTGGCGGCATAGCCCAGGGTCGGCGTGAAGGCGTCCGGCGAGGCGTCGCGCATGATGTCGAGAACGTGCCAATGCTGGCGGATGCCGGAGCGGATGTAGCCCATCAGCCCCATGAGCCAGGTGAAGGCGACGGCGAGCAGGAACAAGGCGTACTGGGCCCGCTCCGGTATCCGCCCCCAATGCAGCGGCCCGACCTCCTTGCCGCCCCGGTAGATAAAGGAATCCAGGGCGATGCTGCCGGCGATGACAACCAAGGTGGTCAAGACCTGCGGGATCGAGGCCGCGACCTTGTAAACCGTGTTGGTGAAGTAGCCGTGATAGATGCCCAGGAATAGGATGTTGGCGATGCCGGCCGCATAAAGCGCCACCTGTATGGCGTTGCCGGCCTTGACCCAGGGCACGGTGGCGACCTTGTTGGCGCGCCGGTAGAACATGAAACTCAGCGCCGTGAAAATAATCATCACGTTCACCGCCGTGTTCTTGGCCGGCATGATGCCCAGGGGCCCGAGAATCTTGTGGTGCGGCCCGCCCAGGGCCTTCAACTCCTCGTTGGTCAGCACCAGGGTATGGGGCGTGAACCAGACCAGGAAGGCGCCGACCAGGACGATGGCGATGTATTTGATGTACTTGGTGTAGCGCTTGGCGCCGTCGCTGCGCCCCATGCCGCACCAGAGGTAATAGTTGGCCGAGAGGAACAGGGTGCCGATCAGCACCGCCTGGATGATGAACAGCCAGGCGAAGATGCCGCCCATGAGGGTGATCCCCATCTGCTGGCTGTAGGCGTAAATCTCGGCCGCCAGGTAGTACCCGGCGAAGGGCAGGGGCAACAGCGCGCAAATGGCGATGAAGTTGGCGTTGTACCCCATCCAGTCGTAGTGCGCGCGTTCCCGCGGCCCCGAGGCGGTCAGGAACTTGAAGGCCGCGTAGGCGCCGACGATGGAGCCGCCATAAGCGATGTTGGCGACGAAACGATGGATGTTGATGGGGTTCCAGAGGAAATTATGGATGGCGGCCCAGGCGTCGCCGCTGAAAACCCCGGCGCCATCGACACCCGCCGGGCTCATCATGAAGGTCAGCCAGGCATTGGCCAGCAACATGATCGTCGTGCCAACGGCATTGAGCACCAGGCCCAAGGTCAGATGCACCCACTTCCTGAAACCGCCCTGCAGCCAGTGCCAGCCGTAGTAATAAATGTATAGCGCCGCGCTCTCGGCGAAGAACAGCAGCGCGTAGTAGAACATGCTCTCGCGGAAAATGGTCGAGAGATAGGAAAACAGGTGCGGATAAAACAGGATCAAGGAGAACAACAACATCCCACCCAGAATCGCGGTTAGGGAATAGGCGGTGATGGAAACCTTGATGAACTCGTAGGCCATGTCGTCGTAGCGCTTGTCGCGGGTGCGCATGCCGATGGCTTCGATGATGAAAACGAAAATCGGCACGGCCAGGACGAAGGCCGCGAACCAGAGGTGAAGCTGGGCGAATATCCAGACCGCGACCCGGCTGTTGACGCCGGCGATGCTCGGGTAATCGGCGGCGCTGAGCTTGGGCGCCGGGGGATAAAGCCTGGCCGCCGCCTCCCCGTGCTCGGCGGCGAGGGCGCCCAACTGCTCGACGCCGGTAAAAGTAAGCGCCGCCGCGGCAAGGGCGAGCCCGATCCCGAATTTAGGGAGAGGCCGGTTCATGTTTTTCTCAAGGCCTCATCCATCACTTATGAAATATCAGGCTCAGGCCCTGCATGTTCATGACCGCCACGTCGAGCAGCAGGAAGATCGCGGCGAAGGCGATCAGGGCCGCCGCGAAGGGAACTAAATAGCCATTCATGCCCGTTCTTCTCCCCCGCGTCCCTTAGGCCCGCACGAACCACCAGAAGAAAATCGCCAGCAGGGCCAGCACAACCATGAACAAAGCCGGCCCGGCCCAGCCAGCGCGTTCCTCTTCACCTTTTTGTTCAGTCATATTTCAACACCTGGGAAACCCATCCAACTTGATCGGGATCAATGGACGGAGAGATTGCCTTGGGATAAGATTTGACCATGCCGTCGCCCAAAAAACGCTTCGCCGACGCCGTTATCCTCTCCGGCATGGCCGTGAACGCCGTGGTCATCGTCTTGATCCTCTATTTCTACGTCTTCTAGGCAGCCCTATCCCTGTTTACCCTCGCACTGGCAGAGTGTGCGCAGGTGCCTGATCAGGCCATCGACCTGCTCGGCGGTCAGGGTTTTGCCCCAGGGCGGCATCATGGGCGATTTACTGACCGAGGGGCCGCCGTCCAGGATGACATTCTTCAAATCCGCGTCGGAAAGCTTGTTCATTTCCGCCGCGTTGGTGAAGTTACGCGGGCTGACGGGGAAATCCTTGGTCACGTTGGGACCGTCGCCCTTGCCGGTCAGGCCGTGGCACTGGGCGCAATAGAACTTGAACACCTTTTCGGTCTCCGACGCCGTGGCCGGTGCCAGGGTCAGGAGAAAAACGAACGCCGCGAAGGTTGCGATTGTCATTAGCTTTTTCATGGTCGGTCTCCCCCCTATTTCTTCGGCTTGAAGCTGGCCACATGGCGGGCGACGTTGGTCATGTCCTTGTCGCTAAGAAGACCGGTGAAAACCGGCATCATCTTCACCGGCTTGAAGACCTTGGGTTTTTGCAGGTAGGCGAGAATCCAATCCGGGTTGAGGCGCAGGCCGGCCTCGACCAGGGAGGGGCCGCTGCGTCCACCGGAGATTTTCTTCTTGCGTCCCACGTACTGGTGGCAACCGCTGCACGGCATCTTCTTGATGAAGATCTGGCGGCCCTTGGGGTTCTTCTTGGGCTTGACCTTGCCGGCTTCCACCTCATCGGTCGTGAGGGTCATGAGAAAGTCCGTGACCGCGGCCACATCGGCGCCGTCCAGCTTCGGATGATCGCCGGGGTTTTCTTCCGTGAGGCTGTTGAACTTCATGGGCCGGATGGGTTTGGGATCGGCCAGCCAGCCAGCCAACCAGTCCTTCTGGAATTTCGATCCGGCGTACCAGAGTTCCGGCCCCTTCTTGGCCAACTGGTCGTCGATGGTCTTTTCCCTGGCCGGCCCGTCGGTGTAATGGCAGGCGACGCACCCCTTGGCCTCGAAGACATCCCCGCCGGCGGCCGAACCCGGTGACGCCGCGGCGGCCAGGAAGGCCGCGCTCAAAACCGCTGTCAGCATGTGTTTCATGACTTTCTCTCCTCCAATTTCTTTTACCGGCGGCTTCAGGCGTCCACCTCCGCCGGCGTTTCTTCTTTTTCCGCCTTACGCATCAGCCAAATCCCCAGGCCGCCCGCGACCAGGAAGGCCAGGACGCTGTAGACATAAACGCTGACCGGCGTCGGCGCCTCGATGAAGACGTAGTGCCAGGTGCTGAGGCCCATGATCAGGCCGTGTTCGCCGTTGGAGCCGTCCCAGGCATTGACGGACATGGGGGTGAACAGGCCTTTCGCGAACTGCACGTCGTTCTTGTCGCCGGTATTCAGCGGCCGCTTCATGACCACGCTCCAGCGGCCCTGGTCCCACTTCGCCTGGCCGGCGATTTGCTGGCCGCCTTCGGCTTGGCGCTTGATCGGCTGTTTCCAGCCGCGCGCGTTGCCTTCCTCCGTGCCCCGCTCCCCGGCCGCGTCCAGGTCCGCCTTCCAGACCCAGAGGTGAACCTGGTCGGAGGAGGAGCCACGGTAGAAGTGCGGTTTTTTGGTGCCCTGTGTCGGCTTCACCGCGAATTGAAGCGCGATGGAATCGCGGAAGGTTTCCAGGGCCCGCGGCATCATGCCGTTGGCTTCCACGTAGGAACTGAAGGATCCCACCTTGGCGATCTCTATGGGGTCGAACTCCCGCGCCTCGTCGTGCACGATGTCCTTGAAGGGATCGTCCCAGGTCAGGCGGAAGGAGATGTCCGTGTCGTTGGACAAGGCTTGCACGGTCACCATCTCGATGCTCGGGTTTTGCCAGCGCGGGGCCGCGATCACCTGCCCGGCCAAGCGCATGTCCATGGGTTCGGCCGCGTCCCAGGCGTCGTCGTCCGGGCTTTCCGGCAGGTCCGCCGTGACCGCCTTGACCTGCAAGGCCTGGTGGCTGGTCAGTTCATGCTGCAAGGATTTGATGTAACCGGCCAGATACCAGCGGTCTTCCTCGTTCAGGGACTTGATGAAGGACGGCATGGGCGTGCCGCTGATGCCGCTGGTGAAGCGCATGTAGATGTCTTCGACCTCGCCCCCCGCCTTGATCTTCCAGGGGTGGGTGACGTTGCGGATGCGGATCGGGAAACCCCAGTCGTCCTTGCGGAACTCCTTGTTGCCGTCGCCGCGGCCGAGCTTGCCGTGGCAACTCCAGCATTTGGCCTTTTCGAACACCTCCTTGCCCTTGGCGATGGTTTCGGGCGTGACGGGCGGGCGATTGGCGGGCAGGGCGATGACCTTGCCGGTAGCCACGGGATCGAGGTCCGGGTCGTCGAATTCCTGGGCGAAGGTCTTGATGTAGCCGATGACCGCCCAGCGTTCGTCCTCGCTCAGGCCGCTCTTGATCAGGTCGTTGTCGAAGGCTTGCATGGCGGTGCCCGGTAAGCCCCGGCTGACGGTGCGGAACAGATCCTCGTTGGTGGGCAGCTCACCGCTTTGGGTGGTGCGGAACTTGAAGGTGCCGAGGGTGAAGTCGCGGGGCCTGGGGTCCAGGTACTTGGCCGCCGGTCCCTCGCCATCGCCCAGAAGCCCGTGGCAAAAACTGCAACGCCGGAAATAAACGCCGCGGCCCTGCTCCAGATGATCGTCCGTGGCCTCGGGCATGGGCTTGCTCGGAACGTTGGCGGCCAGGGCCGGGGCCGGGGCCGACACCCAGGCGGCGGCGATAACGGCGGCGAGTAGTTTACATGGCGCGCGCATCAGTGGCTCTCCGGAATACGCGGGGTTTTCTGGGCCAGGTCGTACTCGGCCAGAATGATCTTCCAGCGCTCTTCCTCGGTCAGGCTGAGCTTCCATTCGGGCATGGCCGAATCCCAGGGCGTCGCTTCCGTGGGCAGGCCGGGGCCGCCATTGGTAACCCGCCAGAAGGTATAGCCCTCGACGATGGTCTCGATGGTGCCGTTGTCGGTGAAATTGATCGGCCTGAGCTTGAAGCCGTCGGCCATGGGGCCGTCGCCGGCGACGCTGTCGCCGTGGCAGGCCCGGCAGTTCATGGCGTAGAGGGCCCGGCCCTCGAACAGATTTTTCTCCAGCAGCGCCGCGCGCGCGGTTTCCCTATCCACCGAGCCGGATTCCAGCTGCGCCAGAAACTTCTTCACCGGCTCCACGGCGAAGAACTCCAGCACATGGTCCGGCTCCACTTCATTCATCCAGTTCTCCACGTCCTCTTGCACCTGGGGAATAAACTCGATCTCGTTGGCTTCGGCCTGCTCGATGAAGGCCGTGACCTGGGCCTCGCCCGGATTGGCGATGGGGTTTTTCTTGTCCTCGAAGCTCTTGGGGAAGTTCGACGAGGGATGCTGGATGCGCAGCGAGGAGGGCACCTCCACCTTGGGCACCACCACCTCGTAAACCTGCCAGGAGACCACTACCGGCACCGCCAAGAGAACGGCGGCGCGCGCAATCTTGCTATAGCCGCCACGCAGAAGCTTCTTGACCGGGCGGAGGAAGTCGTCGAGCCCCTCCTCGGAGAAGGTCACGAACAGGAACAGCGCCACGACCGTCAACACCATGTAGAAGAACATCAAGGTGCCGGGCACCGGCAGCGGGAAGGGCAGCGTCGTCACTTCCCGGGAAACCGCGGGGATGCCCCACTTCACCAGGGCATAGACAACCAGCAGTATCAGAACCACCGTGAAGAAGCTGCCAAGCCGCAATTTTTTCATGATCGCCCGCCCATCACTGCGCCTCTGGTTTCGGCTTTTGCAACATCAGGTAAGACAGGATGTCCTGGTAGTCCTTGACCGTCATGGCCTCGGACAGGTCGTCGGGCATGACGCTCTTGGTGTCGTCGATCCTGATTTCCTTGATGTCCGCCTTCTCCAGGGTGACCACGTCGCCGGTGGCCGTGGTGATATCGATCTCCCCGGCCTCGTCGCGGGTTTTCAGGCCGATAGTCTGGCGGCCTTCCTGGTTGACGGCGACGTAAGTCTCGAAGCCCTTGGTCAGGGCTTTCGCCGGTTGCAAAATGGCTTCAGAGATGAACTTCAGCCCCTTGCCGGCGATGCCGGAAAGTTCCGGGCCGATCTCACCGCCCTCGCCGTTCAGGATGTGACATTCCGAGCAGTTGTCCTCGTAGACGATGGCGCCTTCGCCCGGATCGCCGCCGCCGGCGGCGGCCGCCGCGGAAATCTTGGCATAGAAGGCTTCCGTCAATTCGCCCGGCGCGGTGTCGATGGCTTCCATGTCCAGATCGCCGCCCAGGGACATGAGATAGGCGGCCACCGCCTTGATCTCCGTGAGGCTCAAGGAAATCGGCGGCGCGTAGACCACGGCCATCTCGTTCTTGTAGCCCTTGACCACATAGGCGCCGGGGCTGGCCAGGCTTTCGACGAGGTAATCGACGGCGGTGAACTCGGTTCCTTCCTTTTCCGAACGCTCCTTGGCCCGTTCCTCGGCCCGCGCGCCCATGGCCAGGGGAAACTTTTCCCCGAATTGGCCGTGGTTCGGGCCGCGCACGGCGCTGCCTTGACCGCCGACGCTATGACAGGTGAAGCAACGCCCCTTGCCCCAGTAGATGGTCTCGCCGCCTTCCGGGCTGACATCGACGGCGGCGCTGGTTCTTTGTCCGCCCCCGGTAAGTTCGGTAATGGAATATCCGATCCAGAGGTAGGTGCCCAAGACGATCAGCAGAAAAGCAAACAGGCGGGCAAGGGTCGCGGCCATGCCCTCAGTCCTCCTTCTTGCCCGTAGCGGCGCCGCCGAGCCAGAACATGAAGGCGCACCCGATCATGAACAGAAGAACGGCGGCGCCGACCTGCTGGGTCATGACGAAATTACTTGGCGTGTAGGCCCATTCCGAGGTGTCGCGCATGATCCCGAAGATGTGCCAATCGCCGCGCAGGCCGGAACGGATAAAGCCCATGAGGCCCATGTTCATGGTGATGATGAAGGTCAGCAGCAACAACGCGTACTGAGACCGCACGGTCATCTTGCCCCATTGCAGCGGGCCCAGGGACTTGGCGCGCTTGAACAGGAAGACGTCGATGACCGAAACCAGAATCAGACAGCTTATGAGTTGCAGGAATTGCGCGACCGCCACGTTGCGCAGCACCGGCGAGGCCTTCTCCATGACCACGAAGCCCCAGACGCCCAGGAACAGGGTCACGTTGAAGGCGGTGACGGCCAGATAGAGCACCTGCCCCAGCTTGCCCCGGTCCATGAGCGCCAGGACGATGGCGGCGGCGCCGGCCAGGCACTCGAAGACCAGCACATAGCCGATCATATGGATGAATTCGGCCCGGTCCGCCGGCAGGTCGAGCGCGGCCGGATCCAGGGTCAGCATGGTCACCGCGTACTGCGCCACCAGGGCGATGGCGGCGGCGCCGATGACTATGATGGTAATGCGCGCGCCCTTGCCCTGATCGCGGATCGAGACCGCGTCCATCATGTTGCCCCGGCGATACAGCAGGAAGCTGAAGAAGGTCGCCAGGATGATCAAATTCACGACCGCGTTCTTGGCCGGCATCAGGCCCAGGAACTTGAGCATGGGATGATACTGGCTGCCGCCCATTTCACCGACCTCCAGGCTGCTCAGGGGCAGGTTATGGGGGGTCAGCCAAATGGCGAAGGAGACGATCAGCGCCAGCAGGATGTACTTGATGAACTTGTAATACCGCTGGGCGCCGGGGATGCGGGTCATGCCGCTCCACAGGTAGTAGTTGGAGATAACGAACAGAGAGCCCACCAGCATGGCCTGGATGATGAAGGTCCAGGAAAAGTCGCCGCCCATCATGTTGTTGCCCATGACCGCGCTGGTCGAATAAACCTCGCGCCCCAGGTAATAGCCGGCGAAGGGCAGCGGGATCAGCGCCGCGATGGCGACGAAGTTGGCGATATAGCCCATCCAGTCGTAATGAGCCTTTTCCTGCGGCGTCTTGGCGGCGATGAATTTGACGGCGGCGTAGGAACCGGCGACCAGGCCGCCGAAGGCCAGATTGCCGAGCATGCGGTGAATGGCGATCGGCGTGGCCAGGACGTTTTCGAAAGCCTGCCAGACGGTGCCGACAAGAACGCCGTCCGCGTCGACGCCGGCCGGGCTCATCATGTAACCGGCCCAGGAGTTGGCCAGTTGCATGATCGCGGTGCCGAAGACGTTGAGAGTAATGCCGATGAAGATGTGGGTCGATTTCAGATCGCGGATCATCCAGAACCCGATGGCCGTGGGCGTGATGTAAAGAAGCAGGATGAACCAGCGGGTATCGACCCGCATGTCGGGACCGATGAAGCCGAGGCCGAAGGCCAGGCCGAAGCCGGCCATGAGCACGGCGAGCGCCTTGAACAGCCATTGCAGTTTGACCGGGAATTTGCGTTCGCTCTTCAGCCAATTCCAGCCGTAATAATACATATACAGCGCGAAGGTCTCGCCGAAGAACAGCAGTGCGTACATGAACATGACATCTTTGAAGATGCCGGCCATGTGGCCCATGAAGGTCGGGTAGAGGGTAAACAGCGCGAAGGCCAGAAGCCCGCCCAGAGCGGCGGTGGTCGCGTAGGCGATGCTCAAAAGACTGGTGAACTCATAGGCCAGTTTGTCGAACTTGGGGTCTTTGTTGTTCCAGCCGACGATCTCGATAATCACCGCGAAGAGCGGCACGCCGAGAACGAAGGCGGCGAAGAACAAGTGCATCTGGGCGATGAACCAGATCAGGCGCCGGGAATCGATGCCCAGGAACTGGCGGTAGACGTTCTCCTCCAGCGCCAGGGCCGGGGTCGCGGCAAGGACCAGCCCGACCGCGACCAGAACCGCCAAGCCCAGGCTTGCGGTTCGGGAGATTCCCCACCCGGCGCTAAGGTTGTTCGTCGTTCGACCCTGCGTCATCGCCCTCTTGCCTGCCGCTACTCGCTATCGGAGAAGGTAAAGTCGATCTCCTGCGCGCCCTTGGCGGCGACCGTGATCTTGGTTTTCTTGACCCCGTAGCGCGGATGCCAGGCCTTCAGCGTGTACTTGCCCGGCGGCAGGTTATCGATGGCATAGGAGCCGTCGTCGCCGACCACCACGGCATAGGGATGAACCGGCGCCATGATGAAGCCGAACATGAAGTTGTGGGCCTCGCAGTTGATGCCGATGTAGGACGAGCGGCGCGGCTTGATCTTGTCGGTGATGTCGCCGGGATCCGGCTGCCCGAAGTTGAAGAGCGTCTTCTTGACCACGCGGCCCTTCTCGACCCCGATCAGCTCACGGGCGTTGATGTTGTGCAGCACCCCGGCGTCGCTGTTGCGGATGACGAAGGGGCCGGGCCTGACGACCTGGGCCCAGGGCCGGAAACGGCAACCCTTCTGATTGACCAGATAGGTGCCCATCTCGGGCTTCGGCCAGGCTTTGCCTTCCTCAATCTTGGAAATGAAAACGAAAACGCCGCGCAAGGCGCCGTCCTTGACGTCAACCCAGGCGACTTCGCGCTCGCCCTCGCCGCAAACATCGACGTTTTTGGTAATCAGGATTTTCTCGATTGCGTCGGCGGGAACCGCGCCCTCGAAACTAATCTTGCCGGTGACCGTGCCGCCATCGGCGACGTCCATTTCTTTGTACTTGTCCTTTTTGGCCGCCTCTACCGGCGCCGCTAGCGCCAGGGAGGCAAAAGCAGCCAGCACAAGGCTGACGATAGGTAATTTCGATGTCATGGAAAGTATCCTCCTTTATCCGTGCCGCATGCGGCCGCTAGCCTCGGCGGCTGAAGCGTTCAGTTCTTCCAAGGCCTCGATGGCGACGGACCAGATCCGCTTGCGCGCCGGGTCGCTAAGCACATCGATAAAGAGCGCGCTGGCGCGCGCCGCATCCAGGCCGCGCATGAGACGGGCGGCCTGGCGGCCGTGATAACCCTCGAAGGAAACGGCGAAATCGGCCAGCAGTTCGAGCGTCCCTTCGCCACCGCCGCGCGCGACCGCTTCCGCGGCGTGCAGGCGCACGGCAGGATCGGGATCGTCGAGCAGCGCCTCGGCCAGCGAAACGGCGTGGCCCGAGATCGAGAGCGCACGCACCGCCGCCGCGCGCACGAAGCTGTCTTCATCGCCGGTATGTTCAACCAACAGCGCGCTCGCTGCTTCGCTGCCGGCGGCGGCCAAGGCGCGTATCAGGAATAGTTTCATATCCCGGTCAGCCGTCGCCATGGCGGTCAAGAGCGTTTCGGCGACGTCGGGGGGGAGCGGACTTAGATGCGCGCCGATGCGGGCCAAGGAATCGGCCGCCGTCAGGCGCAGCTCGGCATCTTCGCCGTCAAGGACGGCGGCCAAGGCCCTCGCCACCTCGGCTTGCGCGATATCGCCCAGCACCCGGGCCGCGAAGCGGCGGATATCCTCATGCAAGACCACCTTGGGCGCCAAGGATATGCGCTTCTTGCCCTTGATGCGCTTGGCCATGGCCAAGCGCTCCATGTCGGTCGGGGTCAATTCGATGCCCTGTGCGGGCAAGTCCAGAACCTTCCCGGCCTCCGGTTCGTCGGCAAGAATCGCGTTCAGGGTGGAGGTTGGGAAGGCCTCAGCCTCAGCCTCAGCCTCAGCTTCCGCCTCGGCCTCAGTCTCGGCCTCAGTCTCGGCTTCCGCTTCGGGCGCCGCCTCGATTTCGCGCGGATTTTCCGTGGCGGCGTTTTGCGCGCCGGGTTCGCCATCGGTTTCGGGCGCGTAGCCGCCCCCCAGGGCCGACAGCAAGGCCGCCCCGGCATTGTTGGGCCAGGCGGCATCGGCCTTGGCCAGCCGCGCCAGCGCCGACATGGTTTCCAGGCGAATGGCGCGCTCGGAATCGTCGATGGCATCCACCAGCGCCGACACCGCCCCCGCGCCGCCGGCCATCGCCAAGCCTTGGAGCGCCCCGAGGCGGACATCGACCGGCCGCCCGGTATCGCCGAGCAAGGGGATCAAGGATTCCACCGCCGCTTTCGGGGCGGCGGCGGCGAGAGCGCGGGCGGCGGCCGCCGCGATCTCGGCGGAGGAATCCGCGAGCTTCGCGCGCAAGGCCGCGGTCAGGGTCTCGTTAGCGGGAAAATCACGCACGTCCGCGAGGACCTTCAATGCCGCCACCTGCACGCAAGCCGCGGCGTCCGCGATCATGGCTGGAAGACGCTCGACATGGCGCCCGCCGCAAAGCCGCACGGCCTCGGCGCGAAGCGCGTCATCGGGATCCTCGAACAAGGCCGCCAAACGACCGTCCGCGGGAGCCCGCGCCGCCAGCGTCCGCAGGGCCGCGCCGCGCACCTCGGCGGCGGGGTCGGCGAAAGCCCGCGCCAGCGGGACCGTTGCTTCCTCGTCATCCGTGGATGCCAGGGCCGCCGCCGCGCGCCGGCGCAAACGCGCCGAGTCTTCGTCAAGGAAAGCATTCAGCGCCTCAATACCCGGCCTGCCCATGCGCGCCAGCGCCTTGAAGGCCGTCTCGGTCATATCCTGGGCGTTTTCTTCGCCCATGGCGGCGACGATATCGGGCACCGCCTCGCCCACGTTAAGGTCCGCCAGGGCGTCGACCGCTTTGATCTGAATATCGACCCAGTCGTCCCAGCCGCTGGAATAGAACTCTTCTTCGTCCCAGGCGATCTCTTCGTCGCGGCCCTTGAGCATGCGCCGGAGCCAGGGCACGACCCGCCGGTCCTGTAATTTCGCCAGGGCCTCAATGGCCGCCAGCTTGACCCCTGTACAAGGATCGCCGAGCAGATTCTCAAGGAGCTGTTTGCCGGCCTGCGGATCGGCAAGCGCCGAAAGCGCCTCGGCGGCGTCGGTGCGGACATCTTCGTCCTCGTCCAGCAGGGCCGCGATCAAGGGCTCGACGGCCGCCGGCGCGCCGATACGCCCCGAAGCCTGCGCCGCCAAACAGCGGTGCACGTCGATCCCATCGCTGAGAACGCCGCCCAGTACCCGGCACACCTCGTCCGATACCGGAGGGCGGAACGCTGTCCGGTCCTGCGGCTCAGATCCTTTGGACGTCATGGTTTTGTCATCGCATCGGCTATCCTCAACTCAAACGCACTTGCGGGCCCGGCTGACCGCTAGGGTTCAGCCGGGCCCGCTTTAAAGTCTACGTGATATCCCTCGGTGCGAAGGACATGGAGCGGAAAGATTTCTTGTAGGGCGACTCGCCGATCTTCTTCACCTCGGCGACACCCATCTTGTAGTTATAGTTGCCGCTGATCCAATCGACGATCCGGCCTTCCAGCGCATTCGCGGGCTGCGAGGTGTGCAGGAAGTCCATGTAGAGGATGCCCTTCTTGATGTGGCGCGTGACCATGGCGACGCCGGTGACGGCGGCCCGGGTCAGCTCCACGTTTCCGGCCTTCATCTGGCCGCTGAAGGAATAATCGCTACCCTCCACGCCGAGAATCGTTTCTTTCAGGCTTGGCACCCGGTCGGAAAAGACCATCAGCATGTCGCCGCTCTCGATGCCGCGCGCCTTGGCGTCTTCGGGATGGATTTCGACGTAGTTGTCGGGCCAGCGCTGAACGATGTAAGGACGGCGCCGGTCGTCGAAACCCGACTGCCAACGCTCGTTTGTGCGCCCCGAGGTGCACCAGAGCTCGTCGCCCTTGGGTTTCATCCATTCCCAATAGTCCGAGAACAGCGACCAGGGCGATTTCTGGATGTTGCAGCGCCCGGTCTGACTATTGAAATGGGTCAGTTTCTTGTTGAACATATTAGCGCCCTGCGGCCCATCGGGATCGAGTTTCCGGGTCGTGTCGTGCAAGCGCTTGGTTCCCATCAGGGACCCGTCTTCGCGCATGAACACCGGGCCTTGGATGCCGTTGGTGCCGAACTCGCCAAGTTTTTGATGCAGGGTCTTGCCCTCGCGGTGGGCGGCGACCTTGATCATGTTGAAGTCCTTGCGGCTGCCGCGTGAGAAGCGGGCCGATTCCTCGGCGACATCGTTGGAATTCTTCCAATCGAAACCGTCGAAGCCCATGCGCTTGCCCAATTCGGCGATGATCCACCAATCGGGCTTGGCCTCGCCGGGCGGGTCGTAGAAGCGGTTGTATAGCCGTAGGCGCCTTTCGCCGTTGGCCCGCATGAAGGTGTCTTCGCCCCAGGTGGCGGCCGGGAAAACAATGTCGGCGTAGCGGTTGCCGATGGGATCGACCAAATAGATGTCCTGGTTGATGACCACCATGCCGCCGGAGTCGGCGCGCCGCTTCAGGGTATCGATGATGTCCTGCTTGTCGTAGGCCCGCACCTGATGGGGGTTGGCCACGGTCAATTCCTCGAACCGCTTGGCCAGTTGCTGCGATCCGCACATGGATTGGATCCAAGTGGTGCCGATGACATGGGCGAAGCGGGTATGCCCCGACATGGTCCAGGTATCCGTGTCGAGCGCCCGGCGCCTGCGCCCCGGCAGTTTCATGGGCGACTTGTTACGCGGATACTTGCCGCCGCGCTGTCCGCCGCGCTGATGGCCGCCGGCCCTGCCGATAACCTGACCGGGCCTGCCGCCGGCGCCGACGATAATGCCCAAGGCGCTGATCGCCTGGGTATTGCCGGTGTTGTTGGACCAGTAGAAACCCTTTTCGATCATGAGCGAGGTCTTGGGATGCTTGCCATTCCTCGGCTTGGCCATCATTTCCGCCGCCGTGTAGATTTTCTTGATGTCGATACCGGCGACCTTGGCGGCGTGCTCGGGCTTGAACTCATCCTGGGCCAGGAGCCATTTTTTCCAATCGTCGAAGCCATCGGTCTGGAACTTGCCCCAGGTCGTGCGCCATTGCCACGGCGTGTTCCGGGTGCCCTGGCCGAAGCCGGAGTTGGAGCCCCACTTGTTATTGACCCAGTTCTCGATCCACTCGGCATCCTGCCAGTTATTTTCGACGATGATCCGGGCGATGGCGTTGACCACCAAAAGGTCGGTGCCGAGGTTAACGTCGAGCCACAGCCCGCCGTTGTTTTCGGCATAGGCCACGCCAGCGGTGCGGCGCGGGGTCATCATGATGCACTTCTGGCCGTTCTGGATGCCCTTCATGATCCACTGGGTCCAGAGAATGGTCTTGGTCTCGTAAGGATCCGTGCCGCAGATCATCAGGGTCTCGGCATTCATCCAATCCTCGTAGGCCGGGCCGAAGTTATCGAACCCGGCGTCGCGGAAGCCGGGCGTCGAGGAAACGTCGGAGGGCGTGTCGTGGAAGGTGAAGTTGGCCGTGTTGATGTGGCGCAGCGCATACTTGGTGATGGCGTAGGTGTTCTCGATGAACTGATAGGAGTAAGTCTTGACGCCGT
Source organism: Kiloniellaceae bacterium (assembly GCA_021776135.1). Lineage (GTDB taxonomy): Bacteria > Pseudomonadota > Alphaproteobacteria > Kiloniellales > J153 > JAJFGN01. Next base: position 68,390 of record JAJFGL010000031.1, read on the forward strand.
AGGCATTGGCCCCGTGCTTGGTGCGCACGTAGTTGCCGACCTCGGCCGCCACATCGAGGGCGAAGTCCCAGGGCACCGGCTGCAGGATGCCGTAAATCCGCATCAGCGGCGCGCTCAGCCGGTCGCGGGTCGGGGTTTGCGGATTGTAGCATTTCTGCGCGATACAGCCGCCGCGCAGGCTCGAATCGCCGTCGGTGTTGACGAACTCGGTATCCTTGTCGGGAACAATCACGACATGGTGCGGCTCGCCCTCGTGCAGCACGACATTGTGCTGGTTGGGCGCCACCCAGGGGCCCAGGACCTCGACCGGGAAATCGGCCCCGAAGGCATTCTGGCTGGCCTTGGGGCCGCCGCTGCGCCCGCCGGCCACCGGCCAGCGGTAAACCTTGTAACCGCAGGCGACGATGCAGTAATCGCAGGCCGTGGTGATCACGTCCGCGCCCTTGGGAGGGAGGGGAACGTTGGTTTCTGGAATGTAGTACGGAGTTGACATCGCTCGCGCCCCTTATCCTTGCAGGTTGTCGAAACGGCCGTAGATCAAGCCGAACACGCCGACGGCATAGATATCGTCGCCTTGCAGTTCGAGCAGCACCTGCGGAAGACTCTGATAGGCCTGACCGGAAATCAAAATGCCGTGCCGGGTCAGGTCGTAGGTCGATAGATGCAGCGGGCACGCGCCCATGGACTTGGTGTCGGCCTTGTAGGAGTCGGTCAAATCGCCGCCCTGATGGGTGCAGAAATTGTTGAAGGCGACGACGTCCTTTTGCGGCCCAATACCGCCGCCGGCCTCGGTGCCGAGCTTGACCAGCATGGATTGCGCGTAGGCGCCCTCGTCCGGGTATTCGAAATTGAGCGGTTCGTCGGCCTTCAGCGCGCTCAGCTTGGCTATTTTCTTGCGTGGGTAGGTGGCCACCATGGCCGGTATATCGGTTGCCGCCTTGCCGGTGCCGATCGTGACCATGACCGTCGTCGTCGCGACGCCGGTCGAGAGCAGGAACTTCCGGCGCGACATCAAGCATTTTCCGGCCGGATGATCCTTCTTGAACGGTAGCTGCGGTGCGTCTGCTTCTGGCGTCCTTGGATGTTGTGTCATGTTTCAGTTCCCCTCAATTCGCGTTCTTCGCGCTGGCCAGCGGCGCGTAGGGTGGAAGTTTCGGCGTTGGTATTCTGATTTCCTCGCCGCTCAAGGATTCCAGGAAGGCAACCAGGTCTTCCTTCTCCTCGTCGCTCAAGCCGAGCGGCTTCAAGAGCTTGGTCTTGTTCGCTGCCCAAGACCCGTCGGTGAAGTCGTTCTCACCGCCGCCCTCGTTATAGAAATCGACGATCTCATCGAAATCGAAGAAACTGCCGTTGTGCATGAAGGGCGCCGTGTAGGCGGTGTAGCGCAGCGGCGCGGTGCGAAACTTGCCCATGTCGGATTTCTGCTTGGTCCGGTAATAGAGACCCGCGTCGTCCTTGATCTTGCGGTACATCTTTTCGGTCGTCCCCTTGGCTAACTGTTCGTAGCGGAAGGTGATTTGCGCCAAGCCGCTATCCAACCAGTCCTCGGCCCTGGGAACGCCCAGGTTGTAGTAACGCTCGTCCGTGAGCAGCGGACCGTTGTGGCACTCGATGCAGCTGGCCTTGCCCTGGAAAAGTTCGAGACCGCGCACCTGTTGCTCCGACAGCGCCGATTTATCGCCGCGCATGTATTGATCGAAGGGCGTGTTGTTGTGGATCAGGGTCCGCTCGAAGGCGGCCATGGCCCGCCAAACGTTGTTCACCTTGGGCCAATCGTCGCCGAACACGTCTTTGAAACGCTTCACGTATTCGGGAATGAAGGCCAGGCGCGCCTCGACCATGTCCCGTTCGCCGTTGCCCGACACCGCGCCAAGGGCGGCGGCGGGAGCTTGGTTCTCCAAGGACTTCGCCGAGCCAGTCCAGAACAGCTTGCCGAGATAGGCGGAGTTGATAACCGTCTGGCTGTTGCGCCAGTGGATGACGCCCGGATAGCCGCGCGAGATGGGATCGGCGAAACCCCAGCCTTGCTTCTGCGCATGGCAGTCGGCACAGGAAACGGAAGCGTCGCCGCCGATGCGGGTATCGAAAAACAGCATCTTGCCGAGTTCGACTTTCTCTGGGGTTTGGACGTTGTCAGTGGGAATCGGCGGCGGCCCGAGAGCGGCCAGCGCCGGGTTCATATCGGCCGAGGCGGGGGCCCCGAACCCAAGGGCCGCGAGGCCGATGGCGGCGGCGGCCGCAAGGATGTGTGCTTTACCCGTTTTCATAACCTTGCTCCTAATTCTTCTTCTCAAGCCAATCTTCGATCGCCGTGTAATTCACGTTGATCTTGTCCTTCCAGACATGCTCCGGACCAGTCAGGGGATCGCCCGACAAGGACTTCAGAAAGGCTGTCAGATCGTCGCGTTCCTTCTTGGTCAGGCCGAGCGACTTGAGGCGTGGATCCTTGTTGATATCGGTGCCGCCGCCGCCGTTGTAGAAGGTAACGACGTCTTCCAAGGTCTTCATGGTGCCGTTGTGCATGTAGGGCGCCGTGAAGGTCAGCTCGCGGAGCGACGGGGTCATGAACTTTCCGATATTCGATCCATCGACCTTAGGTGCGCGGATGTGGGCGCCGACGTCGCGGCGGATGTTCATGTAATTTTCGATGCCCTGGAACATGGCGAAGGTCACGAAGGTTATGTGACGCGCGGGGGTCGACCAGATGTCGGGATTCTCGGGCGCGCCGATGTTGTACGGCGTGTCGTCGGTGAAGCGCGGCCCGCTATGGCATTGCGCGCAGCCGGCCTTGCCCCTGAACAGCGCGAAGCCGCGTTGGGCGGCGTTCGACATTTTCCCGGTATCGAAAGGCGCCCCGCGCGAAGTCAGGGTTTTCAGGTACTCCGGGATCGCCTTGCGGACGGAACCGTTGGAGGGCTCACCGTAACCGGCATCCTTGAACATCTTGACGTAGATCGGATCCTGTTTGATGCGCTCCTGCATCAAACGCATATCCATGTTCATGGAGTAGGTCTCGGTAATCGATTCGCGGGTCACATCGTTAAGGTTGGTGCCGATTCGCCCGTCGTGGAACCAGGCCGCCTTGTGCGCGGCATTGATCAGCGTCGGCGTGTTCCGGAACCCGTCCGATCCCGGATAGGCCTTGGACAACGCCAAGCCGTCGCTAAAACCCTTGTCCGGAATGTGACAGGTGGAACAAGAGATCGCGGCATCGCCGGACAGCCGCGGATCGAAAAACAGCCGCTTGCCCAAGGCCGCTTTCTTGGCATCGGCCTCCATGGGCTTAACCGGACCGAATTCGGCCGCCAAAGCCGGCGCCGCGGCAAGGGCGAGGCCGGTAACTATGGCGAGGCACCAAGTTTTTATCGACGAGACATTTCTATTCATCGTAAACCCCTTCAAAGAAAAACTACCGCGCCGAAAACGCCTTCCTATAGATCTTCCGATCGTAAGCCGCCCGATACCGCCTTATCCTTCGCCGGCAGGGGAATGCCGCTAACCCGTTCCAAAAATGCCTTCATTTCCGAAAGGCTTTGGAAGTAAATCTCCTCTTCCCCTTGAACGTGTTGGATATGTCCACGCCAAGTCGGATTATTTTCCGGTTCCCCTTCCAACCAGATACGCGCTACGAACGATCCCGAGGTTCTCGGCTTAACCATTCCGCATTTGTCGTTACTCTTTCTTGGCCCCCCGAATCGGGATGGGCTCGAGTGAACGAATACACAGAGCGGTTACGCCTCGGTAACATTGGGAAAAGCCCCGTAAACCAGATAAATTTTTTCGGTTCCACCATTCGCGGGGTTAGTAACACGCGCCGGTAACACGCCGGTAACACCGGGTTCTTAGGGGCCTGGAAAATGGCTCTAGGGCCTGTTGACACTTAGGATGCCGCCGGCCGGTCGCAGATAAGCCGCTGGTATACGCGCAAGGTCTCGTGGGTGGGTTGGAGGCCGTATTCCTTGTCGAGGCTGCGGCGCCAGGTGGCAAATTGCGCTTCGGCCCAGTCGGGCCGGCCGAGATTGACCAGGTTTTCCAAAAGCGCGCGGAGGAAGCTCTCGCGGCAAGGATCGGTGGAGAGCGCCAGCCGGCAAACCTCCGACGCCTCCTTGAACAGGCCATCATCGGCGTAGCATTTCGCCATGCCCGCCAAGAGATCCAGGTAGATCTCGCGCAGCCGCTCACGCTCCACGGCGCACCACTCGGCATAGGGCTCGTCTTCAAGATAATCGCCGGCGTAGAGGCTTTTAGCTTCCTCGAAACGTGCCCGCGCCTCCCGCCGGTCCCCGTTCCTCAGAAAACTCCAGCCGGCGGCGACCAAGGCCCCGAAAGCATCCGAATCGACCCAAACCGCGTCGCGCCGCAGCAGGTACGACTGGCCGATTGTCTGTATGGTCTCGTCCCCGGCGCCGCCGGCCCGCAACTTGGCGCGCAAATACGATATTGTCACCTTTAGCCGTTCCCAGCCGCGCTCGGCCTCGGCATCCGGCCACAGCCAATCGATCAGGCATTCGCGGTGAACCGGGCGGTCCAGATGGCTGACCAGGTATTTCAGCACCACGATCGCTTGTTTCCGCTTCCAGCCATCGACGTTCAGCCCCTCGCCGGCGACCGCGAGGCCGAATCGGCCCAGGGTGAAAACGCGTAGCGGCAGGGCCGGGGAGACATCCTTGGCGGACTTGGCGGATTCCAGGGCCTGGCGCAGGAAGACTAACGCCACCGCGTCGCCGCCGTTCTTTGCCCTGGCTTCCGGCGGCAACACCAGCGTGCTGATCCCGGCAACGATCGTCTTGCCGGACTTGTGGCGGATCCGGCAGGCGGCCATGGACCACTTCTTGCCGACCGCCATGCACGACCGGCCCTCGCACAAGACCGAACACAAGGGCTCGCCGGTCGGGTAAGACGCCTGCAAGACCCGGCCGCACCTCTGACCCATGGCCTCGGCGCTGGTATAGCCCAGCAACTCTTCCGCGCCGGCGTTCCAGCTAATCACCCGCTGATCGCTATCCAGGGCGAAGGCGGGATCGGAGGCGAAGTCAACAAGATCGGTCGTTTTAATGGTGCTTCCCCCACCTCTATCCAGGGCCGGGCTTATGGGTTTCCGGGCTGGACCCCAGCCCTGGCTTTAGCCGCGGCAATCTGGTGTGGAAGTTGAAAATCGACTGCACGCTTTGCCACCCCGAATTACCGCCCCGAATGCCGGATTGTTCCGATTCTGTAGCGCAGCCTATGGACGGCGGCCGCCTTTCTCCTTGATTTACGTCAATACTGAATCGGTTATCCTCGGCCATGGCGCCTAAAGCGCCGGAGGCAGGGGACGGCGTGGGCCGTCTTTAGCAAGCCCATGGTTCGGTAATTTCCTTGTTTTACAGCGAGATAACAGGGAAATTCCTCCACGGAGCAGGCTATGAGCCGCCGCACCGGCCACTTGCCGGGTTGGTTGACAGGCCGGGACGCCTTGCCTATGTTTCCGGCCTTCCGGCCGCCCGGGCAAGGGTCCGGCCAAGCCGAGGGTTGAGTTATGAAAGTCAAGAATTCCCTGAAGACCGCGAAACTGCGCGACAAGAATTGCCGCGTGGTGCGCCGTCATGGCCGGGTTTACGTCATTAACAAGAAAAACCCGCGCTTCAAGGCCCGCCAGGGCTGATTTTCCGCCGCACCCAAGGGCGCGGCTCCGGCCATCGTCAAAATACTTTCCGGCCTTGTTATTGCAGGTGGCTGCGGGGAAAATAATCCATGCGCATGCCGGAGCCTGACCAGGCCATCCTTGCCCGCCGGGCGGAAATCGCTCAGGCATTAAGCGCCATCGTTCCCGGCGAGGGGGTGATCGTCGCCGAGGATGAGCTTCGGGCTTACGAGTCCGACGGCCTGACCGCCTATCGTCAGATTCCCATGATCGCGGTGCTGCCCGAGACCACGGCGCAGGTCAGCCGTATCCTCAAGTTTTGCCACGAAAACGGCGTCAAGGTGGTGCCGCGCGGGGCCGGGACCTCCCTCTCCGGCGGCGCCCTGCCCCTGGCCGATGGGGTCCTGCTCGGCCTGGGGAAATTCAGCAAAATTCTGGATATCGATTTCGCCAACCGTTGCGCCACGGTGCAGCCGGGGGTCACCAACCTGGGGATCACCAAGGCGGTGGAACACGCCGGGTTCTATTACGCGCCCGACCCATCCAGCCAGATCGCCTGCACCATCGGCGGCAATGTGGCGGAGAATTCCGGCGGCGTGCACTGCCTGAAATACGGCCTGACCGCCAACAATCTGCTGGGGGTCGAGGCGGTGCTGATCGACGGCACGGTTATCCGCCTGGGCGGCAAGCATCTGGACGCGGAAGGCTACGATCTGCTTGGCGTCCTGACCGGCTCCGAAGGGCTTCTTGCCGTGGTGACCGAGGTGACGGTGAGGCTATTGAAAGCGCCGGAGACCGCGCGCGCCCTCCTGCTCGGTTTTCCCAGCAGCGAGCAGGGCGGGGACTGCGTCGCCGCGGTCATCGGCGCGGGGATCGTGCCCGGCGGCATGGAGATGATGGACAAGCCGGCGATCCACGCCGCCGAGGCCTTCGCGAAGGCGGGCTATCCTCTCGATGTGGAGGCGCTGTTGATCGTCGAGCTGGACGGGCCCCAGGTCGAGGTCGATCTGCTGGTGGACCAGGTCGGCGAGATCGCCGCCGCCCATGGCGCGGTGACCAGCCGGGCCAGCGAAAGCGAGGCCGAACGCCAGGCGTTCTGGGCCGGGCGCAAGGCGGCCTTTCCGGCCATCGGACGTATCTCGCCCGACTACTACTGCATGGACGGGACTATTCCCCGCCACAAGCTGCCTCTGGTCCTGCGCCGTATGCGCGCCATGAGCGAGACCTACGGCCTGCGCGTCGCCAATGTGTTTCATGCCGGCGACGGCAACCTGCACCCGCTCATACTTTACGACGCCAACGAGCCGGGCGAATTGGAACGGGCCGAGGATTTCGGCGCCGACATCTTGAAGCTGTGCGTCGAAGTGGGCGGCGTCCTGACCGGCGAACACGGCGTCGGGGTTGAGAAACGCGACCTCATGGAGACCATGTTCAGCGAGACCGACTTAAAACATCAGCAGCGCGTGAAGTGCGCCTTCGATCCCGAAGCCCTGTTGAATCCGGGCAAGATGTTCCCGGTCCTGCACCGTTGCGTCGAGCTTGGCCGCGTCCACGTTCACGGCGGCAAGGTCCCCTTCCCCGACCTGCCCCGGTTTTGAGGGGCGGTGCCGGCGTTGTGGATGACATGACCAGCATGAAATCGCTTGGCGCCGAAGGCCCCCCCACCCTAGCCCTCCCCCTCAAGGGGGGAGGGAATAAGTGCGCGTGCACGCCCTCTTCTCCCTCCCCCCTTGCGGGGGAGGGCCGGGGTGGGGGGATTCTCTCCGCGCGGCGGGTGTGTGCATGGCGACCCTAAAACCGGAAACGCCGGAACAGGCGGCCGAGGCGGTGGCCTGGGCCCTTGCCGAGGAGGCCGCCCTGGAGGTCATGGGGCGCGGGACCAAGCGCGCCCTTGGCCGCCCGATGAAAGCGGGAAATATCCTCGATCTCTCGGCCCTTAGGGGCATCACCCTCTACGAGCCCGAGGAGCTGGTGCTCTCTGCGCGTGCCGGGACATCCCTGGCCGAGATCGAGGCGGCCCTGGCGGAGAAAAACCAGATGCTTGCCTTCGAGCCGGCCGATCTGGGGCCCTTGCTCGGCGGCAAAGCGGGGGCGGGCAGCATCGGCGGGGTCTTGGCCTGCAACCTGGCCGGTCCGCGCCGGATCAAGGCCGGGGCGGCGCGCGATCATTTTCTGGGAACCCAAGCGGTCTCGGGCCGGGGCGAGATTTTCAAGTCCGGCGGGCGGGTGGTCAAGAACGTGACCGGTTACGATCTATGTAAGCTCATGGCCGGATCTTACGGCACCCTGGCCGCCATGACCGATGTGACCGTCAAGGTTCTACCGGCGCCGGAAAAGACCCGGACGGTCCTGTTGTACGGGCTCGAAGACGCGGCGGCCCTGGGCGCTCTGTCTCAGGCGCTGCAATCCTCCCACGAGGTTTCTGGCGCCGCCCATATGCCGGCGGACATAAGCGGCGGTTCGGCGGTTTCCTATGTCGCCAAGGCCGGTGCGGCGGTGACCGCGATCCGGGTCGAGGGGCCGGGCCCTTCGGTCGAACACCGGGCCGCCGCCCTGCGCCGCGACCTGGGCGCCATGGCGGAAACCGAAGAACTCCATGGCATGAATTCGGCCAAGTTCTGGACCGAGGTGCGCGACCTGCGGCCCTTCGCCGGGGATAGCGAAAGTTTGGTCTGGAAGATCTCAGTGCCCCCGGCGGCGGGCGCGCAAGTCATGGCGCGGATCGCGCCGGGTTCGGATGCGCGGCATTATTACGATTGGGGCGGCGGCCTGATCTGGCTCGCCCTGCCGCCGGGCGCTGTTCGCGAGGCGGAGGTGCGCGCGGCCCTGAAGGCCTGCGGCGGCCACGCCACCCTGATTCGGGCGCCGGAGGATATGCGCAAGCGGGTGCCCGTGTTCCAGCCGCAGGAACCGGGCCTCGCGGCCCTGACCGCGCGGGTCAAGGCGGGCTTCGATCCGAACCGCATCCTCAATCCCGGCCGCATGGTTGCGGGGGTCTGAGGCCGCGCCATGCAAACCAACTTTTCCCTGGCTCAGCTTGCCGATCCGGATATCGCCGAGGCCAACAAGATCTTGCGGGCCTGCGTCCATTGCGGATTTTGTACCGCGACCTGCCCGACCTATGTGCTGCTGGGCGACGAATTGGATAGCCCGCGCGGGCGCATCTATCTCATTAAGGACATGCTGGAGACCGGCCGCCCGGCCGGCGCGCGGGTCGTCAAGCATATCGACCGCTGCCTGACCTGCCTGGCCTGCATGACCACTTGTCCCTCCGGCGTGCACTACATGCACTTGGTCGATCAGGCGCGGGTGCATATCGAAAAAACCTTCACGCGCCCGGTCATGGACCGAGTCTTGCGCGCCTATCTTGCCTGGCTGGTGCCGCGGCCCTTCTTTTTTCGCCTGGCGCTTTTAGGCGCTTGGTTCGCGCGCCCCTTCGCTTCGCTTTTCTCCGGCCGCCTGGGGGCTATGTTGTCCCTGGCCCCCAAGCGCATCGCCTTGCCCAGCGCCGCCGACCGGCCCCAGGTGTTTGCCGCCAAGGGCACGCGCCGGGCGCGGGTGGCGCTGATGAACGGCTGCGCGCAACAAGTCCTGGCCCCGGAGATCAACGCGGCCACGATCCGCCTGCTGACCCGCCTGGGGGTCGAGGTAGTCATCGCGAAGGGGGCCGGGTGCTGCGGCGCGGTCGTCCATCACATGGGCAAGGAAGCGCCCGCCCAGGGTTTCGCCAAGGCCAATATCGCCGCCTGGACCCGGGAGCTGGAGGGGGCGGGCCTGGACGCCGTGATTATCAACACCTCCGGCTGCGGCACCACGGTCAAGGACTACGGCTTCATGCTGCGCGAAGACCCGGACTGGGCCGCCCGGGCGGCAAAGATTTCGGGGCTGACCCAGGACATTTCTGAATTTCTGACCGGTATGGACATGCCCGCGCCGGTTCAGCCCGGCGCCATGACCGTCGCCTATCAGTCGCCCTGTTCCCTGCAGCACGGACAGAAAATAACGCGCGCGCCCCAGGACTTGCTTACCGCCGCCGGATTCCAGGTGCGCGAGGTGCCGGAGGGGCACCTGTGCTGCGGTTCCGCCGGCACCTATAATTTGTTGCAGCCGGCCATCGCGGACCGTCTGCGCGACCGCAAGGTGGAAAACATCGAAAGCCTGAAACCGGACGTGGTTGCCAGCGGCAATGTCGGCTGCATGAAACAGATCGCCGGGGCCACGGATTTGCCAGTGGTTCATGCGGTTGAGTTACTCGACTGGGTCAACGGCGGGCCAGTTCCCTTGGCCTTGAAAGGCACCCGCCATGACACTGCCCCTAAGTAAGGTCCTCGCGCGGGTTCCCGCCACGACCCCCTTCGTCGGGCCGGAGACCATCGAACGGCGGCGCGGGTGTCCCTTCCGCCTGCGCCTGGGCGCCAACGAAAGCGCCTTCGGGGTTTCGCCCAAGGTGACGGCCGCCATCGCCGAAGCCGCCGCGCGCGCCAACTGGTACTGCGATCCGGAACATTTCGATCTGCGCACCAAGCTGGCGCGCAAACACGGCGTTGAAATAGAAAACCTGGTGATCGGGGAGGGCATCGACGGCCTGCTCGGCACCATCGTGCGCGCCTTCATGGACCCCGGCGATACGGCGGTGACCTCCGCCGGCGCCTATCCGACTTTCAACTATCATGTGACCGGTTACGGCGGCCGCCTGGAATTCGTGCCCTATTCAGCGGAACCCGCCAACGACGCCGAGGCCCTGGTGGAAACCGCGCGCCAGATTGGGGCGAAGCTGCTGTACATTTCCAACCCGGACAATCCGACCGGCTCCTTCCTCGGCCGCGCGGCCAGCGCTCACATTCTGGACCGCTTGCCGGAAGATTGCATTTTCATTCTCGACGAAGCCTATGCCGAGTTCGCGCCCCAAGACGGTCTGCCGTCCATAGACGCCGCCGACCCGCGCGTTATTCGCCTGCGCACCTTTTCCAAGACCCACGGCCTTGCGGGTATGCGGGCCGGTTATGGGATCGCGGCGCCGGAGACAATCGCCGTCTTCGACAAGATCCGCCTGCACTTCGGCGTCGGACGTTTGTCGCAGATCGCCGCCGCCGCCGCCCTCGATGATGCGGCCTTCGAACGCCAAGTCGTGCGCGAGGTCGCCGCCGGACGGCGCGATTACGCGGAGCTAGGCCGGTCGCTCAATATCGCGGCCCTGCCGTCGCACACCAACTTCGTGCCCTTCGATTTTGAAACCGAGGCCCGCTCCGGCCGCATGTTGAGCCTCTTGGAGGACCGCGGCGTTTTCGTGCGCCGGCCCGGCGCCGCGCCCCTTGACCGCTTCGTGCGCGTCACCGTCGGCACGGCGGCGGAACGCGAAGACTTCGCGGAAGTTTTACGGGACGTATTGCGGGACTTGGATTAAATCCACCCTCACCCCTGGTTCAAGCCCTTGAGCGCCAGGCGCTGGGTTTCGATTGCCCGCTCCCAAACCATGAGTTTCCAGTCGTCGGCGTCCTGATAGAAGGCGTCGCGGATTTGCGCCTTGATCGCCCGGCCCTTGGCCGAGGCCGGGTCGCCGTGGGCATGGAGCCAGTTGTCGGCCCGCAGCGCCAGGATCACCGCGTCGATCGGCTGGGTTCCGTATTCGAGCACGACGCCGGTGACCTGCGCGTGGGGCAGGGCCGCGATCATGCCCTCGGAATTCACGCCGGTCAGTTCGGCGGAGCTTGAACTGCCCAAGGCCGTCGAGGTGAAATCGCCGCCGTACCAGGATTCCACCCGCGCCAGACCGGGCGACCCGGGCGCATGAACGCAGATGCGTTCGCCAAACCCGCGCGGCCCCAATCCGGTGTGATAGTCGATGATCGCGAGGCGCCGTATCCCGGCCAGCTCGCGCTTGAGGATTTCCAACAGGGTCTTGGCCGGCCAAGTCAGGGCCTTGCCACCGTAAAACAGACCGTCGGGGTGCGTATATTGCCCGGCGGTCATGGCCGTTTGCAGGGCGAAGGCGCCATGTTCGCCGGCATAGGCATCCAGAACCGCGCCGGTTTCGGCGATATCCGTGCCGTCCCAGCCGCGCGGGCAGATCGCCGGATGCAGCGCCGCGTAAGCGGGGTTGCTGGGATGGTCTTTGGCGTGATCGACGAAGTTTCGATTGAGATCGACGTTATCCTCGGTCACCCGGCGCAGCCAGGCGAAGCCGTACGGGTTGATGGCGTGAATCGTCAGGGCCGCGGTCCCCTTGGGCAGGTCTTTGGAGAGGCCGCTTTCGTGCCAGCCAACCTGCACGCCGGAGCCGCAAAATCCCTCGACCCCATGGGTCGCCGAAATCGACAACAAGACCCGCTCGGCATCCGCCGGCCCCACCCAGGCGGTGTCGGTGTAAAGTTCTTCGCCGTCCGGCCCGCGCCCCGGATTACGGTAGTGGGCCAGGCGCGCGCCGGCGGACCTGGCCGCCTCCAGGAATTTGGCCCGCGCCTCGGCATAGGTGGCGGAAAAATAGGGGCTGACGGTCACGTTCCAGATACTCCCTCAGTAAATCGTGATGGGCGGAGCAGGCGATGGATGCTTGGATCCGGCGCCATTCCGCGCCATACTAAACAGCGTGAGAACCATGGCGGCAATAGTCTTGGCGATTGGCTTGGCAGTCCTGCCGGGCGCGGCCTTGCGCGCCGATCAGGGCGACGCGCGGCTGGAGGTTCTTTTCAGTCAACTCAAGCAGGCCCCCGACACGCAAGCTGCGCGCGCGGTCGAAGCCGTTATCTGGAATATTTGGGGCGAAGTCGAGGACCGGGCCTCGGGCATTCTGCTGGGCCAGGGTATTTCCGCCATGGGGCGCGGCGATTTGCGCGCCGCCCTGGGCAAGTTCGATCAGATCGTCGCCATCGCCCCCGGTTTCGCGGAAGGCTGGAACAAGCGCGCGACGGTCCATTACCTCCTGGGTAATTTCGAGGATTCCCTGGCCGATATCGACAAAACCCTGACCCTGGAACCGCGACATTTCGGCGCCTTGTCCGGGCGCGGTCTGGTCTATATGCAGCTTGAGGAAGAAAGCCTGGCCCTCGATTCCTTCGAGGCCGCCTTGGAGGTCTATCCCCTGGCCCTGGGCGCCGGGCGCAACGCCGAGATCCTACGCAGCCGCCTGGGACGCCAGGACATCTGATTTTCCGCCGTTGTTGGCGCGGCAGTCCCTCCAGTGCGTCCTTCGACAAGCTCAGGATGAGGGAGACCGTGCGCGGCATAAAGAAAGGCCCTCATCCTGGAGACCTTTGCGCGGCGCGCCTTGAGAGCCGGTATTCGATGGATATTTGTATTGAGCGGGGTTGCGGCGGTTGAATTGCCTGCTTGGCCTAGCGGATTGACCCCGTTTCGGCCTGTTTTCTTGATTTTAG
>JAJFGL010000032.1 GCA_021776135.1 Kiloniellaceae bacterium
GACCCTGTACTTCGAGGACCTGAGCCTCGGCATGACCGAGACCTACCCGAAGGAGGTCAAGTCTTCGGACGTGATCGGCTTCGCGGAGATCACCGGCGACCGCAACCCGATCCACCTGTCGGAGCATTTCGCCGCGCGCACACCCTTCAAGGGCCGCATCGCGCACGGGCTTTATACCGCCGGGCTGATCTCGGCCGTGATCGGGACGCGCCTGCCGGGACCCGGCGCCATCTATATCTCGCAGACGCTGCGGTTCCTGGCGCCGGTCAAGATCGGCGACACGGTCGAGGCCAGCGTGGAGGTCGCCGCGCTGGACGAGCAAAGGCGGCGGGCGGAATTGTCATGCCGCTGTGTGGTCGGCGACACCCTGGTCCTGGAGGGCGAAGCCATCGTCAAGGTGCCCCGGCGACAGGAAAACTAGAAAACGTCAAGACGCGCGATACGCGTTATAGCGGCCCTCGGCTTCACTGAAGACCCGCCGCGTGGTTTCGATATTCCAGGGCCGCTCGGCCAGGGTTTCGTGATCCCACTCGCTGCGCGGCTCCGCCGGATCGAAGAAATTGCCGCCGTAGACGTGCAGCGCGCAGGACATCTTTTCGATCGGGTTCAGGACCGAGTGGATGATGTCGCGGCCCAGGGTGCCGACGTCGCCGACGCCGAGCGACTTGGCGCCGGCCGCCTCGATCCCGCCATCGGTGCGCCGCCAGAACACGTTGTCCTCCCGCCCGGCGTAGATGCCGATCGCCGCGAACATCTGGTGGTTGTGCGGGATCAGGCTCATGCAGGGCGCCCAAACGAAGTTGATGACGGTGACGTCGTCCGACTTGTGCAAGAGGTCGATCCCGGCGTGCTTGGGCTCGCCCAGGGCGGCCAGGATACCGGCGGGGTCGGAGACCGCCTCGGCCACCACCTCGCGCACGGCCTTTTGCCCCTCCGCGACCGCCCGCTTGCAGTCCTCGATGAATTGCGCCTTCTCGAACACAGGTCTTGCCCTCCCCGTCGGCCTTCGATGCCCGGTCAGTCTATCGGCCTGGCGCCGCCGTTTCCACCGCCCTGCCCCGGCCTTCGCGCCGCTTTCAAGGCTCCCGGAGACGGGCTAGGCTCCCGGCGCAACCTCGGAGCCCGCAATCAATGCCCTACGCCTCGCTACGCGATTTCATGACGCGGCTGGAAGCCGAGGGCCGCCTGGTGCGCGTGCGCGAGGCGGTCTCCCCGGTTCTGGAGATGACCGAGATCCAGACCCGCCTGCTGGCCGAGGGCGGCCCGGCGGTGTTGTTCGAGAACGTGGTGCGGGAGGATGGCACCCCCTATCCCATGCCGGTCCTGGTCAACCTGTTCGGCACGGTGGAGCGGGTCGCCTGGGGCATGGAGCGCGAGCCCCATCAGCTGCGCGAATTGGGCGAGACCCTGGCCTTTCTGCGCCAGCCGGAGCCACCGGGCGGCCTGCGCGACGCCTGGGACAAGATCCCGCTGCTGAAATCCATGCTGACCATGCGGCCCAAGACCACCAAGACCGCGCCGTGCCAGGAGGTCGTGCTCAAGGGCACCGATATCGACCTGACCGCCCTGCCGGTGCAGACCTGCTGGCCGGGGGAGCCGGCGCCGCTCATCACCTGGCCCCTGGTGGTGACCCAGGGCCCCAGCGCCGGGGCCAAGGGCGCCAAGCGCGAGGACGCCTTCAACCTGGGCATCTACCGCATGCAGGTGACGGGCCCGAACACCACCCTCATGCGCTGGCTGCGCCACCGGGGCGGGGCCCAGCATCACGCCCGCTGGAAACAGGCCAAGGCTGAGCCTCTGCCCGTGGCGGCGGTCATCGGCGCCGATCCGGGCACCATTCTGGCCGCCGTGACTCCGGTGCCCGATACCCTGTCCGAGTATCACTTCGCCGGCCTGCTGCGCGGCGCGCGGGTCGAGCTGACCGACTGCAAGACCGTGCCCTTGAAGGTGCCGGCCCAGGCCGAAATCGTGATCGAGGGCCACGTCAGTCTCGAAGATTATGGCGACGAAGGCCCTTACGGCGATCACACCGGCTACTACAATTCGGTCGAGACCTTCCCGGTCTTCACGGTCAGTGCCATCACCAGGCGCCGCGATCCCATCTACCTCTCCACTTTCACCGGGCGGCCGCCGGACGAACCCTCGATCCTCGGCCTGGCCCTGAACGAGGTTTTCATTCCCCTGCTGCAACAGCAGTTTCCCGAGATCGTCGATTTCTACCTGCCGCCGGAAGGATGCAGCTACCGGGTCGCCGTGGTGTCGATCAAAAAGGCCTACCCCGGTCACGCCAAGCGGGTGATGATGGCGGTCTGGTCCTACCTGCGCCAGTTCATGTACACCAAGTGGGTTATCGTCGTGGACGACGACATCGACGCGCGCAAGTGGGAAGACGTGATCTGGGCCATGAGCACCCGCATGGACCCGGCCCGCGACATCACCCTGATAGAAAACACCCCCATAGACTACCTGGACTTCGCCAGCCCGGAGAGCGGTCTCGGCTCCAAGATCGGCCTAGACGCCACCAACAAATGGCCCCCCGAAACCAGCCGCGAATGGGGCCGCGAGATACGTATGAGCGACGAGGTGGTGGAAGTGGTGACGCGCAAGTGGGGGAAGTATGGGCTGCCAGGGAAGGGGGAGAGTATTTGGTGAGGGGGGGCTCGATTAAAGAGGCCGCATCATAGACAATTAAACGATATTCCCAGTAAGGTATAATGTCCTACCCGAGCAGGAGTTCGCTATAGCTTGGACAAAACCGATAGATTCTAGCGAAAGCATCAAACTCCTTCTTACCAATTCCTATTGCTTTTACCTTTTCGAAGTCTGCCGACGGCATGGCGCTTTCCAAATGATAACGCTCCTTACGTGTAAGAACGGGCACATTGATAGAAAATGGCTCCTTACCAAATTCTCGTACGATATAGTATGCGCCACTATCTTTCACTCGATCAAGGAATGTAGATTCTTTCGCCCCCCCTATTTGTCCGCCAACTGTAATCATCTTATGACCATCAGAATAGACAAAGCTAATACAGGGAAGGAATTGCGCATTGCATCGACCAGAGACACCTTCTCGGAAAGCTAGTGTGAGTATATCTATAGTTCGTCGATATAGTTTGGCATTAGCAAAATCGCTTATCTTCCAGGAAGGGTCCCATAAATCTCCAGCTTGTTCTTTATAAAATTCAAAGTTGTCAACGGAACCATTGGACCCCTTGTGCGGTTCAACGTCGATTGTGACGAACACAAAAGATTCTGTTCGTAGATGATTCACTGCACTAACAACATCATTTATCATGTCGCGCGACAGTCGATAATCGTAGTCATGCCAGACAATGTGTTTCTCGTCTCTATCTAAGTGAGGGACATACTCTCCAATTGGCATGAACTCCAAATCAATATTGTCATAGGGGCAGTTAAATCGAATACGTTGCTCAATATCTTCATCTCTCTCTACTGATGCCATTTTATCTATTCCGAGAAATTTATGAAATAATGTGTGATCGATAAAATGCACTGATCCCATGCCTGTGTATCGGAATTCTTCTACAGGAACACCACAGCCAGCTAATCGCCGAAAAAAATCTAGCAGCATACGTCTTTCAACTTGCTTGGATGGCCTTAAATCATAAGCAACTTTCAAATAGCTCTGCGCGCTGCTTTGGATCATTATTTTTCGCTCTCATTTTCTAAAAAATACATTAGAGCATGCAAACCTACTTTGCCGGCAGATTGGTTGGAATCGCCAATCACACGTTTCGCACGAGAAATATTTGTTGATTCCGTCTTATATTGAACATTGGTCATCCTCGTTTTCTTTGTTATCTGTTGCGATGTGGAAAACCGTCTGGGCGAACCACCAAAAAGTTGGGATAATTGAACTGGTTTTAATGCTGTGGCAAGTACCCTCTCGCGAACATCTAAATTATCAGTGTTTTCTGAAGATACCGGGATGGACGAATAGCGTTTGTCAAGAAAACTAATTACCTGCCTTGCATCCGTTGCCATGCGCTCTCGAATGTTTTGATAAACGGGCATTTCCGCGTTAATCCCACGCTTAGTTGTCGTCCAAGGTAGCGTCTCTGGGTCATCTGATAGAAATAAAACCACACCGATAAACCCTCGATGCTTTGGCTGAAACATTGGTAGTGCGCGCGAACCCCAACCTGATAATTCTGTCTTATCGGCAAAAACTACCACCCGGCCATTACAAAGAACATACCATCCGGCAGTGCTCCCTCGCCAGCTACCGCTCATAAGTTTCTGAAGCCCTGCTACAATAGTTATTTCAACATTTTCATATTTCTCCCTTGAAATAGAAGTCTGCGCCTCGTCAGAATTACTGATAGGTATGTCGTGTGCCTCAACCTTAGTGCCGTTGAGTTCAACTCTAACAAATCTATCAATAAATAACGAATATGACCTACCAATGGAATCCGCTAGTCGGGTTTCAAGCGAACCACTTTTAAATCTTTGAACAGATGCCGGTGTAATTTTTTTTATACAAATTGATGTTCCTGCGTCTTCGACGTTCTCTGCTGCCGGAATTTCCTCAATAGGAAACCTCCAATCGCCTTGTTCTTTTTCCCAAGTATCAACATTGATTTTTACCTTGAACCCAGAGGTTAAAGTCCTTGATACGATCTCGATATCGCGCCCTATTTTAAATACGGCACGCTTTAAGCCAATTCCATAGACACTGAGTCGTGAGTCTGGCGGTTTACTCTGAGAACCGAATCGAAATACAAAATCTTTGGCATCTCTTATATCAATTCCGCCACAATTGTCTTTTATCGAAAAACTATCGTCACCGAACCAAACACTGATCGTTTGGTCAATCTGCCCAATTCCACGACTTCTCCCTAGTGTTGTAACTAAAGACTGAAGATCGATATCCTTATGTCGAATGATAGAATCGATTGCGTTATCGATCAGGTCGAGAACAGCATCTTCCAATCGGATATCTCTCGTCAGCATCTCAATAAAAAAACGTTTCGCTGGTGTCGCGTCTGCATATTCAACCATTTACACTCTCCTGAGTCGTGAAAGCGCCTGACAGTCGCTCGGAAATAATTTTTGTATTTTCAGGCAAGATATCACCGACAATAAAATTCATTTCATTCTTTAGGGCAGCAACAGCTCCGGCACCGCTACCAGCGAATGGGTCAACGTACATCATCCCTGGAGCGCCACTAATAGAAAGCACTCTATTAAATAACCCGATTGGAAGTTCATTTGGACGCCGGTGTTTCTTGTTTCCGTGCCGTACAGGACTCAGATCGTCCCAGATATCACTAAGATTGATCCCCTTCTCCTCGATGATACTGCGATAGCCACCATAATCGCGGACAAATTCTCCGCATTTACGGCACCGTAGTGGGTTAATTTTTGGTCGAATAAACTGCTGTGGTGCCCCCTTTGTAAAATAGAGTAATGCATAGTGCGCAGGATACAGTCGCAATCCACGAGCGAACCCATTTTTCATCGATACGCTAATCCAGTGGCGGAAAATCAATGACTGGTCCACATATGCGCCAAATCGAATCGCCCAAGCTGGTAAATGGTAGATATATAGGGCTCCACCAGGCTTCAGTGCTATTATCGAAAGATCAATAACGCGCTTCAACCAATACTGATACTCCTCCTCAGGCTTATTATCTAAATCAAGTGTCTCAGAGTAGCGTTTCCCAAGATTGAATGGCGGATCAAGGAATACAATATCCGCGCTTTCTGGTCCGATCTTATTAAGTAAATCAAAAACATCGGCACAATAGATGTTTCCTGAGTACCCATTCTCTTCAACTGTACAATAACGCATACGTCACCTCAATTTATGTCTTCGAAGATACCCTAACCCATCGCGTAACCAGGATCCAGATGTTTGAGGGACGCTTCGGGGAAGAACTGTGAAATAAGTAATTTTCATTGTTCCTAGACTCAAAACGGACTTTTAGTTTGACTGGATCTTTGTTTTCTTGTGCGGTCCTTAGCGGGTTATCACAAAATCCGTGAGGGATTTTTGTGCGCGGTGCCCGAGCATCCCCATTTTACCACCCCAGGCGAGATAGGGAGTGATTTTCCCCCTATCCCCCATCTTGACGCCGCGCGCCGCGCCTTAATCCGGCCTCAGCTCCAACAATGGCCTGGACGCCAATGGCAAATGCCCCTCCGAAACCCGGCGGGCGTGGGGCGCCAAGGCCGCCATGAGCGGGCGGTGGAGCAAGTGACCCGCAAGCGTGCGAGCTATGGACTGCCGGGGAGGGGGAAGAGTATAGGGTGAGGGTGGCGACGTTTCGGCGCGGCGGGGGGTGCCCGTGCGGCATCTGCCTTGCCCGCCGGCTTGCGATGGAGACGCATGGAATGCACGCGCTGACCAGAAGGCACACGGCGGAGTTTCAGGCCCGGCTTAGGGATGCCGGCGTGGACCTGGCCGTTATCACCGACGAGAGCTCCATCGCTTATCTGGCCGGGTTCTGGGGCTATTTGTCAGTGGAATTTGGGCGGCCGACATTTCTGCTCGTGCGCCCGGACGCGGCGCCCGTGGTCATCACGCCGGCGATGGAAAGCGAAATGGTCTCGGCCATGACCTGGGTCGATGACGTGATGACCTGGGAAGACGCCGGCGCGCGGCGGTGGGAAAGCGTCTTGGCGCGGGCCTTGGGCGAAAAACCGGGCCGTATCGGCATTGAGGCCGCCGCCTTGCCGCCGATTGTGCGCGCCTGGTTCGACGACGCCATGCCGGGAACGAAGCTTCGCGATATCTCCGGCCTGCTCGGCGCCATGCGGACAATCAAGTCGCGCGAGGAAATCGAGATCATGGCCCAGGCGGGCCAGATCGCCGGGGCCATGATGCGGGCGGCCGAGGGCGCGCTCGCCCAGGGCGTGCCGGAGTACGAAGTGGCCCTCGCGGTGATCCAGGCCGGCACCCGCGCGGCGGCCGGTTTTCTCACCGGTAAGGGGTGGGAAGCCTTCATCTCGCCGATGATCCATAACCTGCAGATCATGCAATCCGGCCGCGACACTTCCATGGTTCACCGCCGCGCCAGCGTGAAAGCCTTGGAAAAGGGCGACCCGGTTTACTTCTGCTTTTGCAACATGGCGCAGTTCAAGCAATACAAGCTGGGCTTCGACCGCATGTTTTTTCTCCAGCAGGTTTCCGGCGAGGCGGCGCGCGTGCAGCAGGCGGCCATAGACGCGCAACAAGCGGCCATCGCGGCGATCCGGCCGGGCGTCACGGCCGAATCCATCGCCGGGGCGGCCAACGAGATCTACCGCGAACGCGGTTACGAGACCGGCTATCGAACCGGCCGTTCCATCGGCATGTCATACCTCGAGGCGCCGGAACTGAAAGCCGGCGACACGACGATCCTGCGGCCGGGCATGACCTTCGCGGTCGATGGCGGCATCTCCGTGGATGGAAAACTCGGCGGCCGGATCGGCGATTCCGTCGTCGTGACCGAAACCGGCAGCGATTACCTCACGAACTACCCGCGCGAAGTTCTGGTGGTGGACCGCTGAGCCATGCGCGGCGGCGCGTTTTCCGGGCAGGTGGCGAAGCTGGCGCGCACGCGGCACAGCCATCCCATCAATTGCGAAAACCGCCCTTTCGTGCTAGGTGTAATGCCGTTTTCGACAACCTGACGCGGCGGCGCCACGATCTTGCGTGCGCATGCGGCCTTTGGGGAGGTGTTGTCATGTTCCGGTCTCGGTCGATCGTTCTATTTCTCGCTCTCTTCGTGGCGGCTTGCGGGACGGCACCGGGGGATCGGGCTATTTCGGGCGGCGGGATTGGCGCTGCGGCGGGGGCGGTGATTGGGGCGGTCACCGGCCTGACGGTGTTGGAGGGCGCCTTGATCGGCACCGGGCTTGGCGCGGCCTTCGGCGGTTTCACGGACCCCGATACGGTCAACCTGGGCGAGCCGATCTGGAAACGCTATTCGACGACCCCAAACGCGCAATCATCCGGCGCGCCCAAGACCTCGAATCTGGTCGCGGCGACCCAGGCCAATCTGACCCGGCTCGGTTACCGGCCCGGTCCGGTCGATGGCCGCTACGGCCCCCAAACGGGCGAAGCGATCCGGCAATATCAGCGCGACCACGGCCTGCCCGTCGACGGCAAGCTGTCCGGCCAAGTCGCCTTGAAGATCGAGAACCGGGCCGCCGGGCTGTAGGAACGCACTACCGCCCCACGCCTTGACGCCACGTCCCCCGCCGCCTATTGCACGGCCGCAGTTTGGAAGATGCCCAGAAACCATAGGACCGCAAGGACCGCGGCGATGGCGGCCATGGCGCCCGTTGTCCAATAAATCGTGCTCTTGTTTTCCGGTGTCATGGTGGAACCCTCCATATCGAGATGCCCCCCAAAGGTTAACGCGATTCTAGCCCTTTTTTCGGAAAAATCCAAGAAGAAGCGCGCCCTCTCCCCCCATCTTGACGCGCTGCCCCCCGCCGCCTATCGTTCCTCCCATGCGGAGCTTCGATTTCCAAATTCGCCTTACTTTGCGACTTAGCGCCCCGGCCGCTTGAACCAAGCGTGCCGGTCCTGGCTGCTTGTCGTTCGTAACCTGCTGGAAGTTATCGCCCCATGATCCGCTTTTCCGCCTCACAACCCGCCTTTCGCGGCTTGCGCGCGCGCCTCGCTCTTATGGGCGGCTGCCGGGCCTGACGGCGCCCGGCGGTTGTACGCGCGCCGCCGTATCCGATACATAGATGAACGCATGCGAAGGCCGCCGGCGCCCTGAGTGGCCCCGGCCTTCGGACCCAAGGAAAATAACCGCCATGACCGATACCCCCTTCACCCCCATGCCGATCCACAAGTACCGGGCCTTCACGCCCATCGATCTGCCGGACCGCACCTGGCCGAACCGCACCATTACCAAGGCGCCCCTGTGGTGCAGCGTCGATTTGCGCGACGGCAATCAGGCCCTGATCGAGCCCATGGACGGGGCGCGCAAGCTGCGCATGTTTCAAACCCTGGTGGCCATGGGATTCAAGGAGATCGAGGTCGGTTTCCCGGCGGCCTCGCAGACCGATTTCGATTTCGTCCGCAAGCTGATCGAGGAAAACCTGATCCCCGAGGACGTGACCATACAGGTTCTGACCCAAGCCCGCGCGCCCCTGATCGAGCGCAGCTTCGAATCCGTGGCCGGGGCCAAAAACGCCATCATGCACCTCTATAACTCGACCTCGACCCTGCAGCGCCGTGTGGTCTTCGATTTGGACCGGGCGGGCATCGTCGATATCGCGGTCCAGGGCACGCGCCTGTGCCGCAAGCTGGCCGACGCCGCGGCCGGCACGAACTTACGTTTTCAGTACTCGCCGGAAAGCTTCACCGGCACCGAGTTGGACTTCGCCAAGGAAATTTGCGAGGCGGTCATGGACGCCTGGGGCGCGACCGCCGATGACCCGGTCATCTTCAACCTGCCCTCGACCGTGGAGATGTCCACACCCAACATCTACGCCGATCAGATCGAATGGTTCGCGCGGCATGTGAAGGACCGGGAGAGCTATATATTAAGTCTCCATCCCCACAACGACCGGGGCACCGGGGTGGCGGCGGCGGAACTGGCGGTCATGGCCGGGGCCGACCGTGTCGAGGGCACCCTCTTCGGCAATGGCGAGCGCACCGGCAACGTGGACGTGGTCAACCTGGCGCTCAATCTCTTCACCCAGGGGGTCGATCCCAAGCTGGACATCGGCGACATCGACCGTCTGCGCGAGGTGGCGGAGTACTGCAATCAGTTGCCGGTGCATCAGCGCCACCCCTATGCCGGGGATTTGGTTCACACCGCCTTTTCCGGCTCCCACCAGGACGCCATCAAGAAGGGCATGACGGCCATGGCCGGCTCCAACAGCGAGCTGTGGGAGGTGCCCTACCTGCCTATCGACCCCAAGGATATCGGGCGCAGCTACGAAGCGATCATCCGGGTCAATTCCCAATCGGGCAAGGGCGGCGTCGCCTATATCCTAAGCAGCGAGTACGGCCTGGAATTGCCGCGCGACCTGCAAATCGCCTTCGCCGGCCAGGTTCAAAGCCTGGCCGAAACCAGCGGCCAGGAAATCACCCCGAAACGCATTTGGGATGCCTTCAACGCGGCCTACCTGGAGCGCAAGACGCCCTACGAGTTCCTCGATCACGCCAGCCGCCCGGCGGCCCACGCCTCGGAGTTGCGCGACCTGACCGCGAGCATCAAGGAGAACGGCGCGGCGCGCGAGATCGCGGGCACGGGCAACGGCCCCATCGATGCTTTCGTGAAGGCCCTGAACGGCGTCAGCGGTTTGGGCCTGCGGGTGATCGGCTACCACGAACACGCGGTCGGCGGCGGCGCCGACGCTACGGCGGCGGCCTATGTGGAGGTCGAGGACGCCCAGGGCAAGCGCATTTGGGGCGCGGGCATGCACCCCAACATCGTCACCGCCTGCCTGCGCGCCGTGGTCAGCGCCGCCAACCGCGCCCAGGCTACCTAGAACCGTTATTTCGGCCCGCCAGCGGATAGGGAAGACTGGAACGGCACGGTCCGCGCGGCGGGGAAGCGAAGTATCACACGCGTGCCGACTCCGGCCTGGCTCTCGAGCCGCAATGTGCCGCCGTGAAGCTCGACCAAAGTCTTGGCCAGCGGCAGTCCCAGGCCGGTGCCTTGGTATTGCCGGTTCAAACTGCTATCGACCTGGACGAACTGGGTCAATGCCTTTGGAATATCTTCCGGTGCGATGCCGATGCCGGTATCCACGATTTCAAACACATTGCTGCCGCTGGAATCGCACTTAACCCGGATCGTGACCTTGCCACCGGTCTTGGTGAATTTGACCGCGTTGCTTAAGAGGTTGGTCAAGACCTGCATTATCTTCCGCTCGTCGGCGTACAAGCCGTGGGTGATTTCCTGAATATCCTGTTCCACCGCAACGCCGCAATCTTCAGCGTGCTGAGAGATCAGCCGCACAGCGGAATCAACGACGAGAGGAATGCTGAGAACTTCCTCATGCACTTCCTCCATGCCCGACTCGACTTTCGACAGATCCAGGACGTCGTTGATGAGCGAGAGCAAATGCAAGCCGGATGCGTGAATATCCTTCGTATAGTCCAAATATAGGTCGCTGCCCATGGGGCCCATGGTTTCCTCTTTCATGACCTCGGAGAATCCGATGATCGCGTTCAGGGGCGTGCGGAGTTCGTGGCTCATGGAGGCGAGGAATACCGATTTCGCCCGGCTCGCCGTTTGCGCGTCGTCACGTGCGATTTTGAGATCGTCGGCAAGGCGCGTCAAATCCTGACCCTGACGCTCCAGCTTGCGCTGCGCCTCCTCAAGCTCGGCAACCCTGTCCTGAAGGTTTTCCTCGCTATGGCGCAGCTTTTCCTCCGTTCGTTTGCGCTTTGTGATATCGGTCCCGATAGCGCCGATGCCGGTGATCTCGCCGGCGAGATTCATGATCGGGAACTTGACGGTCAGGAACGTCGCGGGGCCCGCTGGACCTGGCCATATTTCTTCTTGCTCGAAGGCCCGGCCCGCCTCCATCACCATGCGATCGTGCGCCACGAAGGCGTCGGCTTTTTCCTTCGGAAAAATGTCGTGACTTGTCTTGCCTTTCGCTTGTTCCTCGGTCACCCCGAATAACCGGGCGGCAAGCTCGTTTATCAGGATGTAGCGTCCCTGCTTGTCCTTGATGTGAACCTTGGTCGGTGAATGATTGACCACTGCCTGGAAGCGATCTTCGTTCTCACGGAAGGAACGATCAACGCGCTTGGCTTCGGTGACATCGCTGATGATAGTGAAGTTTCCACCCTTGGGCAGACGCTGCTCATGTACGCGGAAGCAAAGACCGTCTTGGCGCGTGACTTCGAAGGGGCCCGTCGGATTCCGGTGGTGCTCCATCCGCTCGCGGAGCCACGCTTCTTCGCGGCCGACGGCTTCAGGTATCAAACCGTGACGGATCCCCGCACGCAGGTGGTCCTCGAAACGTATGCCGGGTTTTGAGTATTCGGCTATATCCTCGTTCAATTCCCTCCAAGCCCGGTTCGCCATGACCACACGGTCCTCGGCATCGAATAAGATGACATGCTCCGACAACGCCTCGACCGCCACGACAAGTTGCTCACTAATCGTCAAGGATGGGCTCTTCAGCTTTTGTTTTTGTCGCTTGAACCAAGACATTTACATAGCCGCCGGGTGCAAACTCCATGGTGTGAGGTCAAGCGCTATCCGGCATGGCCGAGCCTTTGGCCTGGCGAGCCGGCGTTAGGCGCCTACTTCTCCCGATAAAATACGTATATTTAGGTTACCGAAGACCTAAGGGGCGGAAATGCGCCAGTATCGAGATGCAGCCATTTACGGATCGGGCCAGCTGTTTTGCCGCTATCTAACGGAAATCACGTATTTCAGTTCCACCACACTAGGTCACCGGCTCATAAACGGGAAACCGTCATCCCGGACGTTAGGCGAGCCCGGAAATTAGCGATTTCCGGTATGCGAGCCTTACGATCCGGGATCCATTTATCCGCTGGTCCGGCGCCCGAATTACGGCGCGATGGACCTCGAATCGCTGACTTTCCTTGCCAAGCCCCCACCTTCGCGGGTGCATGGGCTTGGAGGAAAGCCGCATCCGGGATGACGGCTTTATGGGCCTGTGTCCTCATCCAACTTACGCGCCACCAGGGTGAAGCTTAAGGGGAACTGCGCGGCCTGGTTCTCATAGATATCGTGGGCTTCGGTCGAAATGTTATGGGGGTATTCGCACAGGTGTTCCAGCGCCAGGCCGCTTGCCAAGGCGGCGGTCACGATGTCCGACAAGGTATGTTGGAACCAATACTTCACCGGCGCTGGGTACTCCGCGTTACCGAAATAGTCCAAGCCCTCCGCTGCCTCATCCGCCTCGTGCGCGAAGTACGAGCTCACAGGCCGATGGGGGTCGCCGGGCCGGGCCTCGTCGAACATGCCGACGATGGGGTGCTGCTCGTAGGCGAAATACCGCCCCCCCGGTCGCAGCAGACGGGCAACCACGGCAAAAAAAGCGCCTATATCCGGCATCCAGCCATGTACGCCGATGGTGGTGAAAACAAGATCGTAGGCCGCGTCGTAGCGCGCCGGTATTTTATAAAGATCGGTCTCGATCAAATCGCAATCGAGGCCGGCCAGGGCGGCAAGCTCGCGCCCCTGGGCCAGGAACTCGCTGGAGATATCGAAACCGGCCGTGTGCGCCGCCCCCATATTCTTAACCGAAAGCAACTCGCGCGCGTTATTGCACCCTAGTTGCGCGACATCGCGCCCGGATACGCCCAGCGCCGCGAAACGCTCGCTGGCGGTGCGGTCCAGGCAGGAAAAGCCGGGCTGGGCGAAACCGCGCGCCAGCTTCGTGAATTGATCGTGGGCCTTATGGTGCGGCGCCGCCGCGTCCCAAGCGGCGCGGTTGGCGGCCACGTAGTCGTCTCTGTGCATTGCCGGCGCCTTTTATGTGTGCGGTACAGCTTGTAGCACACAAAGAGTCTGGGCAAAGCGTTTGACCTGGCCGCCGGGACTTGCTTGCATGACGATCCAATCTACCAAGGAGAAACCGCAAGCCATGGTCGCCGCCCTTAGAGTCTTCGCCGCCGGTCTGTTGTTCGCCGGCCTAGCGGTGCCGGTCATCGCGGCAGAGCTTGGCGTTCCCGGCGTTCGCGGCGGCGTGGTTGCCACCAGCGAACCCTTGGCGGCGCAAGCCGGGGCGCGGGTCTTACGTGCGGGCGGCAACGCCATCGACGCCGCCGCCGCCGTGGCCTTCGCCCTCAACGTAATCGAGCCCCAGTCATCGGGTATCGGCGGCGGCGGCTTCATGATGATCCACATGGGCGAAAGCGGCGAAACCTTCATCGTCGATTCGCGCGAAACCGCCCCGGCCGCCGTGACCCCGCGTATGTTCGAAGACCCGGCCAAGCCGGGCGGGGCCATCGTTTGGCCCCTGCGCTCCACCAGCGGCTTCGCGGTTGGGGTTCCGGGCATGGTCAAGGGCCTGGCCACCGCGCTTGAACGCTGGGGCACCATATCCCTCGCTGACGCCTTGGCGCCGGCGATTCGCTTCGCCGAGAGCGGCTTCCATGTGACCGCGCGCTTGGAAGGCAGTGTAACCAGCGCGCGCCTGATGAGCGACCCGGGCGCCCCTGCCTACGATGCCGCCCGCGCGGTTTTCCATCCAGGCGGTACGCCCCTGGCCGAGAACGATCTGCTGATGCAGCCGGACTTGGCGCGCACTCTTCGCGCCATCGCCGCCCAGGGTCCGGCGGCGGTGTACACCTGCGGCTTCGACCCGGCCAACGACATCGCCCAGGCCATCGTCGATACTCAGCGCCATAGCCGCGTGGCCAATCCCGCCGGGGCCGGGCGCATGACCTGCGACGACCTCGCCAGCTACGACGTGGCCATCCGCCAGCCGGTCAGGGGCAGCTACCGCGGTTACGAGATCGTGTCCATGCCGCCACCCTCGTCCGGCGGGCTGACGGTCATACAAATCCTGAAACTGATCGAGCCGTTTCCCCTGGGCGACGAAGCCCAAGGCTTCGGTTTCGGCGCCCCCAAGACCCTGCACGTCACCATCGAAGCCATGCGCCTGGCCTTCGCCGACCGCGCGCTCTGGATGGGCGATACGGATTTCGTTGCCCTGCCGGTCAAGGGCTTGATCGACGCGCGCTACATGGCCCGCCGCCAGCCCTTGATAGATGCCGGCGCACGCCGGGGCGAGGCCCTGGCCGGCGACCCGCGCCCCTTCGACACGGCGGCGCTGCCAAGCGCAACCAAGCTGGCGCGCGCGGCCCTGCCCGGCGAGGAGGGGCGCAACACCACCCACTTCACCGTCGCCGACCGCCACGGCAATATCGTGACCTACACCAATACGATCGAATCGGCCTGGGGCACCGGGCTCATGGTGCCCGGCTTCGGTTTTCTGCTGAATAACGAGCTGACCGATTTCAACCGCCTGCCGCGCGCCAATCCCGATCCCGATAGCTTCAATCCCGGCGCCAACGATGTGGCCCCCGCTAAGCGCCCGCGTTCCTCCATGGCCCCGACTATGATCTTCAAGAACGGCAAACCCATCGCCGCTTTCGGGTCGCCCGGCGGTTCGACCATCATCAGTTCCGTGGTGAACACCGCGATCAACCTGATCGATCACAAAATGACGGTGCAGGAGGCGGTCGATGCACCGCGTATCGCCCAGACCGGCGCTGAAGGGCCCACCCGGCGCGAGATCGGTTTCGATTTCTCGGCTATCGAAGCCCTAGAAGCTATGGGACATAGTTTTCGCGCGCCGCGCGCCATCGGTTCGGTCCAGGCCATTGTCATAGACCCGAACAACGGCGTGCTCCACGGCGCCGCCGACAGACGGCGAACCGGTGGCGTGGTTAGCCTGCGTTAGAAGATTTCAAGTTGGCTTGATGTCATCCCATTCTCTGGTCATTACCGGGCTTGACCCGGTAATCCATCGAGGTTGCCGTTCGGTCTATTGTTTCAATGGCGCGGTGTTAATCAGGGATCTTTAGAAGGAAGAATCACCACGAAGGCGCGAAGACACTAAGAAGCGAGGAGATAAAAATTCTACTTCGCGGCCTCTTAGTGTCTTCGCGCCTTCGTGGTGAAATTTCTTTTTTTCTAACGCCACACCCGGATCGGATAGATCGCCGCGCGGGAGTTCCATGGACCCTCGGGTCAAGCCCAAGGGTGACGAATGGGGCGGAGTTGTTACCCCGCCTGGACTCAGCAATTCATTCGCGGGGATTCGTCATCCCGGACTTGATCCGGGATCTTCGGGTTGTAGCGAGTTCGGTTCTCGCCAAAGATCCCGGATCAAGTCCGGGATGACGATCCTAAATTTCATCGCCCTAACGGCGCAGGCCTTCCCAAATCTCTTGGTAGCCGGGATCGTCGGGTGTCAGGACGCCGCGGCGGATGGCGAAGTCCAGGATCACCAGACTGACGTTGAACTTGAAGTCCTGGGTGTCGCGGATGGTCTCCATGACCCGCGCCATGGGCCAGAGCGCGAAGGACTCGACCTCGCCGTCGGTATTGACCGGGATTAGGTCCGGCGGCAGGGACAAATCGAAACAGAACTCCACATCGTCGCGCAGGCCTTCCACCCGCGCGCAGATGTAGGAGACGGCACCAACCGCGGCCGCGCGGCCCGCCACCTCTGGGCTCAGGCCGGCTTCCTCGCCCGATTCCTTAATCAGGTTTTCCATGATGCCGAGATCATGGGGCTGTCCCCCGGCCACGATGTGATCGAGCTTACCGGGGGCGGCCTGCTTGGTTTTCGACCGCTTGGCGACCCAGAGGTGCAGGCCGTCGTCCTTTTCGACATAGCCGTTCAGATGCACCCCGTAGCCGCGTATCCCGAACAGCGGCGCCGCGCCGCGCTCCATGATCATGGGCGCGGGATCGCCCCAGCGCCGGATCACGGGATAGGCTTCATCGCGCCAGTTGCCGATAAGACCGTCGGCGCGCAAATCCAGCAACACCTCGTGCACGGCGGCCGTGCGCGCCTCGAAACCGGTCAGCTCCGGGGCCAGGGCCACGGCGCTTTCGCTAACCTCGAAGACCTTGGGGTAATCGCCCAGGCGCCGGGCCAGATCGTGGGGTACCCGGCCCAGGGTCACGCCGCCGATGGTGAAGGGCCGGTAGTCTTCCGGGTTCCAGCGGTGGCACTCGGCGACCCGCTCGAGGTAGCTCATACCGCTAGCGCGACGCGGTGGCCACAGCGCGACTCCTCAAGTGTCCTTGTTGTCATTGCCGGGCTTGACCCGGCAATCCATCGTGGTCCGAGACTCGCTCGTCGATGGACCCTCGGGTCAAGCCCAAGGGTGACTTGGAAAGAGGAGCGGTAGCCGCGCGGCCCTTCACCGAGGTCAGCACGGCGGTGACGCCGGGAATTTGGCGCAGGCACTGGGCCATGTAATCGGTTGTCTCCGGGTCCAGGCCCTCGATCTGGATATCGATGGATAGGTCGCGGTTGCGCGCCCCGCTCAGGTCGCTGATCCAGCGGTTGGGCACCAGGCCGCGCTTGGCGAATAACTCAAGCACCCGGGGCATGAGGCCGGGTTCGGCCTCGGCCTGAAGCGAAAAGCAAAAAACTCGCGGCGTAACCGGCGCGTTGGAAAGGCGGTACATGGCAGGAAAAACTCCTAATCGGCGGTGATAACAGACGAATCGGCAAGGCCCCGGCCGCTCAGACGAGCGCCGGGCCGCTAATTCGAATAATCAGGCCGAAAAGGATTTGCGTGGTCATAACGGGATTAGCCTAGGCCACCGGCCCCGCGAAGGTCAAGGCGGGAGCAAGCTTGCGGAAACTCCAGGCGTCAGGGGGCAAGGAATTCAATAGACTGCGCCCCTTCCCACAATACCAGCCGGCCAAGTTCGGCGAGATTCTCTTGCCCCTCGGCGACCGTCAAAAAGTGGTTTCCGGCAAGACTGCCCATCTTGCTGGCGAAGCTGGCGCTGCCATAGGCAAAAAGAATCTCGGTTTCGCTGAAACCGCCGGGATACAGCAAGATATCGCCGCGCGAGGGATGGCAGGTGTGATTTTCGAATTCCAGATCGGTATCGAAATCGCCCAAGGGCACCCACACCGCCTCGCCGCTCCAGCGGGAATGGATGACCTTGTTTCTGAACGGCAGCATCCCGGTAAACCGCGCGCAAGTTTTCGGCGCCTGCGCGGTTTCCAGCCTTGCCTTGAAGGAAAAGGGTCCGGCTTGGATGTTCAGGAACTTCATGGGATTTCCGGCATTTCGGTTGTCGGCCCAGTGTGGCCGTTTCATCCAAGCCTAGCCAAATTAACCTGCCTTAGGAAGGCCTCGTGCCTTGGCAAACAAGGCGGCGTGTGAGCGGGTGTCTTTACAGGGTGGAGGCCGTTAGGCGCCAGGACCTCTAGTTCGATAGGCCGCGGAAACCATATAAGAGTGCGATGATCAAACGGTCATTCCCGCACGACCCACACCGAACACTTGGCGTGGCGGACGATCTGCGACGCATTGGAACCCAAAAGGTAATCCGCCATCCCCGGTTTGTGAGCCCCCATGACAATCAGGTCAGCGCCGATATCGCGTGCGAAATTCAGGGCCTCCTTGTAGACGCTGCCTAGGCGAACCGCCGGCTCGACATCTATGCCCTCGACCGCTTGCTCTCGCACCAGCGCGGCCAGCCGTTCTCTCGCCTCGTCGGCCAACCTGGTCTCGTAGTCTTCGGGGATAATCTGCGCGACCACGCTCATTCTAAACATACCGTCGGGCACAATGCTCAGAACGTGAAGCCGTGCCCCAATGTGCTTGGCGTAATCGATCGCCGCCGGTAGTGCCTTGCGCCAGGAGTTCTCGTCGTCCACATCGATGAGGGAGACGATGTTTTTGGTCATGAGGCCGTTCCTTTGCCCGGGTTGCCCAACAATGCGTGAGCAATAGCCGGAAAAGCGCCGGTTCGTCATTGATATAAGTCAGCATGGATGCCCCCGCGCCCTCGCCGAAGAAGCGCAATCCGCGCTCCAGCAGCGATGAATCGACTATCGTGCACGGATACCACGATAGCCTGGTCCGCCTGGGCCGGCTCGAGGAAGCCGCGCCGATAAAGCAGCGCCTAGACCTCGCCAACGGCCACCCGGACGTGCCGCCCTTGCGAGAGGTCAAAACAGTGGCGACGCCGGGAATTTGGCGCAGGCACTGGGCCATGTAATCGGTTGTCTCCGGGGCCGGGCCCTCGATCTGGATATCGATGGATAGGTCGCGGTTGCGCGCCCCGCTTAGGTCGCTGACTTAGCGGCTCGGCACCAGGCCGCGCTTGGCGAATAACTCAAGCACCCGGGGCATGAGGCCGGGTTCGGCCTCGGCCACCGCCCCCGCGCAGGTCAAGACGGGGCTGCGCAAACACCAGGCGGGCGCGAGGCGTGTTTACAAGCTGGTTCGAATGCGATTTTATATCGCGGCAAATGAGGGGAAAAGAATCACCGATGTTCAAGAAATCGCCGACTGTCCTGGCAATCGCTGTCTTAGCACTATTATCGGCCTGCGGCGGGCGTTCCGCCAATCCCGTGGCTCCGTATCAGCCAGGGGATGAAAACAGGTCGTGCGAGGGTCTCCAAAGCGAAATCTCGAGGAACGAACAGGAGATAGCCAAGCTGCTGCCTTATGAAAGTGCGGCCGGGAAAAATACCGCCCTAGGCGTGTCCGGCTTCTTCTTTATCGTTCCCCTGTTCTTTATGGATTTCAAGGACGCGGAGGGGATGGAAATCACGGCGCTGAAACGCCGGAACAGTACCTTGCGTGAAGTCGCGGCCAAAAACCAGTGCGACTTGCCGCCGTCTATGTTCATGGTCGAGAACCGGGCTTGCTCCCAAGCCAAGAACCCCGAGCGCCCTTGGGCCGGCCAATGGGCCGCCAAGCAAGGCCAGGACTTGCTTACGCTTGAGGTGACCCAGTATCAGGTCAACGGTCAGCTTATAACCCCCAGCGCTACGTTTCAGATCGATGGACGGGTTGGCGAAAAGGGCGAAGTGGAGGCGAAGATTTCTTCGTCATGGGCCAACGGCACGCTGGTCGGCAACTTCCCAAACCTGAAAGCCCGTTCCTTGGGCGATGCTAAAATCGGATCGCTTAAAAACGATAGCGATACAGAATTCGTGATGTGCCTCTAGGAAGGCGTTTGGCGCCCCCTCACGCCGCTTCCTTCTTCGCGCGCTTCACGATCTCGGCGATCTCGGCGAGGATGGCGGTTAGGTCGTAATCCTTGGGGGTGAAGATGGCGGCGGCGCCGGTCTTGCGCAGGGTGGCCGCGTCTTCGGGCGGGACGATGCCGCCGACCACCACCGGGATATGGCTGAGGCCGAGTTTCGCCAAGTGCTCGATGGTCTCGCGCACTAGGGGCACATGAGAGCCGGAGAGGACCGAGAGGCCGACCACATGCACGGCTTCCGCCAGGGCCGCCTCGGCGATTTGCTCCGGGGTCAGGCGGATGCCCTCGTAAACCACTTCGAAACCGGCGTCGCGCGCGCGCACGGCGATTTGTTCGGCGCCGTTGGAATGGCCGTCCAGGCCCGGCTTGCCGACCAGCATTTTCAGGCGCCGGCCCAGGTGCGCGGAGATGTCAGACACTTGCGCGCGCAGGTCTTCCAGGTCTTGGGTCCCGGTGTTGGACATCGCGGCGGCATAGGCGACCCCGGTGGGCGCGCGGTATTCGCCGAAGACCCCGCGTAAGGTTTGCGCCCATTCCCCGGTGGTGACCCCGGCCTTGGCGCAGCTAATCGAGGGTTCCATGATGTTGCGCGCCTCCCCGGCGGCGGCCTTGAGCTCGGCCAGGGCCTTGGCGGCGGCATCGCTATCGCGGGCTTCGCGCCAGGCATTCAGGCGCGCGATCTGTTCCGCCTCGGCCTTGGGATCGGCCGCCATGAAACCGCCGCCGGGGCCATCGGTCAGGGGCGAGGGCGCGGTTTCGGTGTAGGCGTTGACCCCGACCACGGTTCGCTCTCCGGCCTCGATGGCGGCGAGACGCGCCGCGTTGCTCGCCACCAGGCGTTCTTTCATGTAGGCGCCCTCTATGGCCGCGACCGCGCCGCCCATGGCCTCGATCCGGGCCAGTTCCTCGTTCGCTTCCGCCATGAGCGCTTGAACCTTGGCTTCGATAACGTGGGAGCCCTCGAAGATATCGGCGTAGTCCAGCAAATCGGTCTCATAGGCCACGATCTGTTGCAGACGCAGGGACCACTGCTGGTCCCAGGGCCGGGGCAGGCCCAGGGCCTCGTTCCAGGCCGGCAATTGCACGGCGCGGGCGCGGGCGTCCTTGGACAGGGTGACCGCCAGCATCTCCAGCAGGATGCGGTAAACGTTGTTCTCAGGCTGCTGTTCGGTCAGGCCCAGGGAGTTGACCTGAACCCCGTAGCGGAAACGGCGCAGCTTGGGGTCCGAGACCCCGTAACGGGTCTGGCAAATTTCGTCCCAGAGGCGGGCGAAGGCGCGCATCTTGCACATCTCGGTGATAAACCGCACCCCGGCATTGACGAAAAAACTGATGCGCCCGACCACGGCGGCGAAGTCGGCCTCGGGCACTTGCCCGGCGGCCTTGACCGCGTCCAGCACGGCGATTGCATTAGCGAGCGCGAAGGCCAGTTCCTGCACCGGCGTCGCCCCGGCTTCCTGCAAGTGATAGGAGCAGATATTGACCGGGTTCCACTTGGGCACCTCGCGGTAGGTGAAGGCGATGCTATCGGTAATCAAACGCAGGGAAGGCGCGGGCGGAAAGATATGGGTGCCGCGCGAGAGGTACTCCTTCAGGATATCGTTCTGGGTCGTGCCGCTTAACTTGTCGCGCGCAACCCCGCTTTCTTCGGCATGGGCGACGTAGAGGGCGAGAAGCCAAGCGGCGGTCGCGTTGATGGTCATGGAGGTGTTCATGCGGTCGAGCGGGATATTGGCGAAGAGGGCGCGCATGTCGCCCAGGTGCGCCACCGGCACCCCGACCTTGCCGACCTCGCCCTTGGCCAGGGGATGGTCGGCGTCGTAGCCGGTCTGGGTCGGCAAATCGAAGGCGACCGACAAGCCGGTCTGGCCGCGCGCGAGGTTGGTCTGGTAAAGCGCGTTGGAGGCCGCCGCGGTCGAATGCCCGGCATAGGTGCGGAACATCCAGGGGCGATCGCCTTTGGCGCCCTTGGTCTTTCCGGTGGGGGGAGTCGGGGTTTCCCTAACCATTGACATACCTTCGATTCGTATACTGTGTCCGGGCGCCGCTTGGCCTCGCGTCTTCGCGGTGCATCAATTTAGCATTGCCAGCCATGGTAGCGCGAGAATCTAAGTCTTTAATGTCTAACATGACTATTATTCTGTAATTAAATTACTCATAACAGGTTTTTATCGCAAGTATAGTACGTTTTGTGCGTTGCAATATTTTGCCTTGGCCGCTAGGCTCGCCGCGCGCGAAGGCCAGCCATGAATAGCGAGGAGAGGGACACATGACGGACGCCGCCGCCGAGGCCAAGGAGCCCCAAGCCGGTCAGACCGGGAAAGACCTCTACGAGTTGGGCGAGATCCCGCCGCTTGGCCATGTGCCCAAGCAAATGTACGCCTGGTCGATCCGCCGCGAACGCCACGGCGATCCCGACACCGCCATGCAAGTCGAAGTGGTCGATGTGCCGCGCATCGACAGCCACGACGTCCTGGTCATGGTCATGGCCGCCGGGGTCAATTACAACGGCGTCTGGGCCGCCTTGGGCAAGCCGATATCGGTCTTCGACGTGCACAAGGCCGATTACCACATCGCCGGGTCGGACGCCGCCGGCATTGTTTGGGCGGTCGGTTCCAGGGTCACCCGCTGCAAGGTCGGCGACGAGGTTGTGGTGCACTGCAATCAGGACGACGGCGACGACGAGCAATGCAACGGCGGCGACCCTATGTTCTCGCCCTCGCAACGGATTTGGGGCTATGAGACCCCGGACGGCTCCTTCGCCCAGTTCACCCGGGTCCAGGCCCAGCAGGTCATGCCCCGGCCCCGGCATCTGACCTGGGAAGAAAGCGGCTGCTATATCCTGACTCTCGCCACCGCCTACCGCATGTTGTTCGGCCATCGCCCGCATATCCTGCGCCCCGGCCACAATGTCCTGGTCTGGGGCGCCTCGGGCGGCCTCGGCTCCATGGCCATACAGTTGATCGCCACCGCCGGGGCCAATCCCATCGGCGTCATCTCCGACGAAGCCAAGCGCGATTTCGTGATCGGGCTGGGGGCGCGCGGAGTCATCAACCGCAAGGATTTCGATTGCTGGGGCCGCCTGCCGGAGGTCGACGACACCGGCGGTTACGGCGCTTACAAGACAGAGGTGCGCAAGTTCGGCAAGGCGATCTGGGAAACCACCGGCAAGTTCACCGATGTCGATTTCGTCTTCGAGCATCCGGGCGAACAGACCTTTCCGGTATCGTGCTTCGTGGTCAAGCGCGGCGGCATGGTGGTTTTTTGCGCCGGCACCACCGGCTACAACATCACCTTCGACGCGCGCTTCGTGTGGATGCGCCAGAAGCGTATCCAGGGCAGCCACTTCGCCAATCTCAATCAGGCCAGCCAGGCTAATCGTTTAGTTATCGAGCGGCGCATCGATCCCTGCATGTCGGAAGTCTTCTCCTGGGACGACATCCCGCGCGCCCACATGAAGATGATGAAAAACGAGCACCGCCCCGGCAACATGGCGGTCCTGGTCCAAGCCCCACGCCCCGGCCTACGCACCCTGGAAGACGCGATCGAGGGCTAGGGGGCAGAGCGCATCTAGGAGGCATCGATTCAGCTATGGCCGCCGTCCCCCCCACCCTAACCCTCCCCCTCCAGGGGGGAGGGAATAATGACGCGGTTCTCCCTCTTACTCCCGCCGCCCCTCCTTCTCCCTCCCCTTTGATGGGGGAGGGCTGGGGTGGGGGTGAGCGGGCGACAGCCCGAGCGGCGCCATGACACAACCGAACTCCGTCCTCGTCCTCCCCAACCTCCTTCCCACTTGCCGTTCGGCTTTGGAGGCGGCGGAGGCTTTGCGCGACGCCGCCAAGGCCGCGGTCGCGGACTTGGTCGCGCCTAACGGCAAGCTCGACGCTGGCGTCTTGGAGCGTGAGCAGGTCGCGGCTCACGGTTTTGCCTGGTTGGCGACCTATGTCACCGCCTTGCGCGAGCTGCTGCACTGGGCCGAACGCTTGGCGGCGGGCGGCGCCCTTGGCGAGCTCGAAAGCCTGATCCTGCAAGCCGCCTTCGGCGAATACCTGCAACAGATGACCGGCGGCATCGCCCTCAGCCAAGTCGAAATCTTTCGCCCCCGCGACCTGGGCCTGGACGGCGCGCAGGTTGCAAGCTTCCACACCCAGGCGGTGGAAACCCTGATCGCGGGCGGCAACACCGGCCCCGTGCGCCGGCGCCTGGCCGAATTGATCGGCGAAGACGCCAACTTCGGCGACGTGGCCCTGGGTGACGAGATGCTGGATATGGTGCGCGATCAATTCCGCAAGGTCGCGGAAGATCACATGGACGCGGCCCACGGCTGGCACCTCAAGGACGAGCTGATCCCCATGGCCGTGGTCCAGCAGCTTGCGGAACTCGGCGTCTTCGGCCTGACCGTGCCGGAGGACTTCGGCGGTTCGGGCCTGGGCAAGACCGCCATGTGCGTGGTGACCGAGGAGCTTTCGCGCGGCTACATAGGCCTCGGTTCCCTGGGCACCCGTTCCGAGATCGCGGCGGAGTTGATCCGCCTGGGCGGAACCCCGGCGCAGCAGGCCCAATGGCTGCCGCCCATCGCCTCGGGCGAGATTTTGCCCACCGCCGTCTTCACCGAACCCAATGTCGGTTCCGACCTGGGGGCGCTCAAGACCCGCGCGGTCAAGGACGGCGATGTTTACCGGATCACCGGCAACAAGACATGGATCACCCACGCGGCGCGCAGCGATGTCATGACCCTGCTGGCGCGCACCGACCCGGACCAGGCCGGCTACAAGGGCCTGTCCATGTTCCTGGCGGAAAAGCCGCGCGGCACGGAGGCCGATCCCTTTCCCGCCAGCGGCATGAGCGGCGGCGAGATCGAGGTGCTTGGCTATCGCGGCATGAAGGAATACGAGCTGAGCTTCGATAACTTCGAGGTTAAAGCGGAAAACCTGCTCGGCGGCGTCGAGGGCGAAGGCTTCAAGCAGCTCATGGCGACCTTCGAATCGGCGCGGGTGCAGACCGCCGCGCGTGCCGTCGGCGTGGCCCAGAACGCGCTTGAGTTGGGGCTGCAATACGCCTTGGAGCGGGTGCAGTTCGGCAAGCCCATCGCGCGTTTTCCCCGGGTCGCCGGCAAGCTCGCCTGGATGGCGGTGGAGACCATGATCGCGCGCCAGCTCACCCTATTCGCGGCGCGGGAAAAAGACTCCGGGCGGCGCTGCGATATCGAGGCCGGCATGGCCAAGCTGCTGGCCGCGCGGGTCGCCTGGGCCAATGCCGACAACGCCCTGCAAATCCACGGCGGCAACGGATACGCCCTGGAATACAAGATCAGCCGTGTGCTGTGCGACGCCCGCATCCTCAACATCTTCGAAGGCGCCGCCGAAATTCAGGCCCAGGTGATAGCGCGCGGGCTGCTGACCCGGGGACGGAATTAGCGTCAGGAAGGCCGGATACCAATTATGTATTATATCAACATTTTATGAATGGTGAGTAGAAAATCTTGTGTATTATAACTTCAGGTCATGAGTTCGCTAAGACGCGTGATCTTGTGGTTGGCAATGCGGGATAAAAACATTGGCTTATCTCAGGTCGGTGTTGTTATGTCTTTTAATTTTGGCTTGGGTCGCGCCCAGCACAGCCGATGCGCAGGAACTGGATCTGAAAGGCTTTATATTTGGCGAAACGCGCATCGATGAATGGAAATGGCAGTTCGGAAAACTGGCGAGGTTTATGGGAAGCAGGCAATAGTATCCCCTTTTTGCGAGGAGCAAGGCGCTGACCTAATACTTGTCATCAAAGGAATTTCACAACCGAGAAATTGGAATTGTTTCGTGTTATCGCTATAATCCACAGTGTGTATTGTACATCAACTCATTAGGGCAAGCAGCAACAGAGCGAAATCTTTGGACATTTGTGGATGGCAGGCTTGCCTTTTTCAATGCGTGTATGCACCGGGCGCAACTTGGTTATTTGCTCCCTCCATTAAAGGCGAAGTTTGGCGAGCCAACATCAATAAGTCGTGAGAAGGTGCATAATGCATTAGGAGCAGAATTTGAGAATATTATTTGGGCTTGGCATTTAAAAGGCATGAGTATCATTTTGAAAAAATATGCTGGCTCACTCAAGTACTCGAATATAGACATTTTCCATCCAGGCCTTTTTTCCGAAGCGGAGCGTCGTCTCAAGAATCGACAAGCGGATACGTCAAATCTTTGATTTTCGAATTGAGAGTTCGTGAGTGATCTGACCCCATTACATTTTCCCAGACTTGACTCCTTTGTCACTTTTTCTGACTAGCGCCGGGTTTTAATTTCCCCCATCATCATTCCCCGGCAATAAAAATTGGGAAGATGGCGAAGAGGTACTTTGCATACGAGAACTGGCGCGCCCATGGTCATGTCACCAAGGTCCACCGGCACAATTGCCTATCTTGCAACGATGGCAGAGGCAGGTCCGGCGGAACTCGGTCTGACAACGGCCAATGGCTGAACCTTGGAGAGCTCGAGCGGCAGGAAGATGCCCTGGCTGCAGCACGGCGGCGGATTACACAAGGAGATGTTCGTTTGTGTGGCACGTGCTCTTAGCCCCAATAATTCAAGACCTGACCCCATTACACCATTACATGCATTACGCGGGGCCGGATTTAAGGCTTGGGCGATGCCCGGCACGGCTTGCAAATCCACCCAACTGCCCCATACTGTCGCCATGACCTCAACTACTAAGAAGATCGCCGAACTTGCCCAAACGCTTCCTCCCGAGGCCCAGGAAAGCTTGCTGCATGTCGCCGAGCATCTGGCCGAGCCGAGAAGTTTCTACGAGCGCCTGTCGTCCGGCCAGCGCGCCGACTTGGCAACCGCCATTGCCGAAGCGGATCGAGGGGGCGGTGTCTCCCCCGCCGAGCTTGAAGCAAGGCTACAAGGCGTGCTTGCCAAACCTGGAGCATGAGGGTTCTTTTTACCGAAACCGCCGCCGGACAGCTTGAAGCACAGATCGCCTATATCGCTAGCGAAGGGTCCCTTGATGCGGCCCTTAGAATCAAGGAACGCGTCCTCTCCTTCATCTACGGCTTCCTGACGGCCTACCCAAAAGCTTCACGCTTCGTTGAAGAAATGGCCGTCTATGAGGCCGTAATCCCGCGCACCAACTACGTGCTCTTCTATCGGATTGAAGAGCCGGATACCTTACGCATTCTGGCCTTGTTCCATGGGCGCCAGGAACGCACCGGGTTCACGCCCTAAGCGGGTTTGATTCCTTGGGCTCAAGAGCAGTAGACTACAACCCGGCTTTTTCAGCCTCCTGCTAAAGGAATCGGATTATGTCCGACACGCGACCGCGCAAGAGTCCCGGCGTTGCGGTCCGGGTCATATTGTTCGCTGCCATACCCGCGCTGGTGTTGGGCGCGGGCGGGTACTTCTATGCCAAGGGCGGGCGTTACATCAGCACGGAAAATGCCTACATCAAAGCCGAGATCGTGCAGATCGGCACCAACATCGACGGCCTCGTAACCGAAGTTTCCGCCCGCGAAAATCGGCGTGTCGCCAAGGGCGATCCGCTTTTTTCCCTTGACCCGCGCCCTTATGAAAAGGCGCTCGCGGCGGCGCAAGCCGATCTGGCGTCGGCGCGCCAGAAAATCGAATCCTTGCGCGCCCACTACCGGCAAGGACAGGTTTCCATCGCGGCGGCCCAGGAACGCATACGCTATCTGAAAATAAGCTTTACGCGGCAGGAAGAGTTATTGCGCAAGGGCCATGGCACGCAGGTCCGTTTCGACGAGATGGAACATGACTTGAACATGGCGCGGCGCAAGCTTGCCGGCGTCCGCGAAGATAACCGCATGGTCCTGGCGGAGCTATCGGGCGAGCCCGGGATATTAATCGAAGATCACCCCATATATCTCCATGCCCGGGCCGCGCGGGAGATGGCCGCCCTTAATCTATCCTACGCCCGAATTCTCGCCCCCACGAACGGCATCGTGACCAACGTCAATCTGGAACCTGGCGAATACGTCATCAAGGGACGGCCTCTCTTGGCCATCGTGGGCACGGAAAACCTGTGGGTTGAAGCCAATCTGAAGGAAGTGGACCTCGCCCACATCGAGGTCGGCCAAAAGGCGACGGCGATACTGGATAGCTTGCCCGGCGTTGAGTGGCGGGCGACCGTGGACAGTATCAGCCCCGCGACCGGCGCCGAATTTTCCGTCCTGCCGCCCCAGAACGCCACCGGCAACTGGGTCAAGGTCGTGCAGCGCGTGACCGTGCGTCTGGTATTGGCGAAGCGGCCCGGCGCCGAGGCCTTGCGGGCCGGCCTGACCGCCACGGTTCGTATCGATACCGAGCGTGAACGCGATGTCGCGGCCCTGATCGGCAAGGTCTTCGCCGGCACCTCGAACGGCGACGAATAAAGAAAACCGGCTGCCATGGCGCAAACGGCCGCGGCCCTGGACGACGATCCTCATCCCCAAGTCATCGACGCCCGCGCCATTTTGGTGGTGCTGGTCGCGACCTTGGCGACGGCGTCCTATGCTTTCACATGGAACTCGGTCACGGTCGCCCTGCCTCATATGAAGGGCACTTTCTCGGCGACCACGGACCAGATTACCTGGGTGATGACCGCCTATATAGTCGGCAGCGCCATCGCCACCGCGTCCGTTAGCTGGTTTTCCGGCCGCTTCGGGCGGCGCCGGGTTTTCCTGTTCGTGATCACGGGATTTACCCTGGCCCAGTTTGGCTGCGGGCTTTCTACTTCCCTGGAGTCGGAGGTTTTCTGGCGCTTCGTGCAAGGCACCATGGGGGCGCCGCTGGTGCCCTTGGCCCAGGTTTTCGCCGTCAATGCCTTTCCCAAGGACCGCTATTTTCAGGCGACCTCGCTTTGGGCGCTTGGGTTCATCTTGGCCAATGTGACCGCGCCCACGGTGGCCGGCTATTTGATCGACGGTCCGGGTTGGCCCTGGGTATTTTATGTCACGGTACCCGTATCGGTCACCTGTCTGATCGCGGCCATTATTTTGATTCCCGAATCCCCGCGCACCGGCAAACCCATGGATTGGACCGGGTTCCTCGCCTTGATTCTGGGGATCGGCTGCTTGCAATTGATGCTTTCGCGCGGCGAGCGTCTCGACTGGTTCGACTCCGGCGAAATCATCCTCGAATCCCTCATCGCCGGTCTCTTGTTGTACATCTTCGTCGTTCAAACGGCTGTGGCGCGCAATCCCTTTGTCGACCGCTCGGTGTTTAGGGATTGGGACTTCGTACTGGGAATGGGTTTCGTGTTTTCGGTCGGGCTGGCCCTCTACATCCCCCTGCTGCTGATCCCCCTGCAGCTTCAACAATTGGCCGGATACCCCGCGTCGGAGATTGGCTTCGTGATGCTGTCGCGCGGGCTTGGCACGGCCATAAGTCTGATTGTTCTGAGCCGTTATGGAGACCGGATCGAGCCTAGATCGCTCTTGATACTGGGGCTGGCGGTCACGGGCTCAGGCGCCTGGCTGATGTCGCGCTGGACGGCGGACGTTCAGGCCTGGGACGTGATCCTGTCAAACTTCGTCATGGGTATCGCCACCGGGTCCGTCTGGGCGCCCATGAACAAGATGACCCTCTCGGGACTGCCCAAGCGGGTGCAGGATCAAAGCTTCGCCATGTTCTACCTGGTCTTCGACATGGGGAACGCCATTGGAATCGCCCTGATCGTTTCGCTGTTTACCCGCCACAGCCAGATCGGTTACGCCCTCTTCGCCGCGCATATCTCGCCCTACAATCCGGCCCTGAGCAAATCCGGCGGGGGATGGGATATCGAGAATACCGAAGGGCTGATCGCCCTCAGCGACGAGGTCGCCAGACAGGCCGCCGCCGTTGCCTTCAATAACTGCTATCTGATTGTGTCCATCATTCTTTTCGGGCTGATCCCCTTTGTCCTCCTGTTCCGGAAACACCGGTCTCTTGGCGCCGCTAACGCCCGCTAACCGCGCCGGCCGACCCATAGCGCGGCTTACTCGTCGTGCGCGCAGGGCCAGGTGGTAGGCCTTCGGAGGTGGCTTGGGAGCTTGGTCTTGGCGTCGCCGCAGGCAATGTCGATCTGCTGCTGGGTCAGGCCCTCGGTCCGCGAAAGATCGACGCCCTCGAAATGGGTTTGCAGCATATAGGCTTCGTCAAACCGCGCGCCGGCCAGTTTCGCGCCGCTGAATTCGGCGCGCGCGATATAGGCTTGGCGCAACCCGGCTCCTTCCAGGTTCGCCCCCTTGAACAGGACGCGGCCAAACTCGGCCTTGGTGAGATCGGCGCCCGCAAGAGTCGCGCCGCTTAGGTTCGCCCGGGACAGCTCCGCCTTGCCGAGCTTGACGCCGGTTAAATTCGCGCCCTCGAAGTCGGTTCGATAGCCATGGACCTTGGTCATGTCGGCGCCTTCCAGGTTCGCGCCGCGCAGGTGGGCGGCCATGAGGTTCGCGCCGGCCAGATTCGCCCCGGCCAGATTCGCTTCCCTCAGGTCGCTACCGCTCAAATCGGTCCATGTCAGGATGGCGCCAGTCAGACTCGCGCCGCGCAGAATCAGGCGCTCCTTCTCGCACTTGCTCCAATCGACCCCCGGCTTCGGCCGGTCGCGGCACTTGGCGAGCGCCTCTGGCGCCGCCAGGGCGAAGATCAGAAGCAACAGCCCTAGAATCAGCGGCAGCTTGCGCATTTTCATAACCGGCCCGCGTGGACCGGCGGGAACCGCCTAGTAAATCCAGACATCCGCAGCCTCCTTTCGGTCGAGAATAACCGGAAATTTACGTCGTGACCCTCAATAAACAGCTTACACCGGCTTAGGGCCTGTGGACACTAAGGATCCCGCCTCGGCGGGATTGGACCAGAATGACGCGAGGCCGCGTCGCTTGTCCTTGAATATGCTCAGCATGTCCTGCGTCCGCGCTCCTAACCTCGCGTCATTCTGGCCCAACCGCGGCGGTATCCTAAGTGTCCACAGGCCCTAAAGTCATTGATGCCGGTCAATCGCCCCGCCGGCCCAACAAGGCGGGACCGCAAACAATTAGGAACAATGCGAAGGCCCCCACCCAGGCGAGGGCGGCGAGGCCCAGCAGGGCGGTTTCCTGGGCGCCGGCCAGGGGTGAAACAATCCGCGCCAGGGCCGCCAGGGTTATGAGCAGAAAGGCGGCGGTCAGGCCAGGGCCCGCGTGCAGGGCCCGCCCAGAATGGCCCAGGGTGGCGCGGCTCATCACCGCCAGGGTCATGGACCCGATGGCCCCCGCCGTTAGCGCATGTATGGCGGCGCTTTGCGGCAAGGCCGGCCACCAGACGCTGAGCGCGATCAGGCCCAGGCCGATGGGAATCCAGAGGTAGGCGAGGTGCAGTATCCACACCAGGGCTTCCGCCCCGGTCAGGTGGCCGCGCCAGCGCCCCAGGCGGATCAGGTTCCCGGCGGCGGCCAAGGCCATGAGGCCGCCGGTGATAGTGGCCTCGGGCAAGATCGTCCAAGCGGTCAAAGCGGCCAGGGTCAGCACCAGAACCGCGCCGTCGAAGCGGGCGAAGGCGGCGGGCAGGGAGGTAGCCCCGCGCTTGACCAGCCAATTGCGGGAAAAGCTCGGCACGATACGCCCGCCGATCATGGTTATCAGGCCGACCGGCACCAGGATGGCCAGGCGCGATTCCAGGCCCCCGGTCCCGATATCGCTTAAGGCGGCGTAGTGCGCGCCGGTATTGGCGAGCGCGAAGACAAACACCGCCAGGACCGGCGGCAGGTTG
The DNA here is from genome assembly GCA_021776135.1 of Kiloniellaceae bacterium. GTDB lineage: Bacteria > Pseudomonadota > Alphaproteobacteria > Kiloniellales > J153 > JAJFGN01. Next base: position 31,391 of record JAJFGL010000032.1, read on the forward strand.
CGCCAGTTCCGGCCCGCTAGAATTTCGCGCAGGACGACGGCGCCGAAAACAAACAGGAAGGAAACATCCACCGCCGCCGCGATCTCCGGCCCGATGGCGGCCGAAAAGGCCATGGCGCCCCGTCCGGCGAGCCACAGCCCAGCCAGTGCGGCCAGGGGCCAGCCCCGCAGGGGCAGGCGCCCGGTCCAGTTGGGAATCGCGGTCAGCAGGAACCCGGCCATGACGGCGGCGGTGTAGCCGAACAGGAGTTCATGGGCGTGCCAGCCAAGGGGCTCAAAGGCGCTGGGTATCGCCAGGTAACCGAATATGGCCGCCAGGGCCAAGGGCAGGGATACAAGCGCCCAAAGCCCGGCCATGAAAAAGAACGGCCGGAAGCCGAGCGACAGAATCGCCGGCCCAGAGTAGGCCCGGCGTTCCGGCGCGGCGGAAGATTCGCTAGAGGTCATGGGCTTAAAGACTCACGGCGGTACTATGCGGCCAAGATGCGTTTTACTTTGATCTTGCGTTCCAGATCGCGCGACTGGGCGAGGTCGAAGGCCATCTGCATGCCAAGCCAGGTTTCCGGCGTCGAGCCGAAGGCCTTCGACAGCCGGTATGCCATTTCGATGGAAACCGCCGCCTTTTCGTTCACCAGGTTAGAAAGCGTTTGGCGCCCGACGCCAAGCCGCCGCGACCCCTCGGTGACCGACAGGGCCAAGGGTTTCAGGCAGTCCTCGCGCACAATGGCGCCCGGATGCACGGGATTCTTCATGGCCATGTCAACGTCTCCTAGTGATAATCAAGATAATCGATATCCACGGCATGACCGTCCTCGAACCGGAATGTCACCCGCCAGTTGCCCGTGACCGAAACCGCGAATTGACCCTTTAGACGGCCTTTGAGCCGATGCAATCGAAAACCAGGCAGGTCCATTCCTTCGGGACCACAACTTCGGTCCAATGCGGTCAGGATACGCCCAAGTTTCGCGGCGTGGTCCGGTGCGATTCTCGCCGCTCTGCCGCCCTGATAAAGTGCTTTCAAACCACGATTTCGGAACGATTTAATCACCCGTCAAGTGTACGGTGACAATCGACAGATGTCAAAAACAATCAGCCGGAACTCAACACTGATAGAGGGGAAGGTTTGCTTGCTAGACCTGCCCCCGCACAATCCCCCTGGCCCGGTCCGCCGGGGCGCGCTATATCCAGTGTCATGGACGTATTCATTCCCATACTGGTCGCGGTGGCGCTTCTGGCCGTGGTGGTGGTTCTCTTGGCCGGTGTGGTGGGCATGGCCAAGGGCGGGGATTTCAACCGCAAGTACGGCAACAAGCTCATGCGCTGGCGCGTGGCCTTGCAGGGCACGGCGGTTCTGCTGGTCATCGCCGCCGCCTTCCTGTCGCGCGGCTAACACCATGGTCAAGCTGACCAAGATCTACACCCGCGGCGGCGACCAGGGCGAAACCTCCCTTGGCGGCGGCGCGCGGGTGCCCAAGCACGCGGCCCGAGTCGCCGCTTACGGCACTGTGGACGAGGCCAATGCCGCGCTCGGCCTGGCTCGCCTGCATACGGATGGCGCGCTGGATGAAATCCTGGCGCGGCTTCAAAACGACCTCTTCGATCTGGGCGCCGATCTGTGCCGGCCCGAGCGCGAAAATGAAAAAGGCCCGGTCTTGCGTATGACCGCCGCCCAGACCGGGCGTCTGGAGCGCGAAATCGACGCGGTCAACGCCAAGCTCGCGCCCCTGAATAGTTTCGTCCTGCCCGGCGGCGCCCCGGCGGCAGCGTACCTGCATCTGGCGCGCACCCTGGCGCGCCGGGCCGAGCGGGACATGACCGCCTTGGCCGAAAGCGAAGCGGTCAATCCCGAGGCGATCCGCTACATCAACCGCTTGTCCGACCTCTTGTTCGTCCTGGCCCGCCACGCCAACGGGGACGGAGCCCAGGACGTGCTGTGGCGGCCGGGCGCCCACGGCTAGGGAATCCATCCCGCTTTGGCGCGGAAAACCTATGGTTTTTGCGTGTCACACGCCGTTGACACGGGGCTTTTCCCGGACTTATTGTGCACCTGCGAAATATCCCCGATTCCACCCATAAACGGCGGCAGGCGACACTATGAAGGTTCTGATTCCCATAAAGCGCGTCATCGACGCGAACGTGAAGGTCCGGGTCAAGGCCGACAAAACCGGAGTCGAGCTAACCAACGTCAAAATGGCCATGAACCCCTTTTGCGAGATCGCGGTGGAAGAAGCGATCCGCCTGAAAGAGGCAGGCAAGGTGAGCGAGATCGTCGTGGTATCCGCCGGCGGCGCACAGTGCCAGGAGACCATCCGTACCGCCTTGGCCATGGGCGCCGACCGGGGCATCCTGATCCAAAGCGATGTGGCCTTGGAGCCCCTGGGAATAGCCAAGCTGCTGAAGGCCGCGGTGGAAAAGGAAGAGGCCGGGCTGGTCCTTCTGGGCAAGCAGGCCATCGACGGCGACAATAACCAGACCGGACAGATGCTGGCCGGGCTTCTGGGTTGGCCCCAGGGCACCTTCGCCTCCAAGATCGTGCTCGAGGACGGATCGCTGAAAGCGACGCGCGAGGTCGATGGCGGACTGGAGACGGTGGCGCTTAAAATGCCCGCTGTTGTGACCGTGGACTTGCGGCTGAATGAACCGCGCTATGCCTCCCTGCCCAATATCATGAAGGCCAAGAAAAAGCCCATCGATACCCTATCGCCGGAAGACCTGGGCGTGGACGTGACCCCGCGCCTGACCGTGGTGGAGGTGGTCGAGCCGGATTCGCGCAAGGCCGGTGTCGTGGTCGCCAGCGTCGCCGAGCTGGTGGACAAACTGAAGAACGAAGCGAAGGTAATCTGACATGAGCGTCCTAGTCGTCGCCGAGCACGATAACGCCGGCCTGAAACCCGCCACGCTCAACACCGTGACCGCCGCCGGGCAATTGGGCGGCGATGTCGCCGTGCTGATCGCCGGATCGGATTGCGCCGCCGCCGCCGCCGCCGCCGCCAAGGTGCCGGGCGTCGCCAAGGTGCTGATCGCCGACGCGCCCGAATACGGCGCCATGCTGGCGGAGAACCTGGCGCCGCTGATCGTCAAGCTGGCCGGGGATTACACCCATGTCCTGGCCCCGGCCACGACCTTCGGCAAGAACGTCCTGCCGCGTGCCGCCGCCTTGCTCGACGTGCAGCAAATTTCCGAAATCAGCGCCATCCTGGACGCGGATACCTTCGTGCGCCCCATCTATGCCGGCAACGCCATGTTGACGGTGAAGTCCGGCGACGCGGTCAAGCTGCTCACCGTGCGCGCGACCGCCTTCGATCCGGCGCCCGAGGACGGCGGCTCGGCGGCCAGCGAAACCTTGGACGCGACCGGCGACAGCGGCCTCGCCACTTTCGTCGGCCAGGAGCTTAGCAAGTCGGAACGGCCCGAGCTGACCACGGCGGGCATTGTTATCTCCGGCGGCCGCGGCATGCAGTCGGGCGAGAACTTCGCCATGTTGGAGCGCATCGCCGACAAGCTGGGCGCCGCCGTGGGCGCCAGCCGCGCCGCCGTCGACGCCGGCTTCGTGCCCAACGACTATCAGGTCGGGCAGACCGGCAAGGTGGTCGCTCCCGACCTCTATATCGCGGTCGGCATTTCCGGCGCCATACAGCACCTGGCCGGCATGAAGGATTCCAAGGTTATCGTCGCCATCAACAAGGACGAAGAGGCGCCCATCTTCCAGGTCGCCGATTACGGTCTGGTCGCCGATCTCTTCGAGGCGGTGCCGGAGTTGGAAAAGGAATTGGGCTGAGCCCTAGGCCCTAGAACCAAGCAAGGCGGGATAGATGTCCGATCAAGCGCAGACAAAAAGCGAACCCCTGAATATCGCGTCGGTCGGTGTCATCGGCGCCGGCCAGATGGGCAGCGGCATTGTCCATGTCTGCGCCCTGGCCGGGCTGGATGTGGCCCTGTCGGACGTCAAGGAAGAGCAGTTGGAAAAGGCCCTGGCCAAGATCGCCGGGAACATGGACCGCCAAATCGCGAGCGGCAAGATCGCCGCCGCCGACAAGGACGCCGCCCTGAAGCGGATCCGGACCGCGAGCGATTATTCCATCTTCGGCGATTGCGATGCGGTGATCGAATCGGCGGTCGAGATCGAAAGCGTCAAGCGCGAAATCTTGAAGGCCCTGTGCCCGGTGCTCAAGCCCGAGGCGATTATCTGTTCCAACACCTCCTCGATCTCCATCACCCGCCTAGCGGCGGTGACCGACCGGCCCGAACGTTTCATGGGCATGCACTTCATGAACCCGGTGCCCTTGATGAAGCTGGTCGAATTGATCCGCGGCATCGCCACCGACGAACCGACCTTCAAGGCGATCCGCGCCCTGGCGGTCAAACTGGACAAGACCACCGCCACGGCCGAGGACTTTCCCGCCTTCATCGTCAACCGCATCCTGCTACCCATGATTAACGAGGCGGTCTATACTCTGTATGAGGGCGTCGGTTCGGTCGAATCCATCGATGTCGCCATGAAGCTGGGCGCCAATCATCCCATGGGGCCGCTGGAACTCGCCGACTTCATCGGCCTGGATACCTGCTTGGCGGTCATGCACGTTCTTTACGAGGGCCTGGCGGATACCAAGTACCGGCCCTGTCCCTTGCTGGTGAAGTACGTCGAGGCCGGATGGCTCGGCCGCAAGGCCGGGCGCGGTTTCTACGACTACTCAGGCGACAAGCCGGTCCCGACCCGTTAGGGCCTGAACACCGTCGTCATCCCGGACCCCGATCCGGGATATTCAGGTAAGTCTGGGCTTGTCATATCCCAAAGATCCCGGATCGGGGTCTACTGGTGTCCGGTTTAATTATGAAGACAGGTGGCAAGGCACTGAGTCTATACGCCTCCAAGTACCCGGCGCGGTTTTGGACTGGAAAGCGGCGCGTCTTCGTGTGCCGGGAATACTTGGCGCGGCTGTCACCCCCACCCCAACCCTCCCCCGTCTAAGGGGGAGGGAGTTAGTGGGAGAACGCCGCTTATTCTCCCTCCCCCCTTGAGGGGGAGGGCCGGGGTGGGGGGACTCGCGGTGCCGGGAACCTGCTCGGGCGGGTAGTGCGAAGTTAAACCGGACAGCGGTGGACACCGATCCGGGATGACGAATTCTCGGCAAATAATCTCATGCCTATGACCCTTGGTATCGGACCGGGTTTTGCCTAACCTTGGTTCCTCATGGACGCAATCCCACGCCTTATTCTAAGGGCTTTATGCCTCGCCGCGCTCCTGGCGCTTGGCTGCGTGCCGGCGGGCGCGGCGCCAAGCGGCGAGGTCGATGTGTTGCTGGTGGTCGCGCTCGACGTTTCGTCGTCCGTGGACGGGCAAGAATTCGACCTGCAGCGCGAGGGCTTGGCCCGCGCTTTCGAGTCGCCGCAAGTGGCCAGGGCCGCCGCCTCCGGGGCGCGCGGCGCCATCGCGCTCACCGTGGTCCAGTGGTCGGGCTTTCAGGAACAGGAGATCAAGATCCCCTGGACCCGGGTGTCGGACGGCGGCGGTATGGCGCGCCTGGCCGGGGCGGTGCGCGCCATGACCCGGCGCTACAACGGCGGCGCCACCGACATCGGCGGCATGATCGCCTATAGTCATAAGATTTTCGCCGCCGCGCCCTTTTCCGGCGCCAGGCAAGTCCTCGACATCGCCGGCGACGGCACCAACAACGTCAACCGCTCGCCCCACTTCGATCGCGACCTGGCGCGCGCGGAGGGCATCCACATCAACGCCCTGGCCATCGCCGCCCCGCCATCGCCGCTGCCTCAGTATTTCCGCGACAGGGTCATCGCCGGCCCCGGCGCCTTCGTGGAAACCGCCCCCAACTACCCCGCCTTCGAAGCCGCCATGCAAAGAAAGCTGGTCCGCGAAATAGGCGGGCAGCTGTTGTTTTGAGGGGGGCTTTCCGTAGGAATCCTCATGCGTAGTCTAATCAATAGACTATGAGCATTGGCGCGAAATTTTCTTATCCACTATCATGATGGAATGTTGGATCCTCTTACCCTGGAAGAACGTAGCGAGCGCATGGGTCGGATTCGCTGCAAGGATACCCGGCCAGAAATGATTGTCCGCCGTATGATTCATGGCATGGGCTATCGCTACCGGCTTCATCGGCGCGACCTCCCAGGAACCCCAGATTTGGTGTTCCCGCCCCGCAAGAAGGTAATTTTCGTTCACGGTTGTTTTTGGCATAGACACCCCGATTCTGCCTGCAAACTGGCGCGTTTGCCAAAATCTCGCCTAGATTTTTGGGAGCCGAAGCTTCGAAAGAACCGTGAGCGAGACGAGAAGAATTGTCGAATGCTTCAGAAAATGGGCTGGCACATACTGGTTGTATGGGAATGCGAAATCGGGCATAAAGAACATTTAGGGAACAAGCTGGCCGTGTTTTTGGGGGGAAACCAATAGTGCAATCCATCGAATTGTTCGCGGGCGCGGGTGGTCTTGGCTTAGGCGTCAGTCGAGCTGGCTTCGTACCAGAGACCGTCGTCGAATGGGACAAGTACTGCTGCGATACGATCCGAGACAACCAAGCTCGTGGAACAGCGTATGTCTCGAACTGGCCGCTAGCCGAGGGAGATGTGCGCGATATTGATTTTCGAGTCCATGAGGGCCGTGTCTCGCTGGTCTCTGGTGGCCCACCCTGCCAGCCCTTTTCCCTTGGTGGGAAACATCTTGGCCAACGCGATTCTCGGGATATGTGGCCACAAGCCGTGCGTGTGGTCCGGGAGACGAAACCCAAAGCATTCATTTTCGAGAACGTGAAGGGCCTTACTCGCGCGACCTTCGCCAGCTACTTGGCCTATATTATTCACCAACTTACGTATCCGGAAATCACACGCCGCCAGAACGAGACTTGGGGCGACCATCTTTCACGGCTGGAGCGAGAACACACGGGAAAACGCCATGAAGGCTTAACCTACCGTGTTGTATCCAGAGTTCTGAACGCGGCGAATTACGGGATTCCGCAACGTCGTGAGCGTATATTCTTTGTTGGGTTCCGCGCGGATCTCGGGATCGAATGGAATTTTCCGGCTGAAACTCATTCGCTTGATAGTCTTTTATGGGAAAAATACAAATCGAGGAACTATTGGGAACGCCATCGCGTCGCCAACCCTGATCGGCGGATGACACCACGTTTACAAAAGCGGGCACAATGCCTGTTACTCAAACCCGCGACTAAGGCATGGCGTACGGTACGAGACGCCCTAGAGAGACTTCCGGACCCTGAACACCAATATGAAGTATCGGGCATGCACCCAAATCATCGGTATCAGCCGGGCGCGAGATCATATCCTGGACACACTGGCAGTCCTCTAGATGAGCCCGCAAAGACGTTAAAGGCTGGTGTGCATGGCGTGCCTGGAGGTGAGAACATGCTTGCGCGGCTGGATGGAACCGTTCGTTATTTCACGGTCCGGGAGAGCGCGCGGCTTCAAACCTTTCCGGACAATTTTGTTTTTCATGGCTCCTGGACGGAGTCAATGCGCCAACTCGGCAATGCCGTTCCCGTTGAGTTGGGCTCGCTTATCGCCAAGAGTGTCCGCGATCACATTAACATCGCCGCGACATCCTAGCGGCCCTCATATTCATGCCTCCGCGGTCCCCCGTAAATAAACTTATCGCCAAACTTCACGAGGATCTTGCTGAATTGGCCAAGCAGGCGCGGAGCGCTGAACTCACTGCACCTGGACGGAAGAAGCTGAATAAGGAAATAGAACGCGCAGCCACTGATCTAAATGAATTGGCCATCGAACTTGATTTCATAAAGCGACCCGAGACTGTATTTGACCCAGGCAATCCACGAACCATTGGCTTTTTCATTGCCCTCGCACTTACCGCCCAAGCTAGGCGACCGCTAGCTGATCTTCAGGATTTTTATGGCGCCGGAGTCTACGCCATTTACTACAAGGGGGATCTTCCACTTTACGCTCCGATTAGCGGCGCGGAGACGCCAATTTACATTGGCAAAAGCATATCAAGTCGAGAGAACGCCCGGATTCCCAAGGAGCAGGGGAAACAGCTTTCCAAGCGGCTCGGGGAACATCGGAAAAACATCATACGCGCCGAAGAGACCCTCGATATTGCCGATTTCGACTATCGCGCCCTTGTCGTGCAAAGTGGCTGGGAAGCCGGGGCAGAGGATTATTTGATCCGGCTATTCAAGCCAATCTGGAACAAGGAAACAAATATTATCTACGGGATCGGGAAACACGGTGATAGCGCAACCACTAGATCGAATAAGCGCTCACCTTGGGACACACTCCATGAAGGCAGGAATTGGGCTGGCGCCAAGGAATTGGCCGACAAGAAATCAGCTCCGCAGATTGAAGCCGAGCTAAAAAGTCATTTTGCCAAGATTCCCGCATACAACACCGTGAATGATCTGGTGGCGGGGTTTATTAGCGAACTACACCAGTTTTGAGACCAGAATCGCCCACCCTTCGGCACCCCGCTCTTGCCGCCGGGTCGCCACTCCATGCGGGCAGCAGAATGTTTTCATACCGACCGGATTAGGCACTATCCTACCGCCATGCGATCCGCGACCTTTGCCTTGGCGTGGCTTGCCGTTGCGATCGGGCTGGCCGCCTGCGCGGCGGAGGCGCCCTTGCCCGTGGACCATGGCGGGCCGCGTATTCACGCCGTGCGGGTCGTCGGCACCTCTTGGCACACGGCGATTGTCATGGACCGCGCCGGGGCGGCCGCGACCGGCCTCTTGCCGGAGGCGGAGGATTTCCCGGAGGCGGCGTTCCTTGAATTCGGCTGGGGCGACCGGGTCTATTATCCGGCCCGCGATCCAGGCATCGCCATGACCCTGGGCGCCGCCTTGACCGCGACCCCGGCGATCATGCACATCGCCGGCCTTGCGCGCCCGCCGGAACAAGTCCCAGGCGATACCGAGGTCGTGACGCTGGCGCTGAGTCAAGGCGGGTTCTTGTCCCTGGTCCGGGCCATCGCCGGCGATCTCGACCGCCCCGATCTCGATCGCCCCGGTGGCAGCCGTGCGGCGCCGGTCTCGCGCGGGCTGTACCCGGACAGCCATTTTTACCTAGCCCACGGCAGCTTTCACCTGTTCAACACCTGCAACACCTGGACCGCGCGCATGCTGCGGGCCGGCGGCGTGAAGCTGTCGCCCTCCGGCGTCGTCACCGCCAGCGATTTGATGACCCGTTTGCGGGCGGCGCTTGATTTGGACCGGCCATCGTGCACCGGCGCTTGATCGGCGGGCCGCCAGGCGCGGACATTCGCAGGGGCCCGAAAGCCCCCGCGGCCTACGCGCGCCGCGTCCGCATGGCGGAGACTGGCATCGTTCGGCGGGCCGGGAAGCGCACGGTCACGCTGGTACCGCTACCTAGCTTACTCTCGATGGTTAGAGTGCCGTCGTGCAGTTGCAGCAGGGATTTGACGATCGAGAGTCCGAGGCCGGCCCCGGGATGTTCGTATCTATCCGCCGATTCCACCTGATAGAAGGGGTCCAGGATCATCGAAATTTCGTTCTCGGGAATACCGCACCCGGTGTCGCGTACGCGGAGCAAGACGCCGCCGTCTTCGGCCAACTCGATTAAGACCGTAATCAGCCCGCCATCATTGGTGAAGCGAATGCTGTTCGAAACCAGATTGGCGACAATCTGCTCGATCATGCGCCGGTCGGCCCAGATAGCCGGAAAATCTCGGGGGATCTCGCCAAGAATATTGACACCCGCTGGTTCCGCCTGAGGTTTCAGCATACGGATCATGCCTTGGATAGCCACGCCGAGGTCGACCGTGGTTTCCTCCATCTTGAATTCACCGCTTTCGACCTTGGAAAGATCGAGCAGGTCGTTGACCAGCGACAAGAGATGGATGGCGCTCGCGTGAATATCCCCGGAATAGGTGCGGTAGCGGTCACTGCCGAGATCGCCGAAATATTCGTCCTTGAGGATTTCCGAAAACCCCAGAATCGCGTTCAGGGGTGTGCGAAGCTCGTGGCTGGCATTGGCGAGAAATGCCGACTTGGTATTGCTCGCCCGTTCGGCTAACTCCTTGGCCGATACCAGGGCGCGTTCGGCTCTGACACGATCTCTAATGTCATGGGCAAGGACCAACATGCATTTGCGGTCGTCGATCTCCATCGGTGTGGCCGTGATCTCAACGGGAATTAATTCGCCCGATTTGGTGCGGCATGTCAGCACGTCAGTTCTGGAGATACCGTGTTTCTTGACCTCGTCCGCAAAGCTCTGTAGCTCCTTCATTTCCTCGGGATGGACGTCGCTGATGGACACGCTGCGGAGTTCCTCCGAAGTATAGCCCAGCATACGGCGGGATTTTTCGTTGGTGTCAACTATCGTATTGCTCGCGACGTCAACTAGAAAAATACTATCGTGTGAGGAATCGAACATCTGGCGGAACCGCGACTCGCTCTTTTTCAATTCTTTTTTTCGTTCGCTCAATTCCGCCAGCTTGGCCGAAAACTTCGACAGCATCGCATTGAACGATACAGCGGCTTCACCAATTTCGTCGGTTTGCCGGAGATCCACCATGTAGAGATCCGGGTGCATCGGGTCGTTCCCCGCCGCCACTAATTTCGAGTGCAGCTTGAGGATCGGCCTGATGACCCGGCGATTCAGGAACAGCATCAGAACCGCCGTGGTCACGCCGCCGATCAACAAGACCAACTGCAAAATCCGAAAAGTGTATGCCTTGAGCTCCTTGCCGATCCCCGACGAATCAAACCGCGCGATAAAGATATAGGGCTGCCCTATTTGAACCGACCCCCAACAGATCTCGAAACGTGAACCGTCGCTACTTTTGGTCCGCAAGACGCGGCCGTCGTAATTGGCCGGGAAGCCCATCTTCGTTGCTTCCCCGATCTTGGCGACCAGGCTGCCGTCGAGATTGTAAACCGCCGCACCGCGCAAGTTCGACCGCGCCGCGATGCCGTTGAAGGTGGTTTCGAGCAAGTTCGGATCGATGCCGCCGCGCGTGGCGTTCAACAAGGCGACGACCTGCGCGAAACCGACATCCTCGAGCTGCTGAAAGAGTTCGCCGGATCGGTTTTTGTACGACGGGATGAGAATGATCAGCTCGATCACAACGATAGTTGCGAATACGCTAACTGCGATCAGCCTTCCCAGGCGGTTCCTCGCCATCGATCTCTCATTACTAAGTTCATGAATTCGATCTCAGCGCGCGAAGACATAATCCTCACTTGGCCAGACTATAGTGGGCAAGAATTAACCGTTTCGTTATTTTGGGGCCGAAAAACCGCTTTCTTGGCCATGTGGGCTTGGCTTCAGGAGCTTGAACCCATTCCCTTGCGCTGAGTGTCGCTATTGAGATAGTAGCGGATCAGCCCCACCGCCGCGTGGGAATCCCATTCGGCGGGGCCGAGCATCATGCGCACCACTTGGCCTTGGGCGTCGATCAGGAAGGTGGCGGGCAGGCCCGAGACGCCGAAGGCGCGGGCCAGGGCCGCTTTGGGGTCGAGGTAGAGGGGCAGGCCGCGCAAGTCCAGTTTCTTGGCGAAGCGGGTCACCATGTCCTTGCCGCCCCGGTCGATGGAGACGGCGGCGATGTGCAGCCCTTCCGCCTTGAGGATCGATTGCAGGCGCTCAAGGGCCGGCATCTCGCGGATGCAGGGCGCGCACCAGGTCGCCCAGAAGTTCAAAAGCACGACCTTGCCCTTGAAATCGGCTAGGCGCAGGGTTGCGCCCTCGAGGTCCTGGAAAACCTCCAGCGGCGCTGGCACCGGCGGGGTCAAGAGTCTAAAGTCCTGGGCGAACGGCCCTTCCGGGGCTTGCGCAGCGGCGGGCATCGCGAGCCCGCCGAGCGCCAGCGCCAGGATCGCGGCCAGAATTGCCTTTTTCACCACCATCGCGTGAACCTTTCGAGCCGACCATGACAAGACCAAAAAAAACCGCCGCCACGCCCGCCGCCAACCTCATGTGGGGCGGGCGCTTCGAACAAGGCCCGGCCGAGGCCATGGAGCGTATCAACGCCTCGATCGATTTCGACAAGCGGTTGTACGCTCAAGATATCGCCGCCTCCCAGGCTCATTGCAAGATGCTGGCCGCGCAAGGAATCGTGAGCGAAGCGGACAGCGCCGCGATTCTGGGCGGCCTGGACAGCATTTTACGGGAAATCGAGGCCGGGGACTTCCCCTTCCGGGTCGAGTTCGAAGACATCCACATGAATGTGGAGGCGCGCCTGGGGGAGCTGATCGGCGCCGCCGCCGGGCGTTTGCACACGGCCCGCTCGCGCAACGATCAGGTGGTGACCGATGTACGCCTTTGGGTCCGCGACGCCATCGACGGTCTCGACGGGCAGCTGCGCGATCTTCAGGCGGCCTTGATCGTCCAGGCCGAGGCCCAGGCCGGCACCGTCATGCCCGGTTTCACCCACTTGCAGGCGGCGCAGCCGGTAACCCTGGGGCATCACCTGCTGGCCTATGTGGAGATGCTGGGCCGCGACCGGGGCCGCCTGACCGACGCCCGCAAGCGCCTGAACGAATGCCCCCTGGGTTCGGCGGCCCTGGCCGGAACGTCGTTTCCCATTGACCGGGACATGACCGCCAAGGCCCTGGGCTTCGACCGGCCGAGCGCCAATTCCATGGATTCGGTTTCCGACCGGGATTTCGCCATGGAGTTCCTCTCGGCGGGGGCGGTGATCGCCATCCATCTGTCGCGCCTGGCCGAGGAATTGGTGCTATGGTGCGCCGCCGGGTTTAGCTACGTGCGCCTGTCGGATGCCTTCAGCACCGGGTCTTCGATCATGCCGCAAAAGCGCAACCCCGACGCGGCGGAACTGGTGCGCGGCAAGGCGGGCCGGGTGATCGGCGCGCTGAATACCATGCTGGTGATGATGAAGGGCCTGCCCATGGCGTTCTGCAAGGACATGCAGGAAGACAAGGAACCCCTGTTCGATGCCGCCGAGACCCTGTCGATCTGCCTGGGCGCCAGCACCGGCATGATCCGCGACATGACGCCCGATGCCGATGCCATGCGCGCCGCCACGGCGGCCGGGTTTCTGACCGCGACCGACCTGGCGGACTGGCTGGTGCGGGTGCTGGGTTTGGCCTTTCGCGACGCCCACCATGCGACCGGCGCCATCGTCCGGCGCGCCGAGGCCTTGGGCTGCGGTCTCGCCGATCTGCCCCTGGCGGAAATGCAGGCGGTCGAAGCCCGCATCACCGAGGATATCTTCGAGGTGCTGAGCGTCGAGGCCTCGGTACGCAGCCGGACCAGCCTGGGCGGCACCGCGCCGGACCGCGTGCGCGCGGCGGCGGCGGCGGCGCGGGAGCGTTTCCTATGACCGCCGGGCGCGCGGTCTTCGCGGTCCTGGCGGCGGCTTTGTTATTGAGCGCCTGCGGCAAGCGCGCCGGCCTGCGGCCCCCGGACGACGCGGCGGAGGCCTACACCTACCCGCGCGTCTATCCGAACCCGGCCACGGTATTGCCGTCGGGAACCCGGGACGAGAAACTAAGGTCGCGCGAGATTCCGCCCAGCGCCGGCAACCTCTCGCCCTTGCCCAACTCGCGCAAGAAGACCACCTATGGAGACCCGGACGCGCAATGACCGCCTTTCAGTACCGCGATGGCGACTTGCATGCCGAGGATGTGAGCTTAAGCGCCCTGACCGAAACCATCGGCACGCCGTTTTATTGTTATGCAAGCGGCGCGATCGAGGGCGCCTACACCGCCATGGCCGCGGCCTTGTCCGGCCTGCCGGCGGAGATTTGCTACGCCCTCAAGGCCAACGGCAACCTGGCCGTGGTGCGCACCCTGGCCAAGCTGGGCGCCGGCGCGGATGTGGTGTCGGAAGGGGAAATGCGCATCGCCCTGGCCGCCGGCGTGCCGGCCGGGAAAATCGTTTTCGCGGGGGTCGGCAAGACGGCCGAGGAAATGGCCGCTGGACTGAACGAGGGCATCCAGCAATTCAACGTCGAATCCCTGCCGGAAATGGAAACCCTTTCCCGGGTCGCGGTGTCCCTGGGGCGGCGCGCGCCCATTGCCTTGCGGGTCAATCCGGATGTCGATGCGCGCACCCACGCGAAAATCTCGACCGGACAGGCCGAGAACAAGTTCGGCATCGACCTCGATCAAATCCAGGATGCGGTGAAGCTGGCCATGGACTTGCCGGGGCTTTCGCTTGAAGGTCTCGCGGTTCATATCGGATCGCAATTGACCGAGTTGACGCCCTTCCGCGCCGCCTTCGAAAAACTGACCGCCCTCTACCGGGATTTGCACGGCCAGGGCATTCCCCTGCGCCGGCTCGATTTCGGCGGCGGCCTGGGCATCGGTTACGACGGCGCGGCGGCGCCCGACCTCGCGGCCTATGCGGCCATAGTGCGCGATTGCACCGCCGGCCTGCCCGCCGAACTGGTGTTCGAGCCGGGGCGCTTCCTGGTCGGCGACGCGGGCGTGCTGATTTCCCGGGTTCTCTATGTCAAGCAGGGCACCGCGCGCCGTTTCGTGATTATCGACGCGGCCATGAACGATCTGATCCGCCCGGCCATGTACGACGCCACCCACGGTTTCCTGCCCCTGCGCGCGCCGGCGCCCGGTACGGCGGAGGAAGCTGTCGATATCGTCGGGCCGATCTGCGAATCCTCCGATACCTTCACCCGGCAACGTAATTTGCCGCCGGTGGCGGCCGGCGATCTGCTCGCGATAAGTTCAAGCGGCGCCTATGGCGCGGTAATGTCTTCGACCTATAATGGCCGCAGGCTGGTGCCCGAGGTTCTGGTGCGCGGCGGCGATCGCGCCCTGGTCAGGGCCCGGCCCAGCTACGCGGCCATGTTGGCCGAAATGACCCTGCCGGACTGGCTGGAGCAGGACCAAGGGGCGCGCGGGGCCGCCTAGAGGAAGCCCGGATGCTTGGGATCGGAAAAAGACAGCGTAGATTGGACGCGGCGGCGGGGCGCTTGACGGCGCTCATGGCCGCCGCCCGCGCCGCTTTGTGGTGGGAGCGCTTCTGGCCCGCCGCCGCGCCGGCCCTGGGCCTGGCGGCCTTGTTCCTGGCTCTGGCCCTGCTCGACATCTTGCCGGTCCTGCCGCCATGGTTGCATGGCTTGATCCTGGCGGCGCTGCTCACCGGGTTCTTTTACCTCGCGTGGCGCGGTCTTCGCGGCCTGGGTATGCCCAGCACCGCCCAGTCCCGCCGGCGCCTGGAACTCGATAGCGGTCTCGACCATCGGCCCCTGGCCAGCCTAGAAGATACCCTGACCGCCGGCGCCGCCGATAAAGGCAGTGCCCAGCTATGGCGCCTGCACCAGCAGCGTTTGCGCGCCCGCCTGGCGGCTTTGCGGGTCCGTCTGCCGCGCGCCGGTCTGGCCGCGCGCGATCCCCTGGCCCTGCGCGCGGCCTTGGGAATCTTGCTGTTTATCGGCGCGGTTCTCGGTTCCGGCGATGCCCTTGGCCGCCTGGAGCGCGCCTTGCGGCCCGACCTGGGCAGCTTGACCCTGGCCCCGGACGCGACCCTGGACATCTGGGTCAACCCGCCGGCCTACACCGGCCTGGCGCCGCTGTTTCTCGATACCGCCCAAGGCCGGGACCGGGACACGGCGGCGGTCATCGAAACGCCGACCGGCAGCACGGTCCTGGCCCAGGTCCAAGGCGGCCGCGGGGCGCCGAATTTAATCGTTGGCGAGACCGTTGTGCCCTTCAAGGCCGCGACTCTGGATGCCTATAAGGTCAGCCTGATCCTGGAAGACGGCGAGACCCTGCGGGTCGAACAAGGCGGCCGCGACCTGGCCGCCTGGCCCTTGAGGATTACCCCCGACCTGGTCCCCAGTATCGAGTTCCTCTCGCCGCCCGGACGCAGCGAACGCGCCTCCCTGCGGCTTGAGTATTCGGCCGAGGACGATTACGGGCTGGCCAGCGTTAGCGGTGAAATCCGGCGCCTCGACAAACCCGATGCGGAACCGGTGACGATCGAACTGGCCTTGCCCGGCATCGGCCTGCGCGACGCGGAATCCATGAGCTTCCATGACCTGACGCCGCACCCCTGGGCCGGGCTCGCGGTCGAGATCCAGCTCCTGGCCGAGGACGCCCTGGGACAGCTTGGCGAAAGCGAGCCGGTCCGCACGGTCCTGCCGGAGCGTATCTTCAACCACCCGGTCGCGCGCGCCCTGGTGGAACTGCGCAAGCGTCTGACCCTCGATCCCGATGCCCGCCTGCCCGTGGTCCGCGCCCTGGGTGAGATCTATGACCGGCCGGACCACTATTTCAATGACGTGGTCGTCGCCTTGTCCGTGCGCTCGGCCGAGCGGCGCCTGATTCACGGCCGCGAGGCGGGGACCGTGCTCCAGGTCCAGAAAATCCTCTGGGATACGGCGCTGCACCTGGAAGAAGGCGGATTGGCGACCGCCGAAAGCGATCTGCGGGAAATTCAAAAGAAACTGATGGAAGCCCTGGCGCGCGGCGCCTCCGACGAAGAGATCGCGCGCCTGATGGACGAAATGCGCGCCGCCCTCGACCGCTTTCTCGAAGCCTTGGCCGAGCGTATGCGCGACCAGATGGCGCAAGGGCAGGAACCGCAGCAGATGCCGCCGACCGCCCAGACCCTGCAAAGCGAAGACTTACAGCGCCTGCTGGATCAGGCCGAGCAGTTGGCGCGCAGCGGCGCCCGCGACGCCGCCCGCGACATGCTGGCGCAGCTTCAGGAAATTCTGGAAAACATGCGCGCCAATCCCTTCGCCCAGGGCATGAACGAAGACTCGCGCGAGGCCATGAAAATGATGGAGGACATGGAATCCCTCACACGCCGGCAACAGGAATTGCTCGACCGCAGTTTCAAGCGCGGCGGCCGCGAAAGCCCGGACGAAAGAGCAAAACGCGAAGCGGGCCAGGAGCGCCAGCGCGACGCCCGCAGTCAAGAATCCTTGCGCCGGGAACTGGGCAAAATGATGCGCCAGCTGGGCGAGGCCCTGGGCGAGATTCCCGGCACCCTGGGCCGGGCGGAGCGGGCCATGCGCGACGCCCGCGAGGCCCTGGAAGGCGGCGGCGAATCCTCGGACCCGGTCGGACCGCAGACCCGCGCCCTGGATCAGTTACAGCAAGGCATGCGCGACATGGCCGACCGCTTCATGGAGGCCATGGGCGCCGGGGCGCCGCCGGGCATGGGGCAGGTCGGCGCCCAACCCGGCAGCGGCCGCGACCCCCTGGGCCGCCAGCAGGGCCGGCAGGGGTTCGAGGCCCTGGAAGGGGTGCGCATTCCCGAGGAAATGGAGCTGCGGCGGTCCCGTGAAATCCTCGACGAGCTTCGCCGCCGGCGCGGCGAACCCGCCCGCCCGCCGGTCGAACTCGACTACATCGACCGCCTGCTCAAGCAGTTCTAGGGCGAGTCCCGGTATTCGACCGCCGTTTGCACCGCCGGCGGCCGGGTTTCGAGCATGTCATCCACGGCGTCGCAAATCTGCATCAGCGTGAAGGGCTTGGGGATCACATCGAACACCAGTTCCTCGAGGTTGTGCGCGCGTTGGCGCTCGGCGGAGTAGCCTGTCATCAAAAGGACCGGCATACTGGGATAGTCCCGCGCGGCCTTGAGCGCCAAGGCGATGCCGTCCATGCCGGGCATGACGATATCGCTCAGAAGCGCATCGAAGGGGCCATCCACAAGCGCTTCCAGGGCGCGCAGACCGTCGTCGGCCCCGACGGCCTCGTGACCGCGATGGGCCAAGGCGCGGCAGACAAAGCTTTGCACCGCCATATCGTCTTCGGCGACTAAAATTCGTGCCATAGCGGATTGACCTCCTAGCCTATTCGCCGCACCGCCATAGTGCGTCATGCCCCCATGCTGCGCCGGTTAGGATTAATGAGACGTTAAGCTTTCTAAATTGTGAAGACCGCGGCCGGCCTGAATCTCGGTCAAGAGATAGTTGAAATACTTGGATTCATTGTTTCAATTATTTATATAATAAATTTTAGATAAATAAATAATTTTCTTTATTTAATAAATAGTTGACAAAGCACTGTAGTTTCGTTAAATTACTTTAACCCTATGAGTATTTTCCGCGAATAGAGAGGCACTGGACCGTGTTTGCAAGTGAACTCAACTCAGAAGTCTTGACCGCGAACGGGATTGAGCAGCTTAACGCCGACCGTTCACCCTGGATGCGCGCCCAAACCGCGGCCAGCGTGGCGATTCTTTTCGTCGAAGGCAGCCTCAACGAGCGCGAACGGGGTTTCGCGATCGGCATCTTGGAAATGCTGGCCCGCGATTTGGAAATTCAGGTTCGCGAAGCCTTGAGCGAGCAGGTGAAGCATTGCGCCTTCTTGCCCCGTTCGATCGCCCAGACTCTGGCCAGGGACGTGGAAAGCGTCGCCCTGCCGATCATCCGTTATTCGTCGGTCCTGGAAGAAGCCGATCTGGCGGCGATCGCGCGCGACGGCGGCACGGCCAAGCAAATCGCCGTATCCCAGCGCGACAACCTGGCCGAAGCCATTTCCGGAATTCTTGTCGATACCGAAAAATCCACGGTTATCGGCGCGCTTCTGGCCAATGAGTCCGCGCGGATCGACGCCGCCTCCTATGGCAGGATTCTTGAGCGCTTGGGCCAGGACGACGAAATTAAAGCGTTGTTGGTTGAGCGTCCGGCCCTGCCCGCCGCGGTGGTCGCGCGCATGGTATTGAAGATCAGCGATAGCCTGCGAGAGCGCCTGATCGAGCGCTTCGGTCTGCCTGAAGACATGGTCGAGGACTTGACCGCGCGGGCGTGCGAGCAGGCGCTAAGCGAAGCTGTCGGTGAGACCGCGACCGGCGAATCCCTGGAAACGCTGTCGAAGAGATTGCACGATGAAGGCGCCTTGACCCCGCAATTCTTATTGCGCGCCCTGTTCACGGGGCAGATCCGCTTGTTCACCGCCGCGATCGCGGCGCGCGCTGGAGTAAGCCTGGGCAATGCGGACGAACTGATACGCGATGGCGGCCAGCGCGGGATAATGGCGCTGCACGTTCACGCGGGTCTTCCCGGCGCCTTGATGCCGGCGTTTCGCATCGCCCTCGATATCGTCCGCGAGAAAGATGCCCAGGGCCCGGCTGTCTGGCGCCAAAGCGATACCCAGCGGATCCTGTCGCGGCTCATCTTTTCCTATAGTAACCTGGCGCCAGGGCATCTGGAATCGATCTTGACGCAACTGGGGCACCTAAGCACGGGCAGCGCCGACGCGGCCTAGGTTGAGGACTCATTCAGGTCCACTCGATTATGAGAGCGGCGAGAGCGAGGCCCGAGAGGTAGTTTTGAGCGTGGCGGTCGTATCTGGTTGCGATGCGCCGCCAGTTTTTGAGTTTGCAGAACAAGCGTTCGATGAC
>JAJFGL010000033.1 GCA_021776135.1 Kiloniellaceae bacterium
GGGCTCGTCCAGAATAATGACCTCCGGGTCGAGCATGAGCAGGCGGCCAAGCTCCAGCAGCTTCTGCTGGCCGCCGGACAGGGCCTGGGCATATTCGTTGCGCAGGTGCCCGATGGTCAGGAAATCGAGGACTTCGCGGGCCTTCTCTTCGATCCGCTGCTTGCTGAGCCCGTGGTCCAAGGCCAAGGCCGGGACGTAGAGGTTTTCCAGGACCGACATGCGCCGGAACGAGCGGGTGACCTGGAAGGTGCGCCCCAGGCCGACCCGGGCGACCTCATAGGGTTGCAACTGATCGGTGCGCTGGCCGTTCAAATAGACGGTGCCGCTGTTGGGCTTGATGGCCCCGTCCAGGATATTGGTCAGGGTGGTCTTGCCGGCGCCGTTAGGTCCGATCAGGCCGATTAGCTCGGGCCCCTCGATCTCGAAGGACACGTCCTTGAGAACGTGCAAGCCCCCGAAGCGCTTGTTCAGATCCGTGACCACCAGGTTGGTCATGCCGGCCCCTCCGCGCCCTTGCCCGCGACCCGCTTGGCCACGGTCTCCTTGCCCACGTCGCCGCGGGTGAAATATTCGATCATGGGCGCGATCAGGCCGTTGCGCGAAAACCGCAAGGTCAGCATGAGCAGGATGCCGAATACCACCAGGCGCCAGATGGTCATGTCGATGGTGAGGGCCCCTATCTCGAAGGAATTGCGCAGCATCTCAAGCGCGAACTCGATGATTATGGCGCCGATGGCCGCAGCGACGAAGTTCTCGACCCCGCCCACCACCGCCATGGCGACCACCAGGCTCATCTGCAGGATCATCATGTTGTTGGGCGAGATAATGGCCACGTAGTGCCCGAAGGTCGCCCCCGCCGCCGCCGCCATCATGGAGGTGATGACGAACACCATAACCTTGTAGCGGGTGGTGTTGACCCCCAGGGCCGCCGCCGCGTCCTGATCCTCGCGCAGGGCGCGCACGAACAGGCCGAACTTGGACTTCGCCAGCCAGGCCAGGATGGCGAGGCAGAGCAACAACAAGAAGAACATGACGAAATAAGACGGCAGCTTGTCGGTCTTGTCGTAGTAGCGCCCGAACAAGGTGATGCCGTCCCTGAATATATAGGGCAGTTCGATCCCCGCCTGGCCCCGGGTGATGGCGATCTCGCCGCTGACCACGGCGCGCAGGATTTCCGCGAAACCCAGGGTGAAGAGGGCCAGGTAGGCGGCGCGCAGGGGCAGGACCAGAAGTCCGATCAGGAGGCCGAAAATCCCGCCCATGACCGTGCCCAGCACGATGCCCAGCCACACCGGCATGGGCGTGACCTCGACACTGCCGTCCCAGATCGTCATGGCCTGGCTCAGGCAATCCTGGACCAGGGTCGAGGAGGTGACGCCGATGGGATCGACCACCACCAGATACATGCCGCCGATGGCGAACTCGGCGCACAGGTTGGTCGGCTCCGGCGTCAGGTAGAAATAGTGGCTAAACAGCGCCGTGGTATAGGCCCCGATGCCGGTGAAGCCCATGTGGCCGAAAGAAAACTGCCCGGCGTAACCGGACAGCATGGACCAGGACGACGCCAAAATCGCGTAGAAGAACCCGGTGATCAGCAGGTGCATGATGTAGGGATAATCGTTCGCCGTATAGACAAACGGAAAGGCCATGAAAAAGGCGATCAGGAGCGCGCCGCCCACTTGCGGCATGTGTTGCTTTTTCATCAGAACTTACCGTGCGCGCCGCCGGCGAAGCGGCGTCCGAACAATCCGGTCGGCCGCAACAGCAAGGTCAGGGTCAAAACGATCATGCCATAGGCGGGGATGTAGGACGCCGCGCGCTGGGTATCGGGGACGCAGCCGGTGCCCGCCGCCTCCACCAGGCCGACGATAATCCCGCCCAAAAAGGCGCCGGGCAGGGAGCCCAGGCCGCCCAGAACCACGATCACGAAGGAGCGCATGGCCGGGATGGCGCCGACCTGGGGCAGCCAGGAAAAGGCCTGCACCAGCATGGCCCCGGCCAGGGCCGCGATCATGCCGCCCAGGGCGAAGGCCAGCATGTTCATGCGGTCCGGGTTGATGCCGGCGATGGCCGCCGCCTCGCGGTCCTGGCTGACCGCGCGCAGGGCTTTGCCGGTCCAGGTCCGGTGCAGGAAGTACAACAAGGCCAAGAGCACCAGGATGCACATCACCGCCGCCGTGAAACGCGGGTTGGAGATCGATACCGTATCGAACAACTGCATATTCCCGCGGCTGGTTTTGATCAGCCAGGGGTCTTCGACCGAGGGCAGGCGGATAATGGGAAAGTCGATGAAGCGCCGGGCCTTGAAGGGGTTGGCCCCGGCCACGGCCTGGACGAAATACTGCAGGGTGAAGGCCAGGCCGAAGGTGATGAGGATGCCGTATTCCACCGGCCGGTCGATCTTGCCTTCGTACATGGGGGTCAGGAATAGGCGTTCGAAGGCGGCGCCCAGGGCGAAGGTAATCGCGCAGGCGGCCAGGATGGCGATGCCTGGATTGATGCCGGGAAACCAGACCGCGGTCATGAAATAAACGATCATGCCGCCGATCATGTAGAACTCGCCATGGGCGAAGCTGACCACGCCCAGGATCGAGAATATCAGCGACAGGCCCAGGGCCATGAAGCCGTAAATGATGCCGATGATCAGGCCGTTCATGATTTGCGAGGCGACGAAGGAACCGTTGGAGACGCAGTTGTTGCTGGGATCGGCCAGTCCAAAGGCGATGCCGATCAAGCCGACCGCCGCCAAGGGGGGAATCACCAGCAGGCGCTTGCCGATTTCCGGGGTCTTGAACCACAGGGGCGCCAGACCGAAGGGCCCCGCCGCCGCCCCCATCATGGCGCCGACGAAGCCGGCGTTGGAGGTATCGAGATCCCGGCGTAGGTAGACACGCCGGGTAACGTAGCTGCCGGCCACGGCCCAAAACACCATCCAGCCGATGACCGACCAGAATATATACGAAAATTCCACGCGCGCCCCCGCCTAGTCTTAGCTTACGGCCATGTCTTGAAGACCGAAGTAACTCACGTCGCCCATATCCCCGTTCTTGATCTCATAGTCACCCTTGGGCTTGACCCGAGGGTCCATGGAAAAGCCAGTTCCGGCCCTTCGATGGATTGCCGGATCAAGTCCGGCAATGACCAGCTGGGTGGTGCGATTTCACGCCACGATAAATCGCTCTAGCCGGATATCAAAGCAATCCGCCGGCGGCCATGGCGGTGTGCCATTACGCCGCCGGCGGATTTTAACGCGGCTAAAGCCGTTTCACTTATTTGACGTAGATCGCTTCGCCATTCTTATAGACATCCGGCCAGATGATCGGGGCATCGACGGAATTCTGCCCTTCCTTCTGGTACTGGATCATGGTCATGGCGGGGTCCGGCCATTGATGCCACCACTCGTCGCCCTTGCCGTCGGCGCTGGGGTCTCTCTGGGTGCCATAGGGGAAGTAAATCCGGCCCAGAACGCCGTCGTAGGAGATGTTCTCGAGGGCGGTGACGATCTTGGCGCCGTCGGTGGAGCCGGCCTCGTTCATGGCCTGGGCCAGGATCACGACCGAATCGTAGGCTTCCATGGCATAGCTCTCGATAACGCCCCGGTCGGTAGCGGCCATATAGGCTTCGTTGAGAGCCAGGGCCTTCTCGTTCCACAAGGTCGGAGGCGTGCCGATACGCTGCACGAAAGCCATGTTGCCGTCGGGCACGTTTTCCCAATAGGCCTTGCTCTCAAGTGAGACCTGACCGGCCTGGAAGGGGAGGTCCATGGGCCCCATGCCGGCATCGGCGGCCTGCTGGGTGAAGTTGTACCCGGCCTCGCCGGTGGCCAGGACGATGATGTAGTCCGGATTGCCGGCCTTGATCCGCTCGACGATGCCGGCATAGTCCTGGGTGCCGATATCGACACCGAAGGTCTCGGCCGCGACGCCGTTCGACATCAGGCCCTTGGTGGTCTCCGCCGCCGCCGGAATCCCGTAATCGGTATTCTCGGTCAGGATGGCGACCTTCTTGATGTTGGGAACCAGAAGCGCGGCCTTCCACAAGGTGGCGGAAGCCCAGGAGCTTAAGGGCGCGATGCGGAAGATGTACTTCTGCTTGTCGCCGGTGATGGTGTCGTTCCAGGTCTCGGCGAAGACGACCGGGATCTGGCGGTCGTTGGCGATGTCCTTGGAACCCACGCCGACGGAGCTATGATAAGCACCGCCGACGGCGACCACGCCGTCCTGGGTGATGAACTTTTCCATCAAGGCCTTGGCCTTTTCCGGCAGGCCTTCGCTATCGCCGATGACGATCTTGACGTCGCAGCCGAGAACGCCGCCGGCCTTGTTGATGTCTTCCTCGGCCAGCAACATGGCGGCGCGCATGCCCTCGCCGGCGCCAACCGCGCCCGGCGCCGACAGGGGTGCGATACCGCCGATCTTGACCGGGCATTCGGCGGCCACGGCGGCGGCGCCGAATAGCGAAACCGCCGATATGGCCGCCACCGCGGCAATACCGATAGCGGAAATGGTACACTTCTTCATTGTAATTCTCCCTTGGGGTTTTCCGTGCAAAGCTTGGGAAACGAAACCTATTCCCGATTGCTCTTGTCGTTTATTTCACGGGCGCTCTGAGATTTGACTTCAAGGCCACTATGATCTTTTTGTACTATCGAATCTAGGGTCAATATGGAAGCGGAGTCAATATTAGACGGTATTGCTACGCAATAAGAGTCCTGTCAGGCCTTAGTTTCTCCTGCTTCTTTTCATAGTCTCACTAGGTTGAGGACTCATTCAGGTCCACTCGATTATGAGAGCGGCGAGAGCGAGGCCCGAGAGGTAGTTTTGAGCGTGGCGGTCGTATCTGGTTGCGATGCGCCGCCAGTTTTTGAGTTTGCAGAACAAGCGTTCGATGACA
>JAJFGL010000034.1 GCA_021776135.1 Kiloniellaceae bacterium
AGCGACGCGGCCTCGCGTCATTCTGGCCCAATCCCGCTGGGACGGGTCGTATTATCCCACCCGCCGCGTCGCGAACGGCTTGTGGGGGGCCTGCCACACGGCGCCGTCCGCTCCTAACGGGTGGGATAATCCGATCCCGCCTCGGCGGTATCCTTATTGCCCACAGGCCCTAGAGGCGCCGGTCCGCTTGCTCCAGCGCCGGGCGGCCGGGGCCGCCGCGTTCCTCGGCCAGCGCCCGGTATTTGTCCATGCCCAGGAACATGCGGCCGCTGAAACCGCGCGCGGCCTCGGCGCTGGCCCGCAGCGGGCGGGCCTCGGCCGCTGGGGCGCCGGCGCCGCGCTCCGGCACGGCCATGGCCGGGGCCCGGAATGCCGGCGCCAGGCCCGGTAGTTCCATGGGATAGTCCGGCGCGGCGCGAAGATCGCCGAGCAGGGCGCTCAGCGCGGCATCGCCGGTCAGGACCGGCCCCGCCCGCGCGGCGGCCGGTGTTATTTCGACGGCCGGCGCCTGGGAAGCCTCGGCGGCCGGCGCCGCTTGGGATGCCTCGGCGATCAGCGTTTCCTCCGGCGGGTCTTCGCCCAGGATGCTGGCGATCAGGGTGCCGCCAATATCGTCGCCGCTGATCTCCTCGGAAATGGCATTCACGATTCCCGCCAGCATACCGACCGGGCCGCCGTAAAGCGTCGCGCCGGCGACCCTGGCCGGGCCGGAGATCGTATCGCCGGTCAGGCCGCGGTAAATATTGCCGACGATGGGGATGTGATGAAGCGGGTTTATGACGTCCAGAAAGTCGCCGAAACTCAAGTCGCTCGCCGGGATGCTGTCTTCTTGCGCGTACTCCTGGCCTTCGCGGTCGGGCAGGAGATCGCCGCCCAGGACCGTCGCCTGGCTGGGCCCGCCGCTGGGCGCGGCGGTCTCGAATAGCGCCTCTGAGAAGGGGGTGATATGCGCCGCCGCTTCGCCGCTTGGCGCCGGGGTGGCGGGCAAGACGGCGGCGGCCGGACCGGACCCGGTAAGAAGCGCGCGCAGATGTTCCATCGAGATCAAGGAAGCAAGAACGAGGCCAGGGTTAAGTACTTGATTATAGGCCGAATTTTCTCTGGCCTTGGGGTATCCAGCGGCCCACTGGCAGATCTTGCCGGGCAGGTCCGCCTTTGTGCCCCAGGCCACCGTCCTTATAATCCGCAGCCCTAATTCCCAATCTGAAAAGGAGCCGCCGTGAAACCCCGTATCGCCTTTATCGGCCTCGGCATCATGGGCCACCGCATGCTGACCAACATGGCCGCCCATGGCGGCTTTGCGCTGCTCGGCGGCTGGGATCCCAGTCCGGCGGCCCTGGCCCGGACCCGGGCCGCCTTCCCCGATTTGCCTCTGGCCGAAACCCCGGAAAGCCTGATCGCCGATCCGGCGGCCGATGCGGTCTACATCGCTTGCCCGCCCAAGGCCCACAAGGACCATGCCCTGGCCGCCATCGCCGCCGGCAAACCGGTCTTCTGCGAAAAGCCCCTGGGCGTCGATCTGGCGGATAGCCGGGCCATGGTGGAACGGGCCGAGGCGGCGGGGGTCAAGAACGCCGTCAACTTCCCCTTCGCCGACGCCCAGGCGGTTAACGCCATGAAAGCGGCCCTCGACGCCGGTGCCCTGGGCGCCCTGGCCGGGATCGACGTGCGTCTGCATTTTTCCCGCTGGCCGCGCGCCTGGCAGGCGGACGCGGCCTGGCTGGCCCAGCGCGCCGAAGGCGGTTTCGTGCGCGAGGTCTTTTCCCACTTCGCCTACCTGACCCAGCGCTTGCTCGGCCCGGCCAAGCTGGTTCATGCCTCGGTCCGCTACCCTGCCGATCCGGCGCTGTGCGAGACCCACTTCCTGGCCCGGCTTGAGTGCGCCGGGGTGCCGGTCTCGGTGGCCGGCGGCGCCGGCGGCCTTGGCCCCGACCGGATCGAATACACGCTTTGGGGGTCGAAAACCTCCTACCGCCTGTGGGACTGGAACCGTCTGCAATCGGCCACGGGCGCGCAATGGCGCGATGAACTGACCGATATCGAAGACCCGCGCCAGGACGGATATATGCGTATGCTCGACAACCTGCGCGCCTTTCTGGCGGATGAAGCGCACACCATGCCCAGTTTTCGAGAAGCCCTCTCGGTCCAGGACCTGGTCGAGGCGATTCTCCGAAGCGGCTAATCTTGCTCCAAGGCAGCCATGTCCAGGATCAGGGGGGCATGGCCTTCCGCCTCCAAAAAGCGGATCAGATCGGCGGATTCCAGGGCCGTGGTCATGTCGTTGACCAGGGGGTGGGCATTGACCGGATCCTTGCCCAGGATGCCCTTGTCCAGAACCATGGCGACCGCCCCGGTGCTGTCGTTGATGACCGCGAAGGGCGTGACCGCCCCGGGCCGGACCCCCAGATAGGTCATCAGACGATCCGCGCTGGCGAAGGAAAAACGCCCGGCTTCCAGGGTCTTGCCCAGGGCCTTGAGATCGATTTTCCGGTCCTCCAGGCAGGTGATGAGCCACATGGCGCCCTTTTTGTTGCGCAGAAACAGGTTCTTGATATGGGCGCCGGGCAGGGTTCCGCGCAGGGCCTTGGCTTCCTCGACCGTGAACACCGGCGGGTGCATGACACTCTTGGACTGGATTCCCAGCTCCTCGAGGCGGCGCAGCAGCGCCCCCGGGCTGGTTGGCGGCTCGGCCTCGCTTTTCGCGCTGTCGTCTCGGTCCCCGGCCATGGCGTTCCTCCACTCGATCCAGGGGGGTCATAGCCAAGCCGCCCGCCTCAAGGCAAGCCCCCCCGGCAAGACCCCAGGTAAATCTTGCAATGCGCCGGGAAAGGCATTATCTCCCGGCCTTGCTAATGGCGACCCATATGCGGGCGTAGCTCAGGGGTAGAGCACAACCTTGCCAAGGTTGGGGTCGGCAGTTCGAATCTGCTCGCCCGCTCCAGTTTTCCACGGAAAACTGCAGGAATTACTGGGTCGTAATAAAGGCTGCCATTCGGCTAGCCGTCAGCACACGACAGAACTCACCGGCAACGGACGGGACTACCCGTGCAATATCCGTGCAGTCCGTTGCCGTTGCGTTCATGGCGGTTGGCTCGTGAGCCCCGCCAAGTCGAGCGAACGATTCGGCCCGATCCCATTGCGGGCGTTCCAGGATCCTCGGTTGTCGGGCACTGACTTCCGGCTTCTTGGGGCTATCGCGTCTCCTCGCTGAGAACGTATCTATGGCCGGGCCAAAGACGGCGCTCTATGCCGCTTGGCTCGTGGTCAGGCGGCGTCAAATTCACCCTGAAGAGGCGTCCTGTCAGATTTCGTTACTATGCGCAGCGCGTGACGCGTTTGAGAATGCAAGCGACCTTCAAACTTTTATGGAAGGGGTGCACCCTCGACTTGAACCAACTCAATCGGACAACGAATAGTTGGCTAGGTTCAGTCGCGTCTTCTCGTCGTGGAGAATTTCGGAGCAACCGCTTCATCCGAAACCCAATGTAGAGATTTTTTCTCTCAATAACGATACCAAGTCGTTATTCGCCGACTTGGCCTGGCCCCTTCGGCCGGATGCGGATGGTGCGGTTCACTAGAAAAATTCCGAGTAGAGTTAACCCAATGCCCCCCGCCTCAGACCAACCCATTGTTTCGCCATAGAACCCGACACCCATCGATAGCCCGAATATCGGAACGAGGAAGCTGAAAGCATTTGCCCGGTTCAATGGAGCTTTCTCGAGGATCGAAAACCAGAGCCAGTATGCGAGCGCCGTCCCGGGCAGGCTCAGGCCGACCAGGGCGAATACGAAACGATTGGACCAGATGATGTCTTGGGGCTGCTCAAAAGCCAAGGCGATGGCCAGCAGTGGTAGCGCGCCGATGAGCATTTGAATCCCCATGGCCATGAGCGCGTCGACCTCACCGGCGATCCTCTTGATCAGCACATTGCTTACCGTGATGCCGAGGGCCGCGAGCACGATATAGGCGACCCCGATAGCGTAATTTCCCCCCGATGCGGTCAGGAGCTGTGGTGCGGCGATAAGGACGATGCCGACGAAGCCCAGCGCCAAGCCGGACTTGCCTATCAAACCCAGCCGTTCGCCCAGAAAGGCGCTCGCGAGAACGGCCGCGAGCAAGGGCTGGGTATTGGCGATGACCGTGGCGATGCCCGGAGACACGAACTCGGCAGCGTGAAACATCCCAAGAAAACCGAGAGTCGTGGCCCCGAGACCAACAACAATCAAGATGGCCCAGATACGGCCTCCCCTGGGTATCGGGCGGCCAAGAACAAAAGCAAGTGCGACGAGCGACGTCCCCGCCAGGAGGGCGCGAAGAGTGGCGAAAGTAATGTGAGGCGCGAATTGGATCCCGGCGGTGATCAACGGAAAACAGATCGCCCATAGCAGCATCACCAGGATGATTGTCAGAACTTGGGATATATTCACGACTTCTACATTTCCTGTGCGGATTTCTTTCAATGTCTTTCTTGATATGCATCGTTATGTGAGCAGGCGGGGGCTGGAAGGAGTCATGCATGTATGAGCAGGCCAGATCCCGGAGCTGTATGTGTGGTTGGCGTGGTTGAGCGCGTCAAACTCCTAGCGCCGCGGCATTTCTATCCGTTCAGGATATATCCATGACGTTGAGCCGCACGGCTCGCTTTCGGTCATTTCGTATCACCGTCAGCTCGACCTCGCTTCCGATACCGGCCTTCTCAAGGGTGGCGGAAAACTCCGCGAGACCCTGTACCCGCTGTCTGTTCACCTCGGTGATGACGTCTCCCAGCCGGCCACTCCGGCGATCAATGCCTTCGAGACCCGCCTCTTCGGCCGATGAGCCGGGAAGAACCGCGGCAATGACAATCCCGCGAAGTCCGAGCCGGGCGCCGGTTTCCTCATCGACAATCGCGATCCCGATGCCGGGCCGGGGAAACTTGCCGTCCTCGATCAGCCGGGGCACAACGCGGTTCACGACGTCGACGGGGACCGCGAAGCCGACGCCCGCCGAACTCCCCGATCCGGAGACAATCGCGGTGTTGACCCCGATCAGCCGGCCCGCCGAATCGAGCAACGGCCCGCCCGAATTGCCAGGATTGATCGCCGCGTCTATCTGGATCACACCATGAATCTCCCGGCCGGACGCCGTGGGCAGATGCCGGTTGAGCGCGCTGACGACGCCCGTCGAGAGGGACCGGTTGAGCCCGAAAGGGTTGCCGATGGCGAAGACCGCCTGTCCCACCTTCAGGTCCGCCGAACTGCCGACCGGTATCGGCTTTGGACCGCCCGGGGCGGTCGAAAGCTTCAGCACCGCGAGATCGTAGTCCGGCGCCGCGCCGACAAGCGTCGCCGGTACGGCCTCGCCGGAGTCGAGCCGCACCGAGATACGCGTGGCCCCCTGCACCACGTGAAAGTTCGTTACCACATGTCCCGCGCCGTCCCAGACGAAGCCGGACCCGGCCCCGCCCCTTGGCGCGACTGGACCGGGCGCGCCCGTGGACGCGGTTTCCGTGAAGATGTAGACCACGGCCGGTCCGGCGGATTCGAACAGCGCCGTCGAGACCCGCTCGAATTCGGCAAGCTTGCCGCGCGGCGCCACGATCCGCGGTTCGTCCGCCGTGAGAAGTATTTCCCTGACGAAAGGACCGCCGGCCCAGACCGTGACGACCAGCAGGGCCCAGACGATCAGCAGCAGCTTAACCCGTTCAGTCATTTTCTTTACTCGTCCATTCCTAGCTTGATTGTCGCGGCGCTACGCAATCACTCGTTAAGTGGCGCCGTGTCCCGTCGTTTCGCAGGCGGAACCGCAACACACGACATTCTCCCGGCGCCCGAACGATGGCCTCCATTATATGCTCCCCGCTCCAACGCTTCCGTCAAGCTTCGGGCCGGGATTGGCCAGGCAGATCCACGCGGTTCCTGCTCCGATTAACTTGTTCCGGCCGCGAGACCGGACAATCCCAAACATGGGGTGCGTCCCGCTCCACGAAGAAGTTTTTTGTAACGCTTTGTAACGCCGAAGCAGTTGGTTGCGGTTCGTTACCAAGCGGGGGTGTCCGGCCATAAACTCGCCACAAGCGCCGCCTACATGCTGACGGTCGAAAGGCAGCACTAGGGCGTGCGAGGGTGACCGGCTATGAGGAAACATTGGCAAGATCGGGGCAACCTGGCGCTCGGAACCTGGCTTTTCGCCTCGTCATGCGTGCGGGGGTTCAAACGCGGTTGGAGCCGCAATGACCGCCGGCCGGAACGAGCGGCGGGAACTAGATCGATCTTGGGACGAAAACGCAAAACACTGGAGGAACGCGAATCATGACCCTGGCCTATCGTATCGTTCGGAGCGAACACTACGAGATCAACCTCGTCATGAGATGCCTGCACAATCTCGCGGACGCCTTGCACAGGGAGGCTTGGAGGCCGGATTTCGATCTGTTGTTCCTGATCCTCCATCACGCCGAGAGCTTTCCGGCAACGTTTCACCACCCAAAGGAGGAAGACTACCTTTTCGAGGCGGTCCGGTGCCGCCGGCCCGAGGCCGGTCCGATGCTCGACCGGCTCGGCGAGGAGCGTGCCGAAGGGCTGGCTCTCGTAAGCGACCTTAGGCAGGCTCTTGAAGCCTATGCTGGCTGCCCCGCCGCTCTTGGCCGGTTCCACGCCGCGGCGAAAAGCCACGCGCGCCACGAGCGCCAACACATGCGGCGGGAAGAGCGGACGATCCTGCCGCTCGCGCTTCAAGTGTTCAGCAAGGAGGATTGGCGAGAGATCGACACCGCCTTCGAGCGGAACCAACACCCTCTTTTGAGTGCGGGGCGTCGGGCGGAGTTTGACAAGCTGTTCGCACTCATACTGCGGCGGATACCGGGCGCGGTCGTCTTTGGGTCGAAGGACGCAAGGAAGAAAAAGGCGGCTTGATGTTTCCGAACTTAGTCAAGTGATCTTGTGCGTCACGACTCCGACCAGGGATGATCTATCGGCGAATTTTCGGCTGGAACTTGAGGCCAACCTGCAAGATGGAGGTGCGCATGGCGACTATCGGTACGCGGCTCTTCACGTGGCTATGGGGCGAGGAAGTCGGCCGCGACGCGGCGGACAACCGGTACTATCGCCACAAGAGAGGCGGCATGACGATGGACTGCTCTCTCCAGAGGGAGCGACGATGGGTTATCTATGAAGGAGAGGACGAGGCGAGCCGGGTTCCCCCCGAATGGCACGGCTGGCTGCACCACACGGTCGACGCCTTTCCGCCCGCCGGCGGCGGTGGAGCGTCGAGGACAAGCTTCGGATCGTCAGCGAGAATCAGCGGATGGTCTCGAGCCGCGATCTCCTCGGGCCTGATGGCATCGGTGCGCCAGGCTCATGGCCCAGGTCGAGTGCGCGGCGCCGAGGTGCCGGCGGGTGCTTCCAGGCAAAACGCCTCGACCGGCTTGCGATGCCCTTTGAGCTGCTGCGGGGGCAGGCGGCGCCATTCCACCGTTTTTCGGGCACTCGTCGCGGCCTCCAGAAGGGCGGCGGAGACGACAAGGGGGCTTCCGACATTCCTGCTGAGCCCTTCCAGGCGCTCGGCCACGTTCACTGTGTCGCCGATTACCGTATACTCAAGCAGTTGCTCGTTGCCCAAGGCGCCCGCGAAGACCTCGCCGTAGTGCACGCCAATGCCGATCGCGACAGGCAAGCTCCCTGAACGTTCCCTGTCTTCGGACCAGTGCCTCGTCGCGTCCAGGATCTCAAGCGCGCAGGTCACGGCGCGACTCGCGTCGTCCGGCCGCTGCAGCGGGGTGCCGAACACCGCCATGATGGCATCCCCGATGAACTTATCCACTGTTCCCCCATGGGCGAAAATCGGCTTCGTCAGACGATTCCTGTACTCCGACAGAAAAGAGGTGAGCTCTTCGGGCGTCATCGTTTCTCCCAGTGCCGTGAAACCGCGGATATCGACAAAAACCACCGCGACGGGTAGCCGCCGGCCGGCGAGCAGCTGATCGTCGTCGCCCTCGGCGAGGCTGTTGGCGAGGTTCGGTGAAAAGTACCGCGAGAGCTTTGCCGCGCGGTTCGTTTGAGCGATCGACCGTAAGAGCAGAGCGCGCGTCCGGCGGCTCGTCACGAAGAGAATGAAAGCGGCAAGCGCAACGAGCGTAAGCGGCAAAATCTGGTAGTTCATAAACGATCCCATGCCGCCGCGCCGCATCGTGTGCGCGCCGAAATTCATCGCATGGTCTTGTGTCAGGATCAGATCGCCGAGATTGAGTGCGATCAGAAACAGGCTGGCCGCGTAAACGATCAGCCAAGGCCGGTAACGCATGGACGCATGGATGAGAATCACGAAAATGAGGCCGGCGGCCGGCAATGCGAAAGAAAAGGAGGATTCCATGCCCATTAGGCCGGTGAGCATCAGGATCTGCGTGGAGACCAGGATCACATCGAAGGTTACAAAAACATAGGGAATGACCGGGTGGAAAATCCCGCGCCACGCCAGAGCCAGGCCAACGATCGTACCGATTCCATAGATCCCGACGGCGAGTTCAATCGAGCCAGCAGGTCCCTGGCTTCCTTCGGCGGAGAAGATGACCGACGCCAAGGTGACAAAAACGACCAGCCGGATGACGGCGGATATCTTCTCGGCGTCGATCTCGGCGCCGCGCAGCAGTTTCTGAATTTCCATTGTCTCACACGCCTATTGATCTTGCCGCTCAATCGCATCGGGGCTCTTCACCGTGGCAGTCGTATGTCCACGCGCAGACCGCCTTCGCTTCGATTGGTTAGCGTTATGTCTCCGCCGTGAGCACGGATGATGGTTCGCGCGACGGTAAGACCGAGGCCCGTGCCACCGGTTTCCCGGCTCCGGGAGGCCTCAAGCCTCCGAAAAGGCTTGAAAGCGTCCTCCTGAAGCTCCCGCGGGATTCCCGGACCGCTATCGTCGATCCGGACCATGACACCTTGCAGGTCATTTTCCAACGACAAGCGGGCCTGATGGCCATACTTGACGGCATTGTCGATGAGGTTGGTGAGAGCCCGGCGCAGGGCGGCGGGCCGGCAACCATAGGGTACAGCATCATCACCGATGTCCAATCTGACCGCATGCCCAGCGTCAGCCATGTCGTCGCAGACGCGCTGGAGCAGAGTTCTGAGGTCGACCATCGCATGAGGTTCACCGGCGGTCTCGTCCCGTGTGAACGACAAGGCCGAAAAGATCATCTTCTCCATGTCGTCGAGATCGGCGAGCATCTTCTTCTGCTGGTCCTCGTCCTCTACGAACTCCGCGCGCAGCCGCAATCGTGTGATCGGGGTGCCCAGGTCGTGGGAAATTGCCGCCAACATCTGCGTTCGGTCTTCGACGAAACGCCGGATTCGCTCCTGCATCTCGTTGAAGGCCCGTGTCGCCTGGCGGACTTCGGCCGGGCCGTCCTCCGGTATTGGGGGCGCTTTGACATCGGTCCCAAGCCGCTGAGCCGCGCGCGCAAATGTAGCAAGCGGTTTAGTCAGGTAGCGCACGACCAAGGCCGACAGGACGCCGACCGCCAGCAGCATGATCGCCATCGAAAGGGCGAACCGGAGAGACCAGAAGGGCTCTGGAGACTCGACCGGCGCCGCGAAGTTCAGCCAACTCCCATCGGGAAGCTGGAGAGAGACCATCATCGTCTCACCAAGTTCGTTTCCCTGGTAGTCTTGGCGCAAGTGCGTCTGCCACGCCTCGGAGGGCCTCTCGTCCGTGTGTCGAAGCCTGAATACCAGCCCACCTCCACCGTTGAGATGAGCAACCAAGGCGTCGCGAAGGACGCCCGCTTGCCAACCGCTGTCCTCCTGATCCTCTATGGCACTTTCCTGGTCCCAGGTGACGTGGAGCTTGGGGCGATCCGCGAGCTCGACGATCCGCCGCCGTTCGGCTTGCGACGCATCCTCAACGAGCCGCTTGATGGTCGCGATCCGTTCCCCGATGTGCTCCCCTCCGGTGAACATGAGTGCGCTCGTACGATCGGTGAAATACAGTCCGACACTGAGCACGTGTGAGACTGTCAGCCCGATGATCAGCACCAGCAGCGTGCGGGCGGCGATGGTGTCAGGTATCAGCTGTTTCATCGTGTGTCACAACTGCCGTGAAAACATAACCGCCGCCGCGCACGGTCTTGATCAGTTCGGGCTCCTTGGGGTTCGTCTCGATCTTGTGGCGCAGACGACTCACCTGCATGTCGATGCTTCGGTCGAACGGAGCCTCGGCGCGTCCATGGGTGAGATCGAGAAGTTGGTCCCGGCTGAGGACCCTTTGCGGGTGCTCGGCCAGGGCAACCAAGAGATCGAATTCGCCGGCACTCAGATCAACGATCAGCCTCTGGGGTGACTCGAGGCGCCGGAGACCCAGGTCGAGGCGCCAGCTGGAGAAGCTCAAGACCTTCCTGCCCGATTTTGCCTGTACGGCAGGGGCACACTGGGCTCGCCGCAGGACCGCTTTCATACGCGCGAGCAATTCGCGCGGGCTGAAAGGCTTGGGGAGGTAGTCGTCGGCTCCCATCTCAAGGCCGATGATCCGGTCGGTCTCCTCACCCATCATCGTCAGCATGATGACGGGAATCTGCGACTTGGCCCTCAGGTCCCGGCACAGCGACAGGCCGTCCTCGCCTGGCAGCATCAGGTCAAGGATGACCAGGTCGATGTGCCAATCCGCAAGGGCCCGGTGCATGTCCTTGCCGTCCTGTGCCGCGGTGACCCGGTACCCGTGCTTGGTCAGAAATCGCCCGAGCAGATCGCGTATCTCACGATCGTCGTCGACGACCAGTACGTGAGCCGTAGTTACTGCGCCCGCTGTATTCATGGTGGCAAAATATTTCCTGTCGCAGCCGTGATCGCGAAGAAATTTGTAACGGACCATAACCGGCGTCGGGCTTGTGACAGTCCGTTACCAAATGCCGCTCCGCCGGGGGTCGACCCGTTACAGGGGATACTTACATAGAGGGAGTTCAAGGACACCAAGCAAAAGGCAATGCAATGAAACAGATTCTTAAGTCAACGGCGGCGGCACTTGTCGGGGTGGGAGCACTAGCTCTGCTCGCCGCTCCGAGTTTCGCCGCCAGTGACCAAAGTGCCACGAAAGCTGGAGCGCCGGTCCAACTCGCCCATATGGGCCAGGCTCAGGGTGGTAGTCAAGGGACGGGTCAGCCGTGCTCCATGGGCATGATGGCGCCCGGCGCGGGCGGCCAGGGCATGATGGCGCCCGGCTATGGACACGGTTCGGGCTACAGCATGGATCGTCAGCGCATGATGGGGCCCCAAGGCATGATGCGGCCGGACATGGGCGCCCAGAGCAAGATGGGGCTGGGTTTTGGCAAAAGACCGGGCCTCGGTAGCCAGGTCGTGCCGAGCAAGGATCTGACGGCCGATGATGTCCGCCATTTCCTCGATCATCGCCTCGAGATGCACGGCAACAAGCGCCTCAAGGTCGGCGAGGTCAAAGAGGCGGACGACGATAACATCGTCGCCCACATCACCACAGTGGATGGTTCGCTGGTCGAGCGCCTCGAGGTGGACCGGCACAGCGGGAAGATGCGGCACATCGAGTAACGAGCGAGCGGGAAGCGGCCGCCGCCGAGAATGGCCCCTTTCCCATGCCCAGGCGCCAAGCCGAGCGTGCATTGAGGGAGACCAAACGATGACGATCCACTCGACCGCGGATCGTGAGCTCTCGCTTCCAGCGATGCTCACCGATCCGATCGTTCAGACGGTGATGGCTCGTGACGGCGTCACGAAACAGGACTTGGAAGGCTTGATCGAGTCGGTGCGCGGCCGAATGGCCGCTAGGCAGGCCGAAGATCACGAAACCGGTCGCCACGAGTCCGGCACCATCGCTTTTTGAAAGGCGACGACGGGAGCGGATATCGAAGCCGGAAGAATGGAGGTTGCAATGGAAGCGTTACTTTATTTCGCCTTTTGGGCGGGACTCATTTTCCTGATGATGCGTTTCGGCTGCGGTGCCCATGTGATGGGACACGGCCACGGCAAGGGACAGGCCCCTAACAAGTCCGGGAAAGCTGACAACCCCGAGTTCCACTGGGTGCCCCCGAAGAACGATAACGATCCTGTCTGCGGCAAATCGGTATCGACCGACAAGGCAAAACCGAGCGTCTACGCCGGTAACGTCTACTACTTCTGCTCCCGCGAATGCCGAGAGGTCTTCGAGGCCGCGCCCGACCTCTATGTGGGCGGCGGTGACCCCAACCAGCCAAAATTGGAGCATTCCCATGCGTGAGACCGCGACAGCTTTCGAACCTCAAGTCCGCTCAGGCACGCCGCTGCCCGCGCGCCGTGTTCCGCACATACCGGTCGTGGCTCTGGGCATGAGCCTTGGAGCGGCTTTTTCGTTGACCTTCGTGCTGTGCGTCCTGTTCGACCTCTGGTTCCCGGCCCTGGCCATGAACCCGGTCTGGGCGCCGCTGCTGCCTGGGTTCGTATGGATCAGCTGGTCAAGTTTCTTCCTGGGCCTCGTCGAGGCCTGTGCTTACGGCTGGTACATCGCGCTCGTGTTCGGGCCGCTTTACAACCTCTTCGCAAAGAAGTTTGCCTAGCGCCATGACCGAAATCCGCAGTCTGCATGGAACAACCGTTGCCGAGATCTTCTCCGCCGGCTTGGACAACCTGGAGCAGATCGAGGCCATCGCGGTGTCGGTCCTGTGGAAGGACGGAACCGTGACCGCCGGATGCTCGAACTCCACGAGAGCCAATTTGGCGCTGCTGGTGCTGGCGATGGACGAACACCAAAGGCGTGGACTTGGGGACAACGGTTAGCGCCAGTCAAGGGATCGTCCTAAGAGGTATGGCCTGGTCCAATGGATGATCGTAATTCGCGTCTTAACACCCATGAAGATACGAGGTTGAGATGTCTTTGATACAGCAAGCGAGTAGGGCGGCCCCCCTCAAGAAAAAGCGGCCGGCCAAGGTTTCGAAAAAGCCATCGGGCTTGCCGAAGCCCAGCGCCCAGCGGGTGCAAGTAGCTCAGGCGCGGGCCCAACCGGCCGCTCCAGAATCGCCGCAAGATGCCTGGACCTATGGTCTTGATGCATGGCAACGCTCCATCCTGTTTTGGGATGCCCTGCGCCAGCGCGCCGATAACATGCTGGAGCATGAGCGTTCTGGCCTGCCGCCCTTGCTCGATTTCAAGTACGAGACGATCCTCGATGCGCGGCGCTTCGAGCATCCCGCCAACTACGCTCTGCTGCGGATCACGGAAGTGGGCGAGGATTGCTGGGACGATTGCGTCGATCCGGCCAAGCCGCCGGTCATGGTCGTCGATCCGCGCGCCGGGCACGGGCCCGGGATCGGCGGCTTCAAGCGCGACTCCGAGGTCGGCATGGCGCTCCACGAGGGGCACCCGGTCTACTTCGTGATCTTTTTCCCCGAGCCCGCGCCGGGGCAAACGTTGGCCGACGTCCACCACGCGCTGCGCCGCTTCGTGGAAGAAGTCGCGCGGCGCCATCCGGGCAAGCCGCCGGTCCTCTACGGCAACTGCCAGGCGGGCTGGGCCATAACCCTGCTCTCGGCCGACTGCGAGGGGCTGGCCGGGCCGGCGGTCTTGAACGGCTCGCCGCTGTCCTACTGGGCCGGGGAGTCCGGCACCAACCCGATGCGTGTCTCGGGGGGCCTGTTGGGCGGCGCCTGGTTGGCACATTTCATGTCCGACCTCGGCGACGGCCGCTTCGACGGCGCCTGGCTGGCCCAGAACTTTGAGAACCTGAAGCCCGAGAAGGCCATCTGGGAGAAATACGCCGGCCTTTTCAGTAAGATCGATACCGAGCGCGAGCGCTTCCTAGAGTTCGAGCGCTGGTGGAACGGATTTTACACACTCAGCCGCGAGGAGATCGTGGCGATCGTTGAGAACCTGTTCATCGGCAACAAGCTGGAACGGGGCGAGTTCCGCATTTGCGAGGGCTGCACCGTCGACCTGCGGCGCATCCGCAATCCGATCGTCGTCTTCGCCTCCTACGGCGACAACATCACCCCGCCGCACCAGGCCTTGGGGTGGATCCCCGCGGTCTATGAGGATACCGACGATCTCAAGCAAGCAGAGCAACGGATCGTCTATCTGACCAACCCGCATGTGGGTCATCTCGGCATCTTCGTCTCGGCCAGCGTCGCGCGCTTCGAGCACCGGGCCATTCTCGAGAGCCTGGAGGAGATCGAGGCCCTGGCGCCCGGTCTTTACGAGATGAAGATCGACAACCCGAGCGGCGATCCGGACTGCCACAAGCCCCAGTACAGCGTGCGCTTCGAAGAGCGGAAGGTCGAGGATCTCGACATTCCACCGCAGGACGAGGCGTTCGAGCGGGTTCGCGCCGCATCGGAGACCAACGAGGCGTTTTACAAGACCTTCGTCAGCCCGTGGGTTCAGGCCGCCGCCAATCCGTGGTCGGCGGAGATGATGAAGTGGCTGCACCCGATGCGGACCACTCGGTACATGTTCTCCGAGGCGTTCAATCCCTGGATGCGCGGCGTTTCGATCCTTGCCGACGCCGTCGCCAAGAACCGGGTCCCTCTGCCCGAAGATCACCCGTTGCTCGAGAAGGAGCGGGCGTTCATCGCTCAGGTCTCCGAAGCGATGGAGAACGCGCGGGAGGCGCGAGACGGCGCCACCGAGCAAACCTTTGGCCTGCTTTATGGGAATTCGGGTGAACGGTTTGCCGAGGAATGATCGATGACAACACGACAATCTAGGGAACCGGCTTCGTTCATGTCCAATGGCACGGTGATTGGCTGCGGTCCGTCCAGCGTCAAGTTTGCTCGGTTTAGGTCCCGGGCCTCCGGTTGTTCTGTCATGATCCACAGCGACGACCTCGCGTCCGAAGTATCTGACTCCAAAACCCAGATTCGGGAAAAGATAATGCTTGTCGGTGGCTACGGCCAAGTCGGGCAGCTCATCGCCGAACGGCTTGCGCCCAGCTTTCCAGACCGACTCATTATCGTCGGCCGCAGCCTCGACAAGGCGGCGGCCTGCGCGACCCGGATTGGCGAAGGCGCCACCGGGCGGGCGCTTGATGTAAATTCCGAGAACTTGGGCAGCCATTTAGAAGATGTGGCGTTGGTCCTGGTTTGCCTCGATCAGGCGGACTCCCGTTTCGTTGAGCAGTGCCTGTCTCGCGGCATCGATTACCTCGATGTGACCGCCAGCTACGAATTCCTGCGCCGGGTGAGCGCACTTGACTCACTGGCGAAGCGCAGCGGTGCCACCGCGGTGCTCAGCGTCGGCGTTGCCCCTGGCCTCACCAATCTGATCGCGGCGCAAGCCGTGAATGCCATGAACCGCACGAACCGGATCGATGTCTTCATTCAGCTCGGTTTGGGCGGCAGGCATGGCAAAGCCGCTATTGCCTGGATGATCGACAACCTAGATGCCACCTACGATGTGCGCGAGGCGAGCCAGCAGATGTCGGTGCGGAGTTTCGGAGAAAGCCGGCGTGTTCGCTTCCCCGGACAACGCGTCGCGAGCATCGCCTATCGCTTCAATTTCTCCGATCAGCAGGTTTTGACATGGACGTTGAACGTGCCTTCGGTTTCCACATGGGTGTGCTTCGACAGCCGCTTTTTGACCTGGCTGCTCGCGGCAGGCGCCCGAGCTGGGCTGGGGCGGCCGATGCGCAAGCCCGGCTGGCGGGCCGCCGCGATCTGGCTGTTCAGAAACGTGCGTGTGGGTTCCGATGTCTGCGCGGTTGTGGTGCGCGCCGCCGGCAAGACCAAGCAAGGGGATCGAACGCTTGAGCTGAGCGTCGTCGGACGCAATGAGGTGTTGATGACCGCGGTCGTCGCGGCAGAGGTCGCCCGGCAGATGTTGTCCGCTAAGCTCGGTGCCGGCGTGTTTCACAGCGAACAGATCATCGCGCTCGATTCTGTGGTGTCTGCTCTCAAGGACGAGTTGAAGGATTTACTGGTCAACCTTGACCCTTTCCCGCTCGAAAGCCTCACCAGCGACACCTCTCAGACGCAGCTGGCGTCCCGGCTCAACCCGCTGGCGGCGGGCAGCATGGAGAAGCAAGGTGATCTCTGATCCGGCCATCCTGGTGATCAACTGCGGCTCGTCGAGCGTCAAGTTCGCGCTCTTCGCCGACGAGGAGTCGCCCCGGCGCCTCTGGGCGGGCGCGCTCGAACGCATCGGCCTGGCCGACGGCCGGTTCCGCGCGACCGATGAGAGCGGCGATACTGTCGTCGATGAAACGCAAAATATTCCGGACCATGCGGGGGCTTTGCGCATGCTGCTGGACAGGCTCGCGCGCCACCCTTCCGGCGTGTGCCCCATCGCCGTCGGTCACCGGGTCGTGCATGGCGGCGCGGATTGCGACTGCTCCTTGCCCGTGGATGAGGCTCTGCTGACAAGGCTGCGGCGGCTGATTCCGCTCGCGCCTTTGCACCTGCCGCACAACCTCGCCGGCATCGCCGCCGTCCGGCGCGCGCGGCCGGACCTGCCGCAAGTCGCCTGTTTCGACACCGCATTCCACCACGGGCTCCCACGCCTCGCCCAGCTCACGGGGCTGCCGCGGGCATTCGCGGACGCGGGCATCCATCGCTACGGCTTCCATGGCCTCTCCTACGAGTACGTCATGACCGATCTGCAACACCGGCACGGCCCGAACGTGGCCAAGGAACGCATCGTGGTCGCCCATCTCGGCAACGGCGCGTCGATGGCGGCGATCAGGGATGGCCGGAGCGTGGATACGACGATGGGCTTCAGCACGCTCGGGGGCCTGCCGATGGGCACGCGCTCGGGCGACCTCGATCCGGGAATCGTCCTCTACCTGCTTATGGAAAAGGCCATGACGGCCGAGCAAGTGCAGCATCTGCTTTATGAGCAGTCGGGACTGCTAGGCGTCTCCGGCCTTAGCCGCGATATGCGGGAGCTACTAGCGCGATCGGATTCAGTGGCAGCGACCGAGGCGATCGGCTTCTTCTGCTACCAAGCCCGAAAACACCTGGCCGCGCTCACAGCTTCCTTGGGCGGTCTCGACCGTCTCGTATTCACGGGCGGCATCGGCGCGAACGCGCCGGCGATCCGGGCCAAAATCTGCGACCGCCTCGCTTATCTCGGCGTCGAAATCGACGAGCGCCGTAACGCGGGCGGAGAGCGGACGATCTCGGCGGACAAAAGCCCCGTCCCGATCGAAGCATTCCCGACGGACGAAGAGCTGATGATCGCGCGGCACGTCCGGCATGTCTGCGCGGACCTGCCGATGGCCCGGGAGGCCTGAACGATGACAGCGCCGATTGGCACTCTGAAACACCTCATCGACCAGGCCCGGTCGCTCAAGCCGATCCGGGTCGCCGTGGTTGACGCCGCGCAAGGCCTGGTGATCGAGACCCTTCGCGAGGCCCAAGCGCTGGGAATTGTCGAGCCATGCCTGATCGGCGATCCGGAAGCGATTGCAAGCGTCTGCCGGGATCTCGACTGGCAAACGCACGATGATTGGATCCTTCCGGCCCCGAGCGACCCGGCCGCGGCGGCCAAGGCTGTCGAGCTGGTCCGTGGCGGCGAGGCCGATGCCATTATGAAGGGAAACATCCATACGGACGTGCTGATGCGCGGGCTTCTCGACAAGGAACATGGCCTGAGGTTGCCGGGGCGGCGAGTGAGCCATGTCTTCGTCGCCGAGGTGTCGAGCCATCCGAAGCTTCTCGCCATCACCGATGCGGCGATCAACATCGCGCCCGACCTCAACGCCAAGGCGCAGATCCTGCAGAACGCGGTCGAGCTGTTCCATCTTCTCGGCGTCGAGATGCCCAAGGTGGCCGTACTGTCGTCGGTCGAGACGGTGAATCCGGCGATCGCCTCGACCCTGGACGCCGCCTGCCTGACCCTGATGGCGCGGCGCGGCCAGATCGCCGGCGCCTTGGTCGATGGGCCGCTCGCCTTCGACAGCGCCGTCTCCGCCGCGGCCGCGAAAGAGAAGGGGATCGTGTCGGAGGCCGCGGGCGACGCCGATATCGTCCTGGTCCCCGATCTGGTCTCCGGCAACATCCTGGCCAAGAATCTCGAGTACCTGGCCGGCGCGGTGGCGGCCGGTGTGGTCATGGGCCTCGCGGCGCCTGTCGTGCTCAGTTCGCGCGCCGATCCGCCGGCCGCGCGGCTCGCCGGCCTGGCGCTCGCCAGCCTGATGCACCACCGGAGCGCCAAAGTGCCGGCCAAGGCCGCCGCCCCGGAGGCAAGCCTCTCCTGCGCCCCGCAGGCGGAACACGCCTGCTATCCACTCCCGGGATAAGATGATGTCCAAGCACCCGCCATCTCTGATCGAATCGGCCAAGCACCGCAAGGAGCGGCCGGCCTTATCGCTCGACCGCCCCCTGCACGCGGCGACCGCGCGGCTGACAGCGGGAGTTTCGCCGGCGGCGCTTGTGCAGGCCTATACAGACTGGGCCCAACATCTTCTGATGTCGCCCGACAAGCAGATCGAGCTGGTCGAGAAGGCGGCGCGCAAGTGGTCCCGGTTTCTGGAGTATTGCCCGCACGCCGGCGCCGGCCCCGACTGCGCGGTCTGCATTGAGCCCTTGCCGCAAGACAAGCGCTTCGCCGGAAAGGCGTGGCAGGCTTGGCCATACAACGCGACTTATCAGGGTTTCCTGCTGACCCAGCAGTGGTGGCACAATGCCACGACGGCGGTCCCCGGCGTATCGAAGCATCATGAGGACGTCACGTCGTTCGTCGCGCGCCAGGCCCTCGACTTGGTTTCGCCCGCCAACTTCCCCCTGACCAACCCGGAGGTTCTTGAGGCGACCGTCGAGCAGGGCGGCCTGAACCTGGTGCGTGGCACCATGAACTTCTGGGAGGATTGGCGCCGTGCCGTCAATGGCGAGAAGCCAGCCGGCGCGGAGGATTTCCAGGTTGGCCGCGATGTCGCCGTCACACCCGGCAAAGTTGTCTATCGCAATCGCCTGGTCGAACTGATCCAGTACGCGCCGGCCACGGACCGCGTGCACCCGGAGCCAGTGCTGATCGTCCCGGCCTGGATCATGAAATACTACATCCTCGACCTCTCGCCCGAGAACTCGCTCGTCAAGTACCTCGTCGAGAAAGGGCATACGGTCTTCATGGTCTCCTGGAGGAATCCTACCGGCGAGGAGCGCGACCTGGGCATGGAGGACTACCGCCGGCTCGGCGTGATGGCGGCGCTCGACGCGGTCTCCGCCATCGTCCCTAAGCAGCCGGTCCACGCCGTTGGTTACTGCCTTGGCGGAACGCTGCTGGCGATCGCGGCGGCGGCCATGGCCCGGGACGCAGACGATCGCCTCAAGAGCCTGACTCTGCTGGCCGCGCAGACCGACTTCACCGAGGCGGGCGAGCTGATGTTGTTCATCGACGAGGCCCAGGTCAGCTTCCTCGAGGACATGATGGCCGAGCGGGGCTACCTCGACAGCAAGCAGATGGCAGGCGCGTTCCAATTGCTCAGGTCCAACGACCTCATCTGGTCGAAGATGGTCCGGAACTACCTCATGGGTGAGCGCCGGCCGATGTTCGACCTGATGGCCTGGAACGCGGACGCGACCCGCATGCCGGCGAGAATGCACACGGAATATCTACGGCAGCTGTTCCTCAACAACGATCTGGCGGATGAGCGGTACCGCGTGGACGGCCGCGCCGTCTCGTTGCGCGACATCCGTATCCCGATCTTTGCCGTCAGCACCCTGTCGGATCACGTCGCCCCCTGGCGGTCGGTCTACAAGGTTCACGCGCAGACCA
The DNA here is from genome assembly GCA_021776135.1 of Kiloniellaceae bacterium. Lineage (GTDB taxonomy): Bacteria > Pseudomonadota > Alphaproteobacteria > Kiloniellales > J153 > JAJFGN01. The sequence goes on from JAJFGL010000034.1 coordinate 19,678, forward strand.
ATGCCGACGTGACCTTCGTGCTATCCAATGGCGGCCACAACGCCGGCATCGTGAGCCCGCCCGGCAATACCCGACGCTATCACCAGATCGCGACGCAAGACGACCTCGCCGCCTATGTCGACCCCGACCTCTGGCAGCAACGGGCGGTCCATCACGACGGCTCATGGTGGCCTTGCTGGCAGGTTTGGCTGGCCCGCCATTCCGGCGATCTCATCGAGCTGCCGCCAATGGGCGCGCCGAAAAAGGGCTACAAGCCCCTGTGCGATGCGCCCGGCACCTATGTGTTCGAACCATGAGGCGGACGCAATGAGCAACCTGGACAGCCGTTATCGGGAATCCTTTGAAAAGATGGCGCCGGTCACCGTTGTCGGCGCCGGGCCGGCGGGGCTCGCCTGCGCCATCGTTCTGGCGCGCGCCGGGCTCGCGGTCATCGTGCGCGAGTGGCACAAAACGGTTGGAACCCGCTTCCATGGAGACTTCCAGGGACTGGAGAACTGGAGCGACCGGCAGGACGTTCTCGACGAGCTGCGCGCGGCCGGTATCGAGCCCAGCTTCGACTGCCATCCGGTGCGCGACGGCACGGCATTCGACGCCTGGGGCGAAGCCTATCCGGTGCGGGGCGACCGGCCGTTCTACTATCTCGTGCGCCGGGGCGGGCGCGGCGGCAGCCTGGATTTCGGGCTCCTCAAACAGGCTATCGCGGCCGGCGCCGAGGTGCGCTTCGCTGACCGGGCCACGGCGGCGAACGGCCCGACGGTGCTCGCCATCGGTCCGCGCACTGCGGATGCCATCGCCGCCGGCTACGTCTTCGAGACCGATCGGCCGGACGGCAACTGGATCGCGTTCAATAACACGCTCGCGCCGCTCGGCTACGCCTACCTGCTGATTCACCGCGGCCACGGCACGGTGGCAAGCTGCATGTTCACCGGTTTCAAGCACCAGGCGGAGCATGTCGAGCGCACGGTGGCGTACTTTCGCGAGCGGGCGGGCCTCAAGATGCGCGACCCCCGATCGTTCGGCGGCTTTGCGAACTTCCGTCTGCCGCGCACCGCCGTGCAGGGCGGGCATCTCGTCATCGGCGAGCAGGCCGGCTTCCAGGATGCCCTTGCCGGCTTCGGCATGCGTTATGCCCTGCGCTCCGGCATTCTCGCGGCGCGGAGCCTGATCGAGGGGATCGACTACACGGCGCTGTGGCGTCGCGAGCTTTTGCCGCTGCTCAGGACCGGCGCCAGCAACCGCTTCATCTTCAACGCACTCGGTGAGCGCGGCTGGCGTTGGGCGCTGCGCGGACTGAGCCGCTCAGACACTGGCGAAAGATTGCGACGGCTGTATCGGCCCTCCGCGCTGACCCGACTCGCTTACCCGCTCGCCACCTGGCGATACCGTGTGCCGCTCAAAGATCCGAGTTGCGACCATGCCGACTGCGGCTGCGTTTGGTGCACGCATGGGGTGCAAGAAGCAGCCGCCCATGCGAGCTGAGCCACGCCAAGACAGGAGTCCGTCGCAAATGGAAATACTGGACCTGAACGGCCGCAAGGGCCTCGTCGTGGGGATCGCGAACGAGGATAGCTTGGCTTGGTGGGCGGCGCACCATTTCCACGAGGCCGGGGCAGAGCTTGCGATCACTTACTTCAACGACAAGGCCAAGCCGCACGTCGAGCCACTCACGCGCCGGGTCGAAGCCCCAATCTTCCTGCCCTGCAATGTCACCGTTCCCGGCCAACTGGAGGCCGTTTTCGAATCGATCCGGGAAACCTGGGGCCGCCTGGACTTCCTGTTTCACGCCGTGGCCTGGGCCCGCAAGGAGGATCTGCACGGCCGGCTGACCGACTGTTCCGCCGAGGGCTTCGCCGAGTCCATGGCGGTCTCGTGCCACTCGTTCATCCGCATGGCCAAGCTCGCCGAACCGCTGATGGACAAGGGCGGCAGCCTGATGACGTTAAGCTACTTCGGCGCCGAGAAGGTGGTCGACCACTACAACGTGATGGGTCCGGTCAAGGCAGCGCTGGAGGCCTCGGTCCGTTACCTGGCGCACGAGCTCGGGCGCAAGTCGATCCGCGTCAACGCCATCTCGGCAGGGGCGGTCCAGACCCGTGCCGCTTCGGGCATTACGCATTTCGACGAGCTGCTGAACGAGACCGTCCGCAAGGCGCCGCTCCGACGCACGGTAGAAGCCTGCGAGGTAGGACGGGCCGCGCTGCTGCTGGCTAGCGACTACACCACCGCGATCACCGGCGAAGTGCTTTACGTGGACGCCGGCATGCACATCCAAGGAATGGTGTTCCATTGACCGAGAAAAGAAACGGCATCAGAGTGCGCGATCCGGTCTGCGGCAAAGTCCTCGACCTGGCGGAAGCGGTCGCCATGCGCGACCGCGCCGGCTGGGCGCAATTCTTCTGCTCCGGCCAATGCCGAAGCGCCTTCCGGGCTGCACCGGACCAGTACGTGCAAAACACGGCGCCGCATGGGGCGGCGACACACCTTCAAGGAGACTGATATGCGAACCAAGCTGAATTACGCGCTCGTTGCGGCGGCCACCGCCCTCATGCCGATGACCGCGCAAGCACAGCCTTCCGACCGGCCGGGATGGGGATACGGCTGGGACTGGGGTTGGGGCCACATGCTGGGCGGTGGCCTCATGATGATCCTGTTCTGGGGCGGAATCATTCTCGTCATCGTGTTCGCGGTGCGTGCGCTGGGCGGCGGATCGCCGCACGGCACGACGCCGGCAACCTCCCGCAACAAGGCACTCGACATCCTTCAGGAACGCTTTGCCCGGGGCGAGATCGACAAAGACGAATTCGAGGAGCGAAAGCGGTTGCTGTCCGATTGAGACTGCCGCTACGCGGAGCCGACGCAACCGAGAAGTTGGAGCCAAGCCATGGACAAGCATGACCATCACGATCCCAGCCATGCACCTGTTTCGAGTGACACCATGACGGCCAAGGACCCGGTCTGCGGTATGACGGTGAATCTGGATGCGGGCAAGCCTAGCCTGGAGCACGAGGGCGAGGCCTACCACTTTTGCTCTCAAAAGTGTCACGACAAGTTCGCGGCCGATCCGGAGCACTTTCTATCCGGGGCGCACAAGCTTGAGAGCAAGGCCCAGCCCAAGGGCACCCAATACACCTGCCCGATGCACCCGGAAGTCGTGCGCGACGAACCGGGCGACTGTCCGCTCTGCGGCATGGCTCTGGAGCCGATGGGGATTCCGGCCGGCGACGAGGGACCGAATCCCGAGCTTGTCGATTTCAAGCGCCGGTTTTTGATTGGCACCGTGCTGACGGTGCCCCTTCTGGTGCTGACGATGGGTCCCTATGTCGGGCTCGGCATCGTCCGCGACATCTTCGGCGAGCGCGCGACGCTCTGGATCGAGCTTGTTTTGGGTACGCCGGTCATTCTATGGGCCGGCTGGCCGTTCTTCGTGCGCGGCGTCAAGTCCGTGATCAACCGTAGCCTGAACATGTTCACACTCATCGGCATGGGCGTCGGCGCGGCGTATCTTTTCAGCGTCGTCGCCGTGCTCGTGCCGGGGATTTTCCCGGACGGATTCCGCGATCCGGAGGGCAACGTCGGGGTCTATTTCGAGGCCGGGGCGGTGATCGTCGTTCTGGTTCTGCTTGGCCAGGTGATGGAGCTTGGCGCGCGTGAGCGCACGGGCTCGGCGATCCGCGCGCTGCTCGATCTTGCCGCAAAGACCGCCCGCGTGATTCGCCAGGACGGGCGGGAGGAGGAGATACCGCTCGAGCATGTCAAGGTCGGCGACCGGCTGCGTGTGCGCCCGGGCGATAAGGTCCCGGTCGATGGGGTGGTGGTCGAGGGCCGCTCGTCGATCGACGAATCGATGGTCTCCGGCGAACCCATCCCGGTCGAGAAGGTCGCGGGCGACAAGGTAATCGGCGCCACGATCAACGGCACGGGCAGCCTGGTGATGGAGGCCAAACGGGTTGGCGCCGACACCATGCTCAGTCAAATCGTCGAGATGGTCGCGAACGCGCAGCGCAGCCGCGCTCCGATCCAGAAGCTCGCCGATTCCGTGGCCGGCTCCTTCGTGCCGGCCGTGATCGCTATCGCGATCCTCTCCTTCATCGCCTGGGCGATCTGGGGACCGGCCCCGGCACTCTCCTACGGGCTGGTATCGGCCGTAGCGGTCTTGATCATCGCCTGCCCCTGCGCGCTCGGTCTGGCGACGCCCATGTCGATCATGACGGCCACGGGCCGAGGGGCGCAGGCGGGCGTGTTGATTAAGAATGCCGAAGCCCTGGAGCGCTTCGCCAAGGTCGACACGTTGATCGTGGACAAGACAGGCACGTTGACCGTCGGCAAGCCGAAGCTCGTCGCCGTTCTGCCGGAGGCAGGCCATGACGAGGCCGAGGTGCTGCGCCTGGCCGCGAGTCTGGAGCGGGGCTCGGAGCACCCGCTGGCCGAAGCGATCGTCGCCGGAGCCGAGGAGCGTGGGGTCACGTTCGCCAAGGCGGAGGAGTTTGAGGCCGTCACCGGTAAAGGCGTGAAGGGCGTCATCGACGGCAAGCGGGTGGCACTCGGTAACGCAAGGCTGGTCGCCGATCTGGGCCTCGATGGCGGCAAGCTTTCCGAAATTGCCAATGCCCGGCGTGACGAGGGCGAGACGGTGATGTTCGTCATCATCGGTTCCGAGATCGCAGGCCTCGTCTCGGTCGCCGATCCGGTCAAGGAGACGACGCTGGGCGCGCTGAAGGCGCTGCACGAGGAAGGCTTCCGCATCGTCATGGCGACCGGCGACAACGAGCGCACGGCGAAGGCGGTGGCGGCGAGGCTCGGAATCGACGAGATCCGCGCCGACGTGCTGCCCGAGGACAAGGCACGCATCATCAAGGAGCTGCAGGCCGAGGGCCGCAAGGTCGCCATGGCCGGCGACGGCGTCAACGACGCGCCCGCGCTGGCCCAGGCGGATGTCGGCATCGCCATGGGGACCGGCGCCGACGTGGCCATCGAGAGCGCCGGATTCACCCTGGTCAAGGGCGACCTCAACGGCATTGTCCGGGCCCGGCGGCTGGCTCGCGCGACCATGCGCAACATCAAGCAGAACCTGTTCTTCGCCTTGGCCTACAACGCTTCCGGTGTGCCGGTGGCGGCGGGCGTTCTCTTCCCGTTTTTCGGCATTCTGATTTCACCGATTTTCGCGGCCGCGGCCATGAGCCTGTCATCCTTATCGGTGGTCGGCAACGCGCTGAGACTGCGTAAGGTCAAGATCTAGCAAAGGATCACCCTTGGCGCGGCAATCCGTCCTTATTGAAATGGAGAAATAAGCTATGAAAGCCGTATTGATTCCCCGAGCCGTAGCTTGGGCCGCTCTGGTCACCCTCGTGGCGGGAATGCAAGCGGCCCTTGCCGAGCCACTCGTGTATGTGCCGCTCGGTGGAGAGGGCAAGATCGTCGTCGTCGATGCCGCGAAGAACGAAATTGTCGGTACGATAGGCGGTGTCGCGGCTGTGCACGGTTTGGCCGGGACACCAGATGGCCAATTCCTGATTGCCGGAAGCTACCAGGAGCGTGAGGCAGGTGGCGCGACGCCGGCCAAACCCTCCGGCGTAACCGAGGATGAGCATGCCGCGCACCATGGCGCCACGCCCGCCGGCCCCAAAAAGGACAACGCGGCCGTCAGTACGGTCTCGGTGATTCGTACGTCCGACGGATCGGTGGTACGTCGTATCGACGTGCCCGGCGCCGTTCACCATGTCGCGGTCAGTCCTGACGGCCGGTATGCGGTCGTGACCCATCCCAACCAAGGGGCCATCAGCGCGATAGACCTCAGTTCGTACGAAGTCGTTGCGAGCCTGCCCACGGGCCCGTTTCCCAACTATGCGGCCTTCGGGCCGGAAGGGCAGAGCGTCTACGTCAGCAATGCCGGCAACGGCACCGTGAGCGCCGTCGATGCCGCGTCATGGGCTGTCCGTTGGAACGCGGCCGCCGGCGAAAGCCCCGAGCACGTCGTTCTCTCGGCGGACGGCCGCTCCCTCTACGTCAACAACGTGGGGGACGGGTCCGTCTCGGTCATCGGGGTCGATGAGCGAAAGGTCGTGAAGACGCTCCCGATCGGATCGACGCTCCATGGCATCGATCTTTCGGATGACGGCCGGACCTTGTTCGTAGCGGTGCTTGGCGAGGACAAGGTCGTCGCTTTCGACCTGGCGACCGGGGCCACACGCGACGTCCGCTTGTCGCCGGCGCCCTACCATCTCGCCACCGTCCGCGGCGCGGGCAAGCTCTACATCTCGAGCGCCGACGAGCCGAAGGTCTGGGTCCTGGACCCGGAAACCCTCGCCGTGCTCGGAGAGATCCCGATTGGCGGCAAGGGTCACCAAATGGTTTTGAGCCCAGGCACTTAAGGGAAACCGGGCGCCGAATGTTCAGGTTCGCCCACTAACGAGGCAAGACATGCGACAGTTCGTGTTCTCAAGGTCCGGCCTGACGATGCTCGGCTTCCTGGCGGTCGGCGGCTACTTCCTCTGGACCGAGCATCAGGCACACACGATTACCGCCTTGCCGTGGCTCTTGATCGGCGGCTGCCTCGTCATGCACCTCTTCATGCACGGTGGCCACGGTGGCCACAGCGGCCACGGCGGTCACGGTGGCGGTGCGGACGACGGCTCGGGTGGCGATGAACCCGAAAGCGACAGCCGGAGGGCGCCATGAGCGAACCGGTTGCGGCCTATGGCCTGTGGTCCCTGGTCATCATCAACTCGGCCGTGTTTATCATCTTCGCCTTCAGCTTCTTCAAGCCACGGACAAAACGCGACTGGCGCTCCTTCGGCGCCTTCAGCGCCTTCCTGGTCGCCCTGTTCACCGAGATGTACGGCTTCCCGCTGACGATATATTTTCTTTCCGGCTGGCTACAGACCAACTACCCCGATATCGATTGGCTCGCGCACGATTCCGGTCATCTCCTGGAAATGCTGTTCGGCTGGAAGGCCAACCCGCATTTCGGCCCGTTCCACCTCCTGAGTTTCGTCTTCATAGGCGGCGGGTTCATCCTGCTCTCGGCCGCGTGGCGCGTCCTCTACCAGGCGCAGCGAACCGGAACGCTGGCGGAGACTGGCCCCTACGCCCGCATACGCCATCCTCAATATGTGGGGTTCGTCTTGATCCTGGTCGGCTTCTTGTTCCAGTGGCCAACGATCCTCACGCTTGCGATGTTCCCGGTTTTGCTCGTCATGTACTGGCGCCTGGCGCTGCGCGAGGAGCGAGAGGTCGAGGCCGAGTTCGGCGAGGCGTATGCACGCTACGCGATGCACGTACCGGGCTTCATTCCTCGATTCGGCCGTTCGCTTGGTTCTTCATACCCTTAACCAACAACTAGCAGGAGTACGCCATGTCCAACCGTATCGTAACCTCACTGGGTATCTTTTTCGCCGCGGCGATATTTCTCACCCCGTTGGCTGGGGTTCGGGCCGCCCAGCACGGGCAGTCGGAGGGCATGTCCGGGCGTGGCGGCACGATGATGGGCCAGGGAATGATGGGCGGGGGTATGCTGCGGATGCCGCAGATGGACCCAGCGCGTGGGCGTAAGCTGTTCGCCAGCAAGGGCTGCGTCACCTGCCATTCGGTCAACGGCGTCGGGGGAGAGGACGCGCCGCCGCTCGACGCCGCGACCATGCCGCGTCTCATGAACCCCTTCGAGTTTTCGGCCAGGATGTGGCGCGGCGCCGAGGCAATGATCGTCCTTCAGCGCGAGGAGCTCGGCGAACAGATCGAGTTCACCGGAGACGAGTTCGCCGATATCATCGCCTTTGTTCACCACCTCGAAGAGCAAAAGAAGTTTTCGGAGGCCGACATCCCGCCGCGCATACGAAGGTCGATGCATCACATGGGTGAAGAGACCCACGAGGAACCGGATGAGGAACACGAGGAAAAAGAAGGTGCACATGGTGACGACAACCATGCGGATTGAGGTTGGCAAAGGGTGCAATACGAGAAACCTGTCAGGACTAGACTGGCGACTACGAACCAGGACCGGTTCAACTTGCAGAAACTCAACAAGGAACAGTCTGGGAGTATTTCGATGAGGCGTCGCCGAATAGTAACGCGCTGGCGCGTGTTTGCGAGCATTGCGGGGTGGAAGTGGCGCCACCTTTGGATCGTGTTGCTCGCCGCCGTGGGCGTGCTCGCGTTCGCTGAATCCCGCGCGGAGTGGTCCGCGATGCATCGCTGGAACCGCGCAGTCGGTGACACGAGCCTTCTGCTGGTATCTCTAGCGATGGCCGCAGGGCCGCTGGCGCGTCTTTGGTCCTGGGCTCGCGGCTTTCTCCCCTGGCGGCGAGAGTTGGGCGTATGGGGAACGCTTCTGGCCATTGCGCATACAGCGGTCATCCTGGACGGCTGGGTAGAATGGGATCTGATCCGTTCGGTCGGTTACGAGTTGCACCCGCTTCTGGGCCAATACGTGATGGTTCAGCACGGCTTTGGTCTCGCCAATCTTGTGGGCTTTGGCGCTCTCGCCTACGGTATCGTCCTCGCCATTTCCTCGAATGACCGGAGCCAGAAATTCCTGGGCGGGCCGGTATGGAAGTTCCTGCAACAGGGAGCCTACGTCTTGTGGGTGCTCGTTGTCGTGCACACGGCCTATTTCCTCTATCTCCATTTTCAGGATTTTCATCGGCAGGTGCCGGACCCGAATTGGCTCCAAGGGCCATTCGCCGGCCTAGTCGTGCTGGTGGCTGGCCTGCAGGCCGCCGCTTTCTGGAAGACTTGGAGACTGAAACGGAGCGGACGAGCCTATGCGGCCGGCTGACCGGTAATGCCGGCAAAACCGTGGGTATCCATCAGAAGGGGGCCAAGAATGTTGTTTGGCCTTCCGCCAAGGAAAGTGGCCGCTAGATCTCGACGTTTCGCGGGAGCACCCGTCGGTGACAGGAGGAACCCACCATGTCCGATGAAGCGATAGGCACCGAGCTTAGGGTCCCGGAAAGACACGAATCCCGACGCGATTTCCTCTATCTGACCGCGGGGGCGACGGGCGCCGTTGGCGCGGCGGCCGCGATCTGGCCACTGATCGACAGCATGAACCCGGCCGCCGACGTGCTCGCCGTGTCGTCGACGGAAGCCGATCTCGCGCCGATCGAGGTCGGCCAGCGGATCACGGTCATGTGGCGTGGCAGCCCGGTCTTCATCGGCCTATTGAGCTTCTGTAGTACGGCGCGTACTGACGCATAAGATCAACATGCCACAAATTTAGAGGTACAGGGTGACCCAGAAATCAAATCGCAAGCGCACCGGGACCGCGGTGCGCCTACGCCAGAGATTGCCTGCCATTCTGGTCACGGGCGTTTTCATTGTCGGCCTTGCCGGCTTTGTTTGGGGAGTCCTTGCGCCTTCATCACGTGACGCGACGGTCGATGTCATCGTTCCGAAGTTTTCGGCCATCGCGGCCGCGGGTAAAACAGCGTTTGACGCCAACTGTGGGCAGTGCCATGGCAAGAACGCCGCCGGGACCGAGAAGGGGCCGCCTTTGGTCCATGACATTTACAACCCCGGCCACCATGCCGATGCCGCCTTTTTTCTCGCCGCAAGGCAAGGTGTACAGCAGCACCATTGGCCGTTTGGGAATATGCCGGCGCAGCCATCGCTAAGCGACGAGCAAATCGCCGCGGTCGTAAGGTATGTGCGCGAGTTGCAAACCGCCAATGGCATCGCTTACCGGCCGCATAACATGTGAGGGGCGGGGCTCTCGGAGCGCGGCGACCGTTGGAACCCGGAGCAAGCATGAGTATCGAACCAAAGCCACTCGAAAGTTGCCTTTGGTATCTTCGCCCGTTCTTCTGGAATCAGCGGCGCACGTATGGGGCGGTTCTCGAATCGGCCCTCCTCTGGGCGCGCTCATCGAGATTTTTTCTTGGGGGGTATTTCTTTACCGAATGATCGACCGAAGATCCTCGCCCATCGATCCGGCCGTGCGCGCCTTGATCACGACCTGCGTGCCGCAGATCAACGGTTGTTCCTTCTGCGTGGATATCAACTCGGCCACACTGCTCATGTGCGGAACCCCGCCCGTCAAGATCGAGGCGTTGAGCCGTTGGCCCGAAAGCAACCTGTTCGACGAGCGCGAACGCGCCGCGCTGGATTACGCAAAAACGATGACTCATTCCGGCCGAGAAGCGGGCGGCGATTTATGCACGCGACTTCGAGAACACTTCGACGACGACGCCATCGCCGAGCTTACCGGACTCATCGCCTTTCAGAACATGTCGAGCAAGTTCAACGGCGCCTTGGGCGTTCCACCACAAGGTTTCTGCAGGCTTCCCGGAGACGGCTCCATGGATTCGCTGCGTCATCGAACGTGGCAAGCCTGACTCGTGAGTGGATTGCGTAAGCTATTCCGTTACGAGCAAGCCTCAGCACTGCTCATGATCGCGGCACTATCGATCGCCCTGGTGGCGGCGAATTCGCCGCTGGCGGCACTCTACGAAAGCGTGCATCACCTGCCGGTGCACCTGCGCTTCGGCCCTCTCGAGATCGAGGAGCCTCTCGTGCAGTGGATCAACGAGGGGCTACTGGTCATCTTCTTCCTGCTCGTTGGATTGGAGATCAAGCGTGAATTCCTTGAAGGGCATCTCTCGACGGCCAAGTGTGCGGCATTACCGGCCTTCGCCGCGCTCGGCGGCATGGCAGCGCCCGCGGGAATCTACGTAGCGTTTAATTGGACTGATCCAGTCCTCGTGCGGGGGTGGGCCATCCCAACCGCTACGGATATCGTGCTCGCACTCGGGATGCTCTCCCTCCTTGGTGCCCGTGTTCCGGTGGCACTAAAAGTCTTCCTAACCGCAATCGCTATCTTCGACGATATCGGGGCGGTCCTTATCATTGGCTTGTTCTACGGCGAGGTGCTGTCCGTCATGCCCCTCATGCTAGCCGCCCTAGCCTTGGCTGGACTGATTTTTCTGAACATTTTCCGTGTCCGTCGAGTGATTCCTTATGTCGCCATTGGCTTGTTCCTCTGGATGGCCATGCTGATATCCGGCGTGGAGGCAGCCTTGGCCGGCATCCTCATAGCCTTTGTTGTCCCGATGCGCGTATCCGGGTGCCGCTGTTCCTCACCACTTCGCGAAACCGAGCGACGCCTCCATCCCTGGGGCGTGCTGGTCGTCGTGCCATTGTTCGCCTTTTTCAACGCGGGCATCGCTATCGACAGCGAAGCCGTGGCATCCCTCTTGACCTCAGCTCCCTTGGGCATCGTGGCGGGCCTGTTCATAGGGAAGCAAGTGGGGATTTTTGGCGCGGCTTGGTTGGCGGTGCGCCTGGGCGTTGGCGAGCTCCCCCGGGGCGTTATCTGGTCACAGGTCTATGGCACCGCGCTGCTCGCTGGCATCGGCTTCACCATGAGCCTCTTCATCGCTTCATTGGCCTTTCCCAGCGCCGCTCTCGTGGCCGCTTCGAAGCTTGCGATTCTTCTGGGATCATTCCTTTCCGCCCTCTTCGGCCTATGGGTCATATACTATTCCACAGGGACCGACCGCCAGAAAGTGGGCGAAGGCCCCAAGCGTCAAAGTTCGTGTTGAGCGACAATGTGGCTACGGCAGTATTGACCGACGATCTTGAGGCCCACCCGTCTTAAGAGATCACCCGTCGGCGGTGTGTACGTGCGCTTCCGCGCGTACGCGGCCTCGCACAAAGACCAGTTCGAGGGGGATCGATTCGCCCGGCTTCACCGCACGGGTGAGCCGCCCGAGCTCAATCCACATGTGGTCGCTCGTAAGATCGAGATCGCTATCGGCGCGAACGCTCATCGACTCGAACGCTGTCGTCTTGTGATCGCTTATTCGCCCAACGATCCGCGCGTCCTTGGCGACAGGCGTTTCCACGCCTAGAAGATGCGCATGATCGCGGCCTTCGTTGATGATTCGAAGGTGGAGTATGCTCTGCTCGCCTTCTCTTGCAGGCGTGGCCCACACGTTCTCCACAATTACCTGACCATGATGATCCGGAGGCTGGTCCGCTTTCGCGAACCTTCCCGCACCGAATGCGGCGGATAGAGCAAGAATCATCGAAATGAACCTGCGGCGTGTTTCGGCGGGCATCCTAACGATCTCCTCTTTGAGTTGAGCAGTGAACCAGGTGAAATTCGCTATGGCGTCACGGGCGGGGTACTGGAGGGGCTGAAGCCTTGCTCGCCGCCCCAGCTAAGGCGTGCAGTTCTGCGGTGCACATGGCTGGAATCTCCCTTGTCCAGGAGTGACCGCGACTCTGTTTGCAGCGGCTGCCGACTGGCCTGGCTTGGCCGGTCGCGGGCTTTGCGGGCTGCATGGGACGGCTGAAGGGTGCAGCGCGTTCGTCATCGCGTGAAGCGCTCGCGCCACCGACGTTTGCGCAAACAGGAAACGCCGTGTCTCGTCAAAACGCACTCGGACATCCTCCATGGTCTGGTAGTATCTGAGGAGCTCCTTTAACGGCGCCGAAAAATCCTTGTGGGCGGCGAGGACGGCAACAAGCGCGCCAAACGATAACCGGTCATCGATCACGAGATACCCGCCCACCGTATAGAAAAAGAAGGGCGTCAACTGCGTGATCAGGTTGTTCAGGCCCTTCATGAAAAACTTCTTCCGGTAGATCTCGAAACGAATTTCTGCGATGCGGCGTAACCCGCCGGCAACCTGGCGCCTGGTTTCGCCAGGGTCGAGCGAATCGGAGGCGATCTCCCGGCCGATCACGCCGCCGAGTCCGCGCATCTCTTGGGCGCGGCGCCGGGCAAGCTTGTTTATCTTGCGCTGGAGGCGGGGAATCAGGGCGAGCTGGACCGGAAGCAGTGTAATCGCCGCAGCACCAAGCACAGGATCTTGCGCGAACATGAAGGCGAGAATTGTCAGAAAGGTACCACCTTGAAAAAGGGGCAGGACAAACGCGTCGCCAGCGAAACCCCCGATCGGCTCGACCTCCTGCACGAGCATCGGTATTACCTCCGTGCGCTCTCCCTGACCGACGTTACGGCGCCAGTGCCGGTAAATCGTGAGGCGTAGTCGGCGCAATAGGCACTCCGAGACGCGCCCCTTATGAACGTTGATGACGTATTTAAGCGAACCGCTGATCAGGATAACGGCGAGGTAAAGGCCGGAGAGCAGAAAAAGATACTTGGTCTGTGACAGCGGCTGGCCGGCAATCTCGATCGGAAAGTGACCCGACGATATCGCATTGTTAATGATTAGCTTGGGCAACTCGAGTCCGGCATACAGCAAGGGCAGCGCAACTAGGGCAGCGGCGAGGAGCCGTAACTGGCTCCGGCGCGTGTGCTTAAATACGTACTGGAATATTTCCGTTGATTGCGCCGTTGACTCGGAGCCCCGCAGCGATTCGGCTGAGCGCTCGCGGAATCGCCTCACGATATGCCGAACGAGCTGAAGGAGCCATACACCTAGTACCAATGCTAACGCGGCCGGCGCAGCCATCAGCACGGTGTGCAGCACAAATTCGAACCAGGGACTGGTGTCCTGGAAGAGCCAGAGGCCAATCGAGTGTCCGGCGGTGTGTAGGTCGAGAGTCTCGTTCACCGTATCGCCTCTTCATTTGCGCACAGGTTTTCTCTTCCGCCCCCTCCTTGTCTTGTGCCACCGTATTATTCCGATCATGATGGCCGGTCTCTAATTATTCTTTCAGGCTCATTTTGAGCCATGTGCCTACTCTGGCGATATCGTTTCCAGAACGCGGCCCCAAAGTGCCGACTCGCGCGCCTCGGAACCGTCAGCCGCTAGAAGAAGAACCGGACGCCGGCGACGAAGGAAACGGCGTCGACATCCTCACCTTCGTCTCTCTTGAAATCGGCCGTGTCGAAGAGACCCCGCTCGTAGTTGACGCCGATGTAGGGGGCGAACTCGCGTGTGAACTCGTATCGCAAACGCAGTCCGGCCTCGAAGTCCGTCGGGCCCGATCCGATTCCCAACTCCTCGACTTCCTGGGCCGCGATGTTGAGCTCGACCGTGGGCTGCAAGACCAATCGCTGTGTAATCAGCAATTCGTACTCCGCCTCCAGCCTGGCGGAGACATCGCCGTCCTCGCTGATGAACAAAGCGGTATCGACTTCGAAGAACTGCGGCGCCAAGCCCTGCAAACCGATGACCGCGTAGGCGCGTTCGGGATTGGGCTCGAAGTCGTACCGAATCCCTATCTGAGCATCGAAGAAATCGGTGATCAAGCGGCTGTAGAGTACCTGGAGCTCGGCTTTCTCAAGGTCGCCATCGATCGCCTTCTCGCCTTCGGTCTTGAAGGCGAGTTTGTCGTAATCGGTTCCGGCCCAGCCTTGGGCCTCCCAAACGTAGGCGTCGTCGCCGTCGCTCAGACGGTACTCGTTCTGGTCCATCTGGAAGAACGTGTATATCTGGTTGTCGAGCTCCGCCGCCGCCGCGGGCTTGGCCGGGATGGCCAGGGCGATTACCCCGGCAACGAGACCCGCGGCAAGGCAAGGCTTTAAGGTTTTGAAAGACATCGCAGCTTCCCCTAGTTAACGCTGGTTGTTTGCGGACCGCCCTCGACGATGACCATGCGGAACATGCCGGTGGCCATGTGGTACATGAGGTGACAGTGGAAGGCCCACTGACCGGGCGCATCGACCTCCACTTCGGCAAGAACGGTGGTGCCCGGCGCGATGCTGACCGTGTGCTTGACCGGATTCATTTTACCGTTGCCATTGTCGAGGATCGTCCACATACCGTGCAGGTGCATGGGGTGGCTCATCATGGTTTCGTTGACGAACTTGAAGCGGACACGCTCCCCATACTTCAGGCGGATCGGTTCGGCCTCCGAATACTTCTTGTCGTTTATCGACCAGAAGTATCTCTCCATATTGCCGGTCAGCCTGATTTCAATCTCCCGTGTCGCCTCCCGGTCCTCATAGAGCGGCTTCTGTGCCTTCAAATCGGCATAAGAGAGGAACTTGCCGCCGTTGGCCGCGGTTGGCGTCAGGCCGCTGCCGGGGGCATAGAAAGGATCCTGCCGGGTCTTGGTTTTCCCTCCCATCGCCCCATGGTCCATTTTTGTCATCGCGCCTTGGTCCATGGAATCTTGGTCCATAGAACTTTGGTTCATAGAACCTTGGTCCATAGAACTTTGGCCCATAGAACTTTGGTCCATCGAACCTTGGTTCACCGCGCCTTGGTTCATGGAACCCTGGTCCATCTGGGACATGGTGGATTGATCCATACCGGGCATTTGTTTTGTATCCTTGCCGGGCGGCGTCATGTCCGGCATCTGGCCTTGATCCATGCCTTCCATGCCTTCCATGCCTTCCATGCCGCCGTGGCCCATATCGGCCATGGTCAGCATCGGGCGCTCGCGGCCTTCAGGCACGGCCGCTTCCATGCCCGCGCGAGGGGCGAGGGTGGCCCGCGCCATTCCGGTTCGCGCCATGGGCTCGGCGGCGATCGTGTAGGCCCGGTCTTCCTTTGGCCGGACGATGACGTCGTAGGTCTCGGCGACGGCGATTCGGAACTCATCGACCTTGACTGGCTGGACGTTGTTACCGTCCGCTTGCACGACGGTCATCTCGAGGCCCGGGATCCGGACATCGAAGTAGGTCATGGCGGCGGCATTGATGAAGCGCAGCCGCACCCGCTCGCCGGGTTCGAACAGGCCGGTCCAATTCTGCTCGGGGTTTTTGCCGTTCACCAGGAAGGTATAACCGCTGATATCCGCGATATCGGTCGGGGTCATGCGCATCTCGCCCCAATCCGTCCGGTCCGACAGCGCCGCGCCGAAGCCCTTCTCCGATACATCGTCGAAGAAGCTCATGAGCGTGCGCTGGTTGTAATTGTAGTAATCGGACTGCTTCTTGAGATTGGCGAGAATCTTTTCCGGCTTGGTATCGTGCCAGTCGGACAGAACGACCACATAATCGCGGTCGTAGCGGAACGGCTCGCGCCCCTTGGGCTCGATCACGATTGAGCCGTAGACGCCCTTCTGCTCCTGAAGTCCCGAATGGCTATGGAACCAATAGGTTCCGCTTTGCTGCGCCGCAAAACGGTAAGTGTGGGTGGTCCCGGGTTCGATGCCGTCGAAACTGATGCCCGGCACGCCGTCCTGGGTAAAGGGAACGATCAGACCGTGCCAGTGGATCGAGGTGTCCTCGTCGAGGGTGTTGGTCACATTGATAACCAAATCCTCGCCCTCCTTGAACCGCAGGGTAGGCCCCGGCACCGTCCCGTTAATGGTCTGGGCGGTTTGTACTGTGCCCGAGACGTTAATGGCCGTCTCTCCGATGGTCAGATCGTAGGTGCCGGCCAGGGCCGGGCCGGCGCTTAACAGCGCCGACGCGGCCCCAAGAATTGCCACTGACTTTAGCATGGCTCGTCCCAGGGACTGGGAATCCCGTGCGTTCATTGTGTGTTCTCCGTCTTGCCGATTGCTCAATTGCTCTTGGCGGTTTGGGGTTGCTTGCCGAACTCGATCGCACCCATCATGCCGGCATCGTAATGGCCCGGCACGTTGCAGGCGAACTCCAAATTCCTGGCCGCCGCGAACTTCCAAACTAATTCCTGTGTTTTGCCGGGCTCGATGAGGATGCTGTTGGGGTCGTCGTGGACGTGGCCCGACATGTCCATCGATCCGTGGTCCATCTTCATCATGCTCATGTCGATTCCGGTCGCCGTGAGCATACCGTGTTCCATCATGGTCATCATCTCCTTTTGATGCTCGGCGTGCATGGCGGTCGTGCCGACGTTGAATTCATGCAGGAAATCGCCCTCGTTCTTGACCATGAAGCGAACCGTCTCCCCGGCGCCAACAACGAGCTTTTCGGGCTCGAAGTAGTTATCGCCCATCGTGATCTCGATGATTCGGTTGGCCTCGGAAGGCTTGCCCGGCTCGCCGAAGGCGAAGGCGCCGGCATGGCCATGGCCACCCTCGTGCGAACCGGCGGCAAGTACCGCTCCGGAGGTGGACAAAGCGGCCGCCACGGCGGCGGAGAGGAGAAACTTGGACGTTCTAGTACGCATGGTTTGGTTCCTTTTATTTCGAGTTAAGATGCGGCGCCGATGTGAGTCCGTTGCCGCCTTGCATCGCATACAGGCGACACCTGCTAGAGGTTGGCCGCGCATGGCCGCTGGCGCGGTTCATTGCTGCCGGAACAGCTAAAATGATTTCCGTCGTAAGGCCGAGCTTTTCCGTTCGCTCGACGCTGCGCCGCGCAGTGCGCGGACAGCCGGTGCGTTCAGAAAAGCGTTATCGACTCAGGATGGATTTCGGGGGGGCCGTAGGTCGGGGGCCGGGTTAACCTGCCGCGCAGAGTCAACATGTGGCCGGGCCATGGCAACTAATCGAGGGAAATTGGCAGACTCGATAGGCGCGCGGACCAGGGGATCGAAGTGGTGCATGCAATCGCCGTGGGAACTTGGCATGCTGTCTTCGCTGTTAGACGATGACTTTTCTGTGTCAAGCGTCTCACAGAAGGATCCGAAATGGCTGTGGCCGGCCCCGTCGCCGGACTGGGCATGAAGCGGATACGGATTGACGGCGAGAAACAGGACGGCGACTAGGGCCAGAAAATGGCCCGCCCTTGCCGCCCGCCGCCATATGCTTCCGATTAGATCCATTGCCGCTTATGCCTGTGCCTTGTTTCGGTCATTGGGAGATGGGGATTGCCCCTGGTGGAAGGTCAAGTGCGGGAACAGAGAATCACGCTCTCGTGACCGGAAAATTTTCTCTTTCTTACTCTAGCATCGTTGTCTGGCAATTGTCTGTGCTGCCACGGAAGTTCTGGCAGGATTTGTTGAAGGGGACGTAAACGTCAAGATCGCGCGATCCGTTTTTCCGCGGGAAGGGGTCGGCGCGACTGGAAGAGCTCTGCCGACCGCCACCGACATTTGCATTCCCAAACCGGGGTTCCAAATCGTTGGCCCAAAACGAAGGGCTCTAGCTGTGCCCTGTGGAGTTCAACTGAGTAATCGCGAACGCCGGCTATCTGATGACCGGAATATGGCGGAATTGAGAAATGGAAACTCCTAATGAGCAATTGCTGGGCTAAGGCCACCGCGGCGTGCATCGCCTCGGGCGCCAGTGCTTCTATCTTTGCTCAGCAGGTTGCCAGGAAAAGTTCGAGGCCGATCCTCACCGAGGACGGTAGCGTCCACGATCTGGGCTGATTTCATGGAGAGCTCGTTCTGCTGAATTTCTGTGCGGCCTGGTGGGCGCCCGGCGTCGACAACCTTCCGGCGCTTAACCGCCTTCAGGCGCTCTTTGGGAACGAAGCTTTTACGCTCGTGGCATTGCCGATCAATGAGGGCGACATCGACGTTCCCGTCTCCTTCGTGAGGCGCCTGGGGTTGAGGAACATCAGCGTTTACCAAGATTTCACTAGATGCGCGGAGGATGCATTCCCCCTCTATGGCCTTCCGATCATCTATCTCATCGACCGGGACGGTTTGGCGGTCGGCTATATCGTCGCAGCAGCGAAATGGGATTCACCGGAAGCGGTGCGGTTCCTGAATCATTATATCGTGCGGGCGAGTCGGGGCTGAACGGCCGGACGTCATTGCCCGAGCCTTTGGGGTCATTTAGAAGAGACGGGTTGAGGCGTGGTAAAGCTGGAGATCATCGCGGGAATGTCCAATAAAAACCCCAAGAAGGTTCGGAAATGGCTGAAGACCATGCCCACTCTCAGTGAGCTTTGCGCGGAGTACCCGAACGAGTGGACAATCGTGCAGCGGGACATTTCAGCCGCTCGCGAGCGGAGTAGGTCGGAAGAACAACCGCTAAGACGGCCAATTCCCTCCTCAAATTCCGCGGCGACACGATCAGAATCCGCCAGCAGGAGACCAAGAACCGGAAAAGCATTGGATCCCGCTCTGTCGAAATACATTCGCGATCGCATGGCTCAATTGGCGATCAAGAATTACGGCTTGATCGCCGCCTCCGGGATCAAGAAAGGTGTCGTTAGATTCAACTGGCTGAATGGCTACATCATAAAAGGGCTTCTGTTTGCGCGAGAGTTGGAACGTAAGCCGGCGTCGCTGTTTTGGTTTCGCTTGATGTGGCCATTTGTCTGGCAAAAGAAGCGGCTTATGCCCCTGGCGGAATCCGAGGGAATTTATTGTTTCTATTCCCAGCAACTTATCGAAAAGCTGGCCGTGCTGATAGGTTCCAGATCTTGCCTTGAGCTCGCCGCGGGCGATGGGACGTTGACGAGATTCCTGAAGGACCAGGGCGTCCGAATTACAGCTACGGACAACTATAGTTGGCAACACTCGGTGCGATACCCCGACTGGGTTGTCAGGCGCGATGCGCGAACGGCTTTAAAGATGTACGCCCCCGAGGCGGTGATCTGCTCCTGGCCGCCCGCCGGCAACGACTTTGAACGCCAAGTCTTCAAGACTCGCAGCGTTCAGATCTATATCGTCATCGGTAGCCGTCATCGATTCGCGGCCGGGAACTGGAACGATTACAAACGTCAAACCGATTTTGCCTTCGAAAAAGAAAAGGCGTTTAGTCGATTAGTCATACCCCCGGAGTTGGGCTCTGATGTTTATATTTTCCGGCGCAAAACCAAGAGTGAGGGCACAACACCGCCTCGCGAACCTAATCTCTTGGCGTCTGAACCTGTCGGTCCTACACTCACCTGATGGCGACGGACTGTAAATGCCGCCGCTTTAGCCGGTGCCGATCGTGGGAAAATGCAGCTACGAGAATTTAACACGAAAGCCCTATCCTCCGAACCATGACACCTAACCTGAGTTTATCCCGAATTTTAAAGGGCCTCGCGGTCGCCCTTGGGTCCTTCGTCGCGCTCGGCACTGTAGCGGCGCTGTGGGAGAACCCCATTTTCATTCGAATGACGCCTGCCGGAGGCTGGGAAATCGCGCTTCTGGCTATGCTCTCCCTGCTGCTCGGCGTGTATGTCGTCATCCGAAGACCCTTCTGCTCGATAAAGACCGCTGGCGTTGGTGGCGTTCTCGGGTTCATCGGCGTGGCCTGTCCCGTCTGCAACAAGGTCCTCCTGCTACTATTCGGTGGAGATCTCCTCCTCACGTACTTCGAGCCGGTGCGTGTCTATGTCGCCGCCGCCGGTGTGTTGCTCGCTGTTTGGGCGGTGGCTAGAGAATGGGCGGGTACCAAGCAAGAGCCCGCGGAGAATGCAGCGTTCTAAGCCTTCTGCCGCATCTCCTGAATAGGGGGACAGGGGACGGTCCCGTAAGAGCAGAACACGCGGCAATCCCCTGTTTTCGGCCGAAGCACGGCGCCACAACCCTCGCAGCCGTAAAAGAACTGGCACGCGTCAGCCGGCATGGTCTCGCTCTTCCGATGCCGACAATTCGGACACGTGATCGTCGATTGCCGCGTCACCGCGTCCTTCTCCTCTTGAGCATGGCCAGGCCGTAAGCCGTTATGGCGAGAAAGATCGCCAAGCCGGGATAGAGCAGGAAGTAATCGAGCCACCAGCCCATCCACGCCGACAACCCGGCCAGGCCGAACAGGAGAACCAAGGCCGGCGTGAAGCAGCCTATGGCGAATACGATGGAGCCGACGATGCCGGTGCCGAGAATTGTCCGGGCTTTCAATTCGCTTTTCTCCTTTAGACGCGTCGAAAGAAATCCCATGCCCTGCATGGCTCCCGTGAGCGCTACCACTCGCGCTTCGGTGCCTTGAAGGGCGCCGTAGCGCTGCTGTTCTCCAGGCAATCCATGGCTGGGGTAGATTTGCTGCCGGCATTCGATCTCTCGCGGCTTACCGCTCGCAGTCTGCCGATACGCGGCCATTCTTCCTAGATGCGGCTCAGGGCAAGGCTTGACCGAGACCCGCTGCCCGTAGAGTCCCCTCGTCCGGTCCGCGACCTGAGCAGCAGTCGGCCAACTTGCCGTCGATAGAGACAGCTGGAACGGAGCGTACGCCCAGAGTCTTGGCCCGCTGTGCGACCGCCGGATCTTTCATATCGAGCACCACGATCTCGCAAGACGGGCACGCTAGGGCCTTAATTTTTGTTACCGCTTCATCACAAGTTGGACAGCCTGCGCTGAAAATCTCGATCTTCCTTTTGGCGGCCATGGCTTCATCTCCTTCGTTTTTCCAATTGCACTTCGCCCTTTGCCTGGCTTTCGAGACTATCGAGGATCGAGCAAAACCTCGCCGCGCCCTCTCCGGGGCATGCGTCGATCAAGCCTCGGAGCGCAGAGCGGATCGCGGTCAGGCTCGCGATTTTCGCGTCAACTTCCTCGAGTTTCGACTGGGCCCGCTGGCGAACGTCGCCGCAGTCCGCCGAGGGATCGGCTCTAAGAGACAGGAGCTCGTCGATCTCTTTCAGGGAGAACCCCAGGCTCTGCGCTTGGCGGATAAACCGGATCCGCTCGAGAACCTCAGGCGGATAACTTCGGAACCCACCGTCAGACGGTCTGGGTGGTTGCGCGATCAGGCCTTGGCGTTCGTAGAACCGGACCGTCTCGACGCCGACACCGGTATTTTTGGCTACTACGCTGATCCTCATTGCCGTGTAAATCCTTCCGTAGAACTGAGTTTAGACTCCGTACTATAGTACGGTGTCAAGATAGCACGTTTCATGCCCGGCCGGCGCCAGGTCCTGGGTATGGTGATAGGTGCCTTCAAACTAGCGCCGTATTGTCGTCAATGGGGATTAGGTGTCGTCGGCACCGGCGGCGGCCAGATCAAGACAGCGTGGATTGGCGCTCTGAAACGCGCTGGCTTGGCCGACAAGGTGACCTACATCGGCTGCCACGACGGCAAACTCAAGAATCGCTGGAAGCCGCGCTTCCGGCCGCACGATTGCCGGCACACCTGGGCGACCTGGGCCTATGCTGCAACCCGGGACCTGCGGGCGCTGATGGAGCTGGGCGGCTGGAAGTCCGAGCGAATGGTCTTCCGATATACCCACGTCAACCCGGACCATCTGGCAGGCGCAATTGACCGCCTGCCCTGGGCGGAATCCGTGCAGAACACGAAGGTCACGCAGGTATGAAAGGTGAATCAATGAGATACAGAGGGACCGCTCGACCTTGCCAAGGTTGGGGTCGTGATTTCGAATCTCATCGCCCGCGCCAGTTTTCAGACCACTATTTACGATCGCGAAGGCGGCCCGGTTCCGGGCCGTTTTTCGTTTGGTCTGCATTGCGTCATGTGGACTCAGGCAAAATAATCGCAAGCTTGCAGAAGAAAAATACCGGCATATGCGCCCAAGACCCTAGACATGTGTAAACACTGGGGTTTTTCCGGTAAATGGATATGGTAAATGTTAAGGTAATTATTATTACCAATTGATTTAAGTTTTATTTATATGTAGTCTATTCAAGGGTTCAACGGATGAAGGCTTAGATTACACACGATGAATGCTTTGATTTTCTTTCGCGGCCGCCATGGCGGCCGGATCGCGGGATAGCGGATATGCCCGCCGCGCGCGCCGCCCGGATCCCTGTGTTTCTGGATCGCGTTTTCGCCCCGCGTGAGATCTTCTTTTCCTGGGGCGATCGCTTCCGCTACCTGCGCTTGAGCGCCCGGCTGCAGAAATTCGCGGCCGCCGCGGCGGCGGCGGCCGTCGCCTGGAGCCTGTTCGCCACCGCCGGGAATTTCCTGGACCGGCGAAACCTGGCAATGCAGGAGAGCGAGATCGCCCGTCAGGCGCGTGCCAGCGCCGAACTCCAACGCGATCTGGGGCAGGCTTTCGAGAACCGGACTAAGATGACAAAGCAGCTCACGGCCGTGCGAACGGCGCTGGCGCGCGAAACCGCCAACCGCATGGCGTTGCGCGGCCAGGGCGACGCCCAATCGCGGCGTATCCAGGGGCTGGAGGCGCGCTTGGCGCGCTTGCGGGAATCCGAGCAGGAGGTGATAGAGCGCTTGAGCGCGCAGGTCCGGGAAGGGGCGGCGGCGGTCGAAAAGACGATCGCCATGACCGGCCTGAATATCGATGACCTGCTTGCCGTCGGCGACAGCGGCCTGCAGCCGGCTCTCGGCCAAGGCGGCCCCTTCATTCCCGCTGAAAGTTTTAGCGCCGGCACCCGTGCAGGCAGCGAGCTCGCGGCCACGGTCTCGCGCTTGGAGGCGCAGCTCGACCGCTGGTCCGAGTTGCGCGAAGTTGTGCGCCGCCTGCCGCTGAGCGTGCCCCTCGATCAATTCCGCATCAGTTCCTCCTACGGTCAGCGCCGCGATCCCATGTCCGGGCGCAAGGCGCGCCACCTGGGAATCGACTTCGTGGCGCCGCCGCGCACCCCGATCCGCGCGACCGCGCCGGGAACCGTGGTCTTCGCCGGCGAAAACGGCCGCTATGGCAAGATGGTGGAGATCGATCACGGTTACGGAATCGCGACCCGCTACGCGCATCTGCGCAAGGTATTGGTCCGGAAAGGACAAGAAGTCGGGCATCGCGGGAAAATCGGGCTCCTGGGCAGTTCGGGGCGCAGCACCGGTCCGCACCTCCACTACGAAATCCGCGTCAAAAACCAAAATCGTAACCCCATGAAATACATCCTCGCGGGCAAATATCTTTTCAAGGACTAGGGGGAAGGGGGTATTAGGGTCGGGACATGTCAGGCAGATCGCAAGACGGCCATCACGCCGTGCCCTTGGCGGCGGCCGCCGAGCGTCTGGGCTTGAGCAGCGACGCGCTGCGTATGCGCATCCGGCGCGGAAAAGCCAAGGGCTTCAAGCGCGGCCGGCAGGTTTACGTCTGGCTCCAGGAAGAGGTCCCCGAAACCCCCGCGGCCGCCCCGGCGCGGCCCAAGGCCGCAAGCCCGGCCTCCCCGCCCCCACCGCGCGGATGCCGGCCGGAAGTGGTGGCGATACAACAGCAAGAGATCGCGCGCTTGATCCGAGAGACGGAGCGCCTGAACGCCCGCCTGGACCGGCATCTCGACGAAGCGCGGGATCTGCGCCTCATGCTGCAAAGAGAACAGATTCTTCGCCAGCAGGAACAATCCCTGCGCCAGGACGTTCAAAAGCTGCTGGACCGCCTGCTGGCCTATCCGGAGATCTTGGGCCCGCGCCTGGCGGCGGCCCGGCCCGGGACCGCGCCGCCACAAACGCAAACGCCGGCATCGCCGCAAGCGGCCCCGCGTGGCGAGACGCTGTCCCTGGACGAGATGCTCAAGGAAATCGGGCAGTCCCTGCGCGACTTGGAGACCCGCGATCCGGCGGCGCCTGGAAGGCCGCCGGAGGGATAAGGCAAACGCTCCTTGGCATTAGGCCGCGCGCCGAACTCTTTTCCCCATTTTAAGGCAAATAGGGTAACGTCTGCTTACGGCGCGGCCCCGCCACGCTTGTAACAGGCGAATGAAAATCCGCGGGGGTTGAGCGCCCGAGTCGTATTCTACGGGGCGGATTACCATGACGTCTAAGGCTGAACAGAAAAAAGCGGACCTAATCGACAAGGTCGCCGGGCGCGCGCTTGAACGGCTCGACCGGGCGGGCGCTGCCAACGTGGAGCGTTTTATCCGGCAATTCTACGCCCATGTTCCGCCCGACGATATCTTGAACGAAGATCCGGACAATCTTTACGGCGCCGCGCTCTCGCTCTGGGACCTCGGTCAAGCCCGCGAACCCGGAACCGCCAAGGTCAGGGTTTACAACCCCCGCGACGGGGAGCAGGCGTGGCGATCCTCGCACACCATTGTCGAGATCGTTAACGACGACATGCCCTTCCTGGTCGATTCGGTCACTTCCGAACTCGCCAGGCTCGGGGTCGAGGTCTATCTGGCCATACACCCGATCCTGCGGGTCACGCGCCAGCCAGACGGCGCGCTAAGCGAGCTCTCCGATCCCGAGACCGCCGGCGATAAGGTGCCGCGCGAATCCTTCATGCAGGTTCAGATCGGCGAACAACCGGCCGAGCGCCTGACGGAAATCCGCGGCCGTCTCGACGTGGTGCTGAGCGACGTGCGCGCCGCGGTCGAGGATTGGCGCGATATGGGGGCCCGCTTGCGCGAAACCCTCGAAGAATTGCAATCCTCGCCGCCGCCCTTGCCCGTTGAGGAGATCGAGGAAGGCATCGCCTTCCTGCAATGGATGGGCGACGACCATTTTACTTTTCTCGGTTACCGCCAGTACAGCTTCGAGGGCGAGGGCGCCGCCGCGCGCGCGCGTGTGGTGCCCGAAGACGGTCTAGGCGTCCTGCGCGACGAACAGGTGCCGGTCTTCGACGGTTTGCGGAACCTGGGCGCCTTGCCGGCGGAGGTCCGCGATTTCGTGACCCAACCGGTCTTGCTTCGCTGCACCAAGGCCAATAGGCGCGCCACCGTCCACCGTCCCGTGCATATGGACACCGTGGCCGTCAAGTGCTTCGACAAACAAGGCCGGGTAACCGGCGAACGCCTGTTCATCGGGCTGTTCACCTCGGTCGCCTATTCGCGCTCGCCGCGCGGCATCCCGCTGTTACGGCAAAAGATCGACCGGGTCGCGGCGAGCGCCAGCTTCACGCCGAATAGCCACGATGGCAAGGCCTTGATGCATATCCTGGAGACCTTCCCGCGCGATGAGCTGTTCCAAATAGACGCGGATGAATTGTTCAACGTGGCCATGGGTATACTGCATTTGCAGGAACGCCAGCGCATCGCGCTGTTCGTGCGCCACGACCCCTTCGAGAGGTTCGTGTCCTGCCTCATGTACGTGCCGCGCGACCGTTACGACTCCGCCCTTCGTATGCGCCTGCAAGATATCTTGGCCACGGCTTACGACGGCACCGTGGCGGCCTTCACCACGCACTTGACGGACGACGTGCTGGCCCGGATACACGTCATCCTCAAGACCACGCGCGGCGAGGTGCCGGCCGTCGATCTCGCCGCTCTCGAAGCCAAGCTTATCGAGGCCGGGCGATCCTGGTCCGACCGCTTGCGCCAAGCTTTGATCGAGGACCGGGGCGAGGAACAGGGCCTGCGTTTGCTGCGCCGCTATGCGCAGGCCTTTCCATCCAACTATCTCGGAATCTTCGACGAACGGACCGCGGTCTTCGACATCGAGCGGATCGAAGAAGCGCTGAACAGCGGCGATCTGGCGACAAATCTGTACCGGCCGGACGATGCCGGGGAAGACGATATCCGATTCAAGGTTTACGTCACCGGCGCGCCGGTTCCCTTGTCGGATATTTTGCCCATGCTTGAAAACATGGGCTTGAAAGTCATCAGCGAGATTCCCTACGACGTGCGGCCCGCCGGCGCGAAACAGCCGGTCTGGATGCACGATTTCGCCATGCGCATAAACCATGGCGCGGCCATCGATATCGCCAAGGTCAGGGATGCTTTCCACGACGCCTTCGCCAAGATTTGGCGCGGCGAATTGGAAAGCGACGGCTTCAACAGATTGGTCCTGCACGCGGGCTTGCACGCGCGCGAGGTTTTGGTTCTGCGCGCCTACTCGAAATACCTGCTTCAGGCGAGTATCCCATTCAGCCAGGCCTACATGGAACAAACTCTGTCGCAAAATCCGCTCATCGCTCGGCGCTTGGTGGACTTGTTCCTGGCGCGCTTCGCGGCGGCGGAGACCGCGGTCAAGGCCGCCAAGCCGGCTAAAATCGCCGAAGAGATATTATCCGCCCTCGAAGACGTTAGTAACCTCGACGACGACCGGATCGTCCGGCGGTTTCTTAATTGTATTGAATCGACCCTGCGCACCAACTTCGCGCAGACAGGCGCCGATGGGCGGCCCAAGCCGTACCTTTCCTTGAAATTGGATTCGAAAAAACTGGAGGAACTGCCCGCACCCCGGCCGTTCCGGGAAATTTTCGTCTACAGCCCCCGCATCGAAGGCGTGCACCTTCGTTTCGGCATGGTCGCGCGCGGGGGCTTGCGCTGGTCGGACCGGCGCGAGGATTTCCGCACCGAGATTCTGGGCCTGGTCAAGGCGCAGCAGGTCAAGAACGCGGTCATCATTCCGGTCGGGTCGAAAGGCGGTTTCGTGCTCAAGCGCCCGCCGGCGCCCGAGGCGGGGCGCGAGGCGCTGCAGGAGGAAGGCATCGCGTGCTATAAGATGTTCATCGCCGGCCTTCTCGACATCACCGACAATCTGGTTTCGGGCGAGCTGACGCCGCCGGCCGATGTCGTGCGCCGCGACGGCGACGATCCTTATCTCGTGGTTGCCGCCGATAAGGGAACCGCGACGTTTTCGGATATCGCGAACGGGGTATCGGCCGACTACGGCTTTTGGCTGGACGATGCCTTCGCCTCCGGCGGCTCGGCCGGTTACGACCACAAGAAGATGGCGATCACCGCGCGCGGCGCCTGGGAATGCGTGAAGCATCACTTCCGCGAAATCGGCAAGGATATTCAAAACCAGGACTTCACGGTCATGGGTGTCGGCGATATGTCGGGCGACGTTTTCGGCAACGGTATGCTGCTGTCCAAGCACATCGCCCTAACCGGCGCCTTCAATCACCTGCATATTTTTATCGATCCGGACCCGGATCCGGCCAGCTCTTGGGCCGAGCGCAAGCGGCTCTTCGACTTGCCGCGATCGTCTTGGAGCGACTACGACGCCAAGCTGATTTCCAAGGGCGGGGGCATATTCGAACGCAAGGCCAAATCGATTCCCGTCTCGGCCGAAATGAAGAAGTGCTTCGGACTCGACAAGCCCAAAGTCACGCCTAACGAACTCCTGAAGGCCATGCTGACAAGCGACATCGAGCTCTTGTGGTTCGGCGGCATCGGCACCTACGTCAAGTCGAGCCAGGAAACCGACCTGGACGCCGGCGACCGGGCCAACAACGCCATTCGTATCTCCGGGCGGGATCTGAAGGCCAAGGTCGTGGGCGAGGGCGCCAACCTGGGCATGACGCAAAGAGGCCGGATCGAATTCGCCCTCTCGGGCGGCCGCCTCAATACCGATTCCATCGATAATTCCGCCGGGGTCGATTGTTCGGACCACGAGGTCAATATCAAGATCCTGTTGGGCGATGCGGTCGCGGCGGGCGACATGACCCGCGAACAACGCGACGAACTTCTGGTCGAGATGACCGATGAGGTCGCCGAGCTGGTCTTGCGCGACAACTATTTGCAAAGCGGATCCATCTCAATCACCTCCAGCCTTGGGGCGCATCTTCTGGACCGCCTGGCGCGTTTTATGCACGCGCTGGAACGGGCCGGGCATCTGGACCGGGCCATAGAATTCCTGCCCGACGATGAGGTTATTCTCGAACGCCAGGCCGCCGGCATCGGTTTGTCGCGGCCCGAGCTCGCGGTCGCCTTGTCCTACGCCAAGATCACGCTTTACGACGACTTGCTGTCGTCCGATTTGCCCGACGATCCATATATGGCGCAGGATCTCGTGAACTATTTCCCGACGCCCTTACGCGACCGCTTCAAGGACCGGATCGCTAAGCATCGCCTGCGCCGGGAAATCGTGGCGAGCGTGGTGACCAACGATATCGTCAACCGGGCCGGCATCACCTTTGTCCACGAGGTCAAGGAAAAATCGGGCATGAGTGCCGCCGATGTCGCGCGCGCCTATACCATCAGCCGCGAGATATTCGGCGTACGGGCGCTCTATGCGCAGATCGAGGCGTTGGACAACCAGGTGCCCGCCGCGGTCCAGACGGCCATGTTGACCGAATGCGGACGCCTGATCGAACGGGGCACGGTCTGGTTCCTGCGCCAGGCGGCTTTTCCGCTGGACATCGCGGGCGAGGTCTCGCGTTACGCCCAGGAGATCGCCGGCATTGCCTCCAACCTGCATGATTTATTGCAGGACTCGGATCGCGGCATCCTGGCGGAACGGGTGACGAAGCTGACCGCGTCGGGGGTGCCGGATATCTTGGCGCAGAGCATCGCCAGATTGCCGCTGTTGTATGCCGGTTGCGATATTGTGCGTATCGCGCGCGGCGGTTCCCTGGCCGGTCTCGATGTCGGCAGGTCTTATTTCTCCATCGGCGCCCGCTTCGGTTTCGATTGGCTGCGCGGCGCGGCCGGGCGCCTGCCCAGCGATAGCGTTTGGGACAAGCTGGCGGTGACCGCCATCGTCGACGACCTTTATGGGCATCAAGGCGAACTAACCTCGCGGGTCGTCAACGGCAGTTCCAAGAAGCTGGATTCGCCGGAAGAGATCATCGAGATTTGGGCCGCCGGGCGCCGCCCCCTGGTGACCCGGACCGAACAGTTGTTGGGCGAGCTGCAGGCCGTGGGAACGCCCGACCTCGCCATGCTCGCGGTCGCGAACCGGCAAATGCGCGCCATGGTCGAAAGCTAGAGCGCTCTAAGCGAGTTTGACCGCGGTGCCGCTGGCGCTGACCATGAGCATGGAATCGCCGACCGTTTCGTAGTCCAGATCGACCGCCAAGATGGCGTTCGCGCCCAGATTCCGGGCCTGCTCCACCATGTCTTGCACGGCCGCTTCCTTGGCGCCCTTCAGGGCTTTTTCATAGCCCCCGGCGCGCCCGCCGACGATGTCGCGCACCCGGGCGAACAAATCGCGGAATATATTGGCGCCGACAATGGCGTCGCCGCTGACGATGCCCAGATATTCCGTGGCCGGCCGCCCGGCGACCTCGTTCGTGGTCACGACTAGCATGATTTCCCCTTTTGCTTTCCAAGGTTGCCGCAGTGTCCATGGGAAGTTAACTCATTCACCACGCCACACGGAAGTAGGTCATTTAGCCCTAATATAGATAGGTAAAAATGTCCTAATTTTGATGTAATAGGGCAAAATAACCTATTTTAGCTAGAATTACTTATATTCTTAAAGAAGAAAAATGATTAAATTATCTATTAGGTGCGATTATCATTGCTTTTTATTTGAGAAACACGTACTGTCCTGGAATTGGAATCGCACGCCCGGCAGGCACATCATCCACCATTTCGCCGCCGTAGTGGGGAAGCTAAAGAATTCGCCGGCCAAGACATAAGGATACGGTCTGATTCGCCTCTCACCGTATTCGTCTTGGCCGGCGGCTTTGAAGCTTAGAAGGTTTTTTAGCGGGATCGATGGAGGACAACATGGCCGATATTACGCTCACGCCAACCGCCTTCGCTAAGCAGGCCCTGGAGACCGCCAGTTCCGGCACAATTCCCGCCACCGTCGGCGCCATGGGCGCCGGTCTCGGGCTCGTCGCTCTGGCGCCCTTTCTGGCCCCGGCCAGCTTGCCCATGAGCGTGCTGGGAATAGTCTTGGCCCGGCGCGAGCGGAACTGGCTGGCCATGTCCCTGGGGGCCTTGGGCATCGCCGTGGCCTTGTCGATCCTTCTGCGCTCCGGCGAATTTTGGGCTGTCTTCGCGACGGTATTAGCCAGTTTGAAACCTATTTAAAACCGGGCGGGGCGCACTTCCCCGCTGTTCATGGCCTTGGGAACGTGCCATGACCGGGCTTCATGAATCTTGCCCCGGATATTTCAGAATCCCCGCTCAGGGTGGGCCGCCGCGCGGTTCTTAGCTGGTGCTTCTACGATTGGGCCAACTCGCCTTATCCGACCGTTGTCGTCACCTTTGTCATCGCCGCCTATTTCACCACCGCGCTAAGCGCCGACCCTGAGACGGGCACGGCCTTGTGGGGCGCCGCCTTGTCGATTTCCGGCTTGGCGGTGGCCTTGACCGCGCCGGTTTTGGGCGCCGTCGCCGACCAGGCCGGCCGGCGCAAGCCTTGGATCGCCGGCTTCGCCGCGATTACGGCGCTCAGCGCCATGGGTTTTTGGTGGGTCAAGCCGGACCCTAGCTACGCCATGCTGGCGCTCATCCTGGTCGTCCTGGGTAATAGCGCCTTTGAATTGGGGCAGGTTTTCTATAACGCCATGCTGCCGGAGATCGCCGCGCGGGCGCGCCTGGGCCGAATCTCCGGTTGGGCCTGGGGCCTGGGCTATGCGGGCGGCCTGGCCTGCTTGGTGCTCGTCCTGGTCTTGTTCGTCAATGAAGACGGCGCCCTCGTCCCCCTGGACCGGAACTCGGCCGAGCATGTGCGTATCGCGGGGCCTTTTGTTGGCTTGTGGTTCGTGCTTTTCGCTCTGCCCCTGTTTCTATATACGCCCGATGCCGCGCCCCGGCGTATCGCCCCTGGCCGCGCCATAACGGCGGGCCTGGGAAGCCTCTGGGCCACCTTGCGGTCCTTGCCCAGGCAACAAGGATCAATCGGCCGCTTCCTTCTCGCCCGCATGATCTATACGGACGGCTTGAACACCTTGTTCGCCTTCGGCGGGGTTTACGCCGCCGGAACCTTCGCCATGAGCTTTCAGGATATTCTCCTCTTTGGCATTTTGCTCAATGTGGCGGCGGGCCTGGGCGCGGTTGTGTTTTCCTGGGCCGACGACAGGATCGGGGCCAAGCGCACCATCGTCATTTCGCTTAGCGGCCTGATCGGCGCCGGGACCGCGATCCTGACGGTTGAATCCCAGACCGCCTTCACGGTTCTGGGCTGCATTATCGGCGTGTTCATCGGTCCGGCCCAGTCCGCCAGCCGCTCCATGATGGCGCGCCTGGCCCCGGCCCAGTCGCGCGCCGAACTATTCGGTTTGTATGCCCTGTCCGGCAAGGCGACCGCCTTCGCCGGCCCGGCCCTGGTCGCCTCGATCACCCTCCTGGCCGGCAGCCAAAGGGTCGGCATGGCCGTCATCCCGGTGTTTTTCGTGGTTGGGCTTATCTTGCTCTTGCCCCTGCGCGAGCCGGCTTCCTAGTCAAACCGCGCCCCAAGCGCTTGAGGCCGCGGCCAAAGAGACGAAAGGCAGTGTGAAAGGCCAAGGCCCGTTCCTTATGGGCGCGCTCGTGCGCGGCCGCCATGATCTGCGGGTTCAGGATCCTAGAAACCTGTCCTGCGTTAAGCGCCGGCTGGAATGGCCCCGAAACCGACCAGGGTTCCGCCTTGCCTAGATGGCGCAGGCGCTTCAGTTCGTTCAGGTTCTTGAATTCCATGACCTCAATTCCCTCAAAATGTTTGCGTGTCCTTGATTGAGAAAACATGGGTCTTTTCATTATTATTGATAATATACGTTTTAATCCTATAATATGTGCCAAATGGGCATCAATTAGGATACGCCATGTCGGCTCTGGCTGGTATCGAGGTTTTCGTGCGGGTGGTGCGGTTCGGCAGTTTTTCGGCCGCCGCGCGCGATTTAAATCAGACGCCCTCGGCGGTCAGTAAGCAGATCGGCCGTTTGGAAGACCGCTTGGGCGCCCGGCTGTTCAACCGGACCACGCGCCGCCTGGTCCTAACCGAGGTTGGCGCCGCGTTTCATACCCGCGCCGAGCGTATTCTGAGCGAGGCCGAGGAAGCCGAACAGGCGGTTACGCACCTCAGCCAGGCGCCGCGCGGCACCCTGCGCCTGGACGTGCCGACCACTTTCGGGCGTCTTTATATCGTGCCGTTGCTCCCGGATTTCTTGGCCCGCTATCCCGAGATGCGCGTCAATATGACCCTGAACGATCGATTCATCGATCCGGTCGAGGAGGCGGTCGATCTGGTGATCCGGATCGGCGAGCTTACGGATTCCAGCCTGATCGTCCGGCGCCTGGCGGCTAACCGCCGGGTGGTGTGCGGCGCCCCGGCCTATTTCGAGCGCCATGGCCAACCGCGCCGGCCGGCCGATCTCATTGGGCACAATTGCCTCGTCTATACCTACCGCGCCGCGCGCAACGATTGGTCCTTCGTCAGCCAGGACAGCGCAACGAAGACACCTATAGTTGTCCGGGTCGAGGGCAACCTGGAAACCAATAACGCGGAGGCTTTGCTGGTCGCCGCCATGGACGGCCTCGGTCTCGGTCTGTTTCCACTTTGGCTTGCCGGTCCCGGCCTGGTGGCCGGCCGCCTACAGCGGGCGCTGCCCAATTTTCATGCGCCGGATAGCGCTATCTACGCGCTTTACCCGCCGGGCCGGCACTTGTCGCCCAAGGTCCGCAGCTTTGTCGATTTCTTGGCCGCCAAGTCTCGGCACGATCCGATGTGGGCAGGGATCGAGGGCGCGGAGACCGCTTAGACGAAATTCCGCTAATGCCGGAAGTGGCGCATACCGGTGAAGACCATGGCGATCCCGGCTTCGTCGGCGGCGGCGATAATTTCCGGGTCGCGCAGGGATCCGCCCGGTTGAATAACCGCCCTAGCGCCGGCGTCCATGGCCGCCATGAGGCCGTCGGTGAAGGGAAAGAAGGCGTCGGAGGCCGCGACCACGCCGTCCAATTCACCGCCGCCCGCCGTCTTGGCCGCGTCGCGCATTTTCCAGGCGGCGATGCGGGTCGAATCGACGCGGCTCATCTGCCCGGCGCCGACCCCCAGGGTGGCCAGGTTCCGGGCCAGGACGATGGCGTTGGACTTCACATGCTTGGCGACCCGGTACGCGAATAGCAGGTCTTCGATTTCCCTATCGCTGGGCGCGCGCTTGGTCACAATCCGCAAATCCTCGGGGCCAAGCCGCCCGTTATCGCGCGACTGCACCAGGAAGCCGCCGGCCAGGGTCTTGATGGTCAGGCCCGGCGCCGCCGGATCGGGCATGGCGCCGGTCACCAGGACCCGCAAGTTTTTCTTGGCCGCCAGTATGGCCCGCGCTTGGGGATCGACCTCCGGCGCGATGACGACCTCGGCGAAAAGCTTGACGATTTCCGCCGCGGTCGCGGCATCGAGGGGCCGGTTGAGCGCGACGATCCCGCCATAGGCGCTGACCGGATCGCAGGCCAGCGCCTTGGCGTAGGCTTGGGCCTGGGTCGCGCCCAGGGCGATACCGCAGGGATTGGCGTGCTTGACGATGACCGCCGCCGCTTGGCCGGACTCCGTGGCTTCGAATTCCGCCACCGCTTCGAAGGCGGCGTCGGTGTCGTTCAGGTTGTTGTAGCTAAGCGCCTTGCCTTGGATCTGTTCCGCCGCCGCGACCCCGGGCCGGGTTTCGCCGCCGCTATAGAGGGCGGCTTGCTGGTGCGGGTTTTCGCCGTAACGCAGGGTTTGGCTCAGGCGCCCGGCGAGGGTGAAGCGCTCGGGAAATCCCGGCTCGAGGCGGCCTTGCATCCAGCGTGCGATGGCGGCGTCGTAGGCCGCCGTGTGGGCGAAGGCGGCGGCGGCCAGGCGGGTGCGCAAGGCCGCGCTGGTCGCCCCGTCCTGGGCGCGCATTTCCTCGATAATGGCATCGTAGTCGGCCGGGTCGGTCGCGATGGTGACAAAGCCGTGGTTCTTGGCCGCCGCCCGGACCATGGCCGGGCCGCCGATATCGATATTCTCGATGCAGGTGTCCCCATCGGCGCCGGAGGCGAGGGTTTCCTCGAAGGGGTAGAGATTGACCGCCACCAGATCGATCGGCGCGATCGCGTGCGCCTCCATGGCGGCGCGGTGTTCGGCCAGGTCGCGGCGCGCCAGGATGCCGCCATGTATCTTGGGATGCAGGGTCTTGACCCGGCCGTCCATGATCTCCGGAAATCCGGTGTGGCTGGCGACCTCGGTGACCGGAACACCGGCGCCGATCAGAGCGCGGGCCGAACCGCCGGTGGATAGAATCTCAACCCCGGCCTCGGCGAGGGCCGTGCCGAAGGCCGCCAAGCCGGACTTGTCCGAAACTGAGATCAAGGCACGCCGAATAGGCGTCAAGGGCGAGGCCGGGCCGGTCATGAAAATTCTCCAGAATGTGTGTTCGTTACAGTGCGCATGGATGCGTGGAATTCCGGCGGCGCTTTTCTATGCTGGCTTAGATCGTCCCACTTCCGGGTCATTGCCGGGCTTGACCCGGCAATCCATCGAAGTCCGGTACTCGGCTTTTCCATGGACCCTCGGGTCAAGCCCAAGGGTGACGGTTGAGTATGAGATTTACATCGAACTTGAAGTGCTCTAGAGCGCGCCACCCACGCGGTCAAGCGGGGCTTTGAGAGCGCCGGGTATCCGGCTTGGGCGCGAGCGATTCCGATGGCCGGTATTCCGGCACCAGACGCATGATCGAGGCAATGGCCTCGGCCCGGCGGCCCTCCGCCGCCTGAACCGCGAGGTCGTCCAGGCTCCGGCGCAGCAATTGCTGATTCACGGTGCGCGGCGCCGCCAGCATGAGGCTGGGATGGCTGGTCGGCAACAGCGGTTCGCCGGCGTGGAAAATCTCCTCGTGCAGCTTCTCCCCCGGCCGCAGGCCCGTGATCTCGATCTCGATGTCTTTCTCCGGCTGCATACCGGACAGGCGAATCATGTGGCGCGCCAGATCGATGATCCGCACTGGCTCGCCCATATCCAAAACGAAGATTTTGCCGGCTTCCTCGCGCGGGCTCGAAACGCCCAGGGCCGAGGCTTGCAAGACCAGTTCGACCGCCTCGCGCACGGTCATGAAATAGCGGCTCATGCGCTCGTCGGTCACGGTCACGGGGCCGCCCTTGGCAAGCTGGCGCTGAAACAACGGCACCACCGATCCGGTGGAGCCGAGCACGTTGCCGAAACGCACGGTGACGAAACGGGTTGCCGCCGCGCCTTGCCGGTCCGCGCCGCCGCGCGCCGCGATGTCGAGGGACTGACAGTAGGATTCCGCCAGGCGCTTGGTCGCCCCCATCATGCTTGCCGGGTTGATGGCCTTGTCGGTGGAAATCAAGACCATGGCCGCGGCCCGGACGCGGCGGCAGGCATCGGCCACGTTGCGCACACCGATGACGTTGGTGCGGATACCTTCAAGCGGGCAAGCCTCGACCATGGGCACATGTTTCAGCGCCGCGGCATGGAACACGACCTCGGGCGCCTCTGCTTCTAGAACCTGTTCGATCCGGGTCCGGTCGCGCACGTCGGCCAGAATCGAGCGCGCGGACAGCTCCGGCTGGCGCTCGCCAAGTTCCACGCCAACCGTGTAGAGCTGATACTCCGAATTATCGACGAGGGATAAATGGGCGGGCGAGAAATCGGCGATCTGGCGGACCAGTTCCGATCCGATCGAGCCGCCGGCGCCGGTAATCAGAACCCGTCGGCCCTCGATCAAGCGCCGCATGGCCGCGCGGTCGAGCTTGGCTTCGGAGCGGCCCAGCAAATCCTCGATGGCGACCGGGCGCAACTCCAGACGCTGATCCTCGCCGCTGCGCAGCTCGGTCAGGCGCGGCAGCCGGGCGATCGACATGCCCTTGGTGTCGGCGGCGTCCAGAATCATTTCCAGCTCATCGCGGGTCGGTTTCTTGGTGAGGATCAGGCGTTGCGGGTCGCGGCCGCCCTGCTTCAGCTTGGAAAGAATGGAGACCAAGCGGTCGAGATCGCCCTGAATCGGAACCCCGTGAATGCTCCGGCCGACCCGGGTGCCTTTTTCGTCGATCACGGCCAGAACCTCATAGGGGGCCTGGCGGTCGCGCGCCATCTCGCGGATGAAACCCTCGGCGGCGTCGCCCGCGCCCAGAAGAACGACCGGTGTGCGTATGTGGCTCTCGCGCTCGAACAGATGGTCGAAGCCGCGATCCTTGAACACCCGGTACAAAACCCGTGGCGCGCCCAGCATGGACACCAGGATAAACCAGTTGATGATCAGGGAGGTTCGCGGCACCGATTCCAGGCGCGTTATCATGAAGGTGATGGCCAGAAAGACCAGGATCGCCAGGGTCGCCGCGCGCAGGATCGCTATCAGATCGTTGAGCGAGGCGTAGCGCCAGATGCCCCGGTACAACCCCAGAAAATGAAAAACCAAGCCGCAAACAAGCGTGAAGACCGCCAAGGCCAGAAGCAGATCCGGCGTGAAGTAGCCGTAGGTATCGGCGCCCAGGCGCAGGGCGATGGCGACCACGAACGACAACGCGGCCATGGTTAGGTCGTGCAGGAAGGCTATGGTCTGGCGGGGCAGGCGGTGGCGCATGGTTTTCATGGCTTTACCGGCCCGGATAACGCGC
The DNA here is from genome assembly GCA_021776135.1 of Kiloniellaceae bacterium. Lineage (GTDB taxonomy): Bacteria > Pseudomonadota > Alphaproteobacteria > Kiloniellales > J153 > JAJFGN01. The sequence goes on from JAJFGL010000034.1 coordinate 56,343, forward strand.
GCTGCATCGCAGTCCCCCCTCTCGTGCTCTAGCACCGGTAACTTAGCACAAAGAATCCCCGCGCCATAGTTACACTCAAAACTATGCCCGCGCCCACAGGTGCAAGATCGCCAAGAACGCGCCGGCAACGGCCGTGGCGGCGCTCAAGCCGATCCATGGATTTCCATATACCGCCAAGGCCGTACAGGCTATCAACAATACATTGCACGCGAGGACGCCGCGCGTCACTTGCGCATGGGAGGCTTGGCCCTGGACCGCGCGCTGATAAAAGTGTTCGCGGTGCGCTTGCCAGACCTTGGCGCCGCGCAGGGCCCGGCGCGCCAGGGTGATGCTGGCGTCGGCCAGGTAATAGAGCGGCAGGATCAAGGCGGCGGCCCACTGGCCTTGCGCGGCCCAAAACAGCAGCAGCCAGCCAAGTAAAAAGCCCAGCGGCACGGAGCCGACGTCGCCCAGGAACAACCTTGCGGGCGGCCAATTCCAAACCAGGAACCCCAGGGCCGCGGCCGCCAGCAAGGCCGGAAGCGCCATCTCCAGGGTCGCCCCGCCGCCGGTTCCCGCGGTCATGGCGGCGATCATGGCCAGGCCGGCGCCGATGGTCATGGTCTCGACCCCCGCGATGCCGTCGATCCCATCCATGAAATTGAACAGGTTGATGAACCACAGCCAGGCCAAGCCGGCGGCCAGCGCGTCGAGGAACGGCGGCAAGATGCCTTGGAAAACCAAGCCCAGGCCGTCGCCCATGCCCACTAGTCCCAGGGCGACGGCGGCGGCTTGGGCGAGCAGGCGCGCCGCCGCCGGCAGGTCGCGCAAGTCATCGATCCAGTTCACAACGGCCAGGCCCGCCGCGCCGATCAGGACCAGGCCGAGGCCCAAGTCCCCCGGCGCGAAATCCAGCATAACCAGCAGCCAGGAAACCAGGATCACGGGGATCAGGACCAGCCCGCCGCCGCGCGGCTTGGCCTGGGTGTGAGAGCTGCGTTCGTTGGGGGTGTCGAGAATGCCGTGGCGCCGCAAGCCGCGCACCAGGAACCAGGTCAAGGCCCAGACCGCCAAGGCGGCGGCCAAACACGAAACCGAAAGCATCAGCCAAGACATATTATCCGCGTTTCGCGTCGAGGCGGCGCAGGGCCCACTTGATCCGGACCCCGCCGGGGTCTAGGGCGGCGCTTAAAACAATCTGCTGGCTTCGGCGTATTTCTCCGGCTTGGCCAAGATAGATGCTGGCTTCCAAGGAGATTTGCGCCCCGGCCGCGCGCAGGCTCCAGCCCTTGCCTTTGAGGGGGCGCAGAAGGACGCTGTCGCCGCCCTGGGCGAGGCTGGCTCTAACCCCGGGGTGAAGATGAAAACGGGCCGCGCAGAGGCCGCGCGGAACCCGGCCGCCGCTGGGCTCGAGGCAATCCTCGCCGCGCAGGTCGCCGCCGTCGGCGCTTAGAAACAGACGCCGCCGGTGGACGGCGCCGAAACCGCGCGCATAGCCGTCGTGGGCGGCCTCAAGCCAGGCCTGACCGTCCTTTTCCTTGCGTTGAAAGCCGGTAATCCGCGGGCCCCGGCCCAGGCCCTTGCCGCGCAGCCGCGCCGAGTTGGTGTCGCCCAGCACCAGGGTGGAATGCGCCGCCGTCGCCCGCTGCGCCTCACGCCAGACAGCATCGTGCGGGCGGGCGCCGCAGTTGACGATAATCCGCTCCCGCCCGGCGCTCATCTCGAAGCTTAGTGCCCCGGCATGGGCGTGCGCGTCCAGGCCGCGCGGCGGCGGCGCGCCGGTGTCGATCAGCACGGTCGTGCGCCCGGCGCGCAGACGGTGAAAGCCGGCGTCCGGCGCCTCGTTAAGTGGGCGGCGCGGGCCGCCGGCGCGCTGAAGCACCAGCTCCACACGCCAGGCCTCTTCCTCCAGCGAGCCGTTGAACAAGCCCAGGCCGCCGTCGCCATGCTGGTACATGCGCAGGACCGGCGCCATGGCCTCTATGGCCGCGGTCAGTTCCTTGGAAAACTCCTGGTCCGCGCCGGCGCCGCGCCGCGCCAGGGCGGCGCGGATGTCGATCAAGTCCCGTAGCACCGCCATGTGGCGCGAAGGATTGCGCTCGACATGGCCGCCGTCGGCGAGAATCTGCCGCGGCAATTCGCGGCGCAGGATCGCCAATCCCTCTTGCCGCCAGGCCGCGCCGCCGGGCAAGGCGGCGGCGGCGAAAATCAGGCCCTTGGCTGCCGCGATCAGTTCGGCCCCGCCCAGGCCGGCGGGCAGGGCGCGGCATAGATGCTGGGCCTGCTGGGCGATGCTGACCAGCAGCCGGTGGCGGAACTCGATGTCCGCGCTGGCGGCGAAAAATTCGAAACACCCCAGCCAAGACGCCAGGCGGCGGCCGCTGGTCAAGGGATCCCAGGCCGGCAGGGACCAGGTCCGGTGCGCCTCCAGCCAGGCGTTGACCAGATCGCGGGCTTGGCGGCGCGCCGCGTCGCCGCCCAGGGCGCGTAAATCCCGCAGCCAGGTAAAGCTGTGCATTTCATGGCGCCAGTCCGCGCCGGCGCCGGGCGGCGACCACAAGGGCGCCGGATTGGTTAGCGCTTGCCCGGCGAAGGCGAAAACGCCTTGAATCAGCGCGCCGCCGGCCTCGGCCCGGCCCGGCCAAGGATCGGCTGGGGTTTCCGCCAGGGCCGTGGCGGTCAAGCCCGGTAGCGAATAGCGGTAGAAGGGCAGGGCGAAGACCGGGCGCTTGAGGCTGTGACTCAGGCGCGCCAGGGCGCGCTCGGCCGGCAAATGGGTGTAATCCTTCAAGCGCCGGCGGCCGCGCCGCGCAGCGTCCTTATGTTCCGGGCGTAGGCTTCCGGCCCGCCGCTGAAGGTGGCGGAGCCCGCGACCAGCACATCCGCGCCCGCCGCTATGACCTGGGGCGCGGTTTCGTTATTGACGCCGCCGTCGACCTCCAGGTCTATCTGACGGCCGCTGGCGTCGATGCGCGCGCGCAGGGCGGCGATCTTGGGCAGGGCGCCGGGGATAAAGCTCTGGCCGCCGAAGCCGGGATTGACGCTCATGACCGTCACCAGGTCGATGCCTTCCCAAACATGATCCAAAACATCGATCGGGGTGGCGGGGTTCAGGGCGACGCCGGCCTTTTTGCCGAGCGACTTAATTTCTTGCAGCGAGCGGTGCAGGTGCGGCCCGGATTCCGGATGCACGGTGATGATGTCCGCGCCGGCCTTGGCGAAAGCGGCGATAAAGGGATCGGCCGGGGCGATCATCAGGTGCACGTCGAAAGTCAGGGGCGAATGGGGCCGCAGGGCCACCACCACCGCCGGGCCGATGGTCAAGTTGGGCACATAATGCCCGTCCATGACGTCGATGTGGATGTAATCGGCCCCGGCCTCGCTCACCGCGCGGACTTCCGCGCCCAGCTTGGCGAAGTCGGCGGCCAGGATCGAGGGGGCGATACGGATGCTTTGCTGCATAACGTCTAGGTATCAGGCCGCGCGCGCGCTTGTCCAGCGGCGCGCCTAAATTCGGCGCAGACGGCAGGCGTAAAACCCGTCCAAGCCGCCTGACTCCGCTAAGTGGCAGGGCAGGCTGCGCAGCTCGCCTTGGGGTGTGACCAGGTCGCTCGGGCCGCCAAGCTCTTCCGCCTGGACCGGCAGGCGTTCCAGGGCCACGCCGCCGGCCATCAGGGCCGCGATCCGCGCCGGCCCTTCTTCGGGCTGGAGCGAACAGACCGCGTAGACCAGCACCCCGCCGGGGGCCAGCATATGGACAGCGTTGGCGAGCAGCCGGTCTTGCAGGGCGGTCAGTTTCGCCACCTCCTTGGCGCCCTTCAGGTGGGCGATGTCGGGATGGCGGCGCAGGGTGCCGGTGGCCGAACAGGGCGCGTCCAGCAGCACCGCCTCGAAAGCTTGCTCCGGCCGCCAGTCGCGGGCGTCGGCGGTGACGGTCTCGGCGCTCAGGGAAAGGCGCGCGAGGTTTTCCTTGAGCCGGGTCAGGCGCTCGGCCGAGATGTCGAGGGCCGTGACCTGGGCCCCGGCGGCGGCCAGTTGCGCGCTCTTGCCCCCCGGCGCGGCGCAGAGGTCGAGCACCCGCTTGCCCCGGATCTCGCCTAGAAGCCGCGCCGGCAAGGCGGCGGCGGCGTCCTGCACCCACCAGGCGCCTTCGCCGTAGCCGGGCAGCTTGGTCACTTCGCCGGAACCGGGCGGCAGGCGCAGGCTGCCCGTGGGCAGAACCGCCGCGCCCAGGGCCTCGGCCCAGTCATCGCGCGCGGCCTCGTCGCGCGCCGTGATATCGAGCGGCGGTTCGCGCAGGTGCATTTCGGTGATGGCCCGTGCGCCGGCCTCCCCATAGGCCGCGCGCCAGGAATCCCAGAGCCATTTCTTGGTGTTCAGGCGCGCCACGTCCTGGGCCGCCGCCAGGCTGGCGCCCTCGCGCGCCATGCGCCGCAGAACCGCGTTGAGCAAACCCTTGTAGCCCGCGACCTCCTGCCCCACCGCCAGGTCGAGGGTGGTGCTGACCGCCGCGTGGGCCGGGGTGCCAAGGAACACCAGCTGGGCCGTGCCCAGGCGCAGCAAATCGCGCACATCGCCGTGGCGGGCCTTGAGCGGGTGGTCCAGGCACTGCGCGATCAGTGCGTCGATCTGGCCCAGGCGGCGCAGCACGGTGGCGGTCAGCAAGCGGGCGAAGGCCCGGTCGCGGGGCTCCAGGCGCGCCAGGGTCTTGGTGGCGGCCCAGGCTTCGTCCAGGGGCTGGCGCTCGCGCAAGACCGCGCGCAGCAGATCGCGGGCCAAGGCGCGCGGGTCCTTGGTGACGGGCTTGGGACGCCGGATCGGCGGTTTCGCGGGGGCGGGGACGGGTTCGGTCATGGGCGGGGTTTAAAGTAGGATCGCCGCCATGGCCATGTGAAAAACTTGGCGCGCGCCCAAACGGACGCCATATTTATCCCATGACTAAGAAATTCACATCCCACCGCCCCAAGAACCAACCCGCCCGGAAGCCCGCGACCCCGCCCAAGGACGCGGCGGCCGTTACGGATTCAAAGAAGCCAAAGGAAATCGGCGGCCCCAGCGGGCCCGAGCCGACCCGCTATGGCGATTGGGAACGCAAGGGCATCTGCGTCGATTTCTGACCCGGCGCGCTGGGTTCCTTCAGCCGTCTTCTGAAATAGACCATCCGCGGCCACAACCCTTCGACAGGCTCAGGGTGAGGGGTCTAGTTGTCGACAGTCCTCATCCTGAGCCTTTCGAAGGATTGGCGCTGCGGATGCCCGGGATTTTAAGCGGCCCCGCTTAATCGACGATGTGATAGACGGGCGCCTTCTCCATGGCCCATTCTCCGGATTCCCGGTCGTAGCGGGACAGGGTGAAGCAGTGCCAATCGTTGTCGTCCAGCTTGGGATGATCGGCCCGGTAGTAATACCCCGGCCAGCGGGTTTCCTTGCGGAACATGGTGTGCTGGGTCACGCACTCCGAAGCCAAGACCCGGTGCTGTAGCTCCCAGGCCCGCATGTTCTGGTGCAGGTCTTCGGCACCCAGGTAGGGCAGGTCTTCCTTCAGCATGGCCAGCAGCTCCAGCCCCCGGGTCAGCAGGGGCTCGTTGGTGGTGTAGTGGGAGCTGATGCCGGCGACGTATTCGTCCATGATCTTCTCGAGCCGTTGCAGCCCGTGCATGGGTAGCAGATAGCTCGGCGAGACGGTGCCGGCGACGATCTCGTTACGGCCGACCTCATAGTTTTCCATGGGCTGGAAAACGACCTTCTTGAGGTTCTCGTATTCCTCTTCGCTGACCTGCGGCTGGTCGTTACCCAGGTCGTTGACGAAATTGACCGCCGCCTTGCCGGCGATGCGCCCCTCCGTGAAGGAGCCCGAGGAGAACTTGTGGGCGGTGCCGCCAATGGTGTCCCCGGCGCCGAAAAGGCCGTCGACGGTCATCATGCGGTTGTAGCCCCACTGATAGTCCGCCGGGGCATAATCCTCCGGCCCGCTGGCCCAGGCGCCGGAACAGGTGGCGTGGGACCCCATGACGTAAGGCTCGGACGTGGTCAGTTCGGGATTGGTGTGCTTGGGGTCGATGTTCTGGGAGGCCCAAACCACCGCCTGCCCGATGGTCATGCCGAGGAAATTCTCCCAGCCGATGGTTTCCAGGTGCGGGTCTTGGAAAGCTTCCTTGGTCACCATGCGTATGGGGCCCCGGCCCGCCTTGACCTCTTCCAGTATGGCGTGATTGCGCAGGCAGGTCGGCACCGGGTGCCGGTCGATGTAATCCCCGACCAGTTCCTTGGTGTTTTCGTACCAATTGGATTCGTACTCATTGCCATAGGCATTTTCGGTATAGGTCTTGAGATGCAGGAAATAGGCGCCGACCGGGCCGTAGCCATCTTTGAAGCGGGTCAGGACGATGCGGTTTTCCATCTGGGTCATCTTGGCGCCGACGAGGATCGGCAAGGCGTAAGCCGAGGCGCTGCTCCAGGGCGCGTACCAGGTCCGGCCCATGCCTTCCCCGGCCGCGCGCGGCTTGAAGATGTGCGAGGCGCCGCCGGCGCCGACGATAACGGCTTTCGAGCGGAAGACGTAGTAATCGCCGGTCCGGACATTGAAGCCGACGGCCCCGGCGACCCGGTTGGCCTTGGTCTTGTCCATCAGCAGATGGGTCACCATGATCCGGTTGTAGACCTCGGTGGCGGCCTTGCGGGCGGCCTCGGCGACGATCGGCTTATAGCTTTCGCCGTGAATCATGATCTGCCACTTGCCTTCGCGCAGATAGCGCCCGGTTTCCGGGTCCTTCATGATCGGCAGGCCCCACTCCTCGAACTTGTGGACCGTGGAGTCCACATGGCGGGCGATGTCGTAGCCGAGGTCTTCGCGCACCAGGCCCATGAGGTCGTTGCGGGCATAGCGGACATGATCCTCGGGTTGGTTCTCGTTCCACTGCATGCCCATGTAGCAGTTGATGGCGTACAAGCCCTGGGCGACGGCGCCGCTGCGCTCGATATTCGCCTTTTCGACAATGACGATCTTTTTATCGCGGCCCCAGTATCGGGATTCGTAAGCCGCGCCGCAGCCGGCCATGCCGCCGCCTATGACCAGGATGTCCGAATCCACGAAGATCGTTTTTCTGCGCGTGAACAGGCCCACTAGACCACTCCCTGCTTGAGTTGATCCGGCGTGAGCGCGGGCAACTTATCGATGTTAAGCGCCTCGGGTTCGTGCGCCAGTTCCTGGGATTTGAAGGCATCCGGATTGGGCGCCGCGTACTCGGACGCCGATTTGATCGATCCCCATGGGGTGGTGCGGATGGGGGACTCGAAGTTTTTTTCGTGGCCGTTGCGGAACTTGATCTTCCAGGAAATGGTGCCTTTCTCCGGCTCGCGGAGCACGCGGACGCTGTGGCCCATGGGCGCGAAGTCGGCGTAACCGCGGCAGTCGATGGCGTTCTGCGGACAGGCCTTCACGCAGGAATAGCACTCCCAGCACATAGAGGGTTCGATGTTATAGGCGCGGCGGTAGGTGGTATCGATGTGCATGATGTTGGACGGGCAGATATCGACGCAGTGTCCGCAGCCGTCGCAACGAGTCATATAAACGAATGTCGGCATGATAGTCCGTTATCTCCTATATCGAAGACCGATTCTGGGCCGGCTAATAATGTCGGGGGTCTTGGCGGGGATCGCCGAAGATTTTCGGTTTGTCGGCGGGGGCCGGCAAGTTGCTCCGCGAGCCGTTGGCGTTTTCCACCCGCTTCTGGAACGCCGCCGCGGGTTTGAAAAACATATGTGAGAATTTGGACCAGGGAATGGACCCGAACAGCACTGTCGAGGCCAGCAGGTACAAACCGAGGAAAATATTGGCCGGGGCGCCGCCCACCGCCTGAACAAAGGCCCAGATAAGGCCAAGGGTCACGCTGGCGAGAAGCGAAAGGATGAACAGATCGGCGCGCACGATGCGGAAAGGCGAGTTGCCCTCGGCGACGACATCGACCCGGATGAAAAACCAGAACCAGTAGCCGCCGCCGCAAACCGCCAGGGCCCCCAGGGTCCAAAGCAGTGGCCATATGGCGGGCGTTGGGGTGGCGGGCGTGGAAAAGAAGAACACCATGACGAGGGTCGCGATCAGATAAGCCACGAAGCCGTACATGGTCAAAAGGTGGGCGATTCTACGCCGCTCGTTGCAGAATTCGGCGGAGGTCAGAACCTCCACGGCGCCGGTTTGTATCGCCAGGGACACCATTTTCACGATGCCGACCGGTTGTGTCCCTTTTTTCTCCGCCTTGCGCCAAGCGTTGAAAAAGTACTTGGCGCTTTTCTTGTGCGCGACGTCGAACAAGGTGCCGCCCACGACCAGGAAAATCATGACCGCGACGTAAGTCTGCATGATCGCAGGCGATACCGACGCCGAAAGCTCGGCGAAAGGATTGCTGGTGAACATTCGTCTTACCCCAATGTTAGCCAGTTATTATCATCGTTAGGACCGATGGCATGGCCTACCCATATTTTTACTACGGTTTCGCTTGGCTCCCATTGAGTGGCCCTGTTTTAAGATTAGCCTATAACCGGCCCTGATTCCATAGACTTGTGCCTCACCCGGTTCGCGGCCGGTCGTAGTAAGCTTGCAACACGGCGAGCACTTCGGGGCGGCTGAATTCCACCGGCACCTCCTCGCGCTTGGCGAACATTTCGCGCAGCCGGGTGCCCGAGATGGCGAGCCGGCGCGCCTCGCCGTGGGGACAGGTGCGGTTCGTCGCCATGCCGCCGCAGTCGAAGCAGTAAAAGGTGATGCCGATCTTGAGCGCCTGGGTGTGCAGGCTGCCCGCTGGAATTTCGTCGAATAACTTGTGGGCGTCGAAAGGCCCGTAATAGTCGCCGACGCCGGCATGGTCGCGCCCCACGACCAGGTGCGAGCAGCCGAAGTTCTGCCGGAACAGGGCGTGAAGCAGGGCTTCGCGCGGGCCGGCGTAGCGCATCTCGATTGGATAGCCGGCCTGGATCGCCGTGCCCGGCACGAAATAATTCTCGACCAAAGCGTCGATGGCATCGACCCGGACCTGGGCCGGGATGTCCCCGGACTTGAGTGCCCCCAGCACCTGATGGATCAGGATTCCATCGCAGACCTCGATGGCGATCTTGGCCAGGTATTCATGGCTGCGGTGCATGGGATTGCGGGTCTGGAAGGCGGCGACCCGCGACCAGCCCTTGTCCAGAAACATGGCGCGGGTTTCGGCCGGACGGAAATAAAGGCCCTTGTAGGTTTCCGGGAAATCGCCTTCCGAGAGGACCGTGACCGGGCCCGCCAGGTTCATCGCGCCCTGTTGCAGCACTTTTTGCACGCCCGGATGGGCCTCGTCCGCAGTGCGGTAGACCTCCACACATTCGAATTGCTTATCGATGGCGTAGATTTCGGCCACGGTCATGGTGCCGAGCAGCGCCCCGCCTTGCCCGTCGGTAAGCGCAACCTCCTCGCCGATGGCGAGAGCGCCGGCGGTGTCCCGGTCGGCCGAGAGGGTAATGGGAATGGGCCAGAACACGCCTGTGTCCAGTTTCATATCGCGGCAGACGCCGCGCCAATCGGCCTCGCCCATGAAGCCGTTCAGGGGCGTGTAGGCGCCCATGCCGAGCATGAAGAGGTCGGAGACCTCCCGGCTGGTCAGGGGGATGCGTTTGAGAGTTCCGGCGCGTTTCTGGGCCTCGGCGCGCGCCTCCTCGCCGAGCAGCAGCGGCCGCAACTCGCCGGACCCATGCGGCGGCACCAGCTTGGCCAAGACCTCCCCCATTCCATTTTATTTTCATGGCGCTTGAACACGCCAATCGCCTATTTTTGTAAGCGGTTGAAGAATGTGCGTCCAGGGGATAAGTAGGTATCGGGTCCTTTGTATGCGATCCGGACACCGGCCATTTCGAGGAGCGAAGCCTGGCTTCATGTCTGTTTTTCAAAATATCAGATCGGTCAGCGCGTCTCTTTCCACGCCGGATCTCCTGCGCTATCTGATCGAGGAAAAGTTCCCTGGGAAAACCCTGGTGACCGCCTCCCTCAAGGCGCCGAGCGTGGCGGTCTTGAAAATGGTGGCCGACATCGACCCGGCCACCCCGGTGGTGTTTTGCGTGCGCGGATTTCAATTCCCGGAAAGCGCCGTGTACCGCAAGCGCATCGTCGATCTGTTGGGCCTAACCAAGGTGAGCCAGTCCAGCGGCGGCGAGGCCGAGGTTCTGGCCGGCGACCTGGATCACAGCGAGCGCATGTGGGTGGAGACCGAGAACCTGCTGGGAAGCAGTTACGAGATCGTCCATCTAAACCGCAGCCTGGCGCCCTACGATTGCTGGATTTCGGCGGTCTATCACGTTCCGGAACAAACCGCCGCGAAACACCGGGTCGAGGTGGAAAGCCGCCTGATTCGCGTCAATCCCTTGATCCGCTGGAGCAAGCACGACATTCGCGCCTTCATGCGCGAAAACGCCTTGCCGTTCCATCCGCGCGCCCTCCGGCGGGCCCCGGAACCGCCCTTGGCGGCCCAGCCCGTTCCATCTTCTTATAATTATTGACCCTTTCTGGCTAAGGCTTGTTAGGCCTGACGCTTCCTTAATGGCTCGAATGCGATGGGTCTGTGTCATTTCCGGGCTCACGCGCCGGCCTTAAGACCGTGTTTGCCCTCCCCGCGCGATGCTGGGGATCGCCGCCTTTCTCCGGCGCCCGCAATCGTGGAGGTCCGCCATGAAGCCGATATTCAAGCCCAAACTAGCCCTGGTTCTCGCCCTGCCCCTGGCCCTCGCCCTGCCCCTGGCCCTCGCGGCGGCGCCGCTCAGCGCCCAGGAAATGCCGGCTCCAGGCACCCAAGCCCCTTTGCCGGGGGACATCGTCATCAAGGACTTCGTCTTGACCCGCGCCATAGAAGCGCGCGAACCGATCGATATGGTCGAGGATTTCACCCTCGCCGACGAGACGGGCTACGCCTATTTCCGGGTCTTCAACGACGGCCCGCCGGCGCGCATGACCGCCGTGTGGATGTACCGGGGCCAGACCCACGCCACGGTCGAGCTGACCGTCGGCACCGCCGAGGGATGGCGCACCTGGAGCAGCGCCAACTTGAAGCCCGGCGACTGGAGCGTGCAGCTGCGCGATGCCGGCGGCACGCTTCTGGCCGAACGCAGCTTCGCCGTGGTCTCGGAGTTCGCCGAAGACAGCGCCTTGGACGCGCCGGGGCATGGCCTGGTCCCGGCCGGCAACCGCTTCGACGACGGGGCCGCGCAACAGGCCGAAGACTGGCCTGAGCTAGAAGGCTCGGACTACCCGCAAATGGAATCGGAAGAAATCGATGGCTAAGGCTCTAGCGCTCGTCGCCCTCGCCCGCGCTGCCGCCGCCTAGGGCATCGAACTCGGCCTCGTAATGGGGATCGACCAGGGACACCTCGGTCACCACCCCCTGAGCATCGACCATTTGCCATTGGCGCAGGGATAGTGGCCGGTCCTCGAACACCAGGGTCACGGCGCCGATGTCCGGGTTGGCGGCATTGCGCAGGGTCACGCGCAGGGTGCCGCGCGCCTGGGCGACCTTCTCGACCCGCATGTCATCGGATAGCTGCACCTGCTCGCGGATCAGGAACCACAGGGGCGTCTCCGCCAAGGGCAGGAAGCTCGCCTCCTTCAATTCGCGGTCATAGAACAACAGGGTCCGGCCATTGGCGATCAGCAGCGCCGGCACCGGCGGGTCGTAGTCGAAACGCATCCGGCCGGGCCGCTGAACCAAAACCTGCCCTTCCGCATAGGTCCCGTTCGAGGACACCTGCACGAAGCGCGCCCGCAGGGTGGAGATGGTGTTCAGATAGCCAAGCGCGCGTTCGACATTGGCGCTGTCCTCGGGCGAGAGCGCCGCCGCGCGCGAGGCGGCGGGCGCGGTTGCGTGGGCGGCGACCATGAGCAGGGCCGCGAAAAGATATCGAAGGGATGAGATCGACAAGATCGGATACCGCCTGAACATGGAGACTAAATGTAATACGCGCGCCGGGGATTTTCATCCCCTAACGGCGATTGGGTCGCGCGGCCAGGACCTAATATAATTAGGCAGGGGGGTATCCTCTGTCATGGACTCATTCATCGGTGCCGCAAATGGCGGTCCGATTGAAGCCCAGAACCGTACCTATAGTGAATAGGGTAAGTTATATCGACTGCAAGCCCGCCTTGCGCAAACTATACCGTCCCATAAAATCATTGTTTGTGCTAAAAATAAATCTTTCCGAATGAAGTCCGCTTGGAAAATAAATATGCGCATTTGTCTGTGGGGGTGATCTTTGCCAATAGAATGGAACAAACTTCGCATTTGGGATGGATCGCAAAATACTGCCTTTGAGAAACTGGTCTGTCAGTTGGCAGAATACGAGCCAATACCGCCGGGCAGCAAATTTGTTCCAAAGGGCGCACCTGATGCGGGGGTTGAGTGTTTCTGGAAACTCCCAACAGGTCAGGAACATGGATGGCAGGCCAAGTTCTTCACATCCTCGCCGTCATCGTCACAATGGGGACAGCTAGATTCCTCGGTAAAGACGGCTCTTGAGAAGCACCCCGCCCTGACCGAGTACACGATTTGCTTGCCTGTCGACCGTGCGGACGCGCGGCTCGATGGCAGCAAGTCATTTCTCGATCGCTGGGACGAACGTGTCGCTAAGTGGATCGGCTGGGCTGCAAAAGAAAGCATGCACGTCAACTTTCGCTACTGGGGAGCCCACGAGATAGCCGAGAGATTATCCCGCGATGTGCATCGGGGCAGGCACTTCTTTTGGTTTCAAACGGAGCTTTTCGCACCGGTCTGGTTTCAGCAACGATTGGACGAAGCTATTGCTGCAGTCGGCCCCCGGTATACTCCTGAACTGAATGTTGAGCTTACTATATCGGCTGTTTTCGAAGGCCTTGCTCGGTCATCGAATTTCTTATCTCAGTTTCAAGAGGCGTACGGAAGCATAGGCAAAGCGTGGTCAAGAGGCTCGCCGCGGGCGCTAACGGAAGTTGCCCCGAAACAAGTGGACGAATTATGTCAACAGCTATCCCAGATTATCGAGATCGCCAAGAGTTATGATAGACCGGGGATTGACCACATTGATTGGTCACTTTTGAAGCGTCAGGCAGGAGATGCGCTCAACTCCGCTTTGGAAATCGATCGCCTGACCCGTAACGCCGCGCAAAAAACCCATGATACCAAACTCGCTGACACAAAAGAGAATACGCAAGAACGCCTCCGGGGAGATTCGCTCGACTACACGCTACATAAACTGAGGCGTATCCAATGGACACTGAATGACTTCACGGAGTTCGTCGAGTCTGACATAGCGCGTCTAGCGAACCAACCGATGCTGTTAGTCGTCGGAGACGCGGGTAAAGGTAAGACTCATCTCTTCAGCGACGCCGCACGGAATCATGTCGAAGCCGGTGCGCCTGCGGTCCTGGTCCTTGGTGGCTCGTTCAGAAACGAAGAGCCATGGGCCCAAATCCTGCGCATGCTTAATCTTTCTTGCAATCGAGAGGAGTTTCTAGGTGCCCTGGAGTCGGCTGCGCAACTTTGTGGCAGACGAGCTATAATATTCATTGATGCTCTCAATGAGAGTGAGGGGCGCAATGCGTGGGAAACACACCTGCCGTCTATGTTAGCGTGCCTTGCTCGTCACCCATGGATTGCACTCGCTGTCAGTGTTCGAAGTTCCTACGAGAAGCTCGTAGTCTCTGATGGATTAGTACCCGATAAGCTAGTTCGGGTTATCCATGTCGGTTTCGCCGATCAAGAATATCAGGCAGCTAAGGCGTACTTTGACTTCTATGGGATTGAGTTGCCCGCCGTACCGATTCTCACTCCCGAATTTCAGAACCCGTTATTCTTACGTTGTTTCTGCCGGGGGCTTCAGAATCGGCGACTCACTAGGATCCCAACGGGAATTGCAGGCATATCGTCGGTATTCAAATTCTTTCTTGACTCCGTGAATGAGAAGCTCGCGAAGCCTAACTTCTTGGATTACGACCCCAAGTCCAATCTTGTCGGTCAGGCCATTCGGGAGTTCGCATCGCAGCTATCTCGGGTGGGGACACATGGAATTCCGCGCATAGATGCACAATCGGTTTGTGACCGGCTGCTTCCTGAGCGCAGCTTCGACAACTCTCTTTTTCGCCACCTCTTGGCGGAGGGGGTATTGGCTGAGACCGTCTGGTATGGCGACAGTGCACAGCATCGGGAAATGATCACGTTCTCGTACGAGCGCCTTGCGGATCATCTGGTCATGCGTGAGCTCCTGTCGGAACACGTTGATCCGGACGACCCGGCTGCAGCGTTTGCTCCCGGCCAGCCGTTGGGCAAGTACTTCGACGACGAAATGGCTTGCTGGCGCAATCGCGGGTTGGCGGAAGCGCTGGCAATTCAGGGTCCAGAGATACTCGACAAAGAGATCTTTGAACTCGTTCCGGAATCCATGGACGCACGCCCAGTGTGTGAGGCATTCGTAGAAAGTCTGCTCTGGCGCGACCCAAAAACCACCTCTGACAAATGTCTTCAGTACATTAACGAGCATGTGATGTCTGATGAGGGGCTGAATCGCAAGTTGCTCGACGTACTTCTAACGATCGCCCCTAATCCTGAACACCCTTTCAATGCGGACTTTTTGCACAAGAAATTGATGAGCCGCGGCCTAGCTCAGCGTGATGCGTGGTGGTCGATATTCCTGTACGAGGAATACGGACAGAGAGGAGCTGTCGACCGGCTAATTGACTGGGCGTGGTCAGAGTCAGAAAGGAGCCACATTTCCGATCAGTCGATACGTCTCACGGGCAAGGCATTGACCTGGTTTCTTACGACGTCGCAGCGTTCACTGCGGGACCGGGCGACAAAGGCGCTCGTATCACTATTCGCTGATCGTATCTATGTCTTGTGCGAGGTGATCCCGGATTTTGCTGAAGTCAACGATCCGTACGTTTTGGAGCGCCTCTACGCAGTGGCCTACGGCTGTGCTTTGCGGAGTAATGATCGCGACGCGAAGCGATCCCTGGCACAACTCGTGTACGATCTTGTGTTCAAAGATGGTACGCCCCCGTGCCACATTCTCCTGCGCGACTATGCAAGAGGAGTTGTTGAAGTGGCCCTGCGCGATGGGTTCGCGCTCCAGGGTTTTAAACCGGCTCTTATCAGTCCTCCATACAAGAGTGAATGGCCCTTGGAGATCCCGCCGAAGGAGGTGGTGGAGAAGTACGGGGAGTGGACTGAGGGTATGCCTGATGAACAATGGGCGCGGGAAATGATCTATGGCTCTGTCATGAGCGATGGGGACTTCGCCAGATACATACTTGGTTCCGATGGGCACAACCTCCAATGGTCGAATCGTCGATTGGACGAGCCGCGCGTGCTATCACGCAAGGAGCACAAGGATATCTTTGAGGCTTCGCTGACGGCACGCCAGAAGGCTGCGTGGGATTCCTATATGACAGCAAGGCATGGCGCAGAGATCTATCTCCATTTGGGCGCGGCACAAAGAAAAGAATTCGCCACAGAAACCTCTAGAGATGAACTGGTAGAGGCGGTAAATCAAGCGGAGCGCGAACTTCTCCGAACATTGGGTAAAAAGAAGACAAGTATATTCTGTGATGTGGTCCTGCCGTATCTAGATCTATCGCCGGGAGAACAGGATGAGTTTACCCTTCCCGTTAGCATTGCACAGCGTTGGGTTCTCAAGCGTGTATTTGATCTTGGCTGGACCGTGGAGCATTTTGGCAGGTTTGATAGAAACTGCGTCCGGTACAGAGATTCCGGTCGTTCCGCACATAAGCCCGAGCGAATAGGAAAGAAATACCAGTGGCTTGCTTATCATGAGTTTCTCGCACACATGGCGGATAATCTGGAGTTTCGTGAAGATACGTGGTCTGACAAACCGAACGTTTACGTTGGGCCTTGGCAGTTGTGGCGTCGCGACATTGATCCTTCGTGTTTACTGAAATCTACCCTTCGTAGCCAATGGGAGCCAAATGTAACGGCTTGGTGGTCACCGGTTTGTTTTGATGCCTGGACAGAAGAGCCGGATGATACTCGGTGGCTTAAATGTACAAATATGCTGCCAAACATCGCGCCGCTGCCGATTGTAATCGATCCCGAGACTGGTAGAGAATGGTTTGTGCTAGAGTGTTCCTATAATTGGGAAGAGCCCACGCCACCGGAGAGGGAGAGGTTCGATCACCCTCGCCGATGCGTCCGGTATTTTCTCAAGAGTTATCTGGTGAAGGCTGAAGATGAGCCGCGACTGTATGATTGGGGCAAAAAGAAGAATTTCATGGGACACCGGATGCCGGAGTCGTACGAGCAGACGCGGGTCTATTTAGGCGAATGCTTCTGGGCGCTAGCTTTCGAGTATTTCAATGATCCCTACTACCACCATGACGGTTGGACAGCGGGATATGAATCGTCTCTACCATGTGAAGTTCTTGTAACAACGGATATGTATATGCAGGAATCCGGTGGTTACGACTGTTCGATTGACGACACGATTTACGCCTTCCTGCCCGCCAAATGGATTGCCGACAAAATGGATCTGTCATGGCGTGGCGTTGACGGCTGTTACTTCGACCCTGCAGGAAACCTCGTGGCTAGGGACCCTTCTGTAAGAATACGTGGTCCCGCAGCTTTTCTCATGGATAAGGAGTTATTGTCGGAATTCCTGGATACCGAAGGGTATCGGCTTATATGGACACTTCATGGCTCGAAAGATATCCGTGGTGGTTTAGGAGGGGGCCAAAAATGGTCGGGTTGTATGGAGTTAAGTGGGTGTATGAGGACTAATAGTGGGCGGATCGAAGGCCTGGCAACTGCGTATTGGGCCGACCAAGATTCACAGCAAACGGTATTGGCCAAGATAGATATTACTTAAGGGCAACAGAAAACGGCCAACATCAATGTCACGCTGCTAATCCAAGATTCGTTTTTAGTATGTTACCTAAACTGGCACACCAGATGTTCTAAACTAGCCCCGCCTATACCGCTCCCCGCCCGGCAACAACACCTCGCGTTCGCCGACGTGTTTGGCTTGGCTGACCACGCCTTCGGCTTCCATGCCCGCCGCGCGGTTGGTGCCGATTTACAGGTGGCGCCGGATGAAACGGGTCGAGGCCGTTCGGGGTCGGGGCCAAGCGCTCATGCTCAATCGCTCAGGCCCTTTTCGTGGAACACGTAGCCCAGCACATTCATCAGCAACTGTGCGGCCAGAAACGCCGTCGAGCCTGTCTGGTCGTAGTTAGTGCTCCGCGCCCGGCAACAAGACTTCGCGCTTGCCGACGTGGTTGGCTTGGCTGACCACGCCCTCGGCCTCCATGCGTTCGACGATGCGCGCGGCGCGGTTATAGCCGATTTGCAGGTGACGCTGGATGAAGCTGGTCGAGGCCTTGCCGTGTTGATGGACGACCGCGATGGCCTTGTCGTAGAGCTCGTCGCCCTCGCCCGCGTTGCCGCCGCCTAGGGCATCGAACTCGGCCTCTTCGTCCTGGGTCACGCCTTCGATGTAGTCGGGCTGGCCTTGCTCTTTCAGGAAGGCGACGACCTCCTCGACCTCGCCGTCGGTGACCAGGGGGCCGTGAACGCGCTCGATCTTGCCGCCGTGCATCATGTAAAGCATGTCGCCCTGGCCCAGCAGTTGCTCGGCCCCCGGCTCCCCCAAAATCGTGCGGCTGTCGATTTTCGAGGTGACGTGGAAGCTGATACGGGTTGGGAAGTTGGCCTTGATGGTGCCGGTGATGACATCGACGGATGGGCGCTGGGTCGCCATGATGATGTGGATGCCGGCGGCGCGCGCCATTTGGGCCAGACGCTGGACCGCCATTTCGATGTCCTTGCCCGCGACCAGCATGAGGTCGGCCATCTCGTCCACCACCACGACGATCAGCGGCAGGGGTTCCAGATCGAAGGGCTGGTCCTCTTGGATCGGCTGGCCGGTGTCGGGGTCGAATCCGGTCTGCACCTTGCGGGTCAGAACCTCGCCGGATTTCAGCGCCTGTTCGATGCGGTTGTTGTAGCCCTCGATGTTACGCACCCCCAGGCGCGACATGGTGCGGTAGCGGTCCTCCATCTCGCGCACGGTCCACTTGAGCGCCACCACCGCCTTCTTCGGTTCTGTGACCACGGGGGCAAGCAAATGGGGAATGCCGTCGTAAACCGACAGTTCCAGCATCTTGGGGTCGATCATGATGAACTTGCAGCGCTCGGGGCTGAGGCGGTAGAGCAGCGACAGGATCATGGAGTTTAAGCCCACCGACTTGCCCGAGCCGGTGGTGCCCGCGATCAGCAGGTGGGGCATGCGCGCCAAATCGACGATCGAGGGCGCGCCGCCGATATCCTTACCCAGCACCAGGGGCAGCTTGGCGCCGGAGCGTTCGTAGGCCTGGGAATCCAGCAACTCGCGCAAGAATACCGTGGCCCGCTTTTGGTTGGGCAACTCGATGCCGATGGAGCTGGAGCCGGGCACCACCGCGACCCGCACCGAAACCGCGCTCATGGAGCGGGCGATATCGTCGGCCAGGCCGACCACCCGGTTGGTCTTGGTTCCCGGCGCCGGGTCCAACTCATAGCGGGTGACCACCGGGCCGGGGCGGACCTTCACGATCTCCCCGCGCACACCGAAGTCGTCGAGAACGCCTTCCAGCAAGCGGGCGTTCTTTTCCAGGGCGTCGCGGTTGAGGGCGGCGCGCGATGCCTCCGCCGGGGCGGTGCTTAGAAGAGTGAGGGACGGTAACTCATAACCGCCCGTATCCAGGAACTTGAAACGGCGCTGCTTGACCTCCCGGGCGCGCTTGCCCGGTTTGGGCGGCGCCTTGGGCGCGGCGACCAGGCCCGCGGGCACCGGCCGCGCCAGGGCGCTCATGGGCTTGTCCGTTTTCTCCCGGCCCAGGCGGCGCGATCCGGACAAGGCCGGCTCCCGGCGCACCCGGGCCTCGCGCAGGGGCGTTTCAACGATCTTGCGCGGCAGGCGAAGCCGGGCGAGCAAACCGCCAAGGACAACGAAGGGCCAAGCCAGCCCGCGTCCCATGCCCAGCCACTCGGCGCGGGTCAGCCCGAGAATCCACACCAGGCCCGCCGCCGCCAACACGGCGCTAAGGGTGGCGGCGACCCAAGGCGCCAGGCCGGGAAGCGCCAGCGATATCTCTTGCAAGGCGAGACTGCCGGCGAAGCCGCCCAGGCCGGTGCCCAGAGGCCAGACGATAAGACCGGCGCGCGGGACCGGCAGAACGGCCAGGGCCAGGGCGGTCAGGGCGAGCACCGCCGCGAAGGTCAGGAGCCGTAAAACCCAGCGGCCCAGGCCGCGCCCGTGCCACAGGCGCCAGGCCCAGGCAAAGAACACCGGCGGCGCCAGGAACAGCGCCAGGCCGAGGCTGTGGAGGGCGAAATCGGCGCCGTAGGCGCCCGGGAGGCCGAGAAGGTTGCGCACCGGGCCTTGCACGGCGCGGTTCAGGGACGGATCGGCGGCGTCGAAACTCAAACCGGCCAGCAGCACCGAAACGCCGAGCAGCACCAGGACCAAGCTCGCGGCCTCGACCGCGCGGCGGCGCGCGAACGCGCCGGTCCCGGCGGGTAAAAGCCGTGGGTGCCCGTCCCTGTTACTGGACCGGCCCCGGCCAAGGGCGCCGCTTCGTGCCACCATATCTGTCCTGTTACCTCGTTATTGCCTGGGCGTCTAGAGGACTTCGGCGAGGCGGTTCAAGGCCGCCTCGGTCAGTTCCGGGCCGTAAACCAGGGCGACCCGGATGTAGGCATCGCAAGGATTCACCCCATCGGCACCGGGGCGTGCCATGTAGCCGCCCGGCAGAACCCGCAAACCGGCCTCACGCCACAGCTTCAGGGCCGCCGCCTCACCGTCCCCGACATCGAGCCAGAGGAAGAAACCGCCGTCGGGCTTGCGGAACCCGAAGCGGTTGCCCAGCACCCGTTCCGCGATCTCGAAATTCTTGGCGTAGCGCTCGCGCCTGAGTACGACGTGTGCCTCGTCGTTCCATAGCGCGGTGCCCGCCGCCAGGACCGGGAAGGACACCCCGGCGCCCCCGGTGCGCAGCATGACCTCCAGGGCCGCGATCAGCTTGGGATCGCCGGCGGCGAAACCGCAACGCAGGCCCGGCGCGCTGGAACGCTTCGAGAGCGAATGAAACACCAGCAGGTTATCCAGGGAACCGCCCAGGGCCGCCGCCGCTTGCAGGCCGCCCGCCGGCGGCGCGCCGGTGTAGATTTCGGCATAGCACTCGTCGAGGGCGAGGGTGAAATCGTGCTGGCGCGCCAGGCGGATCAGGTCTTGCAACTGCTCAAGACTGGCGGCGGCGCCTTGGGGATTGGAGGGCGTGCAGTAGGAAGCCAGGGCCGTGCGCGCCAGGTCCGCCTGGGACAGGCCGGCGAAATCGGGCAGCTCGCCACTTTCCTGGGTCGCGGGCACCAGGATCGGCTCCGCCCCGGCGGCCAGGGCGGCGCCCGGATAGACGTGATAGCAGGGGTTGGGCATGAGCATGGCCGGCGCGGCGCCGTTCCCGGCGCGATCCGGCATGGACGCCAAGGTGGCGAAGAACAGCCCTTCGCGCGATCCCGGTATGGCCGTAATCATGGTCTTGGGATCGATCATGCCGCTGGGCAGGCCATAACGCCGGGTCGCCCAAGCGGCGCAGGCTTCCAGGTATTCCGGCGTGCCCTTGGCGGGCGGATAGCGCGACCAAGTGGCGGCCGCCCCGGCCATGGCCTCGGCGATCATGGGCGGCGGCGGGTCCTGGGGCTCACCGACCGAAAGTAAAACCGGCGCGCCCTTGGGAAGTTCCGCCACCTCGATCCCGGAATCGCCCGGCGCATGGCCGTCGAGCAAGCGGTTCAAACGGCCGAAGGGAAAGTGTTTTTGAATTTCCTGGGCTGCGCTCACGGGCCGCGACTTTCATAGGCCGCGCCAGGCGCGACTCGGACGGGACAAAACGGAAACAAGTCTAACCGCCGCCGATTCGCGGAGCAAGTGGTCGAAATTTCAGGCAAGGGATCAGTTTGAAATCCGAAGCGCCGAGCGCGAAGCGGATGCCAATGTCGGCTTAGTGGTTGAGAGAGATCGCCGATCCTGTGCGGTGAGAGAGGCCGGGTAGTGCCAAAGCGAGACATTCGTGCGTGCCTTCGGCGCATAGATTTTCTCATCGCGGTTTGCTAATCTCTAAGCAAGGAGGGGCCGAAGATGGGGCGCCGCCTCGCCGCGATCCTCGCCGCCGACATGGTGGATTAAGGTTGCCGACAAATAGTGGCTGATCCAGGACGAGAATTTCGGGGTCAGGTGTCAGAAGCGATAGGAGGCTCTGCCGAAATGATGATAGAGAACTCGGGGGGTAACGTTCCAAAGCAAGCCGTATTGCTCATCCATGGTATAGGCGAACAAAAGCCGATGGATTCGCTGCGTGGGTTCGTAGAGGCTGTTTGGACGACGGCCACTAATCTGCATAAAGATTACAAAGGCTCAAACATTTATTGGAGCAAGCCCTACAAGCTAACCAACACATTCGAACTACGGCGTTTGACCACACCGGAGAACAAAGCAGGCATCCGCACTGACTTTTTTGAACTGTACTGGGCTCACCTGATGCATGGCAATAAGTTGAGGCACGTATTTGGCTGGTTGCGCCCGCTGCTGATTCGCTGGCCCTGGAAAGTACCGGCACACCTGCAACTGGTCTATTGGGTGTTACTCAGTTTGATTAGTGTCGGAATATTCTTTGCCTACCAAGCAACTATGTTTAATGAACCCTTGCTTCCACCCTGGCTGTCTGGCGTGGCAGGCGTCACAGTATTGACGGTGATTACCGGCATCCTCGAAAACATTGTCGGCGATGCAGCGCGTTATCTGCACCCTGCGCCAACTAACGTTCAGCGCCGCAACGAAATCCGTGCGATGGGCGTGGAAGTGTTGCGCTCACTTCACGAAAGAAACTACGAGCGCATAATCGTGGTGGGCCACAGCCTGGGTAGTGTGATCGGATTAGATGTCCTTTATCACACTTGGATCGAGTTTAATCGCGATACGAAAGGCGCTCAGGCTCCGAAGATGGATAAGCTGAACGAGCTGGAGCAACTCGCACGGGATATTGTCGACAAGAAGGACTACAGCGCTGACTTGGTGCAGTCAGCCCAACACGCTTATTTTCACGAGCTGAAGTCCAATGGTGGACGCTGGCGCGTCACGGATTTCGTTACCCTCGGCAGCCCTCTGGCTCATGCTGAGGTCTTGCTTGCGCATGACAGGGGAAATTTGAAAAGAAAGATCGAGGATCGCGAGATCGCGACCTGTTTACCCGCCCTAGAGGCGAGTCTGCACAAGCCGCCGAAGCGATTGTTCTCTTACCCACCGGACAAGGAGGAGCGTATCCCACATCATGCAGCCGTATTCGGTCCCACGCGATGGACCAACCTCTATTTTCCGTGCCGGTTTCTCGTGTGGGGTGACTTGGTCGGCGGTAAGCTTAAGCAAGTTCTTGGAGAAGGGGTGAACGATCGCCCGGTAAGAACCGGTCGATGGCTGGGGCTTCTCTCACACACTAACTATTGGAAGTTGCATGGCACAAACCAGCACGTCGAAGAACTGCGCTGCACACTGAATCTGCTGGATCAGGATAGGCCAGGCACAAACGTTGCTTGATGCTTGCCCACTTGGAGGCGGGAGCAGCACTCGTCAAGTCAGTTAGAGTGGCCGTCATGGAAATGTCACCTATAAAGCACAATCATGCCCAATCACGTGATCGATTATCTTGACCTCGTAGCACGTTACCTGAGACCAGTGACAGATTTCGTGCGCGACCATCGCTAGGGGCAACGCGTGAATCCCAACAGCAACAAGGTTAAAAATCGAATCGGTGGGCATTTGCGGCATACGGGCCACGTCGCGCCGAACAGTCTTATAAACCTTGGGGAGAATTGACTTGGGACGCGTTAAGGTCTGGGTTTGGGTGTGCATATTCGTCGGCACGGGCATTTTCGTTTCGCAGGGGGGGATACTACTATTCCCGTTGCTACCCAGCGGTATCGCGCGCTGGCTCCTGTCAATCGACAGCTACCCCGGGGTCATTATCGCGCGCCGGCTCCAGGAATTCTACAGCGACCCCTCCGGGGTCGTTCTTTTGATTGCTGGGGTCAACACAGTCTCCTACGGCCTATTCGCCATGGGCATGTTCATGATTCGCCATCGGGTCCACCGTTTCAGCGATGTTCCGCGCGAGTTGGTGAGGGTCGTCTCATTTGGGATCGGTTCGGCGCTACGAGTGCAGGCAGAGTCGGTGCCCGCTTCCGTTGGGCATCCGGTCCATATCACGTCGATTGAAATTCACAACATCCGTTGCTTCCAGCGGCTCGAATTGCAACTCGAGGAGGGAGATGAGCCGTTTCAGTCTTCGCTCTTTGTAGGCGACAATGCGACGGGGAAGAGCACGCTGCTCCGATGCATTGCGCTCGGGCTCTGCCCGGAGTCCGATGCTACCGCCCTCATCAAGAAGCTGAAGGGTGAGTTGATCCGGACGGGGGCGACTGAGGGGAAGATCACGCTGAGATTAAGTGCGAGCGATTTCGATGGGGAAATCATCACAACTCTAGAGCACGACGCCGGAGGCCGCGAGACTGCCCGGAAGACGACGTCTCCAAGCCGCTTTCCGTGGGACCGAATCTTCGTCGGTGGCTACGGCACGCAGCGTACGAAATCGCGCCCGACGAGTCCCAAGATGTACCTCACCATGGATGCGGTCAGCAGCCTTTTCAGCGACGATACTGAACTGCTGAACCCCGAGTCAGTGTTTGGACGGGGAACCGAAAGTGACCGAGAGCGTGTTCGGCAAACCCTCATGAGTCTCTTATTGCTGGATGAGGGCGCGTATAACCTACACCGGGCCAATCAAGGTCTCCAGTTCCATGGCCCGTGGGGGGAACAACCGCTGGAGGCCATCAGCGACGGGTACAGGAGCACGACCCAGTGGGTCCTGGACCTCATCGGCCGGCAGTTCCTCGCCGAGCGCGCCTTGGATTCCGGCGGGATCTTGCTTTTGGACGAGATCGAACAACATCTTCACCCCCGCTGGCAGCGTCACGTGATCCAGCGCATCCGATCCCAGTTTCCGGGGTTCCAACTGATCGCATCGACCCATACTCCCCTCACGGCCGGTGGTGCGACTGACCTGACCAGCAGCCAAATGACGCTTCTCGACCTGGACGAGGAAGGCATCGTGCGGGCGCAGCAGGTGCACGCCAGTGCATTCAAGGGCATGCGAGCCGATCAGTTGCTCACCGCGCTCTTTGGACTCTTCACGTCCCAGAGTCCGAAGACCGCCAGTGACCTAGAACGATATGCGTTGCTGCTCGGTCGTGAGCAAACTGAAGCCGAGAAGGCGGAGTTCGTTCAACTCAAGAAGAGCCTCGAACAAGCTTGGTCAGTGGGTGAGAATGATCTGGCAAGAGAAGTGTCAGAGGTGGTTGCGTCCGAAGTGAAGAAACGATTTAGGGCGGCTAAGAAGGAAGTCGATCCGTCCCTGATTGACCTGGAGGTGCAACGCCAGGTGCATGACATATTCAGCGACGAACCGGAGGACTTAGAATGATCCACATAGTCTTTGATCTGCCGAACACTACGGTTTGGAACGACTGGGTCGAGGAATGTGCGAGGAGGACTGAAGAACTGAAGGCGCAGGGAGCGAAGGATCCATACTCCGTTGTTATCGACGATCTCTACAAACGGGACTCCGTGCGTAAGTCGGTCTTCTTCGCGCTTACCGGACCATTTAAGGGTAAGTGCGCGTTCTGCGAAGTCTGGCTCGAATCTCACTTCCCGGATATCGAGCATTACCGGCCGAAAAAGGGAGTGACCGACGAGAACGATAACGTTGTCGAGATCCAGGACGACGACGGTTCTACACGGAAGCACCCTGGTTACTACTGGCTCGCCTACGATTGGAAAAACTTGCTTCCGTCGTGCAATAAATGCAATCGTCCGACGGCCGAAGGGAAGATGGGCAAACGCAACCGGTTTCCTATCGCTGGAACGCGCGCCACCAAGCCTAGCGACCCTCTGAAGGCCGAGGGGCCACAAATCTTGCATCCTGTGTTCGACCGTCCGGAAAATCACTTCACCGTGAATTTTGAGGAGGACGGTGACGATTCGTTGCTGATCCCGACAACTGACGACGGCAGGATGACGCTCAAGGTCCTCGGTCTCAACAAGCGCAGTGACCTGCGCGAGCACCGAGCCAGTGCGGTGCTCAAGTTCCAGGCTCTCTGGGCTCTATTGGCCAGGCCCAAAGACAGAGAGGAAGCGCACCGCAAATTGAAGAATCTCTGTGATGGAGCTGGACCGGGGACTCTCGCCGTTCGAATTCTCTATGACCAGATCATAGACTCGATCCCGGTTCGGCCTTGGAGTCGTGACTGCTAGCGTCGCCACCCCCTGGTTTAGGGCGAGCCGGGAACTAGGCGAATGAAACGGGTGCCGAAGGCAATTGAACTTCCGGAATGGGTCAGGAGCATAGATGCCGATGGTTCTACGCCGATGTTGGCTGGTGGGCGTAAAACTGCCGCGATTCGCTAAAAGGCGGACATTCAGCGCGTTGGTTCGACAGGATTTCAAACTGAGACGTTACAAAAATACCCTGAAAGCGGCTGCCTTCCGGGCCAGGCCGGATCGCCCGGCGCGTGCCCCTCGAGCAAGCGGGCGAAAATTCAGGCGGTGTCTCAATTTGAAATCTGAAGCGCCGAGAGCGCTAAGCGGATGCGATGTTGACTAAGCGAATGATCGTTGCTGATTGCCGGACGATGGTTTGAGGTACGTACAATGACAAAAAGAAATATTCTTATCATCATGACCGATGAACAGGCGCGCGACGGTGTGTCTTGTTACGGTGGGGTCGCGCAAACACCTAATATCGATCGCTTGGCGGCGAGGGGTACTCAATTCGAGAATGCCTATACGCCGTCGCCCATTTGCGTGCCCGCGCGCGCGGCGTTTCAATCCGGACGTTACGTTTATCAAAACCGCTGCTGGTCCAATGCCCAACCCTATTGCGGCGATTTGCCGGGATGGGGGCATCGGCTGCAAGCGGAAGGCAGCGAAACCTTGTCGATCGGCAAACTGCATTACCGGGGCAGCGAGGACAATAACGGCTTCACCCAGGAACTCGAGCCACTGTATGTGCGTGATGGCGAGGGGTGGGTCTATGGACTGCTCCGTCGGCAGGATCACACCGCCTACGACAGCAGCGGTTTAGCGGCGCACATCGGACCGGGAGAAGACGGATACTCCGACTATGACCGAAGGGTGCGCGACCGGGCGGTTCGCTGGTTGAAGACGGAAGGTGCCCGCAAGAGGGGTGACCCCTGGGCACTCTTCGTCTCTTTTTTGCGGCCTCACTATCCCTTGACCTGCCCAAAAGCCTATTTCGACCTTTATGATCCGACGCGCATACCCAAAGCACGCTATGCCGGGTACAAGACTGAATTTCGCCATCCAGTGCTCAATGCTTTTCGCAGTTACAATAACTACGACGATCATTTTGACGATGTGCAAAGGCAGGTCGCAAGAGCATCTTATTTCGGTTTGTGCAGCTTTGTGGACGATCTCATCGGGGATGTACTGGGCGCTTTGGAGCAGAGCGGCGGCATGGATGACACCGTGATACTATTTGTGTCCGACCATGGCGAATTAAACGGGCATCATGGTCTTTGGACAAAGATGACCATGCACGAGGATTCTGCCGGTATCCCAATGATTTTAGCGGGACCAGGAGCGCCGGTTGGGATTAGCCGAACCCAAACCTCGCTCGTCGATGTACACCAGACGGTGCTGGAAGCAGCTGGTCTTGGCGAAACCGAAGAGGACCAATCCCTGCCGGGACAGTCTTTGTTCACGACTGCTGTAGCGGCCGATGATCCGAATCGGGTCGTCTTTAGCGAGTATCACGATGGTGGCTCTATCACCGGCTATATGATGATTCGCGATGGCCGATGGAAATACATCGCCTATGCCGGTTTTGCGCCCCAACTGTTCGACCTGGGAAGTGACCCTTTTGAGCAAAATGATTTGGGGCTGTCCGGCGCTCATCGGGACGTCAGGCGCCATTTGCACAATAGAATGTGCCGGGAATTTGGCGATCCCCAAACGATTAGCGACAATGCCTTCGCGGATCAGGCTCGACGCATTGAAGCTCTCGGCGGCCTGGACGGCATTCATGCCCGCAGCAACTTCGACTATACCCCGGTTGAGACTGAGTAGGCATTTAGTTAGAGATGGGATTTGGTGCAACTTGGTCTGCCTTGGGTCAAGAGCAGAGATGCCGATGGGTCTACGCCGATGTCGGCTAAGTGGAGTGAGAGCGGCTGCCGTTCCTGTGCGGTGAGAGAGTCCGGGGAGTGCCCTAAGCAGAGATAAAGTCATCGGACAACTACGAAGGAGATGCGGTATCCATGGCGATGGAACGGGAGTACGATTTCCACGAACTTTGAGGTTGTCTAGGACATCTAAGCTAAAACCATGCCTTATCCCTATCCCAATGAACTGGAGGAAATCTTCACAATGGCCAGCGGCCAGCGGGTCCTGTTGCGTCCCATTCGCCCAGAAGACGAGCCGGCGCACCATGAATTCCTCTCCGAACTGACGCCCGAGGATAACCGCTTCCGCTTTTTCGGAAAGGTTAAGGAACTGTCCCACGAGGAAATGGCGCACTTCGTCAACATCGACTACGACACGGAGATGGCCTTCATCGCTTGCACCCTAAACGAAGACGGCGCTCGCGCTCATGTAACCCTCGGCGTGGTCCGCGTCATCATCGACGCCAAAGGCGACGCGGCGGAGTTCGCTATCGTCGTGCGCTCCGACGTTCATCACCAGGGCCTGGGCTGGAAGCTCATGGACAAGATAACCGGCTACTGCCGCTCACGGGGGCTGAAAACTCTCGCTGGCGATGTCCTGCCGGAGAACCACCACATGCTAGACCTGATGTGCGACTTGGGTTTCAAGAAACACATCGACTATGAAGAACGTGTAGCCCGCGTGTCGCTGGCGCTTTAGGAAAACATGACCTGCGGACCTATTGCTTTTCGCCAAGAGCTTATCCGCTCAGGGTCAGGAGCAGAGATGCCGATGGTTCCACGCCGATGCTGGCTGGTGGGCGTAAAACAGCCGCGATTCGCTAAAAGGCGGACATTCAGCGCGTTGGTTCGGCAGGATTTCAAACTGAGAAGTTACAAAAATGCCCGGAACGCGGCTGCCTTCCTGACCAGGCCGGATCGCCCGGCGGGTGCGCGTCGAGCAAGCGGCTCAAGCGGCCGAAGGGATAGTATTTTTGAAATTCTTGGGCTGCGCTCACGGGCCGCGACATTCATGGGCCGCGCCAGGCGCGACTCGGACGGGACAAAACGGAAACAAGTCTAACCGCCGCCGATTCGCGGAGCAAGTGGGCGAAAATTCAGGCAATGGGTCCGTTTGAAATCCGATGCGCCGAGAGCGCGAAGCGGATGCGAATGTCGGCTTAGTGGATGAGAGCGGTCGCCGTTCCTATGCGGTGAGAGAATCCGGGAATAGCCAGGTCCAGACCTTCGTCGTTCTTTACCGAGATTGTGAAGCCTTCAAGGGTTGGTGCTTCTCGACAAGCTTCGAGATTGCCCTAGAATGCGAGGATGGTGATTGCATAAGAGACGAGGCAACTTTTGCGCAGGGATATTGAATTCAATGCTGATGGGCTGACCCTGCGAGGTTGGCTCTACCTCCCCGAAAGTGTGGCGGCACCGATCCCAACAGTCGTGATGGCCCACGGATTCTCGGCGGTTAAAGAGCAGTATCTCGATGACTTTGCCGAGGCATTCGCATCTTCGGGTTTTGCTGCTTTGGTCTATGACAATCGCAACTTTGGCGCCAGCGACGGCGAGCCGCGTCAGGAAATTGATCCGGTCCTTCAGGTTCGGGACTATCGACACGCAATCACTTTCGCTCGGACGCTGCCGGAAGTCGATGGCGAGCACATCGGTATCTGGGGCACCAGCTTCAGTGGCGGCCATGTTCTTATGGTCGGCGCCATTGACCGTCGTGTGAAGTGCGTTGTATCTCAGGTTCCAACGATCAGCGGTCCGGAGGCTGCACCTCGGCGCACACGGGCGGATTTGGTGCCAAATCTCCTGGCAGCGTTCGACGCCGATCGCGAGGCCCGCTTCTTCGGCAATGCGCCTCAAACCATTCCGGTGGTTGCGGAAGACGGTACAGCACCTTGCGTGCTTCCGGGAAAGGAGAGCTGGGATTTTTTCAGCGCCAGCATGGCGCGCGCGCCTTCCTACCGCAACGAAATCACACTTCGGTCTGGCGAAATGGCACGAGAATACGAACCAGGTAGCTGGGTCCACAGAATTAGTCCGACGCCGCTGCTCATGATTGTCGCCGATGAGGATACGGTGACACCAACGGATCTCGCGCTGGACGCCTTCGAGCGCGCCCGTCATCCGAAGAAGCTTCTTCTGCTCTCTGGCGGTCACTTCGTGCCTTATGTGGATGAATTCGACAGAACCAGCGCTGCGGCAATTCAGTGGTTCCACGAGCACTTGATGGCTGGTTAGGGTCAGGAGCAGAGATGCCGATGGTCCTGCACCAATGTCGGCAGTTGGGCGTAAAGCCGACGTGATTCGCAAAGGCGGACATTCAGCGTTGGTTCGGCAGGATTTCAAACTGAGACGTTACAAAAATGCCCGGAAAGCGGCTGCCTTCCGGGCCAAGTCGGTCCGAACACCGATGCGGACCAGAACCACCCCAGCGGTCCGGGTCTGGGGCCGGACCGCTGGGTGTCTCTTTTGTCTAAATCGTCTGCGAGCCCTTGCCGAACTCCGGATAGGCCTCCATGCCGAGTTCGGCTTGGTCGAGGCCCTGGTGTTCGTCTTCGGCGTTGGCCCGGATGCCCACCGTGTGTTTGAGCGCCAGCCAGAGGGCGGCGCTGGTCGCGCTGGCGAAGGCGCCGATGGCGATAATCCCGGTAATTTGGGTGAGCAGATCGCCGGCCCCAAAGATGCCGACCGCCAGGGTGCCCCAGACACCGGCCACCAGGTGGGCGGGAATCGCCCCCACCACATCGTCGATGCGCAAGCGGTCGAGCAGGGGCACCACGACCACCACCAGACAACCGCCGACCGCGCCGATAACGATGGCAAGGGCATGGTTCTGCAGGTCCGGCCCGGCGGTGATGGAAACCAAACCGGCGATGGCGCCG
This sequence comes from Kiloniellaceae bacterium, assembly GCA_021776135.1. Lineage (GTDB taxonomy): Bacteria > Pseudomonadota > Alphaproteobacteria > Kiloniellales > J153 > JAJFGN01. The sequence goes on from JAJFGL010000034.1 coordinate 86,523, forward strand.
TTCAGGGCCAAGGTCAGATCGATCTTCTTATAAAGGATCTGGGTCAGGGCCATGGCCGCCAGAACACCGGCGGCGGCGCCCAGGTTGGTGTTGACGTAAACAATGGCCATGGCGGTCACGTCGAGGGCTGAGCCGAGCGCGAGCTGAGACCCGCCGTTGAAGCCGAACCAGCCAAACCAAAGGATGAAGGTGCCAAGGGTGGCGAGCGGCAGGTTGGAACCGGGCAGAACCCGGACCCTGCCGTCGGCGTCGTAGCGGCCCCGGCGCGCGCCCAGGATGATGGCGCCGGTCAAGGCCGCCCAACCGCCAACCGAATGGACAATGGTCGAGCCGGCGAAATCGGAGAAGCCCATTTCCGCTAGCCAGCCGCCGCCCCAGGTCCAGGAGCCCTGGATCGGATAGATAATGCCGGTGAGGACCGCGATGAAGATCATGAAGGGCCAAATCTTGATCCGCTCCGCCAGGGTGCCGGAGACGATGGAGGCCGCCGTGGCCACGAAAACCATCTGGAAAAACCAATCGGACATGACCGAGTAACCGGCCCCGCTCACGGCTGCGATGTGTTCCGCCGTCGCCTCTTCGGCGTTAAGCAGCGCAAGCTCGGCCTCAGAGGAATTGTAGAACAGGCTGAAGGAGCCGATGTAGCCGCTGACATCGGTGTACATGAGGCTGTAGCCGAGGAGGTAGTAGAGCAGCCCGGCGAGCGAATAGAGGGCGATGTTCTTCAGGCAAATGGTCGCCGTGTTCTTGGTCCGCACCAGCCCGGCCTCGAGCATGGCGAAGCCCGCCGCCATGAACATCACCAGGACGCCGTGGATCAAAAACGAGAAGCTGTTGAAGACGAACTGGGTTTCGGCGCCGATTTCCGCGCGCACCGGGGTGGCGGCGAACAAGACCAGCGCGCCGCCCGCGGCGGCGCATAATTTTCCTGGCAATTTCATGGTGTCTCCCTGGGCTTTCAATGACGCTTTCATGGATAGTTACAAGAAGCGTGCCAGGGGCTACGATTCGGTGGACGCCAAGGTAACTAGCTGACAGACATCGAGAATTATTACCATGCAGGCGGCTGTGTCCGGATACTTGGAGATTTTGAACTGCCTATTTTTCGGGCATGTTTCTATAGCCGCCTATTAATTGAACATAATTTTTCCCATAGCCGAACCCCGGGAGCTTGGATGAGGTGTTTCAAAAGTGATGGGGGTCACCACAGAGGCACAGAGAAGGTTGAATCTATAATTTTAAAATCTTTGTTTTACTTCCTCTGTGTCTCTGTGCCTCTGTGGTAAACCTCTTTTCTATAGCGCATCGCCGCGAACCAGCCTTGACAATTTGCCGGTGGTGGCCGAGCCCTTCCGTATATTGTCTTCGTGTCTTCGCGCCTTTGTGGTGAATCCACTTTCTCGCCTAACAAGGGCTGGACATCGCCAGTCTTAGAGCCGAATTTGACGCTCAACTACATTTGTGGTCATGCCCGGACTTGATCCGGGCATCCATTGTGCCGCTGCACCATGGATCGCCGGGTCAAGCCCAGCGATGACATTCTGGAAGCATTGACGCCATGGCTCAGAAAAACAGCGCGAAGCAACAAGACGGCACGCTTGCGGCCGAGGTGTTGATCGTCGGCGGCGGCCTGGCCGGTTTGACCCAGGGGATCGCCCTCGCCGGCGCCGGCATCGACACCCTGGTGGTCGACCGGGCCGATCCGGCGCACATCAAGGACGCCGCCCACGACGGGCGCGCTTCCGCCATAGCGCGCGGTTCCATGCGGATGCTGGGGGCCTTGGGGATTTGGGCGCGCATGGCCAAGGAGGCCGCGCCGATCCTGGATATCCGGGTATCGGACGGCCGGGTCGGCCGTGGCGCGGCGCCATTGTTCCTGCATTTCGCCCAGGAAGATCTGGATGCGGAGACCGCCGGCCCCATGGGTTATATCGTCGAGAACCGGGTCACACGCGCGGCCCTTTCCGCCCGCGCGGCGGAACTGCCCAAGCTCACGCTGCTGGCCCCGGCCAACATCGCCGAGTTAGTCCGGGGGCCGGGCGCGGTTGCCGCTAAGCTGGACGATGGCCGCGCGCTTTGCGCCCAAGTGGTCATCGCCGCCGAGGGCCGCAATTCCAAGTTGCGCCAGGATGCCGGCATCAAGACCACCCAGTGGGATTATCCGCAGTCGGGCATCGTCGCTACTGTCCACCACGGCCAGCCGCACCATGGCGTCGCCCACGAACACTTCCTGCCCGCCGGGCCTTTCGCCCTGCTGCCCATGACCGATACTTTGGGCGGCCAGCACCGCTCGTCCCTGGTCTGGACCGAGAAGCGCGATCTGGTCCCCGCCATGATGGCCTTACCGGACGATGATTTTTCGGCCGAGCTCATGCGCCGCTTCGGCACCAGCCTGGGGACCTTGCGCGCCAACGGCCGCCGTTGGAGCTACCCGCTCTCGCTTTTATTCGCCGAGCGGATTATCGACCGCCGCCTGGCCCTCATCGGCGACGCGGCCCACGGCATTCACCCGATCTCGGGCCAGGGCCTGAACCTGGGCTTGCGCGATGTCGCCGCCCTGGCCGAGATCCTGGTCGATGCGAAGCGCCTGGGCCTCGACCTGGGCGGGCAGCAAGTCCTGGCCGGATATCCGCGCTGGCGGCGTTTCGACAACCTGGCGCTCATCGCCGCGACCGATAGCCTCAACCGGCTATTCTCCAACGACATCGGCCCCCTGCGCCTGGTCCGCGATCTGGGCCTGGCGGCGGTCAACCGCATGCCGCCCCTGAAGCGTTTTTTCATGCACCACGCCATGGGCCTGGTCGGCGACTTGCCGAAGCTGGTCAAGGGCGAAGCGCTGTAAAAGTTCCATTTTTTAAACCGCAACCAGGGCCGCTTATGCCACTCGCCGATGCGCTCACGCCCATGCTGGAATTCGCCGCCGCCGTTTTCGGCCTGCTCATAACCCCTGGGCCCGGGGTTTTGAGCACGGCGGGGGTCGGCTCGGGCTTTGGTTTTCGCGCCGGGACCGGCTACCTTGCCGGCCTCTTCATCGGCAGCAATCTGGTGGCCCTGGCCGTGGTTTCGGGCCTGGCCGCCATCGTCTTTGGGGTTCCCTATTTGCGCGGCGTCCTCATCTTCGCCTCGGCCGCCTATCTCATTTACCTCGCCCTGAAAATCGCCCTTTCGGGATCGAAAGTCGCCTTCATCCATTCCGAAACCGCGCCGGGACTGGCCAATGGCGTCGTGCTTCAACTCATCAATCCCAAGGCCTATGCGGTGAGCACCTTCCTGTTCAGCGGCTTTCCCATGTGGCCCGAAAGCCTGATGATAGAAACCTCGGTCAAGTTCGCCGTTCTGAACGTCATCTGGATACCGATTCATTGCGCTTGGCTCTATGCCGGCGTCACGCTCCGCCGGCTTGACTTGCCGCATACGACCCAGCGCTGGATCAATGGCGCCATGGCGCTTTCCATGCTGCTGGTGGTTGGCTTAGCCGCCCTTGCCCAACGATAGCCCGGCAGGAAAAGAGGTTTAACCACAGAGGCACAGAGATTTTGTAATTAAAAAATATCATCGCCTTTATTTCTTTCTCTGTGTCTCTGTGCCTCTGTGGTGAGACTCCTCAAATCTCCTTGGTCAGCAAGTCGTCCTCGAAAGGATAGGTCGAGAGCAGTTCGATGCCCGTGTCGGTGACCAGAACTTGTTGTTCCAGCTTCACGCCCTCGGCGCCGCCGGCCTCGCCGATATAGCTTTCGACGCACAGCGTCATGCCCGGTTCGATCATGCCGTCGTAAACCTTCTCGAAATCCTCCAGGTGGGCGCAGTGGGGGTATTCGTCGGCCATGCCGACGCCGTGAATCAGCGCCGAGTAGCGATTGGGCATGCACTTCTCCGGGATCTTGAAGGCCTTCTCCGCCAACTCGCGAAAGCTCATGCCGGGTTTCAAGATGTCGATGTTGAAATGGATCTGGTCCCAGGCCAGGCGGTAGAGCCGTTTCTGTTCGGCGCTCGGCCGGCCGGGGCCGCAGAAATAGCTGCGCGAGATATCGGCGCAATAACCGAAAGGCCCGATCAGGTCGGTGTCGTAGCTGACCAGTTCGCCGGGACGGATGATGCGGTCGCCGCATTCCTGGAACCAGGGATTGGTGCGCCCGCCAGAGGCGAGCAGGCGGGTTTCTATCCACTCGCCGCCCATGGCGATGTTGGTCTGGTGCAGGATCGACCACAGCTCGTTTTCGCTCATGCCCGGCTCAAGCGCTTCGCGCATGCGCGCCATGCCGGTCTCGCAGACGCCGATGGCGACGTTCATCAAGGCGATCTCGTCCTCGGTCTTGATGCAGCGGGCGCGTTCCAGCACCTCCTGGCCGTCATGGACCGAGACGCCGAGGTCGCTTAAGGCGGTGTGACCGAAGGGATCGCAGTGGTCCATGGCCAGGCGCGTGTTGCCGCCGCCGTGGGCGCGCACCAGGTCGGCGATTTCCGCCGCCCAGGTCTTGGACCGCTCCTGGGAGCGCGGCCCGGCGCCGAAATAAAACCAGGATGTGCCCGGACGTACTTCGCTGACGGTTTCGATGCCGTCCGAGAGGAATTCGCAGTTGTGGAATTCGAACAGCACCACCGGTCCCTCGGCCGGGATGAAGCAATAACGCACGGCGTTGTGCAGGCACCACACGGTCATGTTGCGGGTGCCGGTGGCGTAGCGGATATTGATGGGGTCGTAGAGCACGCAGGCCCCGTAGTCGCGTTCCTTCAAACCGGCGCGCACTTTCGCCAGGCGGTCGCCGCGCACCCGCGCCATATCGACTTGGCGCTCGCTGTCGATCAGGGTGACGGCGGGGGTTTTCTTGGACCGCAGAATCGCGGCGGGGCCGGGGCGGGCGTAGGCTCGGGTTTCGGTCATGGCGCGCATCCTTGAAGAGGGTGGGGCACGGTCAGCCAAGCGTGCTGCGGGTCATGGGTTCCTGTCTAGTCCCAAGGCGACACCGCCTTGGCGAATGGAAGCTAATTCAACGGCGGCAGGGTGTGGACGCCGCACGCCGGACGTGCTGCACTGAGAAGGCCATGGGTCACGCACGCAAGAAATACGTTTTCATTGCCGCCGTGCTTCTAGGCCTGACAGCGGCCTTGGGCGCGGCCGCGCAAGACCGCCGGACCGCCGGACAGCTTCTTGTCGCCAGCGAGTCCATGGGCGATCCACGGTTTCGCGAAACCGTGATTTACATGCTCGAGCACGATGCCAAAGGCGCCCTTGGCCTGGTTGTCAACCGGCCCTTGGGCAGGGTGCCGGTCGCGGCCCTGATGACGCGCCTTGGCCTCGACGCGGAACAAGCGCGCGGTGAAATCGCCCTGATCCAAGGCGGGCCGGTCGATCCCGGCCGCGGCTTTATCCTGCACAGCACCGATGTCATGGACGAAAACAGCGAAGTCCTCAGCCCCGGCGTGGCCATGGGCACATCGGCGGATGTGCTGCGCCTGATCGGGCGTGGCGAAGGCCCGGATTACAGCCTGTTCGCCTTCGGCTATGCCGGTTGGGGGCCGGGGCAACTGGACGGCGAGTTGGCGCGCGCCGACTGGTTCGTCACGGCCGCCGGGCCCGATATGGTTTTCGCCAAAGACCCGTCGCTGACTTGGCGCCGCGCCGTGCAAGGGCGTGGGGTCGATCTTTAGGCCGCGCGGAAATTAATCCCTAGCGCGCCGGATCGCGGCTTAACCCCGCCGCGCCGGATCGCGGCTTAACCCCTTGGCCTCTAGATCGTCGAGATAAGCCTGCCAGATTTCTTCCTGGCCGCGGCCCATATTGTAGAGATAGCTCCAGGAGAAAATGCCGGTGTCGTGCAGGTCGTCGAACTTGATGCGTATGGCGTAGTTGCCAACCGGTTCAATGCCCATGATGCCCACATGGCGGCGGCCGGCGATCGTTTGTTTCTGGCTTGGCGAATGGCCCTGGACTTCGGCCGAGGGGCTTTCGACCCTGAGCAATTCCGCCGGATAGGAAAAGCAGGTTCCGTCGTCGAAATCGACTTCCAGGCGCTTGTCCGCCGAGATGTAGCGGACCTCTTCCGGCCAGTGGGCGCTTTGAAAAGAATCGGTCATGGGCGCTAGCCGTCAAGCTGGCGCGCTTCCTCGGCCAGCATGATCGGAATTCCATCGCGGATCGGATAGGCGAGGCCGGCCTGGCGGCTGATCAACTCTTGGGCTTCGGCATCGTATTCCAAGGGCGCCTTGGTCACCGGGCAAACCAGAATCTCCAGAAGCTTGGGATCGACACCGCTTTTCGTTTGGCTCATGGCTTTACTTCCCTATTAGTGATGCGCGCCATCCGCTTGTTTCCCGTGTATGGCCATGACCATCATGGCGCTCAAGGTTTCTGCCCGCTCGGGCAGGGTCATGGCTTCGAGCAAGGCCTGTTTTTCCGGCGCCGCGAAGGGGCAGTGCATGGCCAGGGACGTAACCAGGTGCTCGTTGTCCGTGTCCTCGATGGCGCTCCAATCGCCTTCGATCCCCGCCACGTCCAGGTAGGCGCCCAGGGTTTTCAGAAAGCCCTCGCGGTTGAAGGGGCCCGTATCCGTCTCCAGGTCATCCCGGTAGCGGTTGTAGTCCGGCACCGCGCGGCGGTATCCCTCCAGAAGCGGCAACTCGCGTTCGACCTCGAAACGAATCAGGCCGCTTAGGGTAATCAAGTAACGGCCGTCGCCGGTTTCGCTAAAGGCGGATATGCGCCCGGCGCAGCCGGTGGCATAAATCTTTGCGGCGCCCACGTCCCCCTCGCCACCAAGGGGTTGGATCATGCCGATCGTGCGTTCGCCGCCCAAGGCGTCGCGCACCATGGCCAGGTAGCGCGCTTCGAAGATATTGAGCGGCAACTGCCCGCCGGGCAGCAGAAGCACCCCAGGCAGGGGAAAGATAGGCAATATTTTCGGCAAGCCGTCGAAACCGGGATCGAAACTGCCGCGGGTCATGGGAACTTATGAAAACAGCAGGGACGAAAGACGCCGGCGGGTGTCCACGGTCAAGGGGTCCGTCGGCCCCCAGGCCTCGAAGAACTTGACCAATTCCTTGCGCGCGGCTTCCTCGTTCCAGTTACGCTGGCGGCGGATAATTTCCAGAAGCGCGCTGGCCGCCGCTTCGCGCTCCCCGGCCGCGTGCAGGGCCACGGCCAGGTCGAAACGGGCTTGATGATCGCCCGGATCGGTTTCGACCTTGGCCGCCAGTTCGCTAAGCGGGCCGGCTTTCGCCGCCCCCTCGGCCAGTTCCAGGGCGGCTGAGGCTGAGACCATGGCCGGTTTGGCGCGTAAGGCCTGGGGCACGGTCTCGAGCATTTCGCGCGCGCCGGCGGTGTCATTGGAACCCAGGTGGCAGCGGATCATGCCGGCCAGGGCCTCATCGTTCTCCGGCTCGTGTTGCAGGATCTGGCCGTAAAGAGCGGAGGCGGGGCCGTACTGCCCGGCCTCCATGGCGGCCGTGGCTTTTTCCAAGGCTTGGTCGACCGGGGAGGGGCCGACCTCGGCGCCCGCCTGTTGGAGCAGGCGGTCGATGAAGGTTTTGATTTGGCTTTCGCTCTGCGCGCCCACGAAACCGTCGATCGGTTGGCCTTGAAAAAAGGCATAGACCGCCGGGATCGACTGAATCCGCAATTGTCCGGCCAGGGCCTGGTTCTGGTCGATGTCGACCTTGACCATGCGCAGCGCGCCGCGCGCCGCCACCACGGCCTTTTCGAGCATGGGGCCAAGCTGCTTGCAGGGGCCGCACCAGGGCGCCCAGAAATCCACAATCACGGGCGCGGCCATGGAGGCTTCGATCACATCGCGGCCAAAATTGGCGGTATCGCTGTCCTTGATCAGGTCTGCCTTGGCCGGAGCGCCCGTGCCCAAGTCCGTCCCCGCCGGGGTGCCGTCCGCGCCGATGAGTGGTTCCATGTGTCCGTTCTACCGCGTTAAAGGCCGCAATCCCTAGGACCGGCCGGTGAAAAATGACGATTCATCTAAAATGGTTCATCTAAAATGGTAATTTTGCCCGCCGGGCGCAAGCCCGCGAGCCGGTGCGGAGGGGTATTTCGGGGTCTCGTCCCTACCAGGACGACATCAGGCGGTCCGTATCCCGCTTCAAGGCGTGAATACGCACGACCTGAAGATCGCCCGATTCGATCGCCTGCACGCGCCGGGCCCAAAGCTCGACCTCATCGACCAGGACCGCGGGGTTTTCGGGCGGGACTCCGCGCGATTGCAGCTCCTTGATGTATTGCGCCCACGACTGCGTCACCTTCGCGTGAAACTGATCCGTGATGTCTTCGGACACGCGAATGTCGAGGTGCAGGGTTTTCAGCGCCTCTTTATAGTCCTGCACCGACCAGATATGCGGCTTGTCCGGCTCTAGTTCCTGCCATTTTTCAAAAGCGGCCGTTCTTGCCGCCGAGGGCGCCAAGACGTAATCCGTGAACAGCAACTGGCCGCGCGATTTCATGACGCTTTCGACGGTCTTCAGAAAGGCTGTCTTGTTGGCGATCGTGTAAAAGAATTCCTTGGAAAAAACGCAGTCGATCGACTTGACCTTGTGCTCGAATTTATCCGGGTCGAAGCGGATAATCGCGGCTTTTTTCCCCATGCCGGCCTTGACCGATAGCGCCATGCCGGCCTCGGCCAATTCTCCGCTGGCTTCCAGGCCCGTTACCCAGACTCCGAACTTTTCCGACATGGCGCGGCTGGCGCCGCCCAAGCCGGCGCCGATATCGAGGACGCTCATCGAAGGATCGAGACCGAAGAACTTGATCATGTTGAGAATATATTCGGCGCCCCCGGGGTCGGAAAACCCTTCGCCCCAGAGTTCCTGCACGATACGCAGGCGATCCGTCTCCCATTCCAAGTTGGGCCCTTCATAACGGACTTCGTGGCTTGGCAAGGGCTTGGCATTGCTCGGCTTGATGGGCCTGGAGGACAAGGCATGACCATTCCACCAAGCCCCGAAACGATCCCAAAATGGGATCTTTTCCGGCTTATGCGCCGCCGTATTCGACTTCGCCGCTGACAAGAGACATGCTCCTAATCCGTATACCCGGCAATCGAGACGCGCTGGGAAAACCTGTGCGGACCCCGCGCCGGGCCCCTTGCTTAAGACCCGGAGAGCCCAAAGCGATTCCGCTCTATCCTCACGGTAAATCATTTTGGTAAAATGGGCGTTAACCGGCTGGTTTCAGCAAGGAAAGCCGCATCTGACGCGAAACGGCCATGGTATTAACGATTGTTAACCCTATAGCCTGCCAAGTCAGCGGAAGCCGTACCGGCGCCCTAATGCCAAGCGGCGCCACTTATGGATCGAGGCCCGAGACTAATTACCTATCTAAGCTTGCGAAAAGTATAGATATTTTAAAAGAAATATATGAAGACATCGATTGACTCGGTCGGCAGATTACCCATAGAATACGACACTAAAGCAGATAAATCGGGCCTGCACACGGCTGCTTCTTTGGGCCCGATAGGTAATTTGCAGTTTTATGCGTTCCGGCCGTCATAACAGGTAGAGTTTAGGGCGATGATTTCATTTAAAAAAATACTATCGGCGACCGCGATCCTTGGGTTGGTCGCGTTTTCGCAAACGGCGGCGGCCGCGACCGTCGGTGTCGCCGTCGATGCGGTCGGCAGCCTTACGCCGGTCGGCAGCACGGCGATCAGACCCGCCTTGAGCTCAACGACCCCCGCGATCAAATATTTCATTCCGCTGGGTAACAGCAGCGGCACCTATGGCGTCACCAATGGGGGAACCTTTGGAACCACGCCGGATTACGGGAACGGCGGCGGCACGTTAACCATGATACTTGCCTTTAATCCTGTTTCGACGACCAGGCCGTCCAGACTGGATTTTCTGTTTGAAGACCTAGATCTTGGCGGCGGCGCCAACGACCCCTGGTACTTTTTTGAAAATATACAGCTATTCTTTGGCGATGGCACCGCGTTGACGCCTCTTATTACCGACATTGAGCAGCTGATCCCGAACGGCGTCTTGACCGGCGATCGTGCTACGCAACAATTGTTGTCGCTTTCCCTCGGCATTCTCCAAGAGAGTCCGTTTTTCGTGAAGGCTAATTTCAAGTCGGTCAGCCCTAGAAATGGCTGGAATACGCCGGAATACCTGATCGCGACCGTATCGGCGATTCCTCTCCCGGCCGCCGCGTGGCTGTTCCTGTCCGCGCTTGGCGGCCTCGGGATACTTGGCCGGCGCAGGCGCACCGCGGCGTAACTCTCCACCAAGTTCGATTCTGAATTAGCGGCCCCTATGGGGCCGCTTTTCTTTTGGCCGCGATTAACAGAATCAAAAGGTTGGGCTGCAAATGTCAATTCCATATGAGTCTTTGCGACGCGACTTGGTATAAGCTGCCGCCGGCGGTAAACCCTCATAACGCTCGATGGCGATGCGGCGTTACTTAGCACCCCCACTTCCACAACAAGGCCTCGGACCATGAAAGGCATCATCCTGGCCGGCGGCGCCGGCACGCGGCTCAACCCCATTACCCTCGCGGTCAGCAAGCAACTCCTGCCGATCTACGACAAGCCGATGATCTATTATCCCTTATCGACCCTGTTACTGGCGGGCTTGCGCGATATCCTGATCATCACCACGCCCGAGGATTTGGGGGCCTTTCAGCGCCTCCTGCGCGACGGCAGTCAGTGGGGCATCGCCATCGACTATGCGGTCCAGCCCAATCCCGGGGGTCTAGCCGAGGCGTTTCTGATCGGCCGCGATTTTATCGGTACCGGGCCCTGTGCGCTGGCCTTGGGCGACAACATTTTCTTCGGCCACGGCTTGCTCGATGTCGTTCAAGGCGCACGGGCGCGAGAGACCGGCGCCACCGTCTTCGCCTATCCGGTGAGCGATCCCGAACGCTACGGGGTCGTCAGCTTCGACGCCGAAGGCCGCGCCACCGAGATCGTCGAGAAACCGGCCAAGCCGCGCTCACGCTGGGCCGTCACGGGCCTCTACTTCTATGACAACGATGTGGTCGAGATTGCCGCCGCCCTCAAGCCCTCGGCCCGCGGTGAACTGGAAATCACCGATGTCAACAAGGTCTACCTGGCGCGCGGCGATCTGCATGTCGAAACCCTCGGCCGCGGTTATGCCTGGCTCGACACCGGCACCTACGACAGCCTGATCGGCGCCGCCGAATTCGTCCGGACCCTAGAGAAACGCCAGGGCCTCAAGATCGGTTGTGTCGAGGAGGTCGCTTGGCGCCTGGGCTTTATCGGCGATGGCGATCTCGCCAAGATAGCCGACGAGACGGAGAAGTCCGGCTATGGGCTTTATCTCCGCAGCCTGCTGGAAAGCGATCTGTGAAGCAATAAATTGCCGTGCTATTCGCGCGCCCGCGCAGGGCGCAAGTCCTCGAGCACCTCCGGCAGCGCCTCGCGCCAAGGGCGGAGCCGTATGCCGAAGCTCCGCTCCAGCTTGCCGCAATCGAAGCGCGAATTGGCTGGCCGCTTCGCCGGGGTCGGATAGTCCGAGGTGGCGATCGGTACCACCCGGGGCGCCCGGCCAGTCCAGGGCGCCGCCATTACGGCAATTTCGGCGGCGAGGTCATGCCAACTGGCCTCGCCGGCGTTGGCGCAGTGGTAGGTGCCCCAGGGCGTCGCGCTTCTGCGCTCCCGGTCTTGAGCGATACGCTCGGCGATCCCGACGATCGCCCGCCCAAGATCGCGGGCCGAGGTCGGCGACCCATGCTGGTCGGCGACAATGCGCACCTCGTCCCGCTCGCCAATCAAGCGCAGCACGGTCTTCACGAAATTACCCCCGTGGGCGCCATAGACCCAGGCGGTGCGCAGGATCACATGCCGCGCCAGGGCGCGCCTCACCTCGTTTTCGCCCGCCGCCTTGCCGCGGCCATAGGCGCCGAGCGGCGCGACCGGATCGTCTTCGTTGTAGGGCGCCGCTTTGGTTCCGTCGAACACGTAATCGGTCGATATGTGAATCAGCGCCGCGCCAGCCCGGCAGCACGACTGGGCCAGGTTGGCCGGGCCAAGCCGGTTCGCGGCCTCGGCGGCCTGGCTATCGGATTCCGCGCGGTCCACGGCGGTATAGGCCGCCGCGTTGACCACGAGATCGTAGCCGCCGTCCCGTATCGCGGTCTCGCTTGCCGCAGGGTCCGCGATGTTGAGTTCGGCGCGTGTCTTGCCTTCGACCTGGAAGGTCTCCGGCCACGGCAGTTGCATTAATTCAGAGCCAAGCTGACCGCCCGCGCCGGTTACCAGAACCTTGAGGCCTTCTAGCGCCATGGCCTAGCCGCCGGGCCGGGTTTCGATGGTTTGGGCTTCGCGGTGCGGGGTCAAAACGGCAGGTCCGCCGCGATATCGCGAAGCGGGGGGAGATTGCGGTCCTTCTCGGACACGATAACATCGGTTTCCGCCACCGGCCAGGCGATCCCGATCTCGCTATCGTTCCATAGAATCCCGCGATCGTGATCCGGGGCGTAGATCTCGGTCACCTTGTAAGCCACCTCGGTATCCGGCTCCAGAGTGCAGAATCCGTGGGCGAAGCCGGCGGGGATTAGAATCTGGTTCCATTTCTCGGCGCTGATCACCCGCGTGACGTGGCGGCCGAAGTCCGGCGAATCGCGGCGCAGGTCGAGGGCGACATCGAAAACCGCGCCGCGCAGGACGCGGAGCAATTTAGCCTGGGCGTAGGGGGGCGACTGGAAGTGGAGGCCGCGCACAACCCCCGCCTCGCGCGACAGGGAATGATTGTCCTGGATGAAATCCAGATCGATGCCGCGGTCGCGCAGGAGCGCCTTGTTGTAGGTCTCGGAAAAGAACCCCCGGCGGTCGCCGAATTTCTTCGGGGTCAGGATCTTGACGTCGGGGATTTCGGTATCGGCGATGTCCATGTCTCAACAGGTTCTCAAGCTTGCCGTGGGAACGGGAATAGCCCCCGCTAGTTTGGGGCCGTAGCTTCGGGCTTCGACAGTCCCAGCCTCTGACCGGCATAGTGGCGCTCGACAATCGGCCGCCACCACCAATCGTTGTCCAGGTACCACTGTACCGTCTTCTCAAGGCCGCTCTCGAAGCTCTCAAGGGGGCGCCAGCCCAGTGTATTTTCCAAGTGCGTGTAATCTATGGCATAGCGGAAATCGTGCCCCGGACGGTCAGGCACGAAACCGATGAGATCGCGGTGGCTTCCGTCGTGACGGGGCCGCAGCCGGTCGAGCAGATCGCAAATGCCTTGAACGACCTGGAGATTGGTCCGCTCGCTGCCGCCGCCGACGTTATAGCTCTCGCCCACCTCGCCCCGTTCCACAATCAACTGTAGGGCGCGGGCATGGTCTTCCACGAACAGCCAGTCGCGAATCTGCTCGCCCTTGCCGTAGACCGGAATGGTTTCGCCGGCGAGGCCCTTCAAGATCACGAGCGGGATAAGCTTCTCCGGGAAGTGGTAAGGGCCGTAGTTGTTCGAGCAATTGCTCAGGACCACGGGAAGCCCATAGGTACGGCCCCAGGCGCGCACGATGTGGTCCGCCGACGCCTTGCTGGCGGCGTAAGGCGAATTGGGGCGATAAGGGCTGTCTTCGGTAAAAATTCCCGTGGCGCCCAACTCGCCGAAAACCTCGTCGGTCGAAATGTGATGGAAGCGGAAGGCCTCGGCCTCGGCATGGGGAAGCTGCCGCCAGTACCGCAGGGCCTCCTGGGCCAGGCGGTAGGTTCCGACAACGTTCGATTGAATGAAGTCTTCCGGCCCGTCGATGGAGCGGTCGACATGGGATTCGGCGGCAAGATGCATGACCGCATGGGGGTGGAAATCGGTGAAAATCCGGGCGACGCGGGCGCTGTCCGCGATATCCGCCTCGGCGAAGCGGTAGGCCGCCATGCCGGACACGCCGCGCAGGGAGTCGAGGTTCGCCGCGTAGGTTAATTTATCCAGGTTGAGCACCTCGATCCCCGCCTGGGGGACGAGATGACGCACCACCGCGGAGCCGATAAAGCCCGCGCCGCCCGTGACTAATATCCGCTTCGCTTCAGCCATGTTCCCGGTGTCTCAAAGGCTATGTCTATCTTCCGCCGCCGCCGCGAATTCACTGGAAATGGGAAGAAAGTCCGGTTCGGCGGCTGCGACTGCCAGAGGTAACGGGCATATCTTAAAATATGGTGGGCGCACCTGGGATTGAACCAGGGACCTCTACGATGTCAACGTAGCGCTCTCCCGCTGAGCTATGCGCCCAAACCGGCCGAAAAGGAAGGTTCGAGAAAAGCGCCAAGAAGCCAACCGGAACTAACCGAAGCCGACCCCAAGGCAGGGGCCAAGTAACACCATCCCCCCGGACATTTCAAGCCCGGCAAACGCGGAATCCATGGGGGAATAGAGGCGGGCGCTATCCGACCTGGAGCATGGCGCCGACCTGATCGACCAGGTCGCGCAGGTGGAAGGGTTTTGATAGAACCCGGGCGTCCTTCGGGCTTTGTTCACGGGCCCTCAAGGCCACGGCCGCGAATCCGGTGATGAACATGACTTTCAGGCCGGGCTGGCGCTTGGTCGCGCGCCGGGCGACTTCGATTCCGTCCAGGCCGGGCATGACCACATCCGCCAAAAGAAGGTCGAAACTGGCGTCCGTGACCTGCGCCAAGGCGTCCAGCCCGTCGCCCACGGCGACGACCTCATGGCCGGCGCGGCGCAGGGCCTTGGCCAGAAACTCGCGCATGCTGTCGTCGTCTTCAGCGATCAGGATATTTGCCATCTAGCCTAGATGCTTGTGGAACCGAGAAATGCTGGCCCCGCAGGGCCGTGTGACGATTATACCTAAGTGTCTTAATCTAAAATAGTCATTAACACCCGCGCCCCGATTGGCCAAGCAACGGGGCTGGCGGCCGAAAATCCCGCGAATGGCCAAATTAATGACGAAAGGCCCATGACAGCCTGGCCCGATTCTTTTAAAACAGAGGCGGAATAACGGGTTAGAATAGCGATTCATGGACGCCGAAACGCCGTTCGGTATTGACGATACCTCGCACGAGATTCTGGCGCCGGAGCGCCAGATCCTCCCGCTCGTTTTCGCTTCGCCTCACAGCGGCGCGAACTACCGGCCGGAATTCCTCGCCGCCTCGCGGCTTGACCCCCTGGCCTTGCGCAAATCTGAAGACAGCTTCGTCGATGAATTGTTCGATTGGGCGCCTCGGCTTGGCGCCCCCTTGATCCGCGCCTTGTTCCCACGCGCCTACGTCGACGCGAACCGGGAGCCCTTCGAACTCGATCCCGCGATGTTCGAGGACGACTTGCCCGACTATGCCAATATCAGCTCCCCGCGTGTCGCGGCGGGACTGGGAACGATCGCGCGGGTGGTCGCGAACGGCACGGATATATACCGCGCCAAGCTGCCGTTCGATGAGGCCTTGCGCCGCTTGCGGCTCTATTACTGGCCCTATCACCGGGCTCTCGCCAGCCTGGTGGAGCGGACCCGGATGTCTTTCCAGAGCTGTATTCTGATTGATTGCCATTCCATGCCGTCTTGCGGCGGCATGAAAGGCCGTGGCCGGGTCGATTTCGTGCTCGGCGATTGTCATGGCGCTTCCTGCGCGCCGGAGGTCATAGAGGCCGCCGAAACGGCGCTGCGCGCCCTGGGCTATCGGGTAACGCGCAATGCGCCTTACGCGGGCGGGTTCGTCACCCGCCACTACGGGCGCCCCAGGGAAGGCCTGCATAGCCTGCAAATCGAGGTCAATCGCGCCCTCTATATGGACGAGGCCAGAATCCGCCGCGCCCCCGCCATGGCTGGCCTCAAGGAGGATCTGCGTGGGGTGATCGCGGCCCTGGGCGGCATTTCCGGATCGAAAATCGCCGCATGAGCGGCCCGTTGGGGCCTTTTCCGGCGGGGACGGTGGCGCTTAAAAAAGAAAAAGGCCGTGCGCGAGGCACGGCCAAAGTTTAGGGAGGAAACGCCTAACAGGCGTACGGCAAGCGACGGGCGGGCGCCCATCGAAAATGCCGCAATGCACAATAATAGGTAATTATTGTTTTATAGCAAGGGATAGCTTACGTTGCTTTGCAGCATAACGGTTATGATCAAGACGCATGGCAGGAGGGACGGGGAATATGTTTAAGGCGATATTGTTGGAAGAGGTGGGGGGCAAGGTAACCGCCGCCATCCGGGAGCTCGAGGATAACCGCCTGCCGGATTTCGAGAACGCGGTCACCGTCGCGGTTGAGTATTCGACCCTGAACTACAAGGACGGCATGATCCTGAACGGTATCGGCCGCCTGGTTCGCGGCTACCCCCATGTGCCGGGGGTCGATTTCGCCGGCACGGTCGAGACCAGCGACCATCCCGATTACCGGCCCGGCGACCGTGTCGTCTCCACCGGCTGGCGGGTCGGGGAGATGTCCTGGGGCGGCTATGGCGAAAAGGCCCGGGTCAAGGGCGACTGGCTGGTGCCTCTGCCCGAGGGACTGACGGCCAAGCGCGCCATGGCCCTGGGCACCGCCGGGCTCACCGCCATGATGGCGGTCATGGTCTTGGAAGAACACGGCGTGACGCCGGAGCGGAGCGCCCAGGACGGCCCGGTCCTGGTT
Organism: Kiloniellaceae bacterium; assembly: GCA_021776135.1. Classification (GTDB taxonomy): domain Bacteria; phylum Pseudomonadota; class Alphaproteobacteria; order Kiloniellales; family J153; genus JAJFGN01. Next base: position 103,041 of record JAJFGL010000034.1, read on the forward strand.
ACCGGCGCCGCCGGCGGCGTCGGCTCCGTCGCGGTCGCCCTGCTGGACGCGCTTGGATACAAGGTCGCGGCATCCACCGGGCGCCCGGAAACCCACGATTATCTGCGCGGCCTGGGCGCCTCGGTCATCGTCGAGCGGGCCGAGCTGGCCGAGGTATCGAAGCGTCCCCTGGCCCCCGTGCGCTGGACCGCCGGTATCGATTCGGTGGGCGGAACCACCCTGGCCCATGTCCTGGCCGAAACCGCGCCCGGCGGTTCCATCGCCGCTGTCGGATTGGCCGGGGGCAGTAACTTGGAAACCACCGTGCTGCCTTTCCTGCTGCGCGGCGTGAACCTCTTGGGAATCGATTCGGTCATGTGCCCCCAGGCCCGCCGGGTGGCGGCCTGGGCGCGGCTGGTCAAGGACTTACCCATGGAAAAACTGGACGCCGTGACCGAGACCGCGGGGCTTGGCGATCTCCTGACTCTCGGCAAGGAAATTCTCAAGGGCCAGGTTCGCGGCCGCCTCGTGATCGACGTCAGGGCCTAGGGCCTAGTCCATGGATCCGGATCGCTACAGGCAGGCGCTTGGCAGTTTCGCGACCGGACTCACGGTTATCAGTGCGCCGGGGCCCGAGGGCGCGCCCATCGGCATCACCGCCAGCTCCTTTAATTCGGTCTCCATGGACCCGCCCCTGGTTCTCTTCAGCCTGAAGCGCGGCTCCTACAGTCTGCAAGCTTTTCTCGACAGCGAGACCTTCGCGGTCAATATCCTGCGCGAGGATCAACAAGAACTCTGCGACCGCTTCGCCCAGACCCGCGCGGACAAGTGGTCGAAGGTCGGTTACGACATCTGGGATACCGGCTGCCCGATCCTGCACGATGCCCTGGCTAAGTTCGAATGCCGTATCCGCCACACCTACGAGGGCGGCGACCATATTATTATCGTTGGCGAGGTCGTGCGTTTCGAATACGACCCCAAGGGGCGGCCCTTGATCTACTGGCGCGGCAAGTTTCAGCCGATTGAGGAAGTTCTCTAGGTTCCGGCGCTCAGCTTCGCGACCTCGGCCTCCAGTTCATGGATGCGGCTTTGCAACTTGCCCATGGCGGTGGCGACGTCGTCTTCCGTGTAGCGCCGCGCGATGTGCTGCGGGCAATTGACGTCCCAGGCTTCGACGTGAAAAACCACGGCGCGCTCCGGCCGGCCGCCATAGACGGGATCGAGCAGTTTCTCCAACAACGCCGGGTCGTCCTCGGCAAACTCGGCCCGGCCCCATATTTTGATCCGGCGCTGGTTGGCGTAGTCCATCAGAAAGATGAAGGCGCGTGGGTTGTCGCTCAGGTTGCCGAGGGTGATGTATTGCCGGTTGCCGCTAAAATCGGCGAAGGCGAGGCGGCTTTCGTCCAAAACCTTGAGGAAGCCCTTGGGTCCGCCGCGATGCTGGATATAGGGCTGCCCCTGGGCGCTCACCGTCGAAAGGTAGAAGGAATCCCGCTCCGCCAGGAAGGCCGCGAGGTCGCCGGTCACCTTGTTTCGCCAGCCGCCCTTGCGTTCCATGTTCGCGTAGCCGGTGCGTGAGCCGAGACGCTCCTGCTGGGCCTTGACGGCGGGGCTGAAGGCGATATCGCTAACCGGCTTGGTCATGATTCTAGCTTTCGTCTTGGCAAGGGGTTGGTTATTATATGGATATAACAGACCCGTCTGTCTAGCGCTAATAAGCTCCTTTTCTCTTGTTTCTGCGAACTTTTTTTGATAGACAGATTTGTCCGTACAGTATCGCAGAGGAGACGGGCCATGCCTCAAAGCCGGCGCGGCCACTTGATCGACACGGCCCTCGCGCTCTTCAACCGGGAGGGCTATCACGCCACGGGCATCGACCGGATACTGGGCGAAGCCGGGGTCGCCAAGATGACCCTCTACAAGCATTTCAAATCGAAGAACGATCTCATCGTCGCTGCCCTCGCGCGCCGCGACGAGATCTGGATGCACCAGTTCCAGCAAACCGTTGAACGCCGGGCGAGCGCGCCGGCGGCGCGGCTTCTGGCCATATTCGATGCCTTGGAGGAATGGTTCGGGAGCCCGGACTTTCACGGCTGCATGTTCATCAAGGCGGCGGCGGAATACGCCGACCCGCAAGATCCGATCCATGCCGCCGCCGCCCAACACCACCGCAACATCTTGGCTTACCTGCGCGCGCTCTGCGACGCCACGGGCGTCAAGCGGCCGGCGCGGCTGGCGCGGGAAATCATGCTCCTGATCGAAGGCGCGATCGCGGTGACCCTGGTCAACGGTCCAAGCGGCGCGGCCAAGGAAGCCGCCCGGGTCGCGAAAGTCTTGATATCCCAGGCCATGGGCCAGGAAACTTAAACCGCCTCGAACTCCAAAACGACGCCGCAGGCCAAGCCGGGATCGAGACGCAGTAAGTCATGGCCGTCGCGCAAGAAGGGCACCTCCGCCTCTTGCAGATAACTCGCCGTCTGCGCCAGGTCGCCAACGCCGATACGAAGGCCCGCCAAATAGGGAACCGCGCGTACCGTTAAATTCGCGATGCCGGGGAATTGCCGGTCCAGGCCTTCGGGCGCGGTCAGGCGCAGCAGGCCGGCGCCGGTTTGGACCTCGACCGCGCCATGGCCCGCCGATACCGCGTCCGGCCCGAACAACGCCCCGAAAGCCAGGGCCGCCGCCCCGGCATCGGCGACCGCGCCGGTCACCGAGACAAGGCTCCGCGCGCCGTTGGCATGGTCCATCCAGGGATCCTGCCATACCAGTTCGGGGCTCAGGTGCTGGCAGACAAAGGCCGAGAGACCGGCGGTCGCCTCGGGCGCCATGTGCAGGGTGCGGAAGGCCGGCTCCACATCGCCGTCTGGCAGTTCCAATTTACGGCTCAGGGCCCTGGATTCCAGGCCCGCTATGCCGCTGGCGCGTAAGCTCTTCTCCGCCGCTTCGGCGTCGCCGGTCGCGAAGGCAAGGCCGAGCAGGCCCTCGCCGCCCTCCAGGAAACGATCCAGGTTATTGGTGAAAAGCGCCGGATCGATAATGCCTAGCAACTCAATGTAGCCGCTTTGAAACATGGCGCAGTAGTTGGCCGTGCCCCAACCGATATGGCGGCCGCGCGGACAAAGGGTAAAGCCCAGGTGTGCATAGGCCCTGTGCGCCGCTTCCAGATCGCGCGCGCCGACCAGGACATGATCAATGCCGTCGATGGTTTTGCTCATGGCGTGAGTGTAGGGATAGGCGGCGCAAAGGGAACCTATTTCGCGCGAAGCATCCCTCTAGGCGTCAAGAAGGCTGCGCCCGCGCGGTGAATCATGTTAAAACTCTTTACATGGCTTGGTCGAAAAAAAGCGGGGAGCGGCGCGGCTATCACCACGGGAACCTGCGCGAGGCCCTGATCGCGGCGGCCTTGAAGTTAATCGCGGAAAAAGGCCCGGCCGGTTTCTCCTTCGCCGAGGCGGCGCGGGCCGCCGGGGTCAGCCCGGCCGCGCCCTACCGGCACTTTCGCGACCGCGACGCCCTGCTGGCCGATGTCGCGCGGCGCGGTTTCGAACGGTTTGGGGCGGATCTGACCCGCGCCTGGGACGGCGGCCAGCCCCACCCCTACCGGGCCATGGAGAATCTCGGGCGGGCCTACCTGGCCTTCGCCAGAACCCAGCCGGCCTACTATGCCGCCATGTTCGAATGCCAGTTGCCGCCCGACGCCAGTCGCGAGTTCTCCCAGGCCGCCGAGCATGCCTTTTCCATTTTGCGCCAGGCTTGCGAAGCCCTATGCGCCCTCATGCCGGCGGACCAACGGCCGCCAGCCTCCATGATGAGCTACCATGTCTGGGCCATGACCCATGGCATCGCCTCGCTGTTCGCGCGCGGCGACGTGGCCCGGCGCAAGTTGCCCATGGCGCCTGAAAACCTGCTCGAAGCCGGGCTCCTGCTTTACCTGCGCGGCTTGGGCCTCGAGGGTCTGTGAGGACTGGAGAAACGCTTATGGAAATATCTTACCCGATACATGGCTTGGAGTAGCGGGGTTGCGTCCTTCGACAAGCTCAGGATGGAGACCTTTGCGCGGCGCGCCTTGAGGGCCGGTATTCGATGGATATTTGTATTGAGCGGGGTTGCGGCGGCTGAGTTTCATGTTTGGGGCGCCGCCCTGACCCCGTTTCGGCCTGTT
>JAJFGL010000035.1 GCA_021776135.1 Kiloniellaceae bacterium
TGTCATCGAACGCTTGTTCTGCAAACTCAAAAACTGGCGGCGCATCGCAACCAGATACGACCGCCACGCTCAAAACTACCTCTCGGGCCTCGCTCTCGCCGCTCTCATAATCGAGTGGACCTGAATGAGTCCTCAACCTAGCCAATCCTTCAAGAAACTCATTAACTTGTTCGGATCGATTTTTGCCGGCTGCGAGATTTGAATCTTCCTAATTGCGTAAACTTTCCGAATCAAGTCTCGGTGACTTTCCTGGTGTTTAGGGAGACCCGGATAGCAGTACTCTCTCATCAGATCTTCTTCGCGCTCGAAATGCTCATCCACATAACGCGCCAATCCCGCGATGGCTATGCCGATTTGGCTGGTGGATAGTCCTCGCTGAATGCCATCATGTAGCGTATTGATGATCTCGAACAGATTTTTGTGATCGGTATCAATAAGACGCACGCCAACGCTGTATTTTTTTTTCCAGGGGAAGAAATTTACTGTGCTGCTTTGCGATGAACTTTTTGAAGATACCATTGACAGTTCCTTCTTCTACTTTTTAGCGATGATCTCCTCACGCTGTTGTGGTGCTTAGTTTCTAGCGCTTGGCCAATTTGTAGTCGTTCTCTATTAGAAACTCGTCAAACATCATATCAGCTTTGGCAATATCCATAATAATTTTATCAAACATGGATATCAAAATATGCCGTTTAGTTTCAATTGAATCGCGATTCGACTTGCACATCTCGCGAAGATTTACGAGTGCAGCCAGGTGATGGTCCCTGTGCGTTTCAAGATCGTCATAATCGACGGCAGACATCAACGCTTCTTCATACCGAAAATGGGAGGCAATTAGCGGGTAGAATGTTTTTATTTCTTCTTCAAATTTATTGAAGGAATTGCTCGATAGCGCATCATCGCAACGGTTGATGACATCTACGAGTCCCTGGTGATCCTTATCAATTTTCTTAAATCGCAATAAGAACGCGTCCGGTAGGTGGAATTTCGAAACCATATAAGACGTTCCTAAAATCTAACTGGCCGCAGAATACCTAAAAGTGTACGGCTTGAGTCGAGATACATTCAACCCTGAATTATTTGTGTATATACGTTCGGAGGTACAACTGGCTAGTAAAATGGGCGCGCAGTAATGATGCTCGCGATACTCCCACTAGGAATCCTCGTTATAGCGATAGGAACGGCATTTCCAGCAGACGGGCCACAAATCGAAGCCGTTCTTCCATTACCGAACTCTCCTTCCACGGCATCGACACCTCCTGCCAAATGGCGAAAAGTGTTACCCATGTGTCCGGTACAAATCGTCACCTATGTCTCGAGTCGCTCATCCGACTATTTAACCCACTAGGCGGGCCTTGTCCGGGGCTTGGTTTCCAGGCGCCAGGGTCTCTTCCTCAAGCGGCGGCTCGATGCAGGCGCCGAAGCGCACGGTCACGGTCGTGCCGGCGCAGAGGCTGCTTTCGATATCCAATGTCGCGCCATGCAAATCCGCGAAACGCTTGGCCAGGGGCAGGCCGAGGCCGGTACCCTCGAATTGCCGGGCCAGGCTGCTATCGACCTGGCCAAAGACCGCCAGCGCCTTGGGTATGTCGGCCGGGGACATGCCGATGCCGTTGTCGGATACCTGAACGACGCAACCGCCTGGTGTGCTACTCCAGGCCATAATCTTAACCGCGCCCCCGGAAGGCGTGAACTTGATGGCGTTGGAAACCAGGTTTAGGAGGATTTGCCTGAATTTTCGCGCGTCGGCCCGGATTTCGATGGGTTCTTCCGGCATCTCCGCTTTCAGGGTGATGCCTGCTTTCTCCGCCCAGTTTCGCACCAGCGCCATGCAGGACGAAATATTTTCGCCGACTTCGATATCGCTTTCGTCCAGTTCCTCCTCGCCGGCGTCGATCTTGGAAAGATCGAGGATGTCGTTGATGATCGCCAGAAGATGCCGTCCGGCGCCGCCAATGTCGCGGATATAATCGGTATATTTTTCGTTGCCGATCGGACCCAGTATTTCCTGCTCTATGGTTTCTGAAAATCCGATCACGGCATTTAGCGGCGTCCGCAATTCATGACTCATGTTGGCCAGGAATTCCGATTTGGCCTTGCTCGCGACCTCGGCGGCCTCGTTGGCGGATATCAACGCCTTTTCGACACGGATGCGCTCCGTAATCTCTTCCTGAAGCTCATGGTTGCGGGCCTGAATACTCTCGCGGCTACGCAGCAGGTCTTGATATTGTTCCTTCATGATTCCGTCGGCGCGGCGCACGATCAGGAAGAGGGCGCCGTACAACGAAACGAAAGCGAGCAGGATCGCGATCACCATGCCAGAGATGGTCTCTAAAATCCGCACCATCAGGTCGGTGACGTCGGTATGCAGCTCGAAAATACCCAGAACCTCGTTATCCTCACCCAAAATCGGCAATTGGGTCTCGACCAGATAGCGGTCCTCGGGGTTGCCTGACGGCATTATGTAGTCTTCCCGGCGCAAGAAGGCGCTGGACACGGTTCCGGACAAGGCTTCGGAAATCGCTCCTTCGTGCGCCGCCTTCGAAGCGCCGATTTCATCGATCGCGGTGGAGAACGCGAGGTCTCCCGCCGCGGTATAAATCCTAACTTTCAGGACCGGCAGGCCCCGAGTCAGACTCTCCAGCGATATTTGCAGTGCGGTCGTCTCGACGCTGGTTCGCAAGCCTTCCAGACCGGCGCCGTCGACGGAGGCGAAATGAGAGGCGAAGGCGGGCCAAATCTGATCGGCGAAAGATTGCGCCAAGCCGGTATTCTCGATCTCCGCGGATTCCACGATGTCGTCGATCGCGATCTGACGGTACAGGGTAATCACGGCTATGGTCGCGATCACCACCACCACGGCGCTGGTCAGAGAAAAGTACCGTTGCAAATTGAACATTTGGAATAAGCGTCCCCAAGGGCCTAGCCGCCATTTCGGGAAATAACGATATAAAAATCGAGATTTAGTTAATCAATTCTATCTTAATAATAATATAACAAATAAAGATAACAAGCATGACAAAGTAAATAATTGATGAATTATTTAAGGTGATAAAGTATTTTCTAATAAAAAAACCCCAATACTGTCACGGTCTTCGTGGCCGGCGCCCGCGCGCGGCGGCCACGCCAAGCAGAATGATGGCCAGGGCGCCATAGGCGTTCGGGGGCGGCCGCTCGAGCAGGATCGAGGCGCCGAACAAGACCCCGAACAGAGGCACCATGAAATTGATCTGAGAAAAGAACGACGCACCCTGGCGGCGCACCAGGGCCAGCATGATCAAGGTTCCCAGGGCCGTGTGCAGGATACCCAGAACCGCGAGCACGGCCAGGGAATCGGCGCCCAAGGATAGCTTCCAGGGCTGGTCCAGAAACAGACTGAAGGGCAGCAGCATGGCGGCAGCGGCCGCCATGAGCGCCGCCGCCAGGGCCCGGCGGGGCAGGCCGATCAGGTGCTTGGTGACGATGGCATTGACGCCATAGCAAAACGCGGCCCCGGCGACCGCCAGTTGGCGCAGCGTATCGTCGCCCAACCGGGACAATTTCTCAGGCCCGATTAGAACCGCCAGTCCGGCGATGCCGAGGGCGACCCCCAAGGCCTTGCGGGGCGTCATCTTTTCGTCCTTGGTGAATATGTGGGCGAGCAACACCGTGGTCAGCGGCATGACCGCCATCAGGATCGCCGCCAGGCCGCTATCGATGCTTTCCTCGCCCCAGGCGATCAGGGTGAAGGGCAGGGCGTTCCCGGTCAGGGCGGCCAGGACAATGAAACCCCAGGTGCGCAAACCCCTCGGCATGGCTTGCCCGGCCATGCGCGCCACGATGGCGAGGAAAATCGCCGCGAGAACCAGACGCGCCAGGGTCAGGGTCGCGGCCGGCACCGCCTCGACCCCAAGCTTGATAAACAGAAAACTACTGCCCCAAATCGCGGACAAAAGTATCAGCAAGGCATAATCGCGGATACCGGGCGGCGTTTGGGTCACGCCCGCTTCAAACCGTTCCGCGTGCTGTCCCGGCCTTGACCGCGCCGGCCAGGGGGTTGAAACCCATGCGGTAGGCCAGTTCCGCCGGGTGCTCGATGTCCCAGATGGCGAAGTCGGCGGCTTTTCCAACTTCCAGGGTGCCATGGCTCGCGCCCAGGCCGAGGGCTTTCGCGCCTTGGCGGGTGACGCCGAGCAAAGCTTCCTCGGGGGTCATGCGAAACAGGGTGCAGGCCATGTTCATGGTCAGCAGCAGGGAGGTGAGAGGGGCGCTGCCGGGATTGCTGTCGCTCGCCAGGGCGATCGGCACGCCGGCCTTGCGCAGGGCCTCCAGAGGCGGCTGCTTGGTTTCGCGCAAGGTGTAAAAGGCGCCGGGTAAAAGCACCGCGGCGGTGCCCGCCTTGGCCAGGGCCGCGACCCCCGCCTCGCTCGTGTATTCCAAGTGATCCGCTGAGAGGCCGCCATAGCGGGCCACCAGGGCGGCGCCGCCCAGGTCCGATAGCTGATCCGCATGCAGCTTGACCGGCAGGCCTTGCGCCCGCGCCGCCTCGAAAACCCGCGCGGTTTGCGCGGCGGAAAAGGCGATGTTCTCGCAAAACCCGTCAACCGCGTCGGCCAGGCCGGAGGCCGCGACCGCCGGTATCATGGCCACCACGGCGTCGATGTAGCCGTCCGAGCGGTCCTTGTACTCCGGCGGCACGGCGTGGGCGCCCAGGAAGCTCGTTCTTACGGTAACCGGCAGATCCTCGCCCAGGCGCCGCGCCACGCGAAGCTGTTTCAGTTCGTTTTCCAGGTCCAGACCGTAACCGGACTTGATCTCGACGACGCTCACCCCCTCGGCCAGCAAGGTCAGGAGGCGGCGCTTGGCGGCCGCGGTCAGGGTATCTTCGTCCGCCGCGCGGGTCGCCTGGACTGTCGAGACAATGCCGCCCCCGGCGCGGGAGATTTCCTCGTAGCTGGCGCCTTCAAGGCGTTGCTCGAATTCCCGCGCCCGGTCGCCGCCATAGACCAGATGGGTGTGGCAGTCGATCAGGCCCGGGGTCAGCCAGCGCCCGTCCAGGCGATGGACCGTCCGGGCCAGGCTCTCCGCTGGGCCGGAGAGCTCATGGCGGGCGCCGAGCCACGCGATCTTGCCGTCCTTGGCCGCGACCGCGCCGTCCTCGATCGCCCCGTAGGGCGCGGCCCGCGCATCCGCCATGGTCGCCAAGCGGCCGCCGATCCAAAGCGCGTCCCACATGAATCCAGAATTCCCAAGACCTATACAAGCTTCGTCTTAGTGCATAAGCTCAGGCGCAGAAACCCTTCAATCGAATATGCGAATTCCATGATGGAAACCTCCCTGTTCGCCGCCCAGGCGCTTCTGCCCGGGGGCTGGGCGCGCGATGTGCTGTTCCAGATCGGGCCCGATGGGGGCCTGAGCGCCGTGACCCCCGAGTCTAAACCGGGGGACGCGCCGCGCGCGGCCGGCCCGGTCCTGCCCGGCATGGCCAACCTGCACAGCCACGCCTTCCAGCGCGCCATGGCCGGGCTGAGCGAACGCGCCGGTCCCCAAGAAGATAGTTTCTGGACCTGGCGCGGCCTGATGTACGCTTTCGTCCAGCGTCTGACCCCGGAGCAGAGTGAAGCGATCGCGGCCCAGTTGTATGTCGAGATGCTGAAAGCCGGTTACACGGCGGTTGGTGAATTCCACTACCTGCACCACGATCCCCAAGGGGCGCCCTACGGCGATCCCGCGGAGATGTCGCACCGCGCCATCGCCGCCGCCGCCGCCGCCGGTATTGGCATTACGCACTTGCCCGTGTTGTACGGCTACAGCGACTTCGGCGGCCAGGCGGCCAACGAGGGGCAGCGCCGCTTCGTCCACCAACCCGATGCCTTCCTGCGCCTGGCCGAGAGCTTGATCGCCGCCCATCGCGGCGATCCCCAGGTGCGTATCGGCATCGCGCCCCATTCCCTGCGCGCGGTCACGGCGGATACCTTGAACGCGGCGCTTGAGGGTTTGAACGCCTTGGACGATTCCGCGCCGGTTCACATCCACGTCGCCGAGCAGCAAAAAGAAGTCCACGACTGCATCGAGTGGTGCGGCGAGCGCCCGGTCGAATGGCTGGTGCGCCGCGCCTTGCCCGATGCGCGCTGGTGCCTGATCCATGCCACCCACGTAACCGGGGAGGAAGCGGTGCGCATGGCGGAAAGCGGCGCCGTCGTGGGCCTCTGCCCGACCACCGAGGCGAACCTGGGCGACGGGATATTTCCCGCCCCCGATTTCCTGGCCGCCGGCGGCAAGTTCGGCATCGGGTCCGATAGCCATATTTCGGTCAGCCCGGTCGAGGAACTGCGCTGGCTTGAGTACGGGCAGCGTTTGACCCTGCGGCGGCGCAATGTCTTGTCGGGCGGCGCGGATGCGCCCTCCGTCGGTGCCTTTTTGTACCAGCGGGCCCTGGCGGGCGGGGCCCAAGCCCTGGGCCGGTCGATCGGCCGCTTGGCGCCGGGATGCCGCGCCGATCTCGTGGTGCTCGACGCTACGCAGGCGGCGCTGACCGGCAAACCGGGCGATACCCTCCTCGACGCCATGATATTCGCCGGCAACGAAAATCCGGTCCGCGACGTCATGGCCGGCGGCCGCTGGACGGTGAAGGAGGGGCGCCATAGGGATGAAGTGGATATTTTGCGGCGCTACCGGGCTGTGCTCGGCCAGCTAACGGCATAAGGCTTCGGTATGAACCAGATCGACTTCACCTATCTGTCGGGGCCGGATATCGAGCGCCTGGCCATGAGCGACCGGGAAATCCTCGATGCGGTCGAGGCCGGCCTGCGCGCGCAGGGTCAGGGGCAGACCGTGATAGAGCCCCGCGTGCACCTGGAACCCGATCCGGCCTTCAAGGGGCATTTCAACGTCTTGCGCGGCTATATCGCGCCACTGGGCCTGGCGGGCGTCAAGATCGTTGGCGATTACCTGGACAACTATAAGCTCGGCCTGCCGTCGGAGATGGCCTTGCTCAACCTCTTCGATCCGCGCACCGGCATGCCGCGCGCCCTGGTCGACGCCACCGCGATCACCGAGATGCGCACCGGCGCCATGACCGCGTTGGGCGCGAAATACCTGGCGCGCGAATCGTCGAAGGTGCTGGGCCACATCGGCGCGCGCGGCACGGCCTATTGGAATGTGCGCTTGCTCGACAGCCTGTTCGATTTCGACGAGATTCGTGTTCATTCGCGCCGGCGCGAAAGCCGCGAGCCCTTCGCGGCGCGCCTCTCTCGCGACCTGGGCAAGGAGGTGCGCGCGGTCGATACCTGGCAAGCCTGTCTGGAGGGCGCGGATATACAAGTCGAAGCGTCGCGCCTTCTGGCGCCCGAGCCCCTATTCAAGACCGAGTGGGTCAAGCCAGGGAATTTCGTTGTTCCCTACGGCACCATGAGCGCGGTCGAGGTGTCGCTGACCGATATCGTGGACAAGCTCGTGGTCGACGATTGGGGGCAATGCCAGGGCGGCAAGCTGGGCAGCCTGCGCGCCCATGTCGAGGCCGGTAAATTGAGCGCGGAAACCCTGCACGCGGAGATGTGCCAGATCGTAACCGGTGAACGTCCGGGCCGCGAAAACGACGGCGAGACCATCTTGTTCTGGCACCGTGGCCTCTCCTTGTCGGATATCGCCCTTGGCGCGGCGATGTTGGAAAAGGCCCGGACGCGCGGCCTGGGACAAGACCTGCGTTACGCGTGATGTCCTAAAACAGCGGTCGTTCGGCTGGCCCTGCACAACAACACCTGCTAGGATAAGCAGCGGCCTAAAGAGAACTTGTTAACTATTTAAAAGTTCCTGGGATTTTTCTAATTTATTTGTGAAGTGTAGAATTATTCTATACTTTTAATTCAGAAGATTCTAACGGCAACCGGGCAGGGAGGATTGCCATGATTAGCAAAAAATTGGGTACCATAGCCGCGTTTGCTTTCGCCGCGATGTCTTTCAGCGCCGGGACGGCGGTAGCCCAGCAGGCCTTGGAATACCGGGATACCATAAACAAGGGCACCGTCTCGATCATCTCCGGCGGCATCAGCGGGACTTATATCCGCATCGCCGGTGACTTGGCGAATGTCTTGGACGACGGCAACGATCTTCGGATCCTCGCCATCATGGGCAAGGGTTCGGTACAGAACATCGACGATATTCTGTATCTACGCGGGATCGATATTGGGATCGTCCAATCGGATGTCTTCGCCTTCGTGAAAAGCCAGAACAAGCATCCAACCATCGATCAAAGAATTCGATATATAACAAAGCTGTATAACGAAGAGTTCCATTTGCTCGCCAGCGGTGGGGTGGCCCGTGTCGAGGATCTGGCCGGCAAGCGGGTTAACTTCGGCCGCCAAGGAAGCGGCACCGCCATGACCGCCAGCGTGGTCTTCGACACCTTGGGAATCGCGGTCGTCCCCGTCTTCCACGACCAGCGCCTGGCCATGGAAAAAATCAAGTCCGGCGAAGTCGCCGCCACGGTTTATGTCGCCGGTAAGCCGGCCTCCGTGTTCGAGAGCGTCCGTAAGGACGACGGGATGCACTTTCTGAGCATGCCCCTCTCGCCGACGCTTCTGGAGACCTACTTGCCGTCGCGTCTGACTCCTGAGGATTATCCGGGCATGGTTCCCGCCGGCACGGAAGTGCGGACCCTGGCCGTCGGCGCGGTCATGGCCGTGTACAACTGGCCGCAAGACCATTCGCGGCAGGTCAAGGTGTCGCGTTTTATCGAAGCCTTCTTCGGCCGGTTCGACGAGTTTCAAAAACCGCCCCGCCATAAAAAATGGCGTGAAGTCAGCCTAAATGCGACGGTTCCGGGCTGGACCCGCTATGGCCCCGCGGCCGACTGGCTGACACGCAACGCGGCGAACTAGAGAATCGGACTTAAGACTTCCGCCAGGCGCGAAGGGCCTTTAAGTGCTGACTAGCTTCTTCGTCGCCCGCGGATATGGCGCGTTCGTACCACCGGATCGCGGTCTCGGGGTCGGCGAAGGCGCCGAGCACGCCTAGTTCGTTTAAGATGCGCGGGTCGTAGGTTCGTCCCAGGGCCGTCAAGGCGGCGCCGGCGCCTTGCTCGGCGGCCTGCTCGAAGAACAAACGCGCCGAGGCGATGTCGCCGTGGCCCAGGTATTCCTCGCCGCGCGTTATCATGAGGTTCGCCGCCCCGTTCCCTTTGGCGGTTTGCCGCGCCGCCGGTTCGCCGCCCTCTGTCTGGCTCGCCACAAGCACCGCGCTGGCTTTGGGCGCCACATCGAGCTTGCGATCGCCGCTTGAGGGAAGCGCTAGCGCGCCAATCAAGCTCTCCTTGGGTGGCTCCGCTTGAGGTAGTTTGCCGCTGGCGGTCAGTTTGGCTGCTTGCGCTACGGCTTCCGCCTTTAAGCTGGCGAGCGTTTCCTCCAGACGATCCGATTTATCTTCGGCCTTTCGCGTCCTTGTTCTCAGGTTCAGAACTTCAGCATTCGCGGCGGCCAGGCTTACAGCCAGAGATTCGACCCGTTTCTGCGCCGCGATCCGCGCGGCGTCCTGCTTGGCCGTGGCTTGTTTCGCCGTTTCCAGATCCTTGGCCAAGGTATCGGCGCGCGTCCCGGCCTCCTGGCGATCCGCGCTTAGGGTCGATGCCCGGCGTTCTGCCGCCGCCAAGCGGATCGCGAGTTGTGCCGAAGCGCCCTGGGTGCCGTCCAGGGAAGCGCGCAAGGTGTCCGCCTCGTCCTGGGCGCCGTTCAAGCCGCGTTCCAGGTCTTTGGCCTTGGCGATGGCGGAATCCCGCTCCGCCGCGAGGGTCTTGGTATCCTCGCGCGTTGTGGCGAGAAGCTCGGATAGCTGGGCGGCTTTGGTGTCGAGGCCCTTCGCCTCCGCGCGCAAGTCCGTGTTTGCCGCCTGGGCGCGGGCGAGGTCGTTCGTCAGTCCTTGGTTTTTCTCCGCCGCCGCCGTTACTTGATCGCGTATCCGGAGCGCGGTAAGGCGCTCCGCGTCGAGACTGGATGTCAGCGCGGCGATTTCAAGCTTGGCGATGTCCAAGTTGGCGTTCAAGGTCTCGACGTGGCTCAATGCCTCGGTCCGCGCCGTATCCTGTTTGGTGGCGGCAATCTTTCCTGCTTCAAGTTCCTGGACCAAGGTATCGATGCGTGCTTCGGCCGACTGGCGGTCCGCGCTTAGAGCCGCGGCTTGACGCTCGGCGGCGGCCAAGCGGAGCGTGAGCTGTGCCGAGGCGCTATTGGTGCCTTCGAGAGAGGCGCGCAGCGTGTCCGCCTCACCCTGGGCGCCGCTCAAGTCACGCTCCAGGTTCCTGGCTTTGGCGACGGCGGTATCCCGCTCCGCCGCGAGGGCCTTGGCATCTTCGCGCGTTGTGGCGAGAAGCTCGGATAGCTGGGCGGCTTGGGTGTTGAGGCTCTCCGCTTCCGCGCGCAAGTCCGTGTTTACCGCCTGGGTGCGGGCGAGGTCGTTCGTCAGTCCTTGGATTTTCTCCGCCGCCGCCGTTACTTGATCGCGTATCTGGGCCGTGGCTTGGCGCTCCGCGTCGAGGGTTTGGCGCTCCGCGTCGAGGCTGGATGTGAGCGCGGCGATTTCTACTCCGGCGGTGTCAAAGGCGGCGCTCAGGCGGCCGGTTTCCTTTTCCGCCGCCGCAAGTTGACCGGCGCGCGCGCGCGTGTCCGTGAGTTCCTCATTCCGCGCGGCCAAGAGGGTCTGGAGTTTATTCCGATCCTGGTCCAGCGCTTGAAGGTCTTGCCTGGAAGCCGTCAGTTCATTTTCAAGGCGTTGAACGACCGCATTGGCCGCCGTACCGGAAAGGACAAGATTCTCGATCTCGGTATTCGCCTCCGCCAGGGCGCCGGTTAGGCTCTCCGTGTCATTCCGGGCGGCTTGGGTGTCGGCCTTCGCTTGGTTCAGGGCTTCGCGTGCCGATGACAATTCCTCTTCAATGGCCCGCACCGCGGCGCCGCCGCCCTCGCGCGCGGCATTCAGGTCGGCGGTCAAGGTACTGAGCGTGCGCCGCAGCCCGGCGTTCGATTCTTGGGATTCCGTCAGGCGCGGGCCCAAGGCGCCGATATCTTCGATCCGCGCCAGAAGGGTGTCGTTTCGGCGCCGCGACTCGTTTAGCTGGCCTAGCAAGCGTTCGTTTTCCTCGCTCGCCTTGGCGGCGCGCGCGGCCAAATCGCCGGCACGCTGCTTCGTCTTGGCAAGCTCCGCTTGGGGCGCCTTTTCACCCCGCAGGAAAGCCTCTAGCCCAGGTCCCTGGAACTCAAGCCAAGCGGCGCCGCCCACGGCCGCCATGAGCGTGCCCCCGAGAAAGCCGGCGGCGATCATGGATAGCGGCGCGGGCGCGGTGCGCGCCGGGGGCGCGGCGGCAAACGCCGGGGCCGGCCTCATCACCTTAACCGGGACGTCCGATGTCCGGGGCGCGGCGCCGCGCAACGGGCCGCCATTTGGTTTATGCTTCGACTCCGGGGTCCGGTTCGCCGTGGGGGTTTTTTCCGCGGTGCGAATTTCTTTGTCCGCTGACGCCGGTTCGACGCCGGGTTTTCGCCCTGGGCTATCTAACTCCCCGGCGCCGGCGGCAACTTGATTTGCGGTTACGCTGGACGGCGCCGGTTTCGTCGGACCGGTATCGCGCGGCTCCCGCCGCGATGCGGCGCTACGGGGGGAGGCGCCCATCCGGTCCATGGCCCTGACCACCAGCCTGGAAATATCGCGTTCTTGGCTCGGCGGTTCGTCATCGCCTTGGTCCGGCGCGTCGGGCCAGATGTGAGGCAGCAGCCGGTCGCTCTCCCGGCAAAAGGTTTCCAGATCCTCCAGGCACAGCTCACGCCGCGGGTCCGGCTCAATCTTTAGTTTCGCCGGGGCCTCTTCGTCCGTACTGGATTCCGTGCCGATCCGCGCGCCGTCGCTCGAAGCGGCATAGGCCCACTCCGCCAAGTCGCGCTCTATCTCCTTGGCGCTGTCGCCGGTTTCCGCGCTCCACAGATGAGCGATCTTCGCGATGCTCAACTGTTGCGGCCGTACGTCCTGTTCGGCCATGACAAAGGTATTCCCTGTAACCCTCTCGGTTAAGGGAATATTACAACATTTAGCAGGAAAGCGCTATTGCCGAGATGACATGGACAAGAAATAAACGGCCGCCGCAGTCGCTATGGTTAATAAAACACAACCACTGTGCAATACCCGGAAGACCTATCCAAGGCGATGGACCGGGGATTCCTTGGGCCGGAATAGGTAATGCAGAAATATCCACCGGTATCCGGGAAGAAGATAACCGCCATTATGTTCGAGTATTGCCTCCCGGTATTCGCGGTAGCGGCCGGGCAAGCGATACCAGGGTGTTCCGGGCTCCAAGTGATGCAGGGTATGGAGGTTGTTGTTCAAGAACAGCAGCGACATGATCGGGCCGGATTCGACGATGGCGGTGCGTTCCCGGACCTCGCGCCGCGCCTGGTGCTCCAGAAACGAGCGCACAAGGTTAAGGGCGGCGCCTGAATAGGCGAAAAAGACCAAGTATTCCAGGACCGGTATGCCGCAGATCCCCACGGCCCAGCCCAGAACCAGGGCGCAGCCAAGAGCATGTAAAGCCCAGGTTTTCTGATGGCCGCGATCGCCGGCGGCGACCCGCCTAATCTCGCTGCTGGCGACCCGCCACACCGAAACCAGCGGCATAAAGGCCAAGCGCCCCGCCAGGGTGCAGAGAAGCCACAACCAGGCGCGCGACAGAGGCCCCCGGCGGGCCCAGTCCTGGGGCGTGACATAGTTCGATTCCGGGTCTTCGTCCGGGTCGGTCAAGGCGACGTCGTTGTGATGGGCCAGGTGGGTTTCCCGATAGAGCCGAAACGGCAACCATAGCCAGAGCGAGGGAAAGACCAACAACTCGTTTACCCAGGGCCAGGGCGTGGGATGGCCGTGGACGACCTCATGTTGAAGCGCCCCATGCCAGGCGACAAGATAAGCGCCCAAAGGCAGGACCAGCCACCAAGGCAGGGCCGCATAAAACCAGGTTACAAGGCCGAAACCGCCGTAAATGGCGCCGGCCACCGCCATGGTCGGCCATTCGATCCTGCCAAGGCTTAGCGTCGATGCTGATTCTAAGGCCAAAACTCCCAATCCTGAAGGCGTACTTAGAGTGGACCTTTCCATGAATTGAGAGTAATTATTCTAATCGTTGACAACAATGATAGAATGTGAATTATCCAAGATTGTTGTAAACAAAATATTCAGAATGGTGATAATCTACATATATAAGTGATATAAGGCACAGGGATCCATAAGGAAACCAAGTAGCAACAAAGGTGAGACGGCATGAAAAAACGCCAAACGGTTGAAGTCTTTCGCGAGCGATTGAGCGTTGTAATCGAGAATTCCGGTTTGAGCCGCGCCGCCTTCGCGGCCCGCGCGGGCTTGGATCGCTCCACCTTGTCGCAGCTTCTTTCGCCCAACGCCGACCGGCTGCCGCGCGCGGAGACCATCGCGGCGATCGCGACGCGCGAGCAGGTGAGCGTCGATTGGCTGCTGGGCATCAGCCAGGAGGGTCAGCTTGGGGCCGGGGTCATGGCCAAGGTTTTGGAGATCGAATCCGGCGCCGGATCGCCGGCCGATGCGCGGCTGGCGCACTGGCGGGCGGAGGCGGCGGGCTACAAGATTCGCTATGTGCCGACAACCTTGCCCGATGTTCTTAAAACCGAGGAGGTCATACGCTACGAATACCTTGAGCAGAACCCCAGGCTGCCAGAGGTCCGGATCGAGCAGGCCGAAAACGAACTTGCCTATACCCGCTCGCCCGAAACCGATGTCGAGGTTTGCAGCTCGATCCAATCCTTGCACGATTTCGCGCGCGGCTATGGCATTTGGGGCGGTCTGCCGGTCGCCAGCCGCATAGCGCAGCTCGACAAGATCGTTGCTTTGCTGGACGAACTCTATCCGACCTTCAGATGGTTTTTATTCGATGGTTTGCGGAACTACTCGGTGCCGGTGACCGTCTTTGGGCGGCACCGGGCGGCGATCTATTTGGGCGATATGTACTTCGTATTCAACTCGACCGAACACATACACGCCTTGATACGCAACTTCGACGATCTTATTCGCGGCGCCGTGGTGCAGCCGCCGGACGTGATCGCCCTGGTGCGCGGGCTGCGCAAGGAAGTCGCCGCCGCGGGGGCGGACGAAGGAAAGGAAATTGCCCGATGAGCGAAACTAAAACAGTGCGGCGGGCCAGCGGCCGGTGTCTTTGCGGCGCGGTCGCTTACGAGATCGACGGTCCCTTGCGCGATGTCGTCAACTGCCACTGCGGCCAGTGCCTGCGCACCCATGGCAATTTCGCCAGCTACACCAATGCCGCGCGCGGCGATTTGTCCCTGACCGAGAGCCGGGGCTTGACCTGGTACGAGTCTTCGCGGCTCGCGCGCCGGGGTTTTTGCGCGACTTGCGGCGCCAGTCTATTTTGGGAACGCAAGGACAGCGGCACCATATCCGTCGCCGCCGGAACACTGGACCCGCCGACGAATTTGAACACCGCCGCGCACATCTTCGTCGCCGACAAGGGCGACTACTACGAGATCGCCGACGGCTTGAAGACGTATCCCGCCAGCATGAGCAAGGTATAGCTCATGACCGCAGCCAGCTTACCCATGTACGACCTGCCCGAAGTCACCCTGGCGACCGATTCCTGGTGGCGCGGCCTGGCCGGCGCCATGACCCGGGAGGGCATAGCGGAGGTGCCCCACAGCCTGACACGCGGCGCCGAATTCGTGGACCTTTGGCGCGATCCGGGTTTATTGATCAGCCAGACCTGCGGTTATCCCCTGACTCATGAATACAAGGACGACCTTCGCTTGATCGCGACGCCGGCATTTTCGGCGCCGGGATGCGGCGGCCCGGCCTATCGCAGCTTTATCGTGGTGCGCGAAGACGATCCGGCTAAGGAACCGGCCGATCTGAAAGGGCGTGTCATCGCCTTTAACGGCCCGGAGTCTCAGTCCGGTTACAGCGCCCCGCGCGCCGTCTTCGCGCCGCTGAGCCAGGACGGAAAGTTTTTTTCCCGCGCGGCCGAAAGCGGCGGTCATGCCAACAGCTTGGATATGGTCGCGAAGGGTAAGGCCGATGTTTGCGCGGCCGACTGCGTGACCTATGCGCTTCTGGCCCGCTACCGCCCGGACACCGTGCGCGGCTTGCGGGTTCTGGCCGAAAGCCCCAGCGCTCCCGGTCTGCCCTACGTCACGCGCGCGTCCTTGGACGAAGATATCCTTGCCCGCCTGCGCGCCGCCCTAGGCGCGGCGGCCCAAGACCCCGGCTTGGCGGAGACGCGGGCCGCGTTGTTCATCGCCGGCTTCGAGGTTCTGCCGGATTCGGCTTACGCGCGCATCGTGGAAATCGAAAATACGGCGCGGGACCTCGGTTATCCTAAACTCGCCTGACTAAGACACTCACGGGCCGCCGCCGCGACGCGGTCGATATCTCCGGTGGCGTCGATGCGTTCCCAGGTCATGGGTCCGAGGTCGTAGTCCTGCTGGGCTCGCACCACCGCGGCCGTGGCATCCGAGGCATCGTCTTTGCGCCCGGTCACGCGCTTTTGCAGCACGTCCTTGGGCGCCTCCAGCCACAGTCCCGTGAAGGCCACGCCTAAATCCCCGGCCAGGGTTTCAATGGCCGCGCGCTCGTCCGGCTTGGCATGGACGGCATCGGCGATGACCGAGTGCCCGGCGGCGAGGGCGGCGCGGGCCTGGGCCAAGACAGCCTGATAGACCTTGTTGCTTGCTTGGGCTGTATAAGCGCTGCTTGGCAGGCGGATTAAATCGCCGACCCCGGCCAAGGCTTTGCGCAGGATGTCGCTACGCACATGAAGAGCGCCGGGCGCGGCGCCTAGATCGGGTGCCAGGGCCCGCGCCAGGCGGGTTTTTCCGCTTCCCGACAAACCGCCGACGGCGACCAGGCGTGGCGGCTCGGGCTTCAGGTACCCGTGCGCCGCGGCGCCATAGGTTCGCGCATCTTCCAGCAAGGCGGCCTTGGCCTCGGCGCCGCTTTGGCTTTCCGCCATGCTGACGCTGACCTTGGCGCGCACCGCGGCGCGCACCGATAGGAACAGCGGCAGGGCGGCGAGACCTTCGAGGTCGGCGCGGCGTTGCAGATAGCGGTTCAGCACCAAGTTGGCGAAGGACCGCAGGCCGCGCCGATCCAAGTCCATCAAGAGAAAAGCCAGGTCGTAGAACACGTCGATGCAGGCGATGGCGTCGTTAAATTCTATGCAGTCGAACAGCGTCGGCCGGCCCTCGATCACACAGATGTTGCGTAAGTGCAAATCGCCGTGGCAGCGGCGCACCAAGCCCGCCGCCAACCTGTCATCGAGCTGCCGCGCGAGCCGATCAAGGCTGCGCAGGGTGTCCGATTCCAATTGAAGCGCCTCTGGAAAGAGTTCGAGGCGTTCGGCCATCTCGCTTGCGTTTTCCTCGATCACCGCGCGCAAACCATCCGTGCCGCCGCCTTTATCGAAGACGGTTTCGGCCACGTCGTGCAGGGCGGCGATCTCGTCGGCCAAGGCCATCATCAGTTCGGCCGTGAGTTCGCCGGCCTCGGCCAAGCGGTCGCAGAGGCCCGCCTGGTCGAAGCGGCGCATGACAACGGCCCACTCCAGCGCCTCGCCCTCGCCGCCGAAGGCCAGGGCGCCATCGGCCTTGCGAACGATCGCCTCGGCCCGCAGGTAAATCTCCGGCGCCGTACGCCGGTTCAGGGCCACTTCCCGCTCGCAGGCGGCGCGTCGCCGTTCCAGGGTCGAAAAATCCATGTAGGGATAGCGCACCGCGCGCTTGATCTTGTAGGCGTGGGTGCCGGCCAGAAACACCATGGCGCCGTGGGTATCGATACGCTCGACCGCCGCGATACCGGACCTGAAGCTCCGGGGATCGCCCAGCCAGGCCGCGACTTCGCTTTGATCGTTCATTTCCATGACCAGAGGTTATACACGCCATGCCGCGCCGGTTTGATCCAAATCAAGGCGGGAGTTCGGTTCCGGCGGCTAAAATCCCCCCATCATGCGGGACCGAATCGGCACCCTTTTATCCAAATACGACCGGCGGGTGCCTCGTTACACGAGCTATCCCACGGCGCCTCATTTCGGCCCGCAGGTTGGGCCCGGCGATTACCGGCGCTGGCTGGCGGAACTCGATCCCGAAGCGCCGCTGTCGCTGTACCTTCATATCCCATTTTGCGACAGCCTGTGCTGGTTCTGCGGCTGTCATACCAAGGTCGTGCAGAGGCGGCGGCCCATCGCCCAGTATCTCGAGGTACTGGCCCAGGAAATCGATTTGGCCGCCGAGGCCCTGGGGCCCCGGCGCCGGGTCTGCCATGTGCATTTCGGCGGCGGCTCGCCAAGTATCCTGAGCCCGGATGAGATCGAGGCTGTTTTCGCCCGGTTGAACGCCTGTTTCGACATTACCGGCGATGCCGATATCGCGATTGAGATCGACCCGCGCGATCTGGACTTGGCGGTGATTCCGGCCTTGGCGCGGGGCGGCGTCAATCGGGCCAGCATCGGCTTGCAGGATCTCAGCCGCAAGGTTCAGGCCGCCGTGAACCGCATGCAGTCTTTCGAGGAAACCGAGGAGGCGGTCGAGACTTTGCGCGCCGCCGGCATCGGCGCCATCAACATCGATCTTATGTACGGCCTGCCTCATCAGGACGTGGCCGCCGTGGAGGAGACCATAGACGGCGCCCTGGCGCTGGAACCGGACCGGCTGTGTTTGTTCGGTTACGCCCACGTTCCCTGGATGAAAAAGCATCAGCGCCTGATCGACGAAGCCGCCCTGCCGGGGCCGGAAGCGCGCTTCGCCCAGTACATGGCGGCGTCTAGCCGCTTGGTGGGCGCGGGCTATCGCTGGATCGGTATCGATCACTTCGCCAGGCCGGAGGATCCTTTGGCGGTGGCGGCGGAGGCCGGCGCCCTAAGACGTAATTTCCAGGGCTATACCACCGATGACGCGGTGGCGCGGATCGGTTTCGGCCCTTCCGCCATAGGGGTCATGCCGCAAGGCTTTATCCAAAATACGACGGCCATGGCCGCGTACCGGGATGGGATCGGACGCGGCGATTTGCCGATCGCGCGCGGCCGGGCCTTGAGCGCAGACGACCGTCTTCGCGGGGCGGTCATAGAGCGCCTGATGTGCGATCTGAAGGTCGATCTGGGCCACTTTGGGGGCGATTTTACGGCCGAAGCCGCGGCCCTGGACGAGATGCGCGCCGACGGCCTGGTCGAGATAGACCGGGGCGCGGCCGGGCCTGTTATTCGCGTCACCGCGAAAGGACGGCCCTTCGTGCGCGCCGCCTGCGCGGTTTTCGATTCTTATCTAACCCCCAGCGAAACCCGCCACGCCCGCGCGGTTTAGATCGCTTAGCCTTTAAGACCTCATGCGCCGGGCGAGATCGACCATATCGGCTGCGATAACGTCCCAGTCGGCATCGGGCGCCAGGTCGCTGGTCTGGCCGGCGCCGTGCTCGCTTGGGCGGGGGACGAAGGCGGTCTTCAACCCCACCGCGCGGGCGGCGGCCAGATCGCTATTATGGGCGGCGACCATCATGACCTCGTTCGGGGCCAGACCCAGGGCCGCGGCCGAGGCCAGGTACACCGCCGGTTGCGGTTTGTAGGCGCGGGCGATTTCGGCGCCCAGGATCGCGTCCCAGGGCAAACCGGCGTACTTGGCAAGCCAGGTCATAAGGGCGATGGAACCGTTGGAGCAGGGGGCGATGACGTAATCGGGCTTGAGGGCGTTTAATCCCGCCACGCAGTCGGGCCAGGGCGGCAACTTTTCCCAGGCCCGGTTCAAGACCTCGCGCGCCGCCGCGTCGATGGACCCCTCCAGGCCGAATTCCAGAAGCGTGGCGTCCAGATTTTCCCGGTGCAGCAGGTCCAGGGCGACATAGCCGCGCCCGCCGCCGCGTACCGCCTCCATGGCCGGTTGGTACTTCGCCCGCCAGCTATCGGCGAAGGCAAGCCCATCGATGGCAAGGCCGCGCGCGTTACAAAATGCCTCGGATTCCCGCGCCACGCCCGACCGCCAATCGACCAGCGTTCCGAAGACATCGAAGATCAAGGCCCTAACCAAAGGCGCCTCCCACGAGATAGTTTGCATAGAACGGTCAATATCTTTATTGGCGAGCGCACGGACAGACCTATTACAGCAATCAGCCTCAAATCATTTCATGCCGGATAAGATTATGAAGCAACTTCTATTCGCCACGCGCACAAAATTAAACATTCCCAACTGGTTAATCGGTGTGGCTCTTATTGGGGTTCTACTTTTAATTTCCCACGGGATAAGAGACCACAGAGAGAATTTCGAGGTTTTCCTCTTCGATTATGAATTTGGCCTTATGAGGCGGGGGCTTCCTGGCGCGCTAGTAAATTTAATCCCGTTCAATATAGAGAAATATTTTATCTACAATGCGTTCTACGGAACCGTTTCGATCTTTTTGTATTTCTTTATCTTGGTCCTGTTTTGGAAAGCGCTACGCTTGAAACACGACCAAGACATGTCGAGTAAAATCTTGTTTTGCTTAGTCATCTTGATGAGCCCCCTGTTTTTCAAAAACCTCATGCTCGATTTCGGGCGTGTTGATCTCTTGGGTTTCATGGGATTGTTTTTGTTCGCGGCCGCCTCGACTCGTGTTCAACGCATTTTGATAATATTACTGCCGCCGGTTCTTATTTTATCCCATGAAGCGCAGATTATTTTCACGGTCGCACCCATGATGGCGATTTTCATGATTGGCGCCTTGCACGATCAAGCTCTCTTCAAGATCCGCAATTTAGGGCCCTTGGTTTTGTCGCTCGCCCTGTCTTTGGGTGTGACGCTGTATTTTCTTCTACATCCCGTTCCCGACGTGGATCGTCATGTGCTTAACACCTATCTGGCGAATCAGAGCCCCTACACCGTTAATGGGCGGTCATGGCTTTTATATGAAAATTTCGAAGCGAATATGCGCGCTGCGCTGGATAGTAAGAACCTGGCCCGCCAACTAAACGCCAGTCCGTTGTATGTCTTAGCGCTGATTTTGCACTGGCCCGTGATCGTGGTTCTGAAACGCATTTATGAGCGCGTGGACAGCCGTAATCTCAGATTCTCATGCGTCCTGATTTGCCTTTGCGTCGCGGCGCAATGCTTCGTTTATATCCTCGGGATCGATTTCTCGCGCTGGATGGCGAACATATTCACGTCTTTTGTGGCCATGCTGCTATATCTGATCCATCGCTATGACTTGGACGATGTGCTCGTGGATCATGTCTCGCGTCACCGCAACCTGTTTATCGCGCTGGTATTCATATTATTGCCGATTCCGAAGTTTGGTATTGTCGTGCCTTGATTTCGCCTCGCGTGCCGGTTATCGCAACAAGGTGTCGAGGCCGCCGCTTAGGAGGGCGTCGAGGAGGCGCAAGGAATCCAGGGCGCCGTGGGCGTCGCCTTTTTCGAAGTCCACTTCCGTGACCGCCATGGTGTTGGTCACATGGGCGAAGCACAGGACCGGGTGCGCCTTGGCCGCCGCGAAGGCATAGAGGGCGGCGGTTTCCATTTCGATCGCCGCCAGGCCCAGGGCCCGGCCTTCCTCGATCACCGCCTGGGTCTCGCGAAACGGCGCGTCCGTGGTCCAGGTACGGCCCTTATGGACGCGCAGGCCCCCGTCCGCATGGACGCTCAGACCCCCGTCCGCCAAGGCGCGCCAGGCGGCGTCGATCAGCTTTGGATCGGCGGCGGCGAAGTCGGCGGGCGGCAGGTAATGATAGCTGGTGCCCTCGTCGCGCCAGGCTTCCTCGGCGAGCACGTAATAGGGGGTCTCGCCCAGGGACTTGAGCTGGCCGGACGAAGTGATGCTGATTAGAAGGCGGCACCCGCTGGCGAACATCTGTTCGGCGAGAAGCACCGCATAGGGGGCGCCGACGGCGTTGCCGACAATGCCGATCCTCTGGCCCCGCCGCTCGAATTCGAACATCTCGGAATGATAACAGGCCCAGGCCGCCGCCGGCCTCGCCTGACTGGTATCGCGCAGATAGCTAAGGATATCGCCATCGGGATCGAGCAGGCAAAGCTCCGGCACCTCGGCCGCGGCCAGGCCTTTCTGGCGCCGCGCCTCGCGCAACAGGTTCCCGGCCTGGAACACCGAGGGCGCGCCGTGTTGCTTATGGCGAAGGATGGGCGGTTTCATACGGGTTTCATACCGGCGTGAGGCTTTCGTGATACAATGAGCATAGCTTATTAGGCGGGGAACATACTGGACCGTGGCCGGAATGACGAACAAGATTCTAGTGATCGAGGACAGCGTGGATATCGCCGATCTGGTGGCCTTGCACCTGGGCGATCTGGGCTGCGAGGTCAAGGTGGCGGGGGACGGTGCGTCCGGCCTGCAATTGGCGCGCGCCGGCGGTTACGATCTCATCGTCCTCGATCTCATGCTGCCCGGTCTCGACGGGCTGGAGATCTGCCGCCGCTTGCGCGCGGAGGCAGATACCACGCCGATCCTGATGCTGACCGCTAAATCCGCCGAGATCGACCGGGTTCTGGGTCTGGAGATCGGCGCCGACGACTATCTGACCAAGCCCTTCAGCATCCGCGAACTGGTCGCGCGGGTGAAAGCGATCCTGCGCCGCAGCGAGATGCTGGCCAAGAATCCGCCCAAGGAAGCCCCCCGGATCGACATCGGCGGCATGACCATCGACGCCGCCCGGCGCAGCGTGCATGTGGCCGGGAACCCGGTCGAGCTAACCGCCAAGGAGTTCGACCTTCTGGTCCAGTTCGCGCGCAATCCGGGCCGGGTTTATAGCCGCCAGCACTTGCTCGATCTGGTCTGGGGGAGTGGGCACCTGGGCTACGAACATACGGTCAATTCCCATATCAACCGCCTGCGCGGCAAGATCGAAGCCGATCCGGCCAATCCGCGCTTCGTCCTGACCGTCTGGGGCGTGGGTTACAAATTCAGCGACCGGCTTTCGCCGTGACCCTGGCCCCGCGCAGCCTGCACGGTAAACTGGTGGCCGCCCTGGTGGTGCTGATCGGGGCGATCGGCGTGTCGTCCGTGATCCTGACTCTGGGCACGACCCGAATGTACCTGGAAGAGGTCAATCAGAAGCTCCATCGCTCCCTGGCCGAAAGCCTGGTCGCCGACAGCGACTTGGTGCGCGGCACGACCATCAACCACGCGGCCCTGGAAAAAGCCTTCCGTAGCCTGATGATCGTCAACCCGGCGATCGAGGTCTATCTGCTGGACGCGAAGGGGGCGATCCTGGCGTTCTCCGCGCCGCCGGGAAAGGTCAGGCGCACGCACATCGGCCTGGCGCCCGTGGCCGCGTTCCTGAAAGGCGGCGAAGCTTTTCCCATTCGCGGCGAGGATCCGAGAGACCCGGCGGGGTACAAGGTATTCTCCGTGGCCCCGGTTATGGATGGCGGGGTCTTGTCCGGTTACCTCTATGTTGTGCTGGGGGGCCAAGCCTACGATTCCGTGGTCCGTGTTTTTCAGGGCAGTTACATCCTGCGCCTAGCCGCCGGCGTGGCGGCGGCGGGTCTGGTCTTGGCCCTGGCCGCCGGGGCCTTGTCCTTCGTCTGGCTGACCCGGCGCCCGCGCCGTCTATCAGCCGCGCTCGAAGCCTTCAAGAAGAGCGATTTCCAGGAACCCTTGAGGCTTGAAGGCTGGCGCCCGAGCCCGCACGGCGACGAGGTCGACAATCTGGGCCTGACCGTCGAGAGCATGTCGCGGCGCATGGTCCGGCAGATCGCGCAGCTGCGCCAGGCGGATTCGGCGCGCCGCGACATGGTCGCCAACATCTCCCACGATTTGCGCACGCCCCTGACCTCGCTTCAGGGCTATCTGGAAACCGTCTTAATGAAGGGCGGGGACTTGGCCCCGGAACGGCGCGAGCACTATATCGAGCTGGCCTTGAAGCACTGCCAGCGCCTGGGCCAACTGACCGAGGAATTGTTCGAGCTCGCCAAACTGGAGAGCGACCGGCCGCCCATGCACATCGAATCTTTTTCTCTGGAGGAATTAGCGCAGGATGTGGTGCAGAAGTTCCGGCTCGAAGCGGAAAAGCGCGGCATAACCCTGGACATGCAAATCCCGGGCGATGCCTCGGCGGTGGCCGGCGACATCGCCTTGATCGAAAGGGTGTTGGAAAACCTGATCGAGAACGCCCTGCGCTATACCCCGGCCGGCGGCCGTATTTGTGTTTCGCTGATTCACGGCGACGGGCAGGTCGCGGCGCAAATAACCGATACCGGACGCGGGATCGAGCACGCGGAGTTGCCGCATATTTTCGAACGATTCTACCGGGTCGAGAAGGCGCGCGGCGACGCCGCCGAAGGCGCCGGCTTGGGTCTGGCCATCGTGCGGCGGATATTACAGCTTCACGACAGCGCCATTGAGGTCGAGAGCGAACCGGGAGTCGGCACCAGTTTTCGCTTTGCCCTGCCGGCCAGCGGCTGAATCGAACTTCACGCTAACGTGTACCGAATCAGGTCCGGCGCGATCTTTGCGTGATATTCGCGGGATCACCGCGTGACGAATGGCGGCAATGCTTCCGGCTTCAACTCAGACTCACATGCTAGGGAGCCCAGCATAATGAATGTTTTATTTCGTGGCCTCGGACTCGGCCTCATGGTGGCCGGTTTGTCCGCTGGCGCTGTTCTTTCCGCCGCCGCCGACGGCGACGGCAGGACATACGCGGTTAGCATCACCAACTTGCACAAGTTTCAAGTCGTCACGCCGCCGGCGGTAATCGCCCATAAAGGCGGCTACGCCTTGTTCCAGATCGGCCACGCCGCCAGCGATGGCCTTGCCGAGCTGGCCGAGACCGGGAGCCCCGCGGGTGTCGCCGACGAGGCGTCGCTCGATCTTAATGTAGCGGCGGTGGCGACCGGCGGCGGCCCGATCCTGCCGGGCCACACCCAGGTCATCGAGATCGCGGTTCCCGAGGGGGCTGGTTTGCTCAGCGTCGCCGCCATGTTGGCGGGCACCAACGATGCTTTCGCGGCGGTTCGCGCTTTACGCCTGCCCCGTGGCAGGCGCACCGCCCAGGCGCGCGGCACGGTCTACGATGCCGGCAGCGAAGCCAACAACGAAGACTGCGATTTCATTCCCGGTCCTCCTTGCGGCAACGGCAATAACGAGCGCGCCACGGAGGGCGCCGAGGGTTTCGTTCATGTCCATAACGGCGTTCATGGCGGTGCGGGCTTGAACCCGGCCGATTCGGATTGGCGCAATCCGGGTATCGATATTTCGGTTCGGCGGGTGCGCGGAGGCGACGACGGCTAAGACCGTTTCCCCGCCCAGGACACCGGCTGCCGGGAGGGCGGTGGCCGGTGTTTAGCGATTCCAGAGCACCGGCTCAGCCGGTCATCTTCATGTCTTCAAGCACCTGATCGCGGTATTCTGGATCCCAGACGATCCGGTCCAGATCGATGGCCTTCGCCACGCCCCTTGCCATCGGCGCGTCTTGCCGCTGGACATTCAGGCGCCCGGGTTCGGTTTTACGCCGCAAACCCATTGTCTTCCTCTGTTTCATCGCACGGTTCCCCCGCAAGGCGGTTTCCTCTTCCATCCCCTATAACTTGGGCACTAATCCAGGCGGGATAGGGGCGGGGGCGGTATATTCTTGAGGCAATTGTGAGGCGGTTTTGAGGCAGAATCTCCCTGGACGGACCTCCCTTGCCGGTTTTCGCCTCCGGGTGTAAACCGGAAGCCATGCAGCAGACTTCGGCACGCTTGGCCCTGGTGTTTTCATGCCTCGGTCATGCTTACATGCACATGTTCACGGCCTTCTACTTCGTTATCGTGCTTTCTCTCGAGGATGTGTGGCAGCGGCCTTATCACGAGTTGATCGAACTCTGGACCCTGGGTTCGCTACTGGTCGGTCTGGCCGCTTTACCCGCCGGTTGGCTGGGCGACCGCTTGGGCGCCGCCAAGATGATGATCGTGTTTTTCGTCGGTCTTGGTCTCGCGGGCATGGCTTGCGGTTTCGCCGAGGATACGGACGCGCTGCTCATCGGACTTTCGGCGCTTGGTTTGTTCAGCGCCATCTATCACCCGGTAGGCATTGCCTGGGTCGTGCGCAACGCCCGTATGCGCGGCAAGGCGCTTGGTATCAACGGCGTGTTCGGAAGCATCGGTATCGCCATCGCGGGCCTAGTCGCGGGCGGCTTGATCGACGCCTTTAGTTGGCGCGCGGCTTTTATCGTGCCGGGGACGGTTTGCCTTGTTACGGGGTTGGCTTTGTGGCTTTGCCTGCATCTGGGCCTGATCGGCGAAGGGACGCAAGTTGTCCGCGAAGCCAAGCCGGAAAGCCGGCACGACATGTTGCGCGCGATCCTGATCCTGCTCTTGACCATGACCATCATGGGGATCGTGTTTCAGGCAACCCAGGCGGCAATTCCCAAGGTCTTCGATCTGCGTCTGCGCGATATCGCCGGGGAGGGCGCCTTGGGTATCGGTTTGCTGGTTGCCGGGGTTTATGCGATCGGCGGCGTGACCCAACTCATTGGCGGGTTTCTGGCGGACAAGTTTCCACTCAAGCCTGTCTATCTGCTGTCGTTTCTTTTGCAGGCTTTCGCCCTTGCCGCCGTGGCCACCCTGGTCAGCCTGCCCTTGATCGCGGTCACCGCGCTGGTGGTTCTGCTCAGCGTCGTGGCCCTGCCGGCGGAAAACATGATGTTGGCCCGCTACACGCCCGAGCGTCACCATAGCCTCATGTACGGCGTGAAGTTCGTTCTCGCCTTCGGCACCGCGCCGCTGTCGATTTTGCTGGTATCGCGCATTCAGGCGCAAACCGGCGAGTTCGTGGTTCTGTTCCTGGCACTCGCCGCCCTGACCCTGGCCGCGACCCTGGCCGCGCTTCTGCTCCCCGGCGAATGGCGCCGCGCCCGCGCCCTGCCCGTGGCGGCGGAGTAGGGGCGTACAAGCCATGACCGGGATTGTCATAGGCCGCCTCGATCACCTGGTTTTAACGGTTCGCGACGTCGAGGCGAGCTTGAGGTTCTACGAAACCGTGTTGGGAATGCGCCGCGAAAGCTTTGGCGCCGGCCGGGTGGCGCTTCGTTTCGGAAGTCAGAAAATCAACCTCCACCCCTATCCCAGCGATGTCGAGATCGTGGCCAAAGATCCACGACCCGGCACCGCAGATATTTGCTTCATCGCCGAAACGCCGCTTGAAGACGCGGCGGCGCACATCGCGGCATGTGGAGTCGAGATCGAAATGGGGCCGATAAACCGCACCGGCGCGCAAGGCCCCGTACGCTCGATTTACATCCGCGACCCCGACGGCAATCTGATCGAGGTTTCGAACTACGAGGCGGCGCGCCTCAAGGCCTGATCCAGATCGCTCGTGATGTCGTCCAGGGTTTCCAGCCCGATGGACAGGCGCACCACGTCCGGGCCGGCGCCGGCGGCGGCGCGCTGCTCCTCGGTTAATTGCCGGTGGGTGGTCGAGGCCGGGTGCAGGATCAGCGAGCGGGTGTCGCCGATGTTGGCCAGGTGGGAAAATAGTTCGCAAGCCTCGACCGTCTTGACGCCGCTCTCGTAGCCGCCCTTGACCCCG
Organism: Kiloniellaceae bacterium; assembly: GCA_021776135.1. Classification (GTDB taxonomy): domain Bacteria; phylum Pseudomonadota; class Alphaproteobacteria; order Kiloniellales; family J153; genus JAJFGN01. Next base: position 26,531 of record JAJFGL010000035.1, read on the forward strand.
AAGGTGAAGACCGAGCCCGCGCCCTTGGGCAGGTATTTTTTCGCTAGATCCCGGTAGGGACTGGACTCGAGCCCGGCATAGGAAACCCAGGCAACCAACTCGTGATTTTCCAGGAAGCGGGCGACGGCAAGGGCGTTGGCGCAATGGCGTTCCATGCGCAGGGACAGGGTTTCGATGCCGAGCAAGGTCTGGAAGGCGTTCATGGGCGCCATGGTCGCGCCCAGGTCGCGCAGAGCCACGGCGTGACTGTGCAGGGTGTAGGCCATGTCGCCGAAGGATTCGGCGAAGCGCAGACCGTGATAGGCCGGCTCCGGCGCCGAGAGGCTGGGGAATTTATCGTTGGCCGCCCAATCGAAGGTGCCGCTATCGACCACGCAGCCGCCGGTGGAGGTGCCGTTGCCCGAGAGAAACTTGGTGGTCGAGTGAACGATGAGGTCGGCGCCATATTGAAACGCCGGGCACAGGTAGGGCGTGGCCATGGTGTTATCAACGATCAGCGGGATACCGGCCTCGCGGGCGATGGCGGACAGGCTTTCCAGGTCGCTGACCACGCCGCCCGGATTGGCCAGGCTCTCCACGAAAATGGCCTTGGTCTTGGGGGTCAGGGCCCGGCGCACGTTTTCCGTCTCGTCCACGTCGGCGAAGGTGCAGCGCCAGTCGAATTTCTTGAAGGTCTTGCCGAACTGGGTGATGGAGCCGCCATAAAGCCGGTTCGAGGCGATGAAATCGTCGCCGGGGTCCATCAAGGGAAACAGCGCCATGATTTGGGCCGCGTGGCCCGAGGCGCAGGCGGTGGCGCCCCGGCCGCCTTCGAGACTGGCGATGCGTTCCTCCAGCACCGCCACAGTGGGGTTGGTCAGGCGCGAATAGATGAAGCCGAAAGTCTGCAGGTTGAACAGCGAAGCCGCGTGATCTGTGTCGTGAAACACATAGGAGGTGTTCTGGTGAATCGGCGTCTGGCGCGCGCCGGTGACCGGTTCCGGCTGGCTGCCGGCGTGAATCATGCGGGTTTCGAAACCGAAGCCTTCCTTGCGGTCTTTACTCATAGGATACGGACCCTGCGGCGCCGGCTTGAGACGATACCGGAATTAAAGCCGCCCCAGGAAAGCTCGGCATGAAGGCGTCCGTACTCGATCTTGGGACAGCGGTCCATGACCACGCTCAGGCCGGCGGCCTCGGCGCGGGCGGCGGCGGCATCGTCGCGCACCCCAAGCTGCATCCAGATGACGCGGATGTTTTTGTTGTCTTTCAAGGCCAGCGCCTCGTCCACGCTTTCCCCGGCGGCGTCGGAGGCGCGGAAAATATCGACCATGTCGAAGTCGCCCGGCACCTCCGCCAGGGTCGCGTGACAGGTCTCGCCAAGTATGTCCTGTCCGGCCGCGCGCGGGTTGACCGGAATCACCCGGTAGCCCTTTTCCTGAAGATATTTCATGGCAAAATAGCTGGGCCGGGTCCATTTAGGGCTGGCGCCAACCATGGCGATGGCGCGAACCCCGGCCAGTATGCCGCGCAGAAACTCGTCGCTGTAGGTCAGGGGCTCGCTCATGGGGCCTTCTATCTCCGGTCTTGGTTTGTATCCAAGCATCCCGCAGATTACGGCGCGGGGAAAGCCCCTTGGGCACTTGACAACTGTGACCCAACCCCAAGCAAGCAAAGTAAGCTACCGTATCTGACGATTTACTTCTCGGGCAGCCCGGCCTTGCGTAGCGATTCCAGAATCGCCTCGCGCTCGGCCGCGTCCCGATAGGGCAGATACCGCCCAGCAATCTGCAGCGTCAGCCAGGCCGCGCCTTTGCGCGCCTTGGCCATCAGGGCCTCGGCGTCCTCCTGGCGGCCAAGCACGGCGTAAAGTCCGGCGAGCCACATCTTCGCGAAGGTGGATTTCGGAGCCCGCTCGACCCGCTTCTCGAAGGCCGCGAGCGCGTCGTCCATACGGCCCGCCATGCGATAGGCGTTTCCCGCCACGAACAGATACCAGGGCGAATAGTACGGGCTCAGGCGCATGGCCCTCTCAATCTGCTCCACGGCCTCGGCGCCCCGGCCCGCGTAAACCAGCGCCTCGGCGTAGCCCGCGACATTGGCGGAGTAGTTGGGTTCGAGCTCGAGCGATTTTTGGAACTGGTCGATCGCCAAATCGCTGTTGTTGTCCCAAGTCGCGATTGCGCCCAGCAGTGCGTAGGCGTGGGGATAGTCCGGGTTGAGTGCGATGGCCTGCTCAGCCAGTTCACGGCCCTTGCCGAAGGCTTCGCCGCGCGGCCTTTCCCAGCCGTTGATTCCGGCCCGGAAGTAGGTGAAGCCCAAATTGCAGGTGGCATCCGCGAAATTGGGGTCGGCCGCCGCGGCCGCCGTGAACAGCCGGCGCGCTTCCTGGTTGTCCGCCTTGTTGCGGTGGCGGTACATAACGAGCGCCTTGCGGAATAACTCGTAAGCCTTCTGGTTGTCGGTCTGGCGGCGCCAAATGCGCGCCTGCTCGCCCTCCGTGAGTTCGACTTCGAGGGCGGTGACCACCTCGCGCTTGAGGTCGTCCTGTAGGGCGAAGAGGTCGTCGAAGGTGCGGTCGAACTGCTCGGCCCAGACGTGGCGGCCGGAGAGCCCGTCGATGAGCTGGGCATTGACCCGCACGCGATCGCCGGTGCGTTGGATGCTGCCCTCCAGTACGTAGCGAACGCCGAACTCCTCGGCGATCTCGCGCACCTTCACCGCCTGGCCCTTGTAGGTGAAGGTCGAGTTGCGCGCGATGACGAAAAGGTTCGGAGTCTTGGAGAGCGCCGTGATGATCGCCTCAGTTGTGCCGTCGATCCAGTAGTCCTGCTCAGGGTCGCCCGAGAGGTTGTCGAAGGCTAGCACCGCGATCGACGGCTTCTCGGGCAGGGGAAAGGCATAACGCTCGATGGACGCGGGTACGATATCGGGCGACCAGGGCCGCCACCATGTAGCGATGCCGACGGCGATGAACAGCACGGCCAGGGCGGCGCCGATGGTCCGCGGGCGCGTCAAGCCCCAGCGGCGGCGCGCGGCGGCGGCGGGTGGGCGGCCGTCGATCAACACCCGGTAGGCGCGCACCGGACGCGCGATGTTCTTGACCTGCTGCTCGCCCAAGTTTTCGTAGGCCAGGTCGAGCTTGGTCTCGATCTGGTCGTAAGCCTGTTGCGAAATACAGATTCCACCTGGTTCGGCCAGGCCCTCGAGGCGCGCCGCTACGTTGACCCCGTCGCCGTAGAGGTCCTCGCCATCGATCATCACGTCTCCGAGGTGGACACCGATCCGCAATTCGATCCGCCGATCCTTGGGTACCTCGCGATTGCGCACATGCATTTCGCGCTGGATCTCGGCCGCGCACGCGACCGCGTCCACGACGCTGGCGAACTCAACCAGCGTCCCATCGCCCATCAGCTTAACGATACGTCCGTGACGATCGGCGATCGCCGGATCGATCAATTGCTCGCGGTGGGTCTTGAGCGCGGCCAAGGTTGCCGCCTCGTCTTGTTCCATGATGCGGCTGTAACCGACCACGTCGGCGGCAAGGATCGCAGTGAGGCGACGTTCCATGAATCGTCTCCTTCGATCGGAAGCCTAGCAGTTGAGGATTGGAAAATCCATGTGTTCCAAAACGATCGGCATGCCGCCTTTAGCCCGGGAAGCGAGATTGGGCGCCCAGGGGCTACGCGGCCTGGCGCCCTGCATCCTAGGCTTCATTGGGACCGGGCCGGACCGCATAAGTCCGGGGACCGGGCACCAGGATGGCTGGGCCTCGGGGGATGAGCTGAAGTAGATCAGGCGATAGAGCAAAAAAAGATCATAACAGATTGTTATAATTATATTATTTTACATGTCTTTAGGTTAACCCCATGGCAAGCAGACAGGGGGATAATGTAATAGTCGCAGATAATGCGGCAGGCCCCGTGCGAATGGAACCCCCCGTCCATTGGCCGTCACTGGCCCTCCTCCCGCGAGCGCGCGGGGCCACTCTTCACGGTGCTGGGAACGGCAGGCATTTGCTGATAAAAACAAGAAGAAAACTCTATAACATATTGATATATAATTTTATTCGTGACGCCAATTGGGATCGCGTTTTTCGATAAAGGCATCGATGCCTTCCTCGGCGTCGTGAAAGCCCATGTTGTGGGCCATGGCTTCGCTGGCGAAATCGTAAGCCTCCGTCAGTCCCATCTCGATCTGCTTGTAGAAGGCGCGCTTACCGGTTGCGATCGCGGCCGCTGATTTGTCCAGAATCGCGGCGGCGAGTTCGGCCACGGCGGCGTCCAGTTCCGCGGCCGGGACGACCCGGTTGACCAGGCCGTAGGTTAAGGCCCGTTCGGCCGGGATGATCTCGCCCGTGAGCAGCATCTCCAGGGCGTGCTTGCGCGCCAGGTTGCGGCTCAAGGCCACGCCGGGGGTGGTGCAGAACAGGCCGGCCTTGATGCCCGAAGTGCCGAATCTGGCGTCCGCGGCGGCCACCGCCAAATCGCAAGTGGCGGTCAATTGGCAGCCCGCCGCCGTGGCGATACCATGGACCCTGGCGATCACCGGCTGGGGCAGGCGGGTCATGGAAACCATCATGCGGCTGCAGGTCTTGAACAGGGTCTCATAGTACGCCGGGCGCGGGTTGGCGCGCATCTGTTTCAGATCGTGGCCGGCGCAAAAGGCCTTACCCGCCCCGGCCAGAACCACGACCCGGACCGAGCGGTCGGCCGCGGTTTCGTCTAAGGCCGCCTGAAGGGCCGCCATAAGCTCCTCCGACAGGGCGTTGTATTGCCTTGGGCGATTCAGGGTCAGGGTCCGGACCCCGCCTGAATCCTCGCTTAACAAGACCGGCGGCGTGGCGCTCTCGGCCGGGAGTTGCTGGGTAGTGGCGCTCATGGGATCGATCCTTATTGGGAAACACAAGTTTGGGCCTGGTGTGGCTGAACTTCAAGGGCCTGGGCGGCATGGTGCTCAGGCGCTATGAAGAAGCTTGACGGACATAAGGACCGGCGCCCATGCCCCGTATCACCAAGGCTGAAATCGACGAGATGTGCGCGCGGGCCTTGCCCTGGGTGGGGATTATGGGCCTGACCATCGAGGAGATCGGCAAGGGCACCTGCCGGGTGCGCATGGCGGGCAAGGAAGAATTCCTGCGTCCCGGCGGCACGGTCAGCGGCCCGGCGCTCATGAGCCTGGCCGACTACGCCATGTATGTGGCCGTGCTTTCGGCCATCGGGCGGGTCGAGTTGGCGGTCACCATCAACCTGAACGCCAACTTCCTGCGCCGGCCCAAGCCGGGAGATATTTTCGCCGAGAGCCGCCTGATCAAGCTGGGCAAGCGCCTGGCCTATGGCGAGGTTTCGCTTTATTCGGAGGGCGAGGCGGAGGCCGGCCCGGTCGCCCATGTCACCGCGACCTATTCGATTCCGCCGGGTGACTAGAATGGCTTGCGGTATTATAATACCGCACACTTAAACACTTCATAAAAATACGCTTTTGAGATTGACAGCCCGAAGACCCTGCCTTAGAACCCGCGTGTCCGGCGCCGCCTTGGCGGCTCCGGAATGAATTCTCACAGCCTGGGTTTAAACCATGAAGACCTATAGCGCCCGCCCGGCGGATATCGAGAAGAAATGGATTCTGATCGACGCCGAGGAGGTGGTTCTGGGCCGCCTGGCGGTTCAGGTCGCCAATCTTCTGCGCGGCAAGCACAAGACCACCTACACCCCGCACATGGATTGCGGCGACAACGTCATTGTCATCAACGCCGGCAAGGTCAAGCTGACCGGCAAGAAGTTGACCGACAAGATCTATTACAGGCACACCGGCCATCCGGGCGGCATCAAGCAGCGCACCGCCGGGCAAATCCTGGAGGGCAAGCAGCCCGACCGGGTGGTGCGCAAGGCGGTCGAACGCATGGTGCCCAGCGGCCCCCTGGGCCGCCAGCAGATAAAAAATCTGCGGGTTTACGCCGGCGCCGAACACCCCCACGAGGCGCAGAACCCGAGTGTTCTCGACTTCGCCGCCCAGAACCCCAAGAACCGGAGGAGCGCCTAAATCATGGCCGAGGAAACCCAAACTCTTTCGGATCTGAGCGATCTTGGCGAGGCCGGCGGCGCGATTCCGCAGCCCCAGGCCGAGACGGAGGCGCCCGAGCCCAAGCGCGATTCCCTGGGGCGCTCCTACGCCACGGGTAAGCGTAAGGACGCGGTCGCGCGGGTCTGGATCAAGCCCGGCTCCGGCCGAATCACCGTCAACGGCCGCGACCAGACCACGTATTTCGCCCGCCCGGTTTTGCGTATGCTCATCGGCCAGCCCTTTTCCGCCGCCAACCGCAACGATCAATTCGATGTGGTCTGCACGGTCAAGGGCGGCGGGCTTTCCGGCCAGGCCGGCGCGGTGCGCCACGGCATCTCCAAAGCCCTGACCTTGTACGAGCCAGAACTGCGCCCGGTACTCAAGAAGGGCGGTTTCCTGACCCGCGATTCGCGTATTGTGGAGCGCAAGAAGTACGGCAAGGCCAAGGCCCGACGAAGCTTCCAATTCTCCAAACGTTAACCCGATTAGGGATAACCTCTGTTAAGAGGGGCGCCCGGACCGGGGCGCCCCTTTTTCTTTGGCGGACGGCAAACAAGGAACGCGACCATGACGGCAAAGGTATTCATCGACGGCGAGGCCGGTACCACGGGTCTGCAAATTCGCGCGCGGTTGGAACGGCGCCGCGATTTAACCCTGCTGCGCTTGGCCGATGACGCGCGCAAGGATGCGGCCGCGCGCGCCGAGATGCTGAACGCGGCCCAGGTCTCGATTCTTTGCTTGCCAGACGCGGCGGCGCGTGAGGCGGTTGCCTTGATCGAAAACCCGGATGCCCGGGTGATCGATGCCAGCTCCGCGCACCGGACCCATGCCGATTGGGTTTACGGCCTGCCGGAATACGATACCGGGCAAGTCCGGCGCATCGCCGAGGCGAAGCGGATGACCAATCCGGGATGCTACGCCCTGACCTCGGTGGCGCTTCTTCATCCGCTGATCGCGGGCGGCCTGATACCTGCGGATCATCCAATAACTATCAATGCCGTCTCGGGATACAGCGGCGGCGGCAAGCCCTTGATCGCGCGCTTCGAAGACAAGCAAGCGCCGGACCGCATCGAGGCTGGTATCCAGGTTTACGGTCTGGGCCTCGAACACAAGCATGTGCCGGAGATACAGGCCCATGCGGGCCTGACCCAGCGGCCCTTGTTCGTGCCCAGCGTCGGGCGCTATCGCCAGGGCATGATCGTGCAGATTCCGCTGCATCTTGGGGCGCTGCCTAGCAAGCCGGGCGCCCGCGACCTGCACGCCGCCCTGGCCCGGCATTACCAGGGCCAGCGCTTCGTCACCGTCGCGCCCCTGGCGGAGACCCTGGCCATGACCCATCTGGAGCCGGAGCTGCTAAACGGCACCAACGAACTTCGCCTGATGGTCTGCGCGAACCAAGAGGCGGGACACGCGGTGCTGATCGGTCTGGTGGATAATCTCGGCAAGGGCGCCTCCGGCCAGGCGGTGCAGAACCTGAACCTGATGCTCGGTTTGCCCGAGGCGGCGGGCCTGGAATAACCCCATAGGAGCGGTTCATGTCCGGACACATACGGCCCTTTCGGGGATTAGTGCCGAAGATCGCCCCAGATGTCTTTATCGCCGAGACGGCGGCGGTGATCGGCGATGTTGAAATCGGCGCCGGTTCGTCCATCTGGTACGGCTGTGTCTTGCGCGCCGACATCAACAAGATCCGCATTGGCCGCAACACCAACATACAGGACGGCACCGTCATCCATTGCAATCACGACCGCCATGGCGACTACCGGGAAACCGGGGGCGGGGAGCCGGCGCTCATCGGCGACAACGTGGTGGTCGGGCACATGGCCCTCCTACACGCCTGCACGCTCGAGGATAACGCCTTCATCGGCATGAGAGCCGTGGTCATGGACCGCGCGACGGTGGAGACCGGCGCCATGGTCGCCGCCGGGGCCGTCGTCACGCCGGGCAAGCGCGTGCCCGCGGGCGAACTCTGGGCCGGCATGCCGGCGCGCCGGGTGCGCATACTGAGCGAAGAGGACCGGGCGCTAGGGCCCTATATCGCCGATCACTACAAGATGCTGGCCGCCGAGCATGGCCGCTAATCCGGGCAAAAAAAGCAAGCGCATCAAAGCACGCAATCCCGTGGCGCCGGCGGTGCGCCGCTTGCGCCCCAAGGTGGAACCCTCCGAACGTACCTATAAGCGAAAACCGAAACACAAACCGGCCGGTGCCAAAGACGATACCGAATCCTAATCCTTGGCCTTGACCGCGACGTAGGCGCCGGGGGCGTCCTCGGTGACCCTGAGTTTACCGTCGCCGGGTACGCGCGCCGGTACTTTCACGCCCGAGTGCTTAGCCAACCACTTAGACCATTCCGGCCACCAGGAGCCAGGGTGTTCAACGGCGGCGCTGAGCCAGTCTTCCGGTTCTTTCGGGTTCTTGGCATTGGTCCAATAGTTGTACTTGCCGCTGGCCGGCGGATTGACCACGCCGGCGATATGGCCGGAGGCGGCAAGGACGAAACGCACCGGGCCGGAGAACAGTTGCGTCGCCGCGTAGGTCGAGGCCCAGGGCGCGATATGATCCTCCTTGGTCGAGAGCATGAAGGACGGGGTCTTGATTTTTGTCAGGTCGATCGGCACACCCTTCAACTCGATGCCGCCCGCTTTGGCCAGCAGATTCTCCTGGTACATCTTGCGCAGATAGAAGCTGTGCATGGCCGCCGGCATGCGGGTTGAATCCGAATTCCAATACAGCAGGTCGAAGGGGAAGGGGTCCTTGCCCAGAAGATAGTTGTTGACCACGAAAGACCAGATCAGGTCGTTGGCGCGCAGCATGTTGAAGGTCGTCGCCATGTGCGCGCCCTCCAGGTAGCCGGTCTTGTTCATCTTGTCCTCGAGGGCGGTGAGCTGCTCCTCGTCGATGAAGATGCCCAGCTCTCCGGCCTCGGTGAAATCGATCATGGTGGTGAGGAAGGTCGCGCTCTTAATGCGATTATCCTTCTTGGCCTCCATGTACGATAGAGCGCAGGACAGAAGTGTGCCGCCGAGGCAATAGCCGACAACGTTGGCCTCTTTCTCGCCGGTTGCCTTTTCGATCGCGTCGAGCGCCGCGAGCGGCCCTTCGACCATATAGTCCTCGAAGGACTTCTTGGCTAATTTCGTGTCGGGATTGACCCAGGAAATAATGAATACGGTGAAGCCCTGTGCGACCGCCCATTTTACGTAGGAATTCTTTTCGCGCAGATCGAGGATGTAATACTTGTTGATCCAAGGGGGCATGATCAGCAAGGGCCGCTTGTAAACCTGTTTGGTCGAGGGCTCGTATTGGATCAACTGGATCAGGTCGTTCTGATAGACGACCTTGCCGGGGGTGAGGGCGATGTTTTCACCAAGCTCGAAAGCTTCGGTATCGGTCATGCTGATTGCCAGCTTGCCCTCGCCGCGCTCAAGATCGCCCAGGAGGTTCTCCAGTCCCTTGACCAGGTTTTCGCCCCGGCTCGCCAGCGTCGCCTCGAGAACTTCCGGATTGGTCATGACGAAGTTGGACGGCGCCATGGCATCGGCGAACTGGCGGGTATAAAAATCGACCTTCTTGGAGGTCTTGTCGTCCATGCCCTCGACATCGCTAACGGTCGATTGCATCCAGCGCGCGCTGAGCAGATACGATTGCTTGATGAAGTCGAAGACCTGATTTTCGTCCCAGGCGTCGTGCTTGAAGCGCCGGTCGCCTTGTTCCGGCTCGATCACCGGTTCGGCTTCCGCGCCCATCATGCGGCGAGTGGTCGACTGCCACAGGTTCATGTAGTCCTGCCACAGATTTACCTGGGCCTGCATCATCTTGGCCGGGTCGCTCATCATCTGAGTCGTCATCTCAAGGAACGCGCCGCCGATATTCAGCGGATCGAGATTGGGTTTATGTTCGCCGTCGTGGCGCTCCAAGAAATCGGAAACCAGTTTCTGGCTGCGTTCCGCGATATTCGCCATCTTTTGCGACATCTCGACCGGATCGGGCAGACTGGCCTGTTGCTCAGCCATCTTTATATACCTTAATATTGTTGCATCGCTTGGCCGCGTCACGGGCGCGGGCAGATTCCTGCCTATGCGCCGCGTGGGCGGAATTGGGCGCGTCAAGGTAATCGGCGAAGGCCAGGGTTACAATAGGCAAATCTTGCCGCCACCCCGGCGGTTGACCCAGCCCCGCTCCATGAGATACTGCATCGGCGTGTAGGCTTGATAAACACGCGGGGGCGGCATGAAACGATCCTTGGACTTGACGGAATTAACCTTCGGTGCCCCCGCCAAGGCGCGTGGGCGGGCCGGGCTGGTTTTAGCCGCGGGCCTGCTCGTGTCGGCCTGTTCGTCCTTGCCTGAGTGGACCGACCCGGGCGGCTGGTTTTCGGAGGAAACGCCGGCGCCCAGCAAGATTTCGGCAGCGAAAGACCTGGAGCAGGCAAAATCCGGCGAATTTCCGAACCTGGCCAGCGTCCCGGATCAACCACGCCCGGCGACCGGGCAGGGTGAGCGCGCCGCCATCGCCAAGTCCTTGACGGCGGATCGCGCGAACGCGCAATACAGCAGCGAGCGCCTGGTCGCGGGCGGGACGGGAACGCCCGAAGCCCCGGCGGCGCCGGCCATCGCCCAGAGCCTGGGCGCGGCCGCGCCCCAGGCGCCGCCGCCAAGGCCGGCGCCGATTCCCGCGCCGATTCCGAGCGCGGCAAGCATCGCCCCGGCCCCGGCCCCGGTCCTCCCGAGTCCCGCCAGGGCAAAGACGGAAATCGCCAAACCGGCGCCAAGGGCGCAAAGCGCGGCCAAGCCGGCCGTGACCGCGCCGCCACCGGCGCAACCGCGGGCCAGCGAACTGGCCGGGATCATTTACTTCGCCCACGGCTCGGACGCGCTGAACGCCAACGACCGGGATGTGTTGCGCGATATCGTGGCGCTTAGCCAGGAACGCAATGCCCGTATCAGGGTGATCGGCCATGCCAGCGCGCGCACCGGTACGGTGGATGCGGTGGCCCACCGCATCGCCAACCTGGAGGCCTCTCAGCGCCGGGCGGAAGCCGTGACGGCGGCCTTGGTTGCCATGGGGGCGCGGCGCGATAGCATCCGCACCGAGGCCCGTGCCGATTCGCTCCCAGTCTATCACGAGTTCATGCCGACCGGGGAAGCCGGCAACCGGCGGGCCGAAATATTCCTGGAATATTGATCCACCACACTAGGTAAGAAACGTGGGCGGTGTCGCGATGCCTTGCTTGAATTATCCGCCGTTCAATGCCGGGGCCGTTTTTAACCGGGCGGTCTCGTGAACGGCCCGCTAAGAATTGGGGTCGCGGGACTTGGCACCGTCGGGGTGGGGGTTCTGCAATTGCTGGACCGCCACGGCGGCTTGATCGCGGCCCGGGCCGGGCGGCCCATTGTCGTGTCGGCGGTATCCGCGCGCGACCGGGGCAAGAAACGCCCGGCCGATATATCCGGCTTGCGCTGGTTCGGCGACCCCGCCGCCATGGCCCGCGACCCGGAGATCGATGCGGTGCTGGAATTGATCGGCGGCGCCGATGGCGTGGCCAAGGATGTGACCGAAGCAGCGATAGCGGCTGGACGCCATGTGGTTACCGCCAACAAGGCGCTGCTCGCCGTGCATGGCGCCGGCTTAGCGCGGGCGGCGGAATCGGCCGGCGTGACCCTGGCCTACGAGGCGGCGGTCGCCGGCGGCATCCCCATCATCAAGACCCTGCGCGAAGGCTTGGCGGCGAACGGTATTTCACGGGTCTATGGGATTTTGAACGGGACTTGTAACTATATCCTGACCTCCATGCGCGACACGGGACGCGATTTCGCCGAGGTGCTCGCGGAGGCGCAAGAACTTGGCTATGCCGAAGCGGATCCCGGCTTCGATATCGACGGCGTGGACGCGGCCCATAAGCTGGCCATACTGACGGCACTGGCATTCGGCTGCGAGGTCGATTTCGGTGGCGTCTACATCGAAGGCATTCGCGAGGTATCGGCGCTCGATATCGCTTTTGCCGAGGAGTTGGGATACCGCATCAAGTTGCTTGGCATCGCGACCCAGGGCGAAGATGGTATCGAGCAGCGGGTGCATCCCTGCATGGTGCCCCAGGGTACGCCCATCGCCCATGTCGATGGGGTGTTCAACGCGGTCGTGGCCGAGGGCGATTTCGCCGGCCGGGTTCTGGTCGAGGGCCAAGGCGCCGGGGCGGAACCGACGGCCTCGGCCGTGGTCGCCGACCTGATCGACATCGCCCGCGGCATAGCCTTGCCCACATTCGCGATTCCGGCGGCCGAATTGCGGCGCCTGCCCGCCTTGCCGGCCGAGCGTCATGTGGGGGGGCAGTATATCCGCCTCATGGTTCTCGATCGCCCCGGTGTCATGGCCGATGTGACGGCGGCGCTGCGCGATGAAGACATCTCGCTCGAAGCCCTGTTGCAGCATGGACGCAGCCCGGACGGGGCCGTGCCTGTGGTCATAACCACCCACGAAACTACCGGGGCGGCCATGGACCGGGCCTTGGCCCGGATCGCGGACCTGAAGGCGGTACTGGAACCGCCGCGCCGAATTCGAATTGAGCTGTTATAGTAGGGCTCAATATCGGGAATTGAACCCGTGCTTTTCGATAGAGGCATTAACGAGAAACAATAAGAGGCGTGAAAAACACATGAGTAAATCGCGTGATATGGACCGTAACCTAGCCTTGGAATCGGTTCGGGTAACGGAGGCGGCCGCGCTCGCCGCGTCCCGCCTGATGGGCCGGGGCGACGAAAAGGCTGCCGACCAGGCCGCCGTCAACGCCATGCGCGATGCCCTCAATAGCCTGGATATCTCCGGCACCGTTAGGATCGGCGAGGGCGAGCGCGACGAGGCCCCCATGCTTTATATCGGCGAGGAAGTCGGGTCCGGCGGCCCCGCCATAGATATCGCCCTGGACCCGCTCGAAGGCACGACCATAACCGCGAAGGGCGGGCACAATTCCATGGCCGTTATCGCCATGGCCGAGGAGGGCGGGTTTCTCAATGCGCCCGATACCTACATGGATAAGATCGCGGTCGGCGGCGGCCTGCCGGAAGGGGTCGTCGATCTGGATGCGGAGCCGGCGGAGAATCTGAAAAACCTGGCCAAGGCCATGGGCAAGGATTTATCCGATCTGGTGGTCTGCATTCTCGACCGGCCGCGCCACAGCGAGGTCGTCGCCAAGGTGCGCGCGGCCGGCGCCCGCATCATGATGATCGGCGATGGCGATGTATCGGGGGTCATGGCGACCAGCCGCCCGGAAAGCGGTGTCGATATGTATGTCGGCATTGGCGGCGCCCCTGAAGGCGTGCTCGCCGCCGCCGCCTTGCGCTGCATCGGCGGGCAATTTCAAGGCCGCTTGGTGTTCCGCAACGACGATGAAAAAGCCCGGGCCCGGCGCTGCGGTATCGAGGATTTCGACCGCAAATACGATTTGCTCGAACTGGCCAATGGCGATGTCATGTTCGCGGCGACCGGGGTGACCGACGGCAGCATGCTGCGCGGCGTCCGGCGGTTTCAGGGTGGCGCCAGCACCCATTCCATGGTCATGCGCTCCAAGTCCGGGACCGTGCGCATGATCGAGGCCTCCCATAACTTCGACCGCAAGACCTGGTACCGCAAGCTCGACCAATAGTGCCATGACGTCGCGTTCCTGTTTCCTGGGGGTCGAGCGCTCTCTGACCGGCAAGCGGTGGGAAGAACGCTTGCGCGACCCGCGTCAGGCCCTGGCCCTGGCCCAGCGTTTGGGCGTGGCGGAGATCGTCGGGCGTATCATGGCCGGGCGCGGTATCGGTTTGGAGGACGCCCAAGCCTTCCTGGAGCCGAGCCTGCGCGAGGCCCTGCCCGATCCCCTGTGCCTCAAAGACATGGCCGTGGCCATCGAACGCTTGGTCCGGGCCATGGAGAGCGGCGAAAAGATCGCCATCTTTGGCGATTACGACGTGGACGGGGCGACGTCCTCGGCGGTGCTGACCCGGTTTCTGCGCGCCGCCGGCTGCGAGGCGGCTGTCTATATCCCGGATCGGATTCACGAAGGCTACGGCCCCAACGCGCCGGCCCTGCTGCGCCTGCGCGAAGCGGGCGCTAAGGTGGTCATTACCGTCGATTGCGGCATTACCGCCTTCGCGCCCCTCGAGGCGGCGGCCGAGGCCGGTCTGGACGTGATCGTTATCGATCACCATGCCGCCGAAGCGCGCTTGCCGCGCGCGGCGGCGGTGGTCAATCCCAACCGCATGGATGAAACCCCCGCCCATGAGGATCCCCACAGGTTGGGTTCCCTGGCCGCCGTGGGGGTCGTCTTCCTGCTGGTCGTCGGGCTCAACCGGGCGCTGCGAGAGGTGGGTTGGTACAAAGCTAGAAACTTGGCCGAGCCGGACCTTCTGTGCCTGCTTGACCTGGTGGCGCTGGGCACCGTGTGCGATGTGGTGCCCCTGGCCGGGCTCAACCGGGCGCTGGTGACCCAGGGCCTCAAGGTCATGGCCAGGCGCGCCAATGCCGGGCTGACGGCGCTCTGCGACGTGGCCCGGGTCGAGGCCAAGCCCGATGCCTTTCACGCCGGGTTTTTATTGGGGCCGCGGGTGAATGCCGGCGGGCGCGTGGGCGAATCCAGCCTGGGCGCGCGGTTGTTGACCAGCGACGACCCGGCGGAGGCCCGGCGGATCGCCCAGCAGCTCGATGCCTATAACGATGAACGCCGGGAGATCGAGGTGAGCGTTCTCGATCAAGCCCTGGAACAAGCAGAGGCCGCCGGTCAAGACCGCCGGGGCGTGGTCATGGTTGTGGGCGAGGGCTGGCATCCCGGGGTCATTGGAATCGTCGCCAGCCGCCTGAAGGAACGGACGAATTTACCGGCGCTGGTTATCGCCCTCGACCCCGAGACCGGAATCGGCAAGGGCTCGGGACGTTCGGTTCCTGGGGTCGATCTCGGCGCCGCCGTCATCGCTGCGCGCCAGGCCGGCCTGCTCATCAATGGCGGCGGCCATCCCATGGCGGCCGGCTTGAGCGTCGAGGCGGCGAAGCTCGACGCCTTGCGTGGGTTCCTGGGCGAACGGATAGAGGCGGCGCTCCAAGCCGCCGATTACCGTGCCGCCCTCGGCTTCGACGGCGCGATCCAACCCGAAGGGGCCAACGCCGCCTTGGTCGGCGAAATCGAACGCTGCGCCCCCTTCGGCGCGGGCAACGCGCAACCGCGTTTCGCTATCGCCGCTGCCAGGATACAGCGCGCCGACACGGTCGGGGACGGTCACGTCCGTTGTTATCTGAGCGGCGCCGGGGGCGGGCGCTTGAAAGGTATCGCGTTCCGGGCCCTCGACGGTCCCCTGGGCCCGGCGCTTCTGCAAACCGCGGGCCGGCCCCTGCATCTCGCCGGCAAGCTGCGCCTGGACGCCTGGGCGGGCCGGGAGTCGGTTCAATTCATTATCGAAGACGCGGCGGCCGTGAACGGTTAGAATGGAACGCATGTTCCCAATAACGAAGAACGCTCTAGCCTGTGCCGCCTTTATCGGCGGATTTATCGCCCTATCCAATCCCGCTTCCGCGCTGGAAGAGGTGGTCGATCTGGAACTGGTGCTGGCGGTCGATGCGTCGTCCAGCGTCTCGGCCCAGGAGTTCGATCTGCAGATCAAGGGTTTGGCGGAGGCCTTTCGGACCCAGGAGGTTCTGGCCGCGGTCCAGGCGAGCGGCGATCTGGGTATCGCCGTGTCCATGGTGCAATGGTCGGACAACCGCAAGCAGACCATGGCGGTGGACTGGTCGCTGATTCGCAGTGAAGCCCAGGCCTTGGCTTTGGCCGATGCCATAGAGGCGACGCCACGCTACCTGGTCGGCGGCGGCACGGCCATCGGCGGGGCGCTGAAATATGCCATCCGCCAGTTCGAAAACAACGGTTTCGCGGGCCGCCGTCAGGTCATTGACGTGTCCGGAGACGGCCGCACCAACCAGGGGTCGCAACCCAAGCATCAACGCGACCGGGCGGTCGAACTGGGCATTACCATCAACGGCCTGGCGATCCTCAATGAAGACCCGACAATCGATAATTATTATTATCTGAATGTCATCGGCGGGACCGGGGCCTTCGTTCTGACCGCGAACGACTATGAGTCCTATGCTCTGGCCATTCTCTCCAAGCTCATTCGCGAAATCGCCGCCGTGCCCGTCGCCGCCGTGCCTGGGGTAGTCAAGCTCAGGCTGGCCAAGGCGGTTCCCTGAGGCGCCGGAGCGCGCACAGGGGCTTGAATCCCGGCCCAGGAACCGCTACACCGCTGGCGCGCCGACCCCATCGTCTAGAGGCCTAGGACACTGCCCTTTCAAGGCGGCAACACGGGTTCGAATCCCGTTGGGGTCACCATTTTACTTGAACTTTCACTGTAAAATAGTCCTGTAATATATTGAAATCATAACGATAATTATAATGGCTTGATTGATACGCGGTCCGCTTGCCCAGAATGTGTGATACATTTTGGGATACAGAGTGCGGTACAATCGGAATATTTGAAGGGTAAGGGTACTGTTTTTCAGTACTACCGACAGTTGTTAAAAGCAGTATCTGCACACAGATAGACAGGTGTTAACGAAAATAACAATAGAAACAAAAGGTTATAGGAAAAATTGCCTTGCGAATCGGGAGTCCGTCCAACTCTTGGCTAATATGGTATTTTTGATTTCCACAGAAAATTATTCACTTTTCGCAACTTGTTTTGTTGCTTCTTAACGCAACATGAGTAGTCTGGTTGGTATAAATGGCAACCATCAATGACCTGGTTACTCAAAGACAGCTTGAAAAATTTCAACCCCTTCTTGATCCAGGCGAGCAGCCTCTGCGGGCCGTGTATATGGATCCGGTTGCCCACGAATGGTGTTTTTCAAGTGCGCAGCTTGGGAAAGCTACTCCGTGTCCGTTTTCATTTGATCGGACCCATGCGGTCCTGGACGAGTTCTGCTCTGGCGCGCTTCTTTACGAGGGGGCGCATATTCGGCGTCTCGGACCTAAACGAGAGGGAATATGGGAACTCAAAACTGTTCCACCAGAACACCATTCTGTTCGGATATTCGGATGGTTCTATCGACCGGGCATACTTATTGTGTGTCTATGCAAATATAAGAACGATGTATCAAAAAGATGCGCTTCAGAGATTAAATTTGTCATCGATTTTAGAGATGGCCTAGCTCTTAGTGAGCCAAAGTTGGCCAAAGGGAAAGACTATGAATCACTCATGCAAATTGACTGAGGAAGAAAAGAAGATCCTCAGAGCTCGGTTCGTCATGCACGTGCATCGCGAGCTTTTAAGCGCATTTTATATACGCGAAGCGGAAGGTATGACACGAGCGCAGCTAGCCGAGAATCTCGGCATTGATAAGTCAGTCATAAGTCGCAGGCTGAATGGTACCAGCAATATGACACTCGAGGTTATCTCCGATCTGGCAAGAGGCATGGGCTTCAGACCTGAAATGCAGCTGTTGCCTTATGAAGAACTTGCAGGTGGAAACTCCGTCGCCGTGCCTACGCGTGAGCAGCTATCTTGCGCCTCTACCCCGGGTGGAGATTATTCGAGCGACTCAGTCGGCACTGTGAATGCAGGAAATTTGTTATCTCTATGAGAAAAATCATTTCGACTGAAGTGGACGGCAAGACGCTGGAGCTGTATGGGAGTGATGATGACGATCTCGAGCTTTTCTGTGAGGGAGTTCATGGAATCGCGAGCACGGGAGCATCCGTCAAATTCAACCTTCATACGGTCCTTCCCTGGGAAAGTGATTCTTCAACTCAGAAAAGACGCGTTGTTGCTCGAATCGTGATACCGGCAGCAGATTTCGTTTCTACTGCTGAATTACTCCAGCGGTTTGCAGATAAAATTCGTGAACCAGGTGCGGTCGTAAATGGTGATGAAGCTGATGAATCTGATGAGGCTGCAAGTCCTGCAGACGAGTCGGACGAGGGGTGAAATCTAAATTAGATAAATCCCACACCCACGCCGAGACTTTTGTGCTGTCATGATCTGTTTAACGAGCCTGTCAGGGCGTGGGCAACACTTGGATTGTTCTGCTCTGGCCGGCAAAGGACAGCGCCTGCTGGTTTAGAAATAAGTGCTGTTTCCCTGGCAGCAACCTTTAGAATCATCACTAGTAGCCATACTGGCGCCAACTCAATCCAAGGAGCCCGTGTGACTGACGAGTGCTTGCCGAGCGATGTCTGGGTCATGGCCCATGTCCGGCGCTGTAACGACAACGGCATCCCGGCCATGGTCGTGCGCAGGGGAGAGGCCAAGGGCGGCGCCGTTCTGTTAAAAATCAATCTACTGACGGAGGGCTGCCGGATTCTGTCCCAGGCGCGCGGTCTCGACGGCGATTTGGGCTGGCTGGCGGCCTTCAAGGGCGCCCTGGTGTCCGAAGCCGAAGCCGACGACTACCTCACCCGCGCGGCCGCGCGCGACCCGGATGTCTGGGTTATAGAGATTGAGGACCGAAGCGGGCATAACCCCTTCGAGGGTAAAGTTTTTTAACCCGCTCCCGCCGCTTATACCGAGTCCCGTCAATCGAGCCGGACGTGTTTTTTACCGGCCCAGTTTTCCAGCTTACCGCTTTCCAAGAGGCAATCGCAGGCGGCTTCGAGATCGCGTTTGCTGTGGCCGAGCGCCACCCAGGCCTCCTCGATCGCGACCATGGCGGCATTGGCGATCTGGGCCAGCTTATCCTCGGAAAAAAGCTCCGGCATTTCGCGGATGGCCTCCGCGTCGTGCCAGGCGGCAACCAGGCGCTTCAGGATCGGGTCCAGGGCATCTTTGGGGGCCATGATCCATCCCTCTCTCTCAAGTAGCTCAAGTCATTCGACCGGGCGATGTTAAAAGGTTACGGCATAATTGTGTCGGTTAGAAGGCCCCAGAGCATGTTCCGGTCAAATGGGTCAATATGAACGGAACATGCTCTAGCGCTATCAATTGACCTGGAGGCGGCATGGTTGCACCCTATGGCAGTTCGTATTCAATAAATAAAAACTAGCGGGGGCATTTGATGCTGGGGTTTTTTGGGGTGGCGGCAGGAGGTGGCCGGGCCAGGGGAGGGGCGTTCGTCATCGCCTTTACGATCATGGCGCTGAGCAGCATCGAGCTATCGGCGGCGCAAACGCCGGGCGATGCGGTCGCATTTCTCACGGACCTTAGCCAGCGTGCCAAGACCCAGCTCAACGAGCCCGGTCTACCCCAAGTGGAGAAAGAGCGGCGATTCCGGGTTCTGCTGCACCAGGGATTCGATATCGAGGCTATATCGCGATTTATTCTCGGCCGTTATTGGCGCCGGGCGAAAGAGCCAGACCGGCTGGATTTCATCCAGGTATTCGAAGATTCCCTGGTGTTTCGATTCTTGCCGGTCTTTGGCGACTACGCCGAAGACGCGCTTCTGTTCGGTAAGGTCCGGCCTTTTGGTAACAGGGCCGATCTGTTCAACGTCGAATCCGAGTTGACGCGCTCCCAAGGACCGCCCTTGCATCTAAATTGGCGCGTACACAAGGGATCCAAGGGATACCGGATTCTGGATATTCTGGCCGAAGGGGTCAGTGTCGCGGTGACCCTGCGCTCGGAATACGGTTCCGTCCTGAAGCAGAACGGTGGCAGCGTATCCGCCTTGAATGAAACCCTGCGCGACAAGTTTACGGGGCTTTAGGGCGCCCGGTAGAAGATGTGCCGCCCTATCTTGGGACCCAGGCTGAGCTTGCCGCGCCAGGACGGGACCGCGTAATCCGCGTGATACCAGAGTGCGCCTTGTGTCGGATCTTTCGTGCCTTCCCAAAATACACGCCGGGCCAAGGCTTTACTGCGTTTCCAAGCGCTCCACTCCTGGGGCTGGTCACTGCGTCCGTCGCACCACCATGAGAACTGGCAGCGATACCGCTTGATGCCCCCCTGACGCACGACCCCGCATATCTTCGCCGGGAAAAGGGGATTCTGCGCGCGGTTCATGACCACATGACCGACCGCTATCTTGCCCTCGTCGGGCTCGCCCCTGGCCTCGAAGTAGATCGTCAGGGCCAGGCATTCGATTTCTTCCGCGACGTTCAACCCGGAATTCGCCAAAACCGAGGGCGCCGGACCGATGAGAAATGCGGCGATAACAGCCAAAACCGCGCTTATGCGGCCGATCAGCTCCACACGCCGCCAGGATGGCGAAGAAAAGACACGCATACGCATTTAGACAGAATCCCCAACCCAAAACCCGATCGGCCATCTCGAGGGCCGAAAATACCTTGAGGCCTCAGGGCCCGTGGCTAGATTCACTGGCTTTTTGGCCAGGATCTTGCCGGAAACGCGCTGGAAATCCGAGTCTACCGTGCGCGCGGCCGCGAGCCTACGAGATTAACCGGCCCCTGTGAAGCCCTGGTATTTACCGCGGTAGGGGCCTCCAAATCAGGGCTCCTGACGATGGTTTTGAAAGTGAAAAATATTTCAAGGCGTTGGTTAATTTAATTAACGCTTGGATGCAAATAAGTCCTCAAAAATGGCCATTTTTATCCCCAGGACATTAGCCGCCGCACCAGGTGTTAGCCAGATATTAAGCGAAAGAGCCTAGCAAGAAAGCATCGCCTCGCTTGTGGGAGCGGCGATGTGGCGTGGCCGATTCGGCATGGAAAATTCTTGTCGGCTCCCGTCGTAATTTTTGAGGCCATGCTTGACTGGATCTGAAGTCTTCTGACCATGAAATCGCCTCTTCGCGTTGCCTCGTCACGCCAGATTGCCCTTCTCACCGGCGCGGTTCTTGGCGGCTCCCTTGCCTTTTTGATTTACGTCGCGGTCAGCATAGGCGACCTCAAAGACGATTTGCCGTACGAATTGCTCGACCGGCAACAGGCGCATTATCGAATCTTCGAAGATCTGGTTGCCCTGCACCGCATGGTTCAGTCCGCGGCCTATGAACAGGGAACGCCGCGTCTGGGCCCCATTCGCGAACAAGTCGCGATTGCCCGGCTACATCTTGCCGGGATCGAGGGTGAAGCGGCGCGTGGCGGCGAGGAAGACACCGCAGGCATCCATGCCCAGATAATCCCGGTCCTCGACGATATGGATCTCTGGTTGGAAAACGGATTATCGGGATTGGCGCCCGATTCGCCGACGGTGTTGAAGGCGATGACGTTTCGCACCTTGGATGCTTCCGGCACCATTGAAACCCTGCTGGTCAAGGTGCACGATGAGGCACTTGAGGCCCTGGAGCGCAACGTTTCTTTCTTGGATAAATTCAGGGCGACGCTGGTTCCCATCGTGGCTCAAATATTGATTTTCGGTGGCCTTCTGGTTTTTTTCGCGTTACGGGCGCAACGAATGGCGGAGGCCAATCGTCTTGCTCAAGCCCGCCTCAGGGACGCGATCGAATCTCTTCCCGTTACCTTCAGCCTCTTCGACAATAACGCGAAGCTTGTGCTGTTCAACGAAAAGCATCGCGAGATTTATCCCGGCCCTAAAGAGGTCATGGCCGTTGGGTCTTCATACTCCGACATGGTTAAAGGCGCCGCTGAAAGCGGAAAGCTCGACTTAGGGCCAATGGAGGCGAAGGATTGGTGCGCGGTGCGCGAGGCCGCGTTTCGCAATTCGGCCGGTCCGATCGAAATCACCTTCGCCGATGGCAAAATATTCGAGCTTGACGAGTGGCCGACCGCCGAAGGTGGACTTGTCACCTTCGGTACGGACGTCACGAAGGTTCGCGCGCGCGAATCCGAGCTCTTACGCATTGGCGGGGAATTGCGTATGGCCAAGGAAGAAGCGGAAATGGCGAGCCGATCCAAGTCGGAATTCCTAGCCAATGTCAGCCACGAGCTCCGCACACCCTTGAACGCTATTATCGGTTTCTCCGAAATCATCGAGACCGAGCTGTTCGGGCCCATCGCGCCTGAACAGTATCGGGAATACGCGGGCGATATTCATTCGAGTGGGCGCCATCTTTTAAGTTTGATAAATGACATTCTGGACCTGTCGAAAGTCGAGGCCGGTAAATTTGAATTGATCGAATCCGATATTGATATCGCGGAAGCGGTTGAAGCCATGATGCGCCTGGTGCGAGACCGGGCGCACCAAGGTCAGGTCAAATTGATCAACGCCCTGCCGCCGGTCATGCCGGTTCTAATCGGCGATCTGCGCGCGTTTAAGCAGATTCTCCTTAACCTATTGTCCAATGCGGTGAAATTCACCGAGGCCGGCGGCACGGTCACGCTCGAAGCGGTTATCGTTTCCGATGGGTCGCTTGAACTGAGCGTCGCGGATACCGGCATTGGCATGAGCCCAAGCGATCTGGCGTTGGCACTAACGCCCTTCGGCCAAGTCGATACCGCCTTCTCCAGGCGGGCCGATGGAACCGGTTTGGGTCTTCCATTATCCGAACGTTTGGTCGTGGCCCACGGCGGGACTCTCGATGTTAAAAGCAAGTTAGCGACCGGCACCCGCGTTACGGTGCGCTTTCCCGCGAATCGCTTGCTGACTGGCCCCAAGCTGTCGGCGGCCCGTGGCCGGTAAATTTGATCCAAATCAATCCCTCTTGACAATACGTGCCGTACTCTCTGGATTGGTCGAGCGATGCGATAATCGTCGTTCGCCCGGTTGAGACGACTCTTTCCCCCATACCACTTGCCGCTACCAGGATTGGGAAGCGGCTTCTTTTTTTGTGGCTGGCGATATATTTTGACGGCCTGCGGTATCGAGGGTTACGATTTTGGCCGAAAACGAGGCCAAATCACCATGCTCTTTTGAGTAAATCGGCAAGTCTGTCCAAGAGCGAGGCGCGGCGCATGGCCTTGGTGGCGCAGGGCTTCGGCGTCCGGCGCACCCGCCAGCCCTCGGCTTGGGCGCGGGTTGCGCGGGCGGTCGAAACCATGGGCCTCTTGCAAATCGATTCCGTCAACGTCCTGATTCGCTCACATTACCTGCCGGCCTATTCGCGCCTCGGGCCCTATGACCGTTCCGCGCTCGACCGGCGCGCCTTCGGGTTCAAGCGCAAGGCCATGTTCGAATACTGGGCCCATGAAGCTTCGTTGCTGCCCATGGCCCTGCATCCTTTGTTCCGTTGGCGCATGGCGCGCGCCCAGCGTCATGCCGGCATCTACAGCGGCCTGGCCCGTTTCGCGCGTGAGAAACGAGGATTTGTGCGCGAGGTTCTCGCCGAGGTGCGCGTCGGCGGTCCCCTGACGGCGCGGGAGCTTTCACGCCCTGGCGCGCGCAAGGGGCCGTGGTGGGGCTGGACCGACGGCAAGGCGGCGCTGGAATATCTGTTCTGGACCGGGGAGGTGACCACGGCGGCCCGGCGCGGGGGATTCGAGCGGGTTTACGATCTCAGTGAGCGGGTCATCCCACCGGCGGTTTGGAACGCGCCGGAACCGGACGAAGCCGAGGCGGTGCGCGAACTCCTGCGCCTCGCCGCCCGGGCTCTGGGGGTCGCGACCGAGACCGACCTGCGCGATTATTTTCGCTTGCCCGTCGCCGCTACCCGCATGGCCCTGGGCGAGTTGGCCGAGGCCGGCGAGCTGATGCCCGTGGACATCAAAGGCTGGCGCCAAGGCGCCTATCTCGATCCCCAGGCGCGCTGTCCCGGCCAGGTTTCGGCGACCGCCTTGCTATCGCCCTTCGATCCCCTGGTCTGGGCCCGGGCGCGGGCCGAACGCCTATTCGATTTCAAGTACCGGATCGAGATCTATACCCCGGCGGCCAAGCGGCAATATGGGTACTATGTCTTGCCCTTCCTGCACCGGGGCCGTCTGGTCGCGCGGGTCGACCTCAAGGCCGAGCGGGCCAAGGGGCGCTTGCGGGTTCCCGCCGTGCATCTCGAGCCGCGTTGCGATCCGGGCGCCACAGCCGAGGCCCTGGCCGGGGAACTGGTCATGCTCGCCGCATGGCTCGGCCTGGACGACATCGTGCTGGGCCGGCGCGGTAACCTGGCAACTAACTTGAGGGCCGCGTTAAAGCACGCAAACTGAGCCGATTTAGCGGGCCATATCCGGGGATTGACGCTAGAGTGCGCCGCGACAAAAAAAGGGGCATGGAACGCATGGCTGACACGCCGGACAACGTCACGGTCATCGATCATCCGCTGGTTCAGCACAAGCTGGGCCTGATGCGGCGCAAGGAAACCAGCACCGTGGACTTCCGGCAATTGCTGCGCGAGATCGCGCTGCTGATCGGTTATGAGGTAACCCGCGATCTGCCCATGACTCGGGTCGAGATCGAAACCCCGCTGACCAAGATGATGGCGCCGCGGATCGACGGCAAGAAGCTGGTCTTCATCTCGATCCTGCGGGCGGGAAATGGCTTGCTGGAAGGCTTGCTGGATTTAGCGCCCTCGGCGCGGGTCGGTCATATTGGCCTCTACCGTGACCCCAAGACGCTGGAGCCGGTGGAATACTACTTCAAGGTTCCTCAGGACTTGGCCGAACGCCAGGTTATCGTGGTCGATCCCATGCTCGCGACCGGCAATTCCGCCGCCGCCGCGATCTCGCGGATCAAGGATAGGGGCGCCCGCGATATCAAGTTCGTCTGTCTTCTGGCGGCGCCGGAAGGCCTCAAGACCATGCACGAAAAACATCCGGAGTTGCCGATTTATACCGCATCGATCGATGAGTACCTGAACGATCATGGGTATATCGTGCCCGGCCTGGGCGACGCGGGCGACCGCATTTACGGCACCAAGTAGAAGTGGCCAAGACATGCCGATCGTGAAAGCAAACGACCAGGACCGCGCCTTCATGCGCGCCGCCTACGCCGAGGCCAAGGCGGGTTTTGACGAAGGCGGCCTGCCCATCGGCGCGGTCCTGACCGAGAACGGGGAGATTATCGGGCGCGGCCACAATCGCCGGGTCCAGGAAGGCGATCCCATCGCCCACGGGGAAATGGATTGCCTGCGCCGCGCCGGGCGCCGGCGTAGCTATGGCGCCACGGCCCTATACACGACCCTTAGTCCCTGCATGATGTGTACGGGCACCATCCTTCAGTTCGGCATCCCGCGCGTGGTCGTGGGCGAGGACAAGAATTTCGACGGCAATATCGGTTTCTTGTCGGAGCGCGGGGTCGAGGTTGCCTTGTTGCAAGATCCCGATTGCATCGAACTCATGGGCCGCTTTATTCGCGAACACCCGGAAATCTGGAACGAAGACATCGCCGAGGACGATTAACGCTCGCCCTTGCGGTACGGCACCATGAGGGCCTTGGGGTAGGCGGCCCGGCGCGACATGACGATCAGCGCCAAGATGCTGAACGCATAAGGCAGCATCAGGAATATCTGATAGGGGATATCGCCGCCGAGCGCTTGCTGAAGGCGCACTTGGAAGGCGTCGAAGGCGCCGAACAGCAGGGCCCCCAGCAAGGCCTTTCCCGGCCGCCAGGACGCGAAGACGACGAGCGCGATGCAGATCCAGCCGCGCCCGGCGATCATTTCGAAGAAAAAGGCGTTGAAGGCCGACATGGTCAAAAACGCGCCGCCGATGGCCATGAAGCCACTGCCGATCATGACCGCGCCGATGCGCATGACATAGACATCGATGCCTTGCGCTTCGGCGGCGGCCGGGTTCTCGCCGACCGCGCGCAGAGCCAGGCCGAGCGGCGTTTTGTAAAGCACCAGCCCAACAACGGCGACCGAGACGAAAGCCAGATAGGTTAGCGCCGTTTGCTTGAACAAGGCCGGGCCGATGAAAGGTATTTCAGAAAGGATGGGAATCGCGAAAGGCTGAAAGGCCTCGATCCGGGGCGGGCTCGGCACGTCCGGCAGGATCATGCGGTAAGTGAAGTAGGCCAGGCTGGTGGCGAGCAGGGTCAGGCCGAGGCCGGTCACATGCTGCGACAAGCCGAGCGGCACCGTGAAGAGGCCGTGTATAAAGCCGAAGATCATGCCAATGGCGAAGGCAAAGACGACGCCGGTCCACAAATCCGCGCCCTGATAGACCGCCATCCAGCCGGCCATGGCGCCGGCGGTCATGATGCCCTCGATCCCCAGGTTCAAAACGCCGGCGCGCTCGCAGATCAACTCCCCCAGAGTGCCGAAGATCAAGGGTGTAGCGATCCGGGTCGCGGCGGCCCAGAAACTAACGGTGAAAAGGATTTCGACGATTTCCATGTCTAGCGCCATCTCAAGCGATAGCGCGTCGCCAGCGACGCCAGGAGCATGGTCAGGAGCGAGGTCGCGACCACCAGGTTCGCCAGGTAGTTGGAAACGCCGATGGCGCGGCTCATGAAGTCGGCGCCGACGAAAACTATGGCCACGAACAGCGCCGCGACGATCACCGCCAGGGCGTTGAGCTGCGCCAACATGGCGACGACAATGCCGCTGTACCCGAAGCCGGGGGAGAGGTCGAGGGTCAGGTAGCCTTTCAATCCGGCCACTTCGCCGACCCCGGCGAGACCGGCGAGGGCGCCGGAGATCAGGCCGACCCGGATCATCACCCGCGGTACCGGCATGCCGGCGAAACGGGCGGCGGCGGGGCTGGCGCCGACGGCCCTGGCTTCGAAGCCCCAGGTCGTGCGCTGCATCATGATCCAGACCGCGATCCCGGCCAGGATCGCCAGAATGAGCCCGGCATGTACCCGGGTGCGCGCGACCAGCTTGGGTAGCGTGGCCGCCTCGACAATCGGTTCGCTTTGCGGCCAGCCCATGCCCATGGGGTCTTTCATGGGGCCTTCAATCATCATGGAGACGAAAAGAAGCACCACGAAGTTGAGCAGCAGGGTGGTCACGACCTCATCCACGCCCAGGCGCAGCTTCAGGATCGTGGGGATCAGCATGAGCAGGGCCCCGGCCAAGGCGCCCACGATCAGAACCAGGGGAATCATGGCGAAGCCGGGCAGGGTGACGGCGCCGGTGCCGACCGCGGCGGCGGTCAGGGCGCCAAGATACAACTGCCCCTCGGCGCCGATATTCCATAGCTTGGCGCGAAACGCGACCGCCGCCGCCAGGCCGGTGAAGATCAGCGGCGTTGCCCGCGCCAGGGTTTCCGTGACCGCGAAGCGCGATCCCAGCGCGCCCTTGAAAATCAGGCCATAGGCTTCCAGGACCGAGACCTCGGCCCAGAGCAGCGGAATAGCCGCCAGCAGCAGGGCCAGCACGATCGCACTGGCGGGGGCGGCGATGGCCAGGGCCAGGGGAACCTGGGTGCGCG
Source organism: Kiloniellaceae bacterium (assembly GCA_021776135.1). Taxonomy (GTDB): domain Bacteria; phylum Pseudomonadota; class Alphaproteobacteria; order Kiloniellales; family J153; genus JAJFGN01. Next base: position 53,691 of record JAJFGL010000035.1, read on the forward strand.
GTTCAAGCCGCATCGTGAGCCGGTTCTTGACGGTCGTGTCCGGCCATCATCAGGCCCAGTTGGCGTATCGTAACCTCTTCGGTCGCCATAGACGCGCTCAGGACGCCCCGGTGCAGAACCGCGACCCGGTCCGACAAAGCCAACAACTCGTCCAGATCCTCGGAAATGAGAATAATTCCGGCGCCGCGCGCGCGGGCATCCAGGAGGCGCCGGTGAACCTCGGTCACGGCGCCGATATCGAGGCCGCGCGAAGGTTGATTGGCCAGGATGACCATGGGCGCGCGGGTCAAGACCCTGGCCAGGATCAGTTTCTGCACATTGCCGCCCGACAGCAGGCGGGTCGCCGCTTCGGGGCCCGGACAGCGCACGTCGAAGTCTTCAATGGATTGCCGGGCATGGGCGCGGGCGGCGTCCCGGCGCAGGAAGCTGGCGCGGCTGAAGGCGGGTTTGCGGTAATCTTCCAGGGCCAGATTCTCCCATACCGCCATGTCGCCGACGACGCCGTCGTGAAGACGGTCTTCGGGTATCCGGCCGACGCCCGCCGCGACCATGCCCGCCGGCGATCCCAAGGCCACGGCTTGGCCGTGCAGGCTCACGGCGCCGCCTTCCGGCGCCTGCAAGCCGCAAATCAGATTGGAAAGGGCGACCTGGCCGTTGCCGGACACACCCGCTATGCCAAGGATTTCATGGGCGCGCAGGCTCAGGCTCGCGTCCTTGAGGGCGGGCCGGCCATGGACGCCGGCGACCCGGACCTTGTCGAGTTCCAGTATGACCGCGCCGGGCGCCATGGCCGTGCGCACGGTTTTTGGGATCGCGCGCCCGACCATGGTTTCGGCCAGGTGCGCGGCATCGGTCTCCGCCGTGGCCAGGTCGGCGACTACCTTGCCCTTGCGCAGGACCACGACCCGCTGGGATACCGCCATGACCTCGGCCAGCTTGTGTGAGATGAAGACGATGGACAGCCCTTGGGCGACCAGGCGTCGCAGGGTTTCGAACAGGCGCTCGGCTTCCTGCGGAGTCAGGACCGCGGTCGGTTCGTCGAGGATCAGGATCCGGGCGCCCCGGTACAGGGCCTTCAGGATTTCAATCCGCTGGCGTTCGCCGACCGACAACACGCCGACCGCCGCGTCGAGATCGACGTTGAGACCGGACCCCGCCATCAGCTTCTCCAGCTTGCGCCGCGCGGAACCGCGATCCAGCCACGGCCGGAACAGGGATTGGGTGCCGAGGATGATGTTCTCGAAGGCGCTGAGGTTATCCGCCAGGGTGAAATGCTGATGCACCATGCCGATGCCCGCGTCCAGGGCGGCGCTCGGCGAACCGGCGCGCAAGGGGGCGAGTCCGCCGCCAAGACCGGCGACCAGAACCTCGCCCCGGTCGGCCAGGTAGTGGCCGAAAAGGATATTCATGAGGGTGGTTTTTCCGGCGCCGTTCTCGCCCAGAAGCGCCAGGATCGCACCGCGGCGCAATTCCAGATCGATGGCGTCGTTGGCCAGAAGCGCGCCGAAACGCTTGGTAATACCGCGCAGCCGGAGGACAAAGTCCTCCGGCGCCCGGTTATCCTTCACAATGACGTGCCTACTTGGACGAGCGCGGCTCGGAATCGTTCACGTTGACACGGAACAACCCATCGCGAATTTCGTCCTCGCGGGCCTTGATCGCGGCCATGGTCTTGGCGTTGACAAGCTTGGCGTCCATGGGCGCGAGCGAGGCGCCGCCGTGGCTCATGTAGCTATAGCTGCCGTAGTCCTCGGCCGCGAAACTACCGCCCGCGACCGCCGCGATGGCGCGGTCCACGGTCGGCTCCATATGCCACAAGGCGCTGGCGACGACGGTCCCAGGGTATTCGTTCTGGGTGTCGATCACATTGCCGATGGCCAGAACCTTGCGCTCCTTGGCGGCGTCGGAAACGCCGTAGCGCTCGGCATACATAATGTCGGCGCCGCCATCCATCATGGCGAAGGCGGCTTCCTTGGCTTTCGGCGGGTCGTACCAGGAGCCGATGAAGGAGACCGTGAACTTAACGTCGGGATTGACCTCGCGCGCGCCATCCATGAAGGCGTTCATAAGGCGGTTGACCTCGGGAATCGGATAGCCGCCGACCATGCCTATCTTGTTGGACTTGGTCAGGCTGCCTGCGACCATGCCGGTCAGGTACGACGGCTCGTGGATCCAATTATCGAAGACCGAAAAATTTTCGCCCGAGGGGCCGAAGCTGGAGCCCATGAGGTACGCGGTCTTGGGATAATCCTTGGCGACCTTGCGCGCCGCCCGCTCAACCCCGAAGACCTCGCCGAGGATCAGGTTGTTACCGGCTTCGGAATATTCGCGCATAACCCGCTCGTAGTCGGTGTTGGCGACGTTCTCGGAATAGATGTAGTCGATGTCGCCGCGCGCCGCGGCCGCGTTCAAGGCCTTGTGGATGCGGCTGATCCATTGCTGCTCGACCGGAAGTGTGAAGATCGCGGCGACCTTGATCTTGGCCGCGAGGGCCGGTGCCGCACCGCTCAAGGCCGTGGTCCAGGCGATGGCGGCGAGGGCCAGGATACCTAGGCCCCTACGAAGGGTGGTTTTCATTTTACGGTGTCTCCCTGTGTTTTCGTGTGCGGAACACTTTATGCTTTTTTCGCCGGCGCGTTAACGCCGATTAATTCTGACTGTTTGGTCAAATAATAGGTAGCGCAAAGAATACCGGCCAATCAAGCGGCTTGTGGGTATTACGGCCGCGCTTTACCGGCTGTGGCGCGGCGCGGCGGCGCGGTGTATCAAGACTTTTTGGCGTCCGGGTCCGGAATCGCGGGGCATGGCCGAAGTCTTGGCTTATCATTGGGTTTTTCTTTTGCTTGCCGCGCCTTGCGTCGGCAGTTTCCTGGGGCTGGTCGCCAAGCGTCTGCCGGAAGGGCGGGCGATCGCGTGGGCGCGCTCCCGCTGCCCCCATTGCGATGCGGTTCTGGCTTGGCGCGACCTGATCCCGATCTTGTCCTGGGCGGTCCAGAGGGGCGCCTGCCGGACCTGCGGCCACCGCTTGTCCTGGCGCTATCCGGCGGTCGAGATAGCGGCGCTTGGGATCGCGGTCTGGAGCCTGGCGGTCACGCCGGGAATCCTGGCCTGGGCCAGCGCCGTCTTGGGCTGGAACCTCCTGGTCTTGGCCATGATCGATCTACGCCACCTTATTTTACCCGACGAAATCACCCTGCCGCTGATTCCGGCGGGCTTGGCGGTCACTTGGAGCCTGAACCCGGACCTCTTGCCCCATCACGCCGCCGGGGCCGTGGGTGGCTTCCTGTTCGTGGTGCTTCTACGTTGGGCCTATGGCCGGATACGCGGGCGCGAGGGCATCGGTCTTGGCGACGCCAAGCTGCTGGCCGCGGCCGGCGCTTGGGTCTCCTGGCAGGGCTTGTCCGGAATCGTCTTGATCGCCGCCGCCCTGGCCCTGGCCGGCCATGTCATCTGGAATGCCCTGATTCAACCTAGGGATTTGACGAGAGAGATACCTTTCGGGCCGTACTTGGCGGCCGGGTTTTGGCTGACCTGGCTGTATGGGCCGATCGCCATAGGGCCGCCATAAACTCAAGGAATCTTAGGTATAAGTCATTTCCAGCCTGTTTTGGACGTTTGTGTTGTTTTAAGGTTCTTGTAACAAAGTAGTTCGTTTTCACGCCATCCGTCGCGGGACGGATTTGCTCGGGAAATTGCATGACCGTGAAAGTACAAGCCGTGGCCGGCCGGGAGACCGATTTCGAGCAGGCGCTTGGGGAGCGCTTGATCGAGGGCGGCAAGCTGGACACTAGCGGCCTGGACCGGGCCAAGCGGGTGCGCGCGGATTCCGGAGAACGCCTGAGCGTTTTGTTGCCGAAACTAGGTTTGGTTGGCGAACGCGACATGGCCGAGGCGGTCGCGGCGCTGCTCAATCTGGAAATGGCCGGCCCCGGCGATTTTCCCGACGAAGCGTTGTTTCAGGAAAAATTAAGCCCGCGCTTCCTGCGTGAAGCGCAGGTCTTGCCGTTATCGCAAAGCGAGGACGGTTTGGTGGTCGCCATGGCCGACCCCCTGGACAGCTTCGCCAGCGACGCCTTGCGCTTGGTTGCCGGGGGCCAGGTCTTGCCCCGGGTCGCGGTTCCGGGCGAGTTGGAAGCGGCCATCGAGCGTCTTTACGGCCAAAAAACCGGAACGGCGGGGACAAGCGGCGAGGCGGCGCTCGAAGACGACAGCCAAGGCTTGGAGCTCGATGTTGAGCGTTTGCGCGACCTGGCGAGCGAAGCGCCGGTGATCCGCCTGGTCAATCAGGTCATCACCAAGGCGGTCGAGGCACGGGCCTCCGATATCCATATCGAAGCCTTCGAGAATGAATTGCGGGTGCGCTTTCGTATCGACGGCGTCTTGCGCGAAGCCGAATCCCCGCCCAACCGATTCCGGGCCGCCATCGTTTCGCGCATCAAGATCATGGCCAAGATGAACATCGCCGAACGCCGCCTGCCCCAAGACGGCCGGATCAAGCTCGCCATACGCGGCACGCCCATCGATTTGCGCGTGTCCACCATACCGACCATGCACGGGGAAGGGGTGGTCATGCGGGTTCTCGACCGTAAGGGGGTGGCCCTCGACTTCGCCGCGCTTGGGGTCAGCGACTTCGCCTTGGAGACCTTGGTGAAGATTTTGGAACGGCCGCACGGGATCGTCTTAGTCACCGGCCCAACCGGAAGTGGTAAGACAACAACGCTCTATACCTCATTGGTAAGATTGAATAGCCCGGATAAGAAAATCCTGACGGTTGAAGATCCGATTGAATACGAGCTGGACGGCATCAACCAAATCCAGGTCCAACCCAGTATCGGCCTCAGCTTCGCCAATGTTCTGCGCTCGATCCTGCGCCAGGATCCCGACATAGTCATGATCGGCGAGATCAGGGACGTCGAAACCGCGGAGATCGCCATTCAAGCGGCGCTAACCGGCCATTTGGTTCTTTCGACCCTGCACACCAACGATGCCGCCAGCACGATTTCCCGGCTGCTCGACATGGGAGCGGAAGACTTCTTGTTGACCACGACCCTGAACGGTATCGCCGCGCAGCGGCTGGTGCGGACCCTGTGCCGCCACTGCAAGACCAAGGCGCCCGCGCTGCCGGAGCTGGTGGAGCAACTCAATTTAAAACGCTACACGCGCGACGCGGAAATCCACCTGTACCGCGCGGTCGGCTGCGGTCACTGCAACGGTACCGGGTACTTCGGCCGCAGCAGCTTGATCGAGGTGCTGGTGGTGACCGACCCGATCCGCCGCCTCATTCTGAAACGTGCCGAATCCATGGAATTGCGCCGCGCCGCGGTTGAGGAAGGCATGCGCACCATGTACGACGACGGCATGCAGAAAGCCCTGGCCGGTCTGACCACGGTCGAGGAAGTTCTGCGGGTCACGCGGGACGTATAATGCCACGCTTTGTTTACAAGGCCGTATCGCCGGACGGCGAGGTTATCGAGGGCGAAACCCAGGCGTCTAGCCGCCAAGCCGTCATCGACCGTCTGCACGCCGATGGACATGTCCCGATCAAGGCCGAGGAAAGCCGCCGGGCGGCGGCGAATACAACCGGTCTGCCGGAATTTTTTCGGCCGCGCCATGTGCGCCCGGAGGATCTCCTGTTGATCACCCGTGAGCTTGCGACCTTGCTTCAGGCCGGCCTGCCCCTCGACCGGGGCATGTCGGTGATGCTGGAACTGGCCCCGGCGGGACCGGTCCGCGACTTGCTCGAAGAGGTTCGCGAAAGAGTACGCGGCGGCGCCACCCTGGCCGATGCCATGGCTGAGCACCAAAATGTGTTTCCCAATTATTACGTCGGCATGGTCCGCGCGGGCGAGGCGGGCGGAACCCTGGAAGCGGTTTTGACCCGCCTGGCCGATACCCTGGAGCGGGCGGCGGCGCTGCGCGACAGCGTGCGGGCGGCCCTGCGTTATCCGGCCCTGGTCGTGATCATGGCGATCATATCGCTCATGGTTCTGATGACCGTGGTTATCCCTGAGTTCCGTCCCTTGTTCGAGGATGCGGGGGCGGCCATGCCGGTCTCCACTCAGTTGGTCATTGGGGTGTCGGATTTCCTGGCCGCCTATTGGTGGTTGATCGCCCTTGCCGCCGTGGCCGCGGGTCTCATGCTGCGCCAGCACAACCGCACGGCCGAGGGCCGTCTGCGCTGGGATGCTTGGGTTATCCGCTCGCCGGTCTTTGGCGATCTTCTGACGAAAATCGAGGTCGCGCGGTTCAGCCGCACACTGGGAACTCTCTTAAGCAATGGCGTTTCGGTGCTGAACGCCATGACCATGACCAACGAAACCCTGGACAACCGCGCTTTCGCGGCAGCGGCGGCGCAAGCCCAAAACCGCTTGGCGAAGGGCGAGGGCTTGGCCGAGCCGCTGGCGGAAACCGGCGTGTTTCCGGGCCTGGCCTTGCAGCTCATCCGGGTCGGCGAAGAAACCGGCCGCCTCGATTCCATGCTGCTCAAGATCGCGGATATTTACGATGGCGAGGTGAAGAGCGCGATCCAGAAAATGCTGTCGCTTCTGGTGCCCCTGGTCACCCTTGGGCTCGGGATTCTCATCGCCGGTATCATCGGGTCCATGATCTCCGCCATCATGAGTACCTACGATCTTCCGTTTTGAGATGAGTAAGAATAAACAAGTAATTGTTAAAAAACGAAAGGTTAGTCAGTGTTGTCGATAACCTCGCGCCAAACGCCCATGCAAGTCCGCCGTTTCCAGGGCGGCTTCACATTGATCGAGCTCCTGGTCGTGCTGGTCATTTTGGGCTTGATCGTCGCCTTCGCCGCGCCCCAGGTCATCAAGTACGTCGGCGGCGCCAAGTCCGACGCCGCCAAGATTCAAATCGAGCGGCTATCCGGCGTGCTCGATTTGTACCGCCTGGAGCTTGGCCGCTACCCAACCCAGGAAGAAGGCTTGGCGGCCCTGATCGAAGCGCCGGGGGACGCGGAAAATTGGAACGGGCCCTATGTCCGCAAGGCCGACGCCCTAATCGATCCCTGGCGCCAACCCTACATTTATGCGATTCCGGGGGAGCATGGCGACTTCGACCTATCGTCGCTCGGCGCCGACGGGCAGGAGGGGGGCGAAGGCGAGGACAAGGATCTGACAAGCTGGTGACGCCGCGCGCCTATACCGGCCACGCCGGTTTTACCCTGATCGAACTCCTGGTGGTTCTGGCCGTCATGGGGTTGCTTGTGAGTCTGGGCCCCATCGCTTTTCAAAAGGTCGTGCCGGGCATGGCGCTAAAGTCGTCGGCGCGTGCGGTCATGGCCGCCTTTCACGAGGCACGCGGCATCGCCATAAGCGACAACAGGCAAGCAGTTGTCATTATCGATGTCGATGCCCGCACCTATCGCTTGGGGGCCAAGGCGCCGGCGCGGGAAGTGGAGTCCGGGGTTGGGCTTCAACTTGTCACCGCGGAATCCGAACGGATCGACGACAGCCAAGGCCGGATACGATTTTATCCCGATGGCACCTCCACCGGCGGGCGCCTGACACTGACGCGGAACGAGCGGAATTACCATGTTGTCGTGGATTGGATCACGGGCCGGGCCAAGCTTGAAGAATAGGGGCCGCGCGCGCGGCTTTACCCTGCTTGAAGTCATTGTCGCCTTCACGATTCTGTCGGTGGCCCTGATCGGCTTGCTTCAGGCCTTCACCACCGGGATGCGCGGCTTAAGCGCGGCGCAGGCAAGCGCCGCCGCGGTCATGCACGCGCGCTCCAAGATGGATGAGATCGGCCAAGTCATAGCGCTGGAAGAAAGCGAGCTGTCGGGCGAGTTCGGCGACGGCTACCGCTGGGAAGTCCGCATTACCAGGATCGAGAGCGAAGATGACGAGGCCGAGGCCATGGCGGTTCCCTTCGATGTCGAGGTGACGGTTACCGGCGATCGCGGCAACGCCTTCACGCTCGACACCCTGCGCCTGGGCGCCGTGCGATGACCGGAAAGGGCTCTAAAGGCTTCACGTTTATCGAACTGTTGGTCGCCTTGACCTTGTTCGGCTTGATCTCGATCGTCGTCATGGGCGGCTTGCGCTTCGGTACCCGGGTCTGGGAAACCGGCGAAACGCGCGCGCAAGCGGCGGCGGAAGTTGAAGCGGTGCAAGGAATATTGCGGCGCTATCTGGTGCAGGCGAGGGTGCCGCTTCTTGTCGGCCGCGAGGCCCAGGACGTGTCTTTGTTTGCCGGCGATGACGAGTCTTTGCGTTTCGTTACCCTTGTCCCTTCGCATATCGGTGTTGGCGGGCTGTACCAAGTCCGGATCGCGAAAGTCGAGGGTTCTGGCGATGAGGACGCAAGCCTTGAAATGACCTGGCGAATATTCCGGCCGGACGATCCGCGGGCCTTAGAGGAGGAAGCCGGCGGGGAGGTTACCCTGGCGGGCGGGCGGCGCACCCTTTTAACCGGCGTGAAGGCCGTGAATTTCGCCTATCTTCAATCCGAGGGGCCGGGCTTTGGCGAACCGGAGTGGGAAGAGTCTTGGGAGGAGGACGTGCCGGGCGCCATCGCGTTGGGGGTTGAATTCACCCCAGGGTCGGGGCGCGTTTGGCCGCTTTTCGTGGTCCAGACCCGGATCGCCGGTTTCAGATGACGAGCGCGCTCTAATCCGGCGTTTGAACGAACATAACCCCAAGCTTACCGTCGTGCCGCCAGCATACATGACACCGGTGGGAATCGCCGTTTTCAAGCTTCAGCACGAATATATCGGGAATTTCGCCGTCGCCGGTGAGCTTCAAGGCGCAGCCGCCAGCCGACATATTGATGACAATGCAATTGCTGACCAGGCCCGAATCGTCGCGGACGATCTTACCGGATTTGATGGTCGTCACCCGCTTATGCCGGCGGCGCGAAATATCGCCCTCCCGATGCTCCCCGGCCTCTTGCTCGCTGCCGGCCCGCGCCAGAATCGCGGATACGCAGTCGTGTAGATCGGCGCCGTTGAAGGGCTTGACCAAGCAGTCCATGACGCCGAGGTTTTCCGGCCCGCCCTCATTCCCGTCCAGCGCGGTTTGGATTATGACAGGGGTATTCACATCCCCGTCCCGGAGCCGGCGCAGAACCTCGTAGCCGTCGATGTCCGGCAGCATGATATCCAGGAGTATCAGGTCATATTTATTTACGGTTGCGAGGTCTATGGCTTCCTCGCCCAAATTGGTGGTATCGCACGAGAATCCTTGGATGTTTAGGGCCCGAGCCACCATCTGCGCGGTTGCCTCATCGTCCTCGACCTGTAAAACACGCATCCATTGATCCTCAAAAGACGTAAATCGGACACATACATGGGACGATATTCTGTGATAATTGTTAAGATATAGGCACCATGATTGGTTTGTACGGTCGTAAAGGCAGCCCCGGAGGTTCAGGGACGAGGTGCTTAGGTGCCGGGGCGCAAAAATATGGTTAATGGCTGAACGATGGGCTCGATCTTAATTCCGAACGCTCTGCGTCTGGGCGCGGCGCGGTTCTGGCGCTGGTGGAGCGGTGAGCTGCTGGCGCTGCTTCCGGCGCGCCTGCGCGGCCGCTTGACCCCGGCGAGCCAACGCCTCGTGGTCGATTTCGCCAATGGCAAGGCCCACTTTCTGCGCGGTAAAGGGGAGACGTTAAAGCGGGTCGGCTCGATCTTCCTGGACGATCCCGACATGATCGCCTTGCCTCAAGAGGTGCAGATCAAAGCCGCGCGAAAGATTATCGACCGGGCCGGACTGCGCGGCGCCGGCGGCCTGGTCCGCCTGCCGCGCGACAAGGTTTTACGCCGGGTTGTCGATTTGCCGGCCGCCGCGGCCGAAAACCTCCGCGAGGTTTTGGGCTTCGAGATGGACCGCCAGACCCCCTTCAAGGCCGACGAGGTGTATTTCGATTTTCGTATTAGCGGTCAGGATCCGCAAAGAAAGCGGATCGAGGTCGATTTAGTCGTGGTCCCGCGCGAAGTGGTGGATCGTGCCATGCGCTTGGCCGATGCCTGGGGCGTCGACTTAGACCGCGCCGATATGGGCGGCAAGACGCTGCGCGAGGATCAGTTGTTCTACCTTCTGCCCGGGGCCGGGCGCGCGGCCCGGGGCCGGTTGCGGCGGCGGCTGATCTTCGCCTCCGCTATCCTGTGCGTGGCCATGTTCAGTGCCGCGGTTTACTTGCCGCTGCAGGTCAAGAACAACGAGCTAATCGCGCTGGAGGTCAACTTGGCGCGCGCGCGCGCCGATGCCGGTAAGGTTGAGGAGATACGCCAGCAGGTTGAAAACCTGACCACGCAAAGCAGTTATGTGGTCGAGCTAAAAGGCAAGCGGCGCACGGCGACGGAGGTGCTTAACGAAGTAACCCGGCTGTTGCCGGATTCAACATGGGTACTGAAATTCAGCGTACGTAATAACCGGCTCAGCGTTTCGGGATATTCCGCGAAACCCTCGGCGCTCATCGGTTTGCTCGAGGATTCCGTGATGTTCGCCAGCGTACGTTTCTCTTCGCCTGTGACCATGGACCGGAAAGTCGGTTTGGAACGCTTCAACCTGACCGCCACCGTCGCCGGGCGGGACAGTTAGATGTCGAGCGGATCCGAACCTCTGAGCGGCAATGCGGTGTTCTCCGCGCCCTGGGTAAGCCGCTTGGCCGCGGCCGGAATTTTGTTCGCGGCCCTGATGGCTATTTATAGCGTCCTGGTTTCGCCCCTGGCCGCGGCCTACGGCCAAATCAATGGCGCGATCGCGCAATCGAGCGGCCTGCTCGCGCGGTATCAGCGCGTGACGGCTCAATATCCCGATCTTAAAGGCTTGCTCGATCGTGTGAACGCCAACTATACCGCCAGCGGCGTCTACTTGCCGGGCGACACCGATGCCCTGGCCGCCGCGCGATTGCAGGAGATCGTTAATTCGAAGGTCGAAACCAACGGTGCCCAGGTACGCAGCGTGCAAATCCTGCCGGCCAGGGAGGACGGCGATTTCCGCCGCGTCGGCGTGCGCATCCAATTGAGCGCGACGATTGCCGCCGTGGCCCGCATCCTTTATGCCTTCGAGGCTGGCGATACCTTCTTGTTCGTCGACAACCTTGAAATCAGCAACCGCAAAAGACGGCAGCGGACGGGCGAGCAGGTGGATCCGGAGCTGCTGGTTCGCTTGGATCTGACCGGCTATGTCCGCCCGGAGGCGGCAAAATGACCGTGAACCGAAAATCGGCGATTTTCGTTCCCGTGAGCCTGGCGGCCGGGGGGTTCCTGGCCTCTGCGGCCCTGTTCGTTGTCTTGAGCTTACCGCCAGGCGTATCGGCCGGGATATCCGGCGCCGCCCAGGTCCCGGACGCCGTGCCCAGCCAAAAGGCGCCCATCGTCTCCAGCTACACCATGCCGGCGGCCAATAATTTTCTGGAAATCGTCGCGCGCCCCTTATTCGCCTCCGATCGGCGGCCAACGGCACAGCAGGAATTGACCATCGAAACCATGTCGTCCGAGCTCGATATCCGCCTAATCGGCGTCATCGTGTCCGCCGGCACGCCGATCGCTATCGTGGCCCCGCGCGGGAGTAAATCCTTCGCGCGGCTAACCCTGGGCGATCGCTTTCAGGGTTGGACCGTCGCCCAGATCGAGCCGCAGCGGGTCACTTTCCGGCGTGATAAGGCGGTGGAGCGGATTGAACTGAACTACGACCTGCCGCCACTGCGTCCCAAGAAAAAAACCAAGAACGCAACAACTGGCGCGAATTCGGCAACTCAAAACGCCGTGGCAAAACAACTAAAAGAATAGGCGTAGTCGAATTCGATCAATATCTGGGGTAGGCACGCATACAACTTAACGAACAAGAATGGAATTTTAGATTGTAACGATTTGGCGCGGTATCGTTTAACTTTTATTAACCCCGTCTCATTACGTTTCGTTAGCTAAAGTTTATTTCTTGTCCGGGTGTAATTTATCTCATTAGATGGAAACGCGGACGAAACTCCACCGCTTATCATGGCGGGTGGACCGGCGCTTCGGGGGGAACGCGGGACGTGAATGGCCGGAATAGAGCGCTTTGCGGGCGTCTTGACCCACTTTGTGGGCCAAGCCCCTTCGCGCGTCTTCTCCTGATCGCCCGGCCGGTCTTGGCCAGCGCCCTGGCTTTGGCGCTTATCTCCTGTCAGGCGGCGCCGGAGGGCGACCTGGGGGCCGGGGCCGCGATAACGGCAATTGACCTTCCGGGGCCGCAATCCGCGCCCCTGAATGGAAGCGGCAAGGGTCGAAAGCTTACCGGCCCAACCAAGCTGACCGCGCGCGGCCCCCTGGGCGAACTCGCGCCCTTGCCAGATACCCTTGAAGCGCAGGTCGAGGAACCGGAGCTGTTCCGCGGCACTGGGGTATTGGCCCGCCGGCCCGCGAGACGGAAAGCCAATGTCGATATCATCGAGGACGGCGATATCACCCTGAATTTCGCCAACGCTGAAATACGCGAGGTCGTGGATGCGGTCTTGGGGCAGGCGCTTGGCCTTAGCTACATCATCGACCCCCGGGTCCAGGGCGAGGTTACCGCCCGGACCAGCCAGCCGATTCCCCGCGCGGCCGTTATTCCGGCCCTGGAAAATATCCTGGCCTTGAATGGCGCGGCTCTGACCCTGGATAACGGCATCTACGAAGTTGTCACCTTGCAGCAGGCGGCGACCGGCCTAACCGGCGTTACGCTCTCGACGCGGGCCCAGGATTCCGCGCGCGGTTTCGCCATTCACGTCATTCCCGTGCGCTACGCTTCGGCCCAGGCCTTGTCTGAGGTGTTGCGGCCTTTTATCGGACCGGGGCGGGTATTTCGAATTGACGCCGCGCGCAATCTGATTGTATTCGCCGGGACCGGTCCCGAAGCCCGCGACTTGATAGAAATGGTCAAGGTCTTCGATGTCGACTGGATGGCGGGCATGTCGTTTGCGTTGTTCCCCGTACAGGTCGCCGACGCCAAGGCGGTCGTGACCGATCTGGAAACCGTATTCCTTCAGAACGGTCAAAGCCCCCTGGCGGGTTTGGTCCGTTTCGTGCCGATCGAGCGTTTGAACGCCGTCCTGGTGATCTCGCCGCAGCCCGCGTATCTGGACCAGGCGGAAACCTGGATCGACCGGTTGGATCGCGGCGGCGAAGGCGCGGGGCGGCGGATATTCGTTTATCACGTCCAGAATGGCCGTGCCGAGGATTTGGCGAAAGTCCTAGACAGCATTTTTCCATCTAGCGGCGGCAGCGGGCAAAGAGAGACCGGCGACGGGCTCGCGCCCGGCTTGACGCCCGCCGTCTTGACCGGCGACGCGCCGGCGGCGGAGGGTGAAGGCAATAATCGGACGGTTGCGCCGCCGATACCGGCCGGTGGGCAACGTGTTTCCGATACAACCGGTATTTCCGCGATCATCGACGGCGGCAAAATCCGCATCATCGCCGATGAGCAAAATAACGCACTGGTGGTTCTGGCCACGACCGCCGAGTACCGGATGATCGAAGCAACACTGAAGCGCCTGGACTTGACCCCCTTGCAGGTATTGATCGAGGTAACGATCGCCGAAGTCACCCTGAACGACGAATTGCGCTACGGCCTGCAGTGGTTCTTTCAGAAAGGCAATAACAACTTAAGCTTTAGCACCCTGGCGACAGGCGCCGTGTCGTCCGCGTTTCCTGGGTTTTCTTATGTTTTCACGCCTAACAACGCGCAAGTCGTACTCAACGCCTTGACCGAGATCACGGACCTGCGGGTGATATCGTCGCCCCAGCTCATGGTGCTCGACAATCAAACCGCGCGCCTTCAAGTCGGCGACCAGGTGCCCATCGCGACCCAATCGGCGGTATCGGTCAGCGATCCAAGTGCGCCGATCGTGAATTCGATCGAGTTCAAGGATACCGGCGTTATTCTTACGGTCACCCCGCGCGTCAACGCCGGCGGCCTGGTCACCATGGAGGTCTTGCAAGAGGTTAGCGATGTGATCTCGACAACCACGTCTGACCTCAACTCCCCGACCATCCAACAGCGCAGCATCGAAAGCACGGTCGCGGTCCAAAGCGGGGATACGGTCGCCTTGGGCGGTCTCATACAGGATCGGGACGAGGAATCCCAAAGCGGATTGCCGCTGCTATCCGAGATACCGATCCTGGGCAACCTCTTTAAATCGACGAACAACGCCAAGCGGCGCACGGAGCTGTTGGTCTTGATCACGCCCCGTGTCGTGCGCGACCGCCGCGAAGCGCGGGAAGTGACCGATGAGCTTCGCAAACGCATGACCGGGATCGAGCCCTTGCAGCAAAAGATCCTGTCGCCGTAGTGAGCCGGACACGATCATGAAATCCCGCGGGCTCGCGCTGATAACGGTGCTTTGGGTCCTGACGCTGCTCTCCTTGATCGCCGCCAGTTTCTCTAATTCGACCCGCACCGAAATTAAACTCGCCTTCAACCAAGCCGGGGCGGCGCAGGCAGAGGCCTTGGCCGATGCCGGTGTGCACGCCGCTATCTTGGGCCTGATGTCGGAAAAGCCCTCTAGGCGCTGGCGCGCGGACGGCACCGTTTATGGGTGGCGAAGGGGCAATGGCGATATCCGGGTCCAGATATGGGACGAGGGGGGTAAAATCGATCTTAACGTGGCGACGAACGACTTGCTCAAAGCGCTCTTCGTCGCGGCCGGCCATGAGACGGACGAAGCCTCGGTATTCGCGGATCGGATCGTCGATTTTCGCGATAGCAACGATTTGCGTCAGTTGAATGGCGCGGAGGATCGCGATTACCGCGACGAAGGCTTGAGTTATGGCGCCAAGGATGCGCCCTTCGAAGCCTTGGAGGAATTGCATCAGGTTCTCGGTATAACTCAGGCTATTTACGACTCAGTCGCGCCGGCCTTGAGCGTTCGCGCGCGTCAACGCCGGCCGCATGAGGCAACTGCCCCGCCTTTGGTGAGGGCAGCCCTGGCCGGCGAAGTTTTGGAGCCGGAATCTCCGGCGGAGGAGCCGGAAGACGATGTGCTCAATTCCGAAGCTGATTCGTCCGGCATCGAGCCCATCGAACCGCCGCTTCCCGGCGGCGAAGCGGCGGTGGACGAAGGCGACATACCGGCACGGTCGCGAATCAATACATTCACCATCCATGCCGAGGGGCGATTGGATTCCGGGCCGGTGTTTGCTAGGACCGCAGTGGTGGAGATTGGCGCGGGCGCCGATCTCCCATTCGAGTTTTGGGCTTGGAAACAAGGGGAGCGGACTTTGTTCCCCTTTGCCGGAACCGACCGATAAGTTGTTACTCCGCGGTGGCGGCGCCTTGCGTGCGGCCGTGGGTCTGCGCGTCGGATAGAAAGCGCGCGAAGATTTCGCTCAAAGCGATATCCAAGGCCTGCACCGATGCTTCCACGCTGTCGTCCCCGGCCGCGATTTCAGCGCCGTAGGTTCGCACGACAATCAAATCTTGACCGTCGTTTCCGGTCATGGCGAGTTCAAGTTCCGCAATCACATGGGCGCTATCGTCTTGCAGCAGGCGCTCCAGGCGCCGGATCCGACCCGTTACCTCATAGTCGGCGGGGAGCCGCAGGTCCGGCGTGATAACGGAACGCGCGGCGCCGCTGCGCCTTAGGTAGTCGACAAGTTGCGCCTGCAACATTCGCGGCGGGGCCTCGGACCAAAAATGATAATCGTGTTGCTGCACTTCGTGCGCGCTTCTGGAATATAACAGCGGCCGTTCGCGCAACAAGCCATCCGCTTCGATCGGCGCCACCGAGATGGTGCCGGGAAAAAATACCGTGGCGTTAAGTGGCGCCTGGACCGACACCCGGTAAAAATGGTCCCTGGGAACAGGCGGCGCGGCGCCAAGGCAGCCGCTCAAGATGGTGAGCAGCAGGGTGGCGATAGACGGTTTCAAAACCATCATCTGGCTTCCTCCGCTTGATTTGCCTTGGCCTCGGATACCGCTTCGCGCGGTGTGCTTCCCAACAGGACCGAAGGATTGTTACGGATAAGCCGGCTGAACTCGTTCATGTTGCGCGCCGTGCCATCGAAGTTATGCACGATCGTATCGACGCTACGCGCCACGGCGGCCAGGCTATGGCGCAGATCTTGCAGCGTTTGTTCCATGCCAACATCGTTCGTCTCGATCAAGGTATCCAGGTTCCCGGTCAAGTTCCTCAGGCTGGCCATGGCAAGGGCGAGTTCCTGGCTCGCGCCGGCAAGGGTTTCGGTGGTGCCTTCCGTGTTGGCGATGACACGCCCAATGGCCTGAACGTTCTCGTCGGCCAGGATAGTCTGGATCGGTGTCAGGCTTTCGTTGAGACGCCGCGTGAAGATCACCAACTCATCGGTGATCCGGGGCGTGTCGCGCTGGAAGGTGTTGGCCAGGGCTTGCAGAGTGCCAAGCAAGGGTTTCACGCTGCCTTCGCTAAGAGCGGAAAGTTGGCTGGCGGCGCTACGCATGGCGGTGAACATGTCCGAAGGGGCGGCGCTCGGAATTTCACTGCCGAGGCTCACGGTTTCCTCGGCCCGGCCGCTTTCGATATCCAGCGTCTTTGCCGCCAGTATGCTGGAACTGCCGATCCTGGTGATGCTATCGGCGGGGATGCGCCAGCCTTTCTTGACGCTGATTTCGATCCGGAACCGGCCTTCTGCGTTCCGCTCGGCCGTTTCGATGCGTTCGACCTGCCCGACCGGAAAGCCTTCGAATCTCACCTGGGTTCCGAACTTGATGTCGGCCACGTTGTCGAGCGACACGAAATACCGGTCCGTGGGTCCAGTCCGTCCGGCCAATACCGCCAAGGATCCGGCCGCCGCCACGATCATAGCGGCGACAAAAAAGCCGACTAGGATGTAATTGGTTCTGTTGTTATACATGGCGATCCTCGGGATTATGCCGTGCCGGCCAGGCGGCGCAGGTATTCATCGGGGTCAAGCGGTGTATCGTCGGGCCGGCGGTTCAGCAGGCTTTCAACGCGTTTGTTACCGCTGTTTCGCAACTGATCGGGGGTGCCGGATTCCAGGATCCGCCCGCTATCCAGGATAGTGATCCGATCGGCGATCTTGAAGGCGCTATGAATTTCGTGAGTGACCACGACAATGGTCATATCCATGGCGTCGCGCAGACGCAGGATCAGATCGTCCAAGGCGGCGGATACCACCGGGTCGAGGCCGGCCGAGGGCTCGTCGAAAAACAACAGCTTGGGATCGGTGGCTATAGCGCGCGCGACGGCGGCGCGCTTCAACATGCCGCCAGACAGCTCCGAAGGCATAAGATCGCCAAATCCGGATAGATTGACGACTTCCAGCTTCATGCGCGCCATGATGTCCATGGTCTTTTCGTCAAGGCGGGTATGTTCGCGCAGGGGCAGTTTGATGTTTTCGAGCACCGACAGGGAACTGAACAGGGCGCCGCCTTGGAAAGCGACCCCGATGCCGCGGCATTGATCGAGCAATTCCACCGGGCCAAGCCGCGTGATGTCCTTGCCAAGCAACTCGATCGTGCCGCTCGTGGGCCGCTCCAGCCCGATCAGGTGGCGCAGGAAAGTGCTTTTGCCCGACCCGCTGCCACCCATGATGACCATGATCTCGCTGGGCCGTATGGAGAGAGACAGATCGAACAGGACTTGGTTCTGCCCGTAATGCGCATCGAGGCCTCGAACCTCGACCGCCGCCGCCACCGGCGGGTTGGGCGGCGCAATATCGGCGCTATTTTCTTGGGCCTGGGTTGTCATGTGCTACAGCGTCGCCAGGAAGCCGAAAATCATGTCGCATACGATGATCGCTGAAATCGCGTGAACCACGGCGCGGGTCGTGACCCTGCCGACCCCTTCGGAACCGCCGGTCACGCGCGACCCATTTACCGAAGCGATGATCGCTATCAAAACCGCGAACAACGCGCTCTTTCCCAATCCATGCAGGAGATCGGTTGGAGTCAAGACATCGGTAATACCGGCCACGAAGGAGGCGAAGGAAGTCTCCAGCGAGGCCGAAACGAAAAGCCCGGCGGCGCCCAAACCAACAAGATTAGACCACATGACCAGGGCCGGTAACATGATGAGCATGGCCAGGGTGGCCGGGGCGACCAGGAAACGCACTGGATTGACGCCGATAGTGCGCAGCGCGTCGACCTCCTGAGAGATGGTCATGGCGCTTAACCGCGCGGCCAAGGCGGAACCGGAACGGCCGGCCATGAGGATGCCGATGATCAGGGGCGAGAATTCCCGCGTCAGAGCCAGGGCAATGCCGACGTGGGCGAAAGACTCGGCCCCGAACAGGCCGAGCGAGTATAGGCTTTGAACCGCCAGCATGAAGCCTATGGCGGCCGACAAAAGAGTGGCGATGGGCAAAGCTTCCATGCCGACCTGCATCATCTGCGCCACAACGCTGGATAGCCTGACCGGTTGGCGCCAACGGCGGCCGAACAAGGTCCAGAACAGACTCTCCCCCAAAAGGCACGCCGCGTACCCGGTTTCGTCGAGGGCGCGCAGACTGCGCCGGCCGGTTTGTTCGAAGAAATTCAGCATCGCATCGCGGCTAGCTTGCCGCCTGCACGGCGCTGGTCAGGTCGTTGTGGATGGCGAATACGGTATCGAGGCGCGCCAGCGCGAGAACCCGCATGGCCTGAGGATTGACCGCGATCAGGGCCAAGTCCGCGCTAATCGCGCGGGCTTTCTGCAAGGCTTCGATCAGGCACGCGATGCCCGAGCTGTCGATATACTCGACCTCCGCCATGTCGACGAGAATCATGCGCCCTTCCTCGACCGCGCCAAGCAGTACCTTGCGTACTTGCGGGGCATGCTCGAGGTCGATCTCACCGGCCAGGTGGACAACCCGGCGATTGGTGATCTGGGCAACGGTTTCGGTCATGTGGTCCCCTCTTTTCGCTTATACATGCGCAACAAGTTTCCACCGCCCGGCGCGAGAAAATATTCAACCCGGTCCATGATCGCGTGCATGAGGTAGCTGCCGAGCTTGCCCGGCTGGATGTCGTTCAAGGCACGATGCCGGATCGTACTGGGATCGACGATCGGCGCCCGGTCGCGCAGCTCGACCACTATCCCCGTGCTGTATCGTATGAGCGTGAGTTCGATCTCGCCGCCGTTGTCGCTCTGGTAGCCATGAACGATTATATTCTGACAGGCCTCGTCGACCGCGAGCACGACATCGCGGGAGCTATCCGGGGCCAGGCCGCACATCCGGGCCGATCTTTCGATGCCCGGACGGATCAACTTAATCCGGTCAACCTTAGCCGGAAAGCGCACATGAAGCAGGGTGTCGAGGCACTCCGACTGGACCGCCGTGTCGAACGCGGTATTACTCATGGGGCTTAATCCAGGCGTCATCGATGGCCAGCACGGTTAAATCGTCGCGCAAGCTCCATCCCTCTCGATTCAGCTCGCTCAAGAGTTTCTCGATGCGCTCAGCCATGGGCATGGCCGAGAGCGATTCCAACATCTGGATAAGTCCCTCGACGCCAAGCTGCTCGCCCTGGCCATAACGAAACTCGGTCAAGCCGTCGCTGAAGATGAAAAACTCTCCGCCTTCCATTGCGGCCCGCTGCGTTTCCAGTGTGAGTTCGGGTAGAATCCCCAAGGGCGGTGCATCGGCGGAAAACGATTCGTAGCCGCGATCCGGCGAGCGCAGCATCGGCGGTTCATGTCCGGCGTTGGCGAATTCTAAAATACCGCTTGCTGGATCGTAGGTGCCCGCGACCATGGTGACGAACATGCCGCGGCTGGCGGTTTCGTGGATTTCCCGATTCAGGCGCCGCAGAATCTCGGCCGGGCAAAAGATAGTCTTGCCGAGACAGCGGTACAAACTGGCTGACTTGGCCATGAGCAGGGCGGCATTCATACCCTTGCCCGAGACGTCGCCCAGGGCAAAAGCAATACGTTGATCCGGCAGGGTGAAGAAATCGAAGAAATCGCCGGATACCTGACGTATCGGCCGGTTAAATCCGAAGACCGGATACTCGCCCGGGGTGACGCTTGGCAGGAGGTGGCGCTGAATTTCAGCCGCGAATTCGAGATCGCGGGTCGTGTCCCGTTGCGCATCGACCGCTTCCCTGAGTTGGACATTGGCGACCGCGAGGGCGGTCGCGTTGACCATGGCCTGAAACAAAGCCAGGTCACGGCCGTCGAAACCGGCAGCGCCGTCTCTTCGGGTCAGCCGGATGACCGCGTAGGCCTCGCCGCGGGATAGGATGGGGGCGTAGGCGGTGGGCGCCTGGGTTCCATTATCGTCCAATTCGCAAACGAACGTACGCCGGCTCATGCAGCGGGCGAGCATGGGATCGTCGTGCCGCGTTGTTATCCGGTGGGGGGCCGCCCGTCCGCGCGAGGTTTTTAAGACAAAACCATCTGTGTCTTGGCGCCGGAGAAAAACCTCCGCGACCTCAAGCTGAAGAATCCTGACCATGGCTTCCAGGGCCGTGTTCAAGGTCGCCGGAAGATCGCGCTCGATTGTTAGCTCTTGGCAAAAATAAGCCAAGATTTCGGCATCGGAGTCAGCTATCGGGGCCGGCTCGGCAGGGGCGTAAATGGCGCTTGTGACGGTCATGATCGCTAGGCCGGAATAGGGATAATTACGAGGGAAAAGCTACCAGAAAAGAATTAAGCCACCCTTGGTCTGAAAACGTTTAATGATCGATTAATCAATATAATCAAAAAGTAATATGTATAACCAATCTATTATCCCTACAATATAAGTATAGAGTTTGATGCTTAGTTTTTGGGCTATATAAATAATCAATGCCTGCATAGTCCGTATTACAGCATAACATCCGAAAACCAGTAACATTTCCTCTTGCATTGTGTTATCGGGTGGGGGAATATTGTTTGCGATAGTATGACGATTTCAGTGGTAACCGTCTTTGGGATGCGGCGTGTTTGGGCCCAAGAAAATACCGGTTTTAATCTTCGACGAAGATCCCAATACGATCGAAGATTTCAAAATAATCTTGGATCCGTCGCAAGATCTAGGCGATGGATATAATCCAATGGGGGCCGCGTTCGAGGCCGCGCTTATCGGATCGAGTTCCATACGCGGCCGTTTTCCAAAACTTGACCTGGCGTTCAAAAGAAGCGGGCACGCGGCCATTGAAGCTGCCCGGCATGCGATAGAATGCGGGCAGCCATTTCGCATCGCATTTATCGACATCGGGGTGGCGCCCGGGCATTGGGGCCTCGACATCGCGGCCGCTCTTCGGGCCTTGGATTCGAAGCTGCATATCGTGCTCTCCCTCTCGGAACCGGGGCCCTGTCCCCTCGATCTGTGTGAACGTATCGCGCCCGCGGACTTGTTGAGCCTGTTGCGCAAGCCGCTTCACGCGCCTGAGATCGAGCAATTCATACTGTCGGCGGAGGCCCGGCATGTCCGCGAAACCGCGGACCGGGCGGTCCGTTCGCAAGCGCGCGATGTCGCGGCCAAGGCTCTACGCGATCTGCCCATCGCTTTGATCGTCGCGGAGCGGGACCGCAGGATCGTGGTCGCGACGGGCGCCGTGTCGCGTATATTTCCCGAATACCGGGGCGGGTTGGTGCCGGGGACATACTTACCGGAATCTTTAGCCTGGATCGCGCGGCCGGAAGGTGCGTACCGGAAGGCGGAGGAAACCGATCGCTTCCATGATGTCAGGGAGCTGTGCCTGGGCAATGAGCGATGGCTTATCGCCGCGACCGGGCCAACGGCCGGCGGTGGGGGAATGGGCCTTTTCCTGGATGTTAGCGATCAAAAGCGCGAACAGGCGCGGCGGGAGCTTAAAGCCCGGACTGCTCTCTTGTCGGAAAGCTTGACCGCATTTCGCCGCGGTGTGAGTGCGTTATTACGCGAATCCGCGCGGCCGGGCAGGGGCACGGCCTCTGACTCAAACGGGAAACCCGCTACCGGCGGTGAAGATTTCGCGGGCCAGTTGCAAGGTTTGATCGCTCAACTCGATGCGGCTCTAGTTCCGGCGGGAGTGAGCAATTCGCCGGTTGAACAATGGCGAAGTTAAGTCTCTTAGGCGATTTTTGGCTTCAAGACTTGGCGCATGGCACGGTCGCCGTCGCGACCTTGAAGGGCCGGGCGCTTCTTGCCTATCTGGCTTGCGCGAAGGATAGAAGTGCGTCGCGTGACAGCTTGGCGTTGCTTCTATGGAGCGAAAGCGACGGCCGTAAATCGAAACGAAACCTGCGCCAAGTCCTATTCAAGCTGTCTCGCATTCTGGCGCGCCACGATCTCCCGATCCTTCATATCGACGCTCAGCGCGTCACCTTGCGGGCCGGCGAAGTCTGGGCCGATACATGGGAAATGGATGCGCTGGCCAAGACGGAGTCCTTATCGGATCTCGTACGGGTTGGGCAACTCTATCGCGGCGAATTCCTGCAGGGGTTGATCCTGGACGCCCCCGTCTTCGGGGATTGGCTTGCCGATATGCGGACCCACTTCCAGAACCAAGCGCTCAACAGTTTGTATCGTTTGCTTGAGTGTCGGCGGGAGACCGGAGATTTGGACGGCGCCATATCGACCGGACTTCGCGCCTTGGAGATAGACCCTTCAGAGGAGCAGATTCATCGTGCCTTGATGGGGATGTATCTTGCGAAGGGAATGCGCGGCGCGGCGCTCACTCAATACCGGACCTGCCGATCTGTTTTGCGGCGTGATCTCGACGTGGCGCCAGAACCATCGACAGAGGTTATTTATCGGCAAATCCGCGCGAGCGGCCACGACTCTCTGCCGGCTGGCGGTGCCCCGGTGAAGCCGGCGCCGGCGCCGCCCGAAGCATCTAGAGGGCGGGCCGCGGAATTTGAGGCATTGCATAAGAGCTTTAGCGAGGCGTGCCGCCATGGCGCCCGGGTGTTTGCCCTCAGTGGCGAAGCGGGTATCGGTAAAACGCACCTTATCGATGGCTTTGCGAGGCAGCTTGAGAAGCGCGGGGTTCCAATCTTTAGAATCGCCGCACGTCAGGCGGAGCAAGAGATCCCCCTGGCGCTTTGGCATAGGGTTTCGGGTGTCTTGCCGCCGTTGCGCGATACAAGCCTCCCCGAAGATACCGCTGGGTTGCGCGAGGTTACCTTAGCTTACGGCGATGCCAAGGAAGGTTTGACGAGGGATCGGGCTCAAGGCCCAGCCATTGCGATCCTGGAGGATCTACAATGGGCAGACGGCGATAGCCTACAGCGTCTCGGCCGTGACCTGCATAACCTGGGGCAAAAGCCCATACTATTCGTGACCGCCGCGCGCTTGTGGCCGGAAATGGATCCGGCTGGGATCGCGCCGGTCCAGCGCGACCTTGAAAAGGCCGGATTGATCCGGCATCGCCAACTCAAGCCTCTGTCATTCGGCGATTCCATGGCGCTGCTTGACGAGGCCTTCGCGGCGCGCGGGCTCTTGCCACTAAATGCCCGGCAAAGAAACCGGCGATGGAAAATCGCTCAAGGAAACCCCGAGGCACTCTTGTCGAGATCGGCGCCGTCCACCCGTGACGATGCCCTCTCCTTGCCGCGTAATTTACGCCACAGCGCCCGGCAAATCATGGCCCGGCTGTCGTCTTACGAGCAAATCTTGGTTCACTTGGCCAGCTTGGCGCAGGGCCCGCTTGGGGGGGCTATTTTCACCCACGTGGCCAGATGGGAACCGCGGTCCGTGGCCGCGTCGCTGGATAACCTGGTAACGAGGCAGTTGCTTCGCAAGAAGGGCGGCAAGTTCTCGATCGCCCGCCCGTGGTTCGCCGAGGCGGTGCGCCGCAGCATGCCGGCAAATTTCCGGCGGAGCCTGCATGGCGCGATTGCTTCGGCGATTCGAGAGCAAGAGTCCCAGGATCTCGCGCCCCACTACGAGGCCCTGGCCTACCATCACCGGGCCGCCGGAGAAGAGGACGCGGCGCTTGGGTATCGGCTGTCCGCCCTGGAGGCGGCTGTCGCGCGTGGCGCACGGAACCGGGTCTCCAGGGAACTGGATAGCTTGACGCGATCCCTGCCGGCGCGCTCGCCGGATCCGAAGCTGAACGCCGTTATTTGGCGCGCCGGATTCCTGCGCGCGGCCCTGGCGGAAGCCGATGCCGATCCCGCATCGGCCTTGCAGCATCTACGCGCGCTTGAGAGGCGGGGGCCGCGTGACGACGACCCAAATGCGGCCGCCACCTTGTTCCTGGCCTTGTCACGGGCGTGTTGCGTGGCGGGCGACGCCGCGGATGGGTTGCGCTATGCGCGCAGAAGCTTGCTACTCGCGGCTGATCTAGGCGGCGTGCAAGGCCCATGGAAACTGTCCGAGCGCCTGTTGTTTAGAAGTCATCTACATGTACCGGCGGCGGCCGAGGTTATATCCGGCCTAAAGGCCAGCGCCCGGAAAGCCCGTATGAAAAACGCCTGGTCTTCGCTTGGTGAGATCGCGACGGCTCAGGCCATGATGGAAGGCTTGAGCGGACGTTTCGCGGCGATGCGGGATTCCTTCGATACCGCGCGCGCGTCTCTCGCGCG
This sequence comes from Kiloniellaceae bacterium, assembly GCA_021776135.1. GTDB lineage: Bacteria > Pseudomonadota > Alphaproteobacteria > Kiloniellales > J153 > JAJFGN01. Next base: position 78,084 of record JAJFGL010000035.1, read on the forward strand.
CCAACCCGGCCCGCAAGCGGAGGCGGCCTTACTGCAAATCGACGGCATGACCCAAAACTGGACCGGCGGCGGTTCGCGGGCGGTCGCGGTGCTCGGCAAGGCGCTCACCTTATCGCGTGCCATGGGTGACTTGATCGGATCCTGCGTTCTTCGCGGCCGCCGGGGCCAAGCGTATTTAGCTCAAGGTCTTCTTGAGGAATCCAGGACCGACTTGGAGCAAGCGATCACGGAAGCAAACGCGCTTGGTTCCATACCGTATCTGCCGCTTTTTTATTCTTGGCTCGCCGAGGTTTCCTGCCGGAATGGGCGCCACGCCGCCGCCGCCAAACATGCGCGTCATGCCTTGTGCCTGTCGTACAAGCGGGGACAAGCCTGGACCCGCGCGCCGGTTCTGCGGAGCTTGGCTCACGGGCTTGCCCATGCGCACCGGCCGGATATCGACGCCGCGGGTAGAGCGATCCGCGAAGCGATCGCGATCCAACAATTCCTGGGGATCCGGGTCGGGGTCGCGAACTCGCATCTGACCTACGCTGAGGTTCGCCACGCCGCCGGCGATGCGGCGGGCGCCCGGACCCTGCGCCGGCAAGCCCGGGAAATGCACCGTAGCCTAGGCATCGGCTAGGGTGATTTCCACAAGCTGCGTCTTGCCCGGAGCCGGGCAGGGTAGAGCTATAGCCGAAAGTTAGCGGATATCGAGTCGCGCTATGCCGGAACGGCACAACTCCGGCGGCGCCGCCATTTAAGTAACCCAAGACTTCCAAGGGCGCTTAGCAAAAACCACGCGGCGGCTGGGAGCGGGACAGGTGGGATTGAGTCCAGCTTGGCTGAAACACTCACACCATTGAGAGTCACGAAATCTACCGGCACGAAATAGCCGCCGAGGCCCCAGGACCAGAAGTCGGCCGACAAGGTGTAACCGGTATCTGCCCCGTCGGTGATGTCGCTCTCAGCGACATCGCCGTTGGCTTGCACAACCACGGTCGCGGCATTGAAGGTTCCGTTAAAAGAGGAGAGGACATTATCCGACGTGTCGAGCAGCTCGAACATGATGTTCGTGGGCACGTTCCCCGTGATTCCATCCATCACGGGATCGCTCAGGTCGAACATAGCTCGAAATTTGCAACCGCCTTCCACCTCATCCGCCTGGAATGAGCAGTTCTGGTCCAGTCCCCCCACGACATTATATCCGACGGTGGCGGCATTCGCTTTTCCGGCCGGTGCAAGGATTGCCAAGGAAACAACGAGGCAGCCCCAGGCCAATATCTTAGTCCCGGCCTGAAAGATATCCATGACCTACACCCCCGTGTCGTTTGGTCCAGTACAGGGGGAAAATTACACTGGACTTCAGATGTCATGCAACATGTGAGCGCCAAAGTTACGCACAGGCCTTGCGTTGCGTGGCGCCGGGCGGGGGTTGGGCCAGTGTTGTCCAGTGTTGTATTGAATCCATGCCTTTCTGACTCATCGATATAACCTATATTATCTGTATATCTTTTGTATTGGATCGATAGGTCGTGGAGCGGCGATACTGCCGCCTCTCCCAGTTCTCCCCGGCCTCTTGGCCCGGCAAAATGAAAGATAGCTAAACATGCGATTCACCCACGAACGCGAGTTCACCTATAGCCGTTCTTACCGCGGTCCCATTCGTTGCGTGATCTTCGATTGGGCCGGAACCACCATGGATTTCGGCTGCATGGCCCCGGCCGTGGTCTTCTGCCAAGTCTTCGAGAAGGCCGGCGTGCCGATCAGCCTCGAAGAGGCACGGATTCCCATGGGCGCCCACAAGAAGGTCCACATCGGCCTGATCTGCGAGATTCCGAGCGTGCGCCGCCGCTGGATCGAAAAGCACGGTAGCGAGCCCACCGAAGCCGACGTGGTCCGTATGTTCGAGGAATTCGTGCCCATGCAGGAAGCTTGCCTGTCCGATTATTCGCAACTCATCCCCGGCACCCTCGAGGTCGTGGGCGAGTGCCGCAAACGGGGCTACAAGATCGGCTCCACCTCGGGCTATTTGCCGGGCATGCTGGAGATCAACCAGCGCGACGGCAAGAAGCAAGGCTACGATCCCGACGCCACCTTTGGCGCCGCCGACGTGCCGCGCGGCCGCCCCTTCGGTCACATGGTCTTGCGCAATATCCTGGAGCTCGACATCTCGCCGGTGCAGTCCGTGGTCAAGATCGACGATACCCTGACCGGGATCGAAGAGGGCCTCAACGCCGGGTGCTGGGCTATCGGCCTGGCCATTTCCGGCAACGAGGTCGGGGTGCAGCTCGACGAATGGAATGGCTTCTCCGAAGAGGTCAAGCAGAAGCACCGCGATCGCATCTACCCGACCATGTACCAACGCGGCGCGCATTACGTGATCGACAGCATCGCCGATCTCATGCCCTGTCTCGACGATATCGAGGCCCGTATGAAGCGCGGCGATAAGCCCTAAGCTTCGGTCTTTCCTGGCTCTCGCCTCAAAAGGGCGAGAGCCAGCAGGCCGCCTAGGGCGCTCAAGACCGCCATGACGGTGAAGGCGCCGCCGGCGAGTCCGGCATACAACCACCCCGCCGCCAACATGGCTAAACCGATCGCCAGGCCGCCCGCGATGGCGGAATAGAGGGCTTGGGCGCTGGCCGCCAAGCCGGGCGGCGCGTTGCGGACCAGGAAGTGCATGGCGCCCAGATGGGCGGCGCCGAAGCTAGCGGCATGAAGAAGCTGCGCCGCCGCCAGAGCCGGTAAGGCCGTGGTCTGCCCCAAGACCAGCCAGCGCACGACGCCCCCGAAACCCGCCAGGGCCATAAGTCCGAAGGGTCCGAGGCGGGCCACGATCCGGGCGCTGAAGGCGAAGAGGATCACCTCCGCGACCACCCCCAGGGCCCAGAGCCCGCCGACCGCCGCCTCGCTCAAACCGGCGGCGCGCCAATGCAGCGCGGAAAAGCCGTAATAGACCGCGTGACTGGCGCCAAGCAGGCTCGCCGCGCCCAGGAACAAGAGAAAATCGCCGCGGATAAAGAGGACCCAGAGTCCGCGTCCCGGACCCGGCGTCGCGGCCCGCGCCGTGCCCGGAAATACCATCGCGGCCAGGACATTGAGTCCCAGGGCGCCGAGCAGCAACGGCAGGATCAAGTCGGGGCCGCGCCCGGTCAACACCCAGCCCGCGCCGGCCGTGCCCAAAATAAAGGTCAGCGAGCCCCAGAGGCGCACCCGTCCATAATCGAGCCTGCCATCCTTGGCCGCCGCCATGGTCTGGGTCTCGGTCAAGGGAATCAGGATCGGGTGAAAGATATTGACCAGGACCATGATCGCCAGGATCGGCCAAAACCCCTCGGCGGCGAAAAAGGCGGAAAAAATGAGAAACGACATGAGCGCGCAAGCCACCAGGGTCGCCTTGGCCCGGCCGCTGCGGTCGGCTACCTGGGCCAAGGCCGGGTTGCTGAGCACCTTGACCCAGGTGCCCAAGGCCAGCAGCAGGCCGATTTCTCCAGCGCTGAAGCCGCGCGACGACAGCCATACCGGCCAAAACGGCAGGTATATCCCGACGGTCAGGAAGACCGCGCCGTACATGACCGCGTAACGCGACGATAGGACGATTCTGGCGCGGCTCGGCATGGCCTTCCTATAGCACGGGCCGCTTGAGCCGCGCGCGTCTAGGGCGATAATGGAGCAGGAGGAAGATGCATAGATGACGGACGATCCAGAAAGCTTGGGCGCGTACGACTATGTCATCGTCGGCGCCGGCTCGGCAGGCTGCGTGCTGGCCAACCGGCTCTCGGCCGATCCGGAGCAGCGGGTGCTGCTTTTGGAGGCGGGGGGACGGGATAATTACATCTGGATTCACATCCCCATCGGCTACCTTTATACCCAGAACAACAAGCGCACCGACTGGTGCTTCAAGACCGAGGCGGAGGAGGGGCTTAACGGCCGGGCGCTCAACTATCCCCGGGGCCGGGTTCTGGGCGGCTGTTCTTCCATCAACGGCATGATCTATATGCGCGGCCAGGCTCGCGATTACGATCGGTGGCGTCAGCTCGGCAATGCCGGTTGGGCTTGGGACGATGTTCTGCCTTACTTCAAGCGTTCGGAGGATTTCCACCAGGGCGCCGACGCGGATCATGGCGCCGAGGGCGAATGGCGGGTCGAAGGGCAACGCCTGTCCTGGGAAATCCTCGACGCCTTTCGCGAAGCGGCGGCCCAGAGCGGCATCCCCAAGACCGACGACTTCAACCGGGGCGACAACGAGGGCTGCGGTTACTTCCACGTCAATCAGAAGCGCGGCTTCCGCTGGAACACGTCGCAAGCTTTTTTGAAGCCGGTGCGCGGGCGATCCAACTTGACCGTGCTCACCGGCGCGCAGGCGCGCAAGCTTCTGTTCGAGAATCGTAAGGCGACCGGGGTCGCGTTTCGCCACCAGGGCGTGGAGGCCAAGGCTCTGGCACGCCGGGAGGTCATCCTGGCGGCGGGCGCTATCGGATCGCCGCAACTGCTTCAACTCTCGGGCATAGGGCCGGAGGCGCTGTTGCGCGAGTTCGGTATTCCGGTGCGTCATGGCTTGCCCGGCGTGGGCGGGAATTTGCAGGATCACTTGCAGATTCGTACCGCCTTCAAGGTCCAGGGCGTCAAGACCATGAACGAGCGGGCGAACTCCCTTCTTGGCCGCGCCGGCATGGGGCTGGAATACCTGCTGTTCCGGCGCGGGCCCTTGACCATGGCGCCCAGCCAGCTTGGCGCTTTCGCCAAGTCGGACCCGGCGCGCGAGACCCCCGATCTCGAATATCACGTCCAGCCCCTGTCCCTGCCCAAGTTCGGCGAAGCCTTGGATGCCTTTCCCGCCATCACCGCTTCGGTGTGCAATCTGCGGCCGGAAAGCCGGGGGTCGATTCGTATCGTGAGCCCCGATCCCTTCGAGGCGCCGGCCATCCGGCCCAACTACCTGTCGACGCCCGGCGACCGGCTCGTCGCGGCGGCGTCGATTCGCCTGACCCGGAAAATCATGGCGGCGCCGGCCCTGGCTAAGTACCGGCCCCATGAGTTCCGCCCCGGCCCCGAGGCGCAAAGCGAAGATGACTTGGCTAAGGCGGCGGGCGACATCGGGACCACCATTTTTCACCCGGTCGGCACCGCCAAGATGGGCAAGGACGATACGGCCGTGGTCGATGAGCGCCTGCGGGTGCGCGGGATCGAGGGCTTGCGGGTCGTCGATGCCTCGGTCATGCCGGCGATCACCTCGGGCAACACCAATGCCCCGACCATTATGATCGCGGAAAAAGCCAGCGCCATGATCCGCGAGGATTGGCGGGATTAGCCCCGTTCTCACGGTGCGTGTAGGCAGGGGTATCTCAACTTCTCCCTCCCCCCTTGAGGGGGAGGGCCGGGGTGGGGGGCGTCGCCGTCAGGCGGCATGGGAACAGTGAAGTGGGGTCTTTCGACGCGCTGACGCGCTTCCCCCCACCCTAACCCTCCCCCTCAAGGGGGGAGGGAATTGAGGGCGACGGCGCGGCCTCGTCCTCGCCTTTGCGGCGGATGAGGAAAGTGAAGACCTTGCCGTCTTGACCGGATTCGACCAGCTCGTGGCCGGTGGTCAGGCAGAAAGCCTTGAAATCGATGACCGATGCCGGATCCGTCGCCAGGACACGCAGGAGGCCACCGGGCGCCACGCCCTTCAAGGCCTTGCGCGCCTTCAGCACCGGCAGGGGGCAGTTGAGGCCCTTGGTATTGAGGAGGGTTTCGGTCATCTCATTTCCGGGGTTCCCACATTCTTAGGGTCTTACTTGGGCCCGTGCGTCCTGGCAAGACGCACCGTTTTCCGGCTTGATCGACGGAATAATTTTTGATCAAATGGTAAAAATTGAGAATCGCGAAAAACCGTGGGAGGAGACGAGTCCATGGCTACAGGCAGCGCCAAGCGCGATGTCGCCACCGGCCGGCTGACGGCGCGGCAGTATGCGGAGAACTTCGCCGACTTGCATCCGCCCTTGGACACCCATGGGGCCATGGTCGAGGCGGACCGCTGTTATTTCTGCCATGACGCGCCTTGCGTCGAGGCCTGTCCGACCGACATCGACATCCCCATGTTCATTCGCCAAATCTCCACCGGCAACCCCTTGGGGGCGGCGGAAACCATCCTGAGAGAAAACATCATGGGCGGCATGTGCGCCCGGGTCTGTCCGACGGAGACCCTGTGCGAGGAAGTCTGCGTGCGCGAGATCGCCGATGGCAAGCCGGTCAAGATCGGCTTGCTGCAGCGCCACGCGACCGACGCCTTATTCGCGGACGGCAAGCAGGTCTTCGCCCGCGCGGCGGACAGCGGCAAGCGCGTGGCGGTGGTCGGCGCCGGCCCGGCGGGCCTGTCCTGCGCCCATCGCCTGGCGCTGCTGGGTCATGCGGTTACCGTGTTCGACGCACGCGAAAAACCGGCTGGTCTCAATGAGTACGGGATCGCGGCTTATAAAACGGTCGAGGATTTCGCCCAGCGCGAGGTGGCCTTCATTCTGTCCTTGGGCGGCATCGAGGTGGTGACCGGCAAGGGCCTGGGGTCAGGCTTGAGCCTGGAGCAACTGCGCGCCGACTACGACGCGGTGTTCCTGGGCCTTGGTCTGGGAACGGTTCGCGATTTGGGCCTGGATGGCGAGGAGCTTGACGGCGTGATCGACGCCGTGGACTACATATCCGACCTGCGCCAAGCCAAGGATTTGTCGAGCCTGCCGGTCGGGCGCCGGGTGGTGGTCATCGGCGGCGGCATGACCGCCATCGACATCGCGGTTCAAAGCAAGCTGCTAGGCGCCGAGGAGGTAACCCTCGTCTACCGGCGCGGCAAGGCGCAGATGAACGCCAGCGTTTTCGAACAAGACCTGGCCCAGACCCGGGGCGTGAAAATCATCCACTTCGCCAAGCCGTCGCGTTTGATCGGCGAGGCCGGCGCGCTACGCGCTATTGAATTCGAGCGCACCAGCCTGGACGCCGAAGGCCGCCTGGAGGGCGCCGGGGAAAGCTTTACCCTGGCCGCCGATGTGGTGTTCAAGGCCATTGGACAGGCTTTTGTTGCCATGGATGACACGGTGAAACTCGAGGATGGCCGTATCGCGGCCGATGGCGAAGGCCGCACCTCGCTGCCCGATGTCTGGGCCGGCGGCGATTGCGTGGCCGGGGGGCAGGATCTGACCGTCGCCGCGGTCGCAGACGGCAAGGCGGCGGCGGTGTCCATGGATCGCGCCCTGCGCGCGCAAAAGGCGAAAGGATGAGGCCATGACCGATCTTCGCGGTGACTTCCTGGGAATCAAATCGCCCAACCCTTTCTGGCTCGCCTCGGCGCCGCCGACCGACAAGGAATACAACGTGGTGCGCGCCTTCAAGGCGGGCTGGGGCGGGGTGGTGTGGAAAACCCTGGGCGAGGATCCGCCCATCGTCAACGTCAACGGCCCGCGCTATGGCGCGATTTACGGCGCCGACCGGCGCTTGCTGGGGTTCAATAATATCGAGCTGATAACCGACCGGCCCTTGGAGCTCAACCTGCGCGAGATCAAGAAGGTCAAACGCGACTGGCCGGACCGGGCCGTGGTGGTCTCGCTCATGGTGCCTTGCGAGGAAGCGGCCTGGAAAAAGATTTTACCCTTGGTCGAGGACACCGGCGCGGATGGCATCGAATTGAACTTCGGTTGCCCCCACGGCATGTCGGAACGGGGCATGGGCGCCGCCGTCGGTCAGGTGCCGGAATACGTCGGCATGGTCGCGAAGTGGTGCAAGCAGAACTCGCGCATGCCGGTTATTGTCAAGCTGACCCCCAACATCACCGACGTGCGCAACCCGGCGCGCGCCGCCAAGGAAAACGGGGCCGACGCGGTGTCCCTCATCAACACCATCAACTCCATCGTCGGTATCGATCTCGATACCATGGCGCCGAACCCGGCGACCGACGGCAAGGGCACCCATGGCGGTTATTGCGGCCCGGCGGTCAAACCCATCGCCCTGAGCATGGTCTCGGAAATAGCCCGCGATCCGGCCACCCACGGCCTGCCTATTTCGGGCATCGGCGGCATTTCCGATTGGCGCGACGCGGCTGAGTTCATGGCCGTGGGTTGCGGCAACGTGCAAGTCTGCACCGCCGCCATGGTCTACGGCTTCCGCATCGTCGAGGACATGATCGAAGGCCTGAAGAACTGGATGGGAACGAAAGGCTATACGCGCCTTGACGACTTCATCGGCAAGGCGGTGCCGAACCTGACCGACTGGCAGTATCTGAACCTGAACTACATCGTGAAGGCGAAAATCGATCAGGACCTGTGCATCGAGTGCGGGCGCTGCCACATCGCCTGCGAGGACACCTCGCACCAGGCGATCACGGCGGTTAAAGATGGCCGAAGGCATTTCGAGGTCATCGACGAGGAATGCGTCGGCTGCAATCTCTGCGTTAGCGTGTGCCCGGTCGAGGACTGCATTACCCTGGAGCGCCAAACCTCAGGCATAGACCCGCGCACCGGCAAACCCATCGACCCGGCCTACGCCAACTGGACAACCCACCCCAACAACCCCAGCCGCGAGGCGGCTGAGTGAGGGGGGAGGACATGTTCACGGACTAGGAAGCCCAGATTGTGGCGGTCCCGCGTGTAGCGCCTTCATCCAACACAACAAGCATCAGCCGCGCCCACAGTGCGCTTCTGATCTACACCATTCTTATCAGCACCTCGTTTCCACTCGGCCGCCTGGTCGCCTTGGAAGCCGATCCCGTGGTGGTGACTTTTTTACGTTTCGCCTTCGGGACCTTGGCCTTTGGGGCTGTTCTGGGCTTTAGCGGCGGCTTGCGCTGGCCGGCTTTGCGCGCTTTGCCGCGCTATGGCTTCATCGCCTTTCTCATGGCGGTGTTTTTCGTCGCCATGTTCGAGGCTTTGCGCACGGTCGATCCCTTGAGCGCCGGCGCGATCTTCACGCTTCTGCCCTTGATGAGCGCGGCTTACGCCTATGCGGTCTTTCGGGAGCGGTTGTCCAGTCATCTGGCCGTGCTGCTTTTCTTCGGCGCCTTCGGGGCGCTGTGGGTGTTGTTCCGGGGGTCTTTGGATCGCCTCCTGCTGCTCGACTTCGGTGCGGGCGAGGGGGTTTTCTTGCTCGGCTGTGTCGCCTTCGCCGCCCACCCGGTGGCGGTGAAACGGCTGCACGGCGGCGATCCCATCCCGCACCTGACATTTTGGAGCCTGGTCATGGGCACGGTCATGCTCGCCGTTGTTGGTATGCCCCGGATCCTGGCGACGCCCTGGTCCGCGATCTCCGGCCAGGTTTACCTGGCGATCGTTTACCTGGGCGTGTGCAACACCGCCTTCACGTTCTTTTTGTCCAAGACGGCGAGCGTCGTCCTGAGCCCGGCCAAGGTCATGGCCTACACCTTCCTGATTCCGGGCTTGGTGGCGCTCTTGGAAGGCGTGTTCCGCCAAGCCTGGCCGGAGCCCACTGTATACACCGGTATCGCAATCACGGTGCTGGCCATGTTGGCGATGTTGAAGGTGAAGTAATTACCTTGCGGTCTTGGACAAGATGGGACCGAACACCGCCGCATCGACGTTGCCGCCCGAGAGAACGACGCCCACCTTCTTGCCCGCGAGCTTAGCCTTTTCTTTTAGCACCGCCGCCAGGGGTGCGGCGCCGGCGCCTTCGGCCAGGTTGTGGGTATCGGTGTAGTAGGCGCGCATGGCCGCTTCGATTTCGTCTTCCGACACCGTGACGATTCGTTCCGCGCCCTTGCGTATAATCTCCAGGGCTTGCGGGTCGGGTTCGCGCACGGCGACGCCGTCTGCGAAGGTGTTGGCGCTTGCCGTTGCGACCGGCTTGCCGGCCTCGAAGGAAAGCGCATAAGCGGCGGCGCGTTCCGCGACCACGCCCACGATCTCGGTCGCGAGTCCCAAGGCGTCGCGGGCCATGATGGTGCCGCAGATGCCCGAGCCCAGACCGATGGGCACGTAAACCGCGTCCAGCTCCGCCGCGCCGCGTAGGAACTCCAGGCCGTAGCTCGCCACGCCAAGCGCCAGGCCGGGATCGAAGGAGGGCACCATGTAGAGGCCTTCCTGCTTGGCGCGCGCCGCCGCGTGGTCCTTGGCGTCGACGAAGTCATCGCCATGTTCGATCAACTCGGCGCCGAAGGCGCGCATGGCGCGGTTCTTTTCGACGCTGTTGCCGTGGGGCACCACGACCACGGCCTTGAGTCCCTGAAGCCGCGCCGCCAGGGCGATGCTTTGGCCATGATTCCCCCGGGTCGCCGCGATCACGCCGCTGACCTCCGGATGCCGTTGTTTGAGGCTGTCCATGAAGACCAGGCCGCCGCGCAGCTTGAAGGCGCCGATGGGGGTGTGGTTCTCATGCTTGACCCAGATTTCCACGCCCGCCCGCTGGCACAGCAGCGGCCAGCAATATTGCGGGGTCGGGGGCATGTGGCGGTACACCAATTCCGCCGCCGTTTCGATTCGCGCCAATTCGGTCATGAAACTCTCTCCGTTATTCGGCCAAACCTTAGGATTGGGGGCCAAGCCTCTGCAAGCGTTACATTGTCTAGTAACAATTCTCACGAAATTCTGGCGCCCGCGCTCGGAAATAACTTGCCGGAATCTTGGCTGTCCGGCACACCTATTCCGTAGGTATTCACGGAGTCGCCGCCGTATGACCGTCTTGAAAAGCTCGATCTCACCCCGGTCCGAAGACTTCCGGCGTAACCGCAATGCCCTCAAGGCGCTGGTGGCCGATCTTGAGGCCATGGTGGATAAGATCAAGCTCGGCGGCGGCGAAGCGGCACGGGAGAAGCACCTGGGGCGCGGGAAGCTTCTGCCGCGCGACCGCATCCGCGCGCTTCTGGATACCGGCTCGCCGTTTCTGGAACTCTCGCAGCTCGCGGCCTACGGTCTTTACGGCGGCGAGGTGCCGGCCGCCGGGATTGTCACCGGCATCGGCCGTATCCGGGGCCAGGAGTGCATGATCGTCGCCAACGACGCGACGGTGAAGGGCGGCACCTATTTTCCCCTCACGGTCAAAAAGCACCTGCGCGCTCAGGAGATAGCGGAGCAAAATCACCTGCCATGCCTCTACCTGGTGGATTCCGGCGGCGCCTACCTGCCGAGTCAGGACGAGGTCTTCCCCGACCGCGAACATTTCGGACGCATCTTTTTCAATCAGGCCAATATGTCGGCCAAGGGTATTCCGCAAATCGCCCTGGTGATGGGGTCCTGTACCGCCGGCGGGGCTTATGTGCCGGCCATGTCCGACGAAAGCGTCATCGTGCGCGATCAAGGCACCATCTTCCTGGGCGGCCCGCCCTTGGTGAAGGCGGCGACCGGCGAGGTCGTGAGCGCCGAGGAATTGGGCGGCGCCGATGTCCATGGCCGGGTTTCGGGGGTGACCGATCACACCGCGCGTAACGACGCCCATGCCCTGGCGGTGGCGCGGCGCATCGTCGCCAATCTCAACCGGGTCAAGCGCCACGATCTGGATGTCGTGGAACCGCGCGATCCGCTTTACGATCCGGACGAGATTTACGGCATCGTGCCCAGCGATCCGCGCGCGGCCTACGATGTGCGCGAAGTCCTGGCGCGCCTGCTGGACGGCAGCGAACTGGACGAATTCAAGGCCCTCTATGGCACCACGCTGGTCTGCGGCTTCGCGCGTATCCTGGGCTATCCGGTCGGGATCGTCGCCAACAACGGCATCTTGTTTTCAGAATCGGCCTTGAAGGGCGCGCACTTCGTGGAGCTGTGCTGCAAGCGCGGCATTCCCCTGGTTTTCTTGCAAAACATCACCGGATTCATGATCGGGCGCAAATACGAGGCGGGGGGTATCGCCAAGGACGGCGCCAAGATGGTGACCGCGGTGGCTTGCGCCAAGGTGCCCAAGTTCACGGTCGTACTGGGCGGCAGTTTCGGCGCCGGGAACTACGGCATGTGCGGCCGCGCCTTCGATCCGCGCCTGTTGTGGATGTGGCCCAACGCCCGCATTTCGGTCATGGGCGGCGAGCAGGCGGCTTCGGTGTTGGCGACCGTCAAGCGCGATTCCCTGGCGGCGCGCGGCGAAGCCTGGGACGACAAGGACGAGGAATCCTTCAAGACGCCGATCCGCGAACAGTACGAACGTCAGGGTCATCCGAGTTATGCCTCGGCGCGGCTGTGGGACGACGGTATCATCGATCCGCTGGATACGCGCATGGCCCTGGGTCTGGGCATATCCATGGCCTTGAACGCCCCGGCCGAAAAAACCGAATTCGGCATTTTCAGGATGTAGCGACCATGCAAAAGCCCTTCTTCATGGAAGAGATCGACGAAACCGGGGTGGCCTGGATCACCTTGACCCGGCCGGAGGTTCACAACGCCTTCAACGATACCTTGATCGCTGAACTGACCGTTGTCCTCAACGGTCTTGGCACCGACAAGCGCGTGCGTGCCGTTGTCCTGCGCTCTCAGGGCCGGAACTTTTCCGCCGGCGCCGACCTCAACTGGATGCAGCGCATGGCCGGTAATTCCGAGGATGAGAACCTGGCGGACGCGCGCGCCTTGGCCGGCCTCATGCGCACACTAAACGAATTGCCGAAACCGACCATGGCGCTGGTTCAAGGCCGGGCGCTCGGCGGCGGGGTGGGCTTGGCCGCCTGTTGCGATATCTCGGTCGCGGCGGAAACCGCGAATTTCACCTTGTCCGAGGTCAAGCTCGGCTTGATACCGGCGGTCATCGCGCCCTATGTCATCGCCGCCATGGGCGAGCGCGCCGCGCGCCGCTATTTCCTGACCGCCGAAACTTTTAGCGCCCAGGAAGCGCAAGCCCTGGGTTTAATTCATAGCGTGGTGCCGGACGAGGCGCTCGAAGACGCCGGCAAGAAGATCCTGCGCGCCCTCTTTAAGGGCGGGCCCCAAGCACAGGCCGCGGCCAAGGAACTGATTTTCGCCGTGGCCCACCGGCCCATCGGCGACGCGCTGGTCGAAGATACGGCGGCGCGGATCGCGCGCCAGCGCACCGCCAAGGAAGCACGCGAGGGTATCGCGGCTTTTCTGGCCAAGACCCAAGCCTCTTGGTGCAGGCCCTAGGATGGCCAAAGCCGGTGGTGTGGCGAACGGGCGCCTGAGACTGGCCGGTATTCGTTCTTTGCTGAAGATCTATTTCGGATCGTTCCGGGATTTGGTTCCCATCGTGGCCGTTATCGCTTTTTTTCAGATCGTTGTGCTCCAAGAACCGTTTCCCAACTTGGAGCGCATCCTGATCGGCATGGTCTTCGTGGTCGTGGGACTCAGCCTGTTCGTTCAAGGGCTCGAAATCGGCCTGTTTCCCCTGGGCGAGAGCATGGCGCAGGCCTTCGCGCGCAAAGGCAATCTGGCGGCTCTGCTCGGTTTTGCGTTTTGCCTGGGCTTCGGCACCACGGTGGCCGAACCGGCCCTGATCGCGGTCTCCGCCAAGGCGGCCGAGATCGCCGGGACCGCCGGGGCGATCGCCGACGATCCCGAAACGCACGGCACTTATGCCCTACAGCTACGCTTGACCGTCGCGCTCGCGGTCGGCGGCGCGCTGGTCTTGGGCGTGTTTCGTATCCTCAAGGGCTGGCCCATTCACTATCTGATTATCGGCGGGTATGTCCTGGTCGTGATCCTGACCTTCTTCGCGCCGGCTGAAATCGTCGGCATCGCCTACGATTCGGGCGGGGTCACAACATCGACCATGACGGTTCCCCTGGTCACGGCCTTGGGTATCGGCTTGGCCGGCGCCATACGCGGGCGCTCGCCTTTGCTCGACGGTTTCGGCCTGATCGCCTTCGCCAGCCTGACGCCCATTATCTTCGTCCTGGTGTTCGGCATGGTGGTCTAGGGCCTGTGGACACTTAGGATGGAACTTCTCGCCAACCTAGCCTGGGCCGCCCTGGGGACTTTGCGCGATATCGCGCCCATCGCGGTTATCCTTCTCGGGTTTCAGATCCTGGTGCTGCGCCGGCGCCCGGATCGTCTGCTACGCCTCTGCGGCGGCTTCGCCTATGTGTTGGTCGGCTTGACCCTGTTCCTGGTCGGCCTGGAGGAAGCCTTGTTTCCGATCGGCGAAACCATGGCCTTGCAGTTGACTTCCAGCTTAGTCATCGGCGAAAGCACGGGGGCGCCCGATTGGCGGGACTACGGTTGGGTCTATGCCTTCGCGGCGGCGATCGGCTTCGCCACCACGGTCGCCGAGCCCGCCTTGATCGCGGTGTCGCTCAAGGCCGAGGAAATATCCGGCGGATCGCTTAGCGCCTTCGGTTTGCGTATCGCGGTGGCGGTCGGGGTTTCCGTAGGGGTCGCGCTCGGCACCTTCCGGATCGTGACCGGGACGCCGTTGCCCTATTACATCATAGCTGGCTATATCGTGGTCATTTTTCAGACCGCCCGCACGGTCAAGTCGATCGTGCCCCTGGCCTACGATTCGGGCGGGGTGACGACCTCGACCGTCACCGTGCCGGTGGTCACTGCCTTGGGACTGGGTTTGGCCTCGACGATACCAGGCCGAAGTCCGCTGATCGACGGCTTCGGTTTGATCGCCTTCGCCAGTCTGTTCCCTATAATGTCCGTCATGGGCTATGCCATGCTGAACGACCGCCTCAAGAGCGGCAAGCAATAGGAGTTAACCGATGAAGTTCAAGTTGATCATGGCCATGGTCGAAGACAGCCTCACCGACGCGGTTGTCGAAGCGGCGCGGGCCGGCGGCGCGACCGGCGCCACCGTGATCACCAGCGTCCGCGGCGAAGGTTTGCACCCGGAGAAAACCTTCCTGGGCCTGGATTTGTCTTCTGCCCGCGATATTCTGTTGTTCCTGGTCGCCGCGCCCCGGTCGCGCGACATATTGGAGATCATCGCGAATACCGGCGACTTCGACAAGAATCCGGGATCGGGCATTGCCCTGCAGATTGAAATCGAGGACGCGGTCGGTCTGAAATCGCAGCTGGCCGCCTTGCAGCATGAGATCGAGGAAGACCTATGAACCAAGATAAACACGTTACGGTTAACGCGGCCATGACCGGCTCGGTACGCACCATCGATGCCATGGCCTCGGTCAAGGAAGCGATCCAGGTCATGCGCGACGGTGGGGTCAGCTCCCTGGTCGTCAATAAGCGCGACGATCACGACGAATACGGCCTGCTGGTGGTTGCCGACATCGCCCGCGAAGTGATCGCCACCGACCGCTCCATCGACCGGGTCAGTGTCTATGAAGTCATGTCCAAACCGATCCTGACCGTGCCGGCCGATATGCAGGTCAAGTACGCGGTCCGTCTTCTGATGCGCTTTGGCCTGTCGCGGGCGCTGGTGGTCGATCACGAGCGCGAACCGGTCGGTATCGTGACCCTGCGCGATATGGTATTGCGGGCGGAATTGGCTTGACGAGGAAATCGTAGAAACTGAGAGGCCGGCGGCCATGACCGAACCGACTCTTGACAGCGATACAGACGCACTGGGCCCAGAGGGTATCGAGAAAATCCTGGCCGAGGCTGCGGTTCACTTGCGCGCGGCGCGCCCCGGCGAGGCCGAGGTCTTGGCGCGGCGAGTTTTGGGCGCGGCGCCGGAACATCCCAAGGCGACCTATGCTCTCGGCTTGGCCCTACTCGCCGCCGGCCGGGTTGAGGCGGCGGCTGAAACCCTGCGCACGGCCTGCGATCAGCGCCCGGATTTCGCCCAAGCGCGTCTCAACCTGGGCTCGGCCTTGGAGGCCAGCGGTCAAGGCGAGGGCGCGGCGCGCGCCTATCGCCGCGCCATTGACCTAAATCCGGACCTGGCCGGCGCTCACTACAAACTGGGCGGGGTCTTGCAGGATATGGGCCGTATGGACGAGGCCGCGTCCGCCTATCGTCAAGCCCTGAACCTGCATCCGGATTTTGCCGAGGCGCACTTCAATCTGGGCGGCGTGCTCTACAAACTAGGCCGGCTGGAAGAGGCGGAAGGCGCCTATGGCGCGGCCTTGCGGCTCAGGCCGGACATGCCGCAAGCCATGGTCAACCTGGGCAGCGTCATGGTCGAGCTCGGACGCCTGGACCCGGCTATCGCCTTGCTTGAGCGCCTGACCGGGAGGGAACCGGACTTCGCCGGCGGCCACAACAACCTGGGGACCGCCTTGCGCGAGGCCGGGCGCTTCGAAGAGGCGGTGGCGGCCTACCGGTGCGCCGTGGCGATCGAACCCGGCTTCGCCGAGGCCCATACCAACATGGGCGGCGCCCTGCGGGCCCTGGGCGATCTCGAGGCGGCGGCGGCGGCTCATCGCCTGGCGATCTCCTTGCGCCCGGATTTTCCCGAGGCCTACGTCAACCTGGGTATCGTGCTCATGCAGGGGCGCGAATTTTCCGCCGCTCTGGAAGCCTGCGACAGCTATCTGGCGCGCGAACCGGGTAATCCGCGCGTGCTGGCGCTCAAGTCAGTGGTGCTGGACGAGCTTGGGCGCCGCCCCGAAGCGCGCGCCCTGGTCGATTTCGACCGCTTGATACAGCCGGTGGACATTGCCGTGCCCCCTGGCTTCGAGACTCTGGCCGATTTCAACGAAGCCCTATCCGTGCACATCCTGTCTCACCCGACCTTGGTTTTCGCTCCGACCAGCCACGCGACGCGGGCCGGGCGTCACACCGGGGAACTTCTGGTTGAACCCAAGGGGCCCGTGGCCGCCTTGGAACAAGCCGTCATGGCCGCGGTCGAGGCCTATATCCGCGACCGTCCCGCCGATGCCGGCCATCCCTTACTGGCCAAGCCGCCGCGCCGCTGGCGGTTGACCATGTGGTCGGTGGTCATGGAGGCCCAGGGCCACCAGGTGCCCCACATCCATCCCGCGTGGCTGAGCGGATGCTATTACCCCAAGGTGCCAAACGTGGTTTCGGCCCAGGCGGAGACCCATGCCGGCTGGATCGAGTTCGGCCAGCCGGGCGTGCAGATCCCCCACAACGTCGAACCCGAATTAAAGGCCTACCAGCCCAAGGAGGGGCTCATGGTATTGTTTCCCTCCTACTTCTATCATCACACGGTTCCCTACGAGGCGGACGAACAGCGTATCTCTATCGCCTTCGATGTTCTGGCGCTGCCGTGACGTGTAATTTCAGCTTGAAGCAGGTCTCATGTTCGAAAAGGTCTTGATCGCCAATCGGGGTGAAATCGCCTGCCGGATCATGGCCACGCTACGGCGTTTGGGCATCGGCTCGGTCGCGGTCTATTCCGAGGCCGACGCCAAGTCCGCCCATGTCGCCCTGGCGGGCGAGGCCTATGCCATCGGACCCGCGCCGGCGGCCGAAAGCTACCTCAAGATCGACGCGGTTCTGGCGGCGGCCAAGCGCGCCGGCGCCCAGGCCATCCATCCCGGTTATGGATTTTTGTCAGAGAACGCGGACTTCGCCGAAGCCTGCGCGCGGGCGGGAATCGTCTTCATTGGCCCGCCGCCGGAGGCAATCCGGGCCATGGGCTCCAAGAGCGCCGCCAAGGATCTGATGGCAAAGGCCGGCGTGCCCCTGGTTCCCGGTTATCACGGCGGCAAGCAGGATGCCAAGCACCTGGCCGCCGAAGCCAAGCGTATCGGCTTTCCGGTTCTCATCAAGGCCTCGGCGGGCGGCGGCGGCAAGGGCATGCGCATCGTCGAGCGCCCCGGGGACTTCACCGAGGCCCTGAGTTCCGCCAAGCGCGAGGCCGCGGCCGCCTTCGGCGACGACCGGGTCTTGCTCGAAGCTTATCTGCCGTCACCCCGCCATATAGAAATTCAGATCTTCGCCGACAGCCATGGCAATGCCGTTCACTTGTTCGAGCGCGATTGTTCCATACAGCGGCGCTATCAGAAGGTCATAGAGGAAGCGCCGGCCCCCGGCATGACGGCGGAGCGGCGCGCCGAGATGGGGGCGGCGGCGGTCGCGGCGGCCAAGGCCTGCGGCTACACCGGCGCCGGAACCGTGGAATTCATCGTCCAGGACGATAAGTTTTTTTTCATGGAAATGAATACCCGCCTGCAAGTCGAACATCCGGTCACCGAAATGATTACCGGGCAGGATTTGGTGGAGTGGCAACTTCGGGTCGTTTGCGGTCAAACCTTGCCCTGCACGCAAGACCAACTTGCTATCCATGGCCACGCCATGGAAGTACGTCTCTATGCCGAAGATCCGGCCCGCGGCTTCATGCCCGCGACCGGGTGTTTGACGCGCCTCAAATTTCCGGACACGAACGCGCATCTTCGCCTCGATGCCGGTGTGCGCCAGGGCGATACCGTCCCGGTGCACTACGATCCCATGCTGGCCAAGTTGATTGTTTGGGGCCGGGATCGCGCCGCCGCCCTGGCCCGCCTGCGCACGGCCTTGGCCGGGATTGAAATCGTTGGCGTGACCGCGAACACCGCCTTCTTGGCCGCCATCGCCGCCCATCCGGCCTATGGCGCGGCGGAGATCGATACCGGCTTTATTCCTAAATATATCGAGGAACTGATACCGGCGCCGGCGCCCGCCAGCGATGAGGTTTTGGCCGTTGCTTGCCTTGCCGAACTCCTGCACCGGCGGGCCGAGTCCGTCGCCTTGGCGGTTAGGTCGAGCGACCCCTATTCGCCTTGGCATGACACGGCGGGCTGGCGCCTGAATGTCGATACCCATAGCCGCCTGGCCTTTCTGGACGCTGGAAACGAGGTCGTCGTCACGGTTTCCTACCGGGAGGCTGGGTACCTCCTGGCCCTGCATGACACGGAAATTTCGGCCGCCGGTGTCTTGGACGAAGACGGGGCCATGCGCGTGGAGCTCGATGGCCGGCGGTTTCCCGCGGCCGTGGTCCGCCACGAGGGCGACCTGATCGTCTTGCTGCGCGGCGCGAGCCATCGCTTGCACCTCGCCGATCCCTTGGAGGCGGTGGCGGACGAGGCGGAAACGGTGGGGCGGGTTCTCGCCCCCATGCCGGGCAAGGTCGTGCAGCTTTGCGTCAAGCCGGGCGACACGGTAGAGCGCGGCGCGCCGCTGGTGGTGCTGGAAGCCATGAAGATGGAGCATCGCCTGACCGCCGCCGCCGATGGCACGGTGGGCGAGGTCTTCTATGCCGCCGGCGACTTGGTGGAGGAGGGGGCGGAACTTCTGATCGTGGAAGATAACCATGCCGGCGGTGCGGCATGAAACTGCCCGCGCGCGTAAAAATGGTCGAGGTCGGGCCGCGCGACGGTTTGCAAAACGAAAAGGAGATCGTGCCGGCGGCGGTCAAGATCGATCTCATCGACCGCTTGAGCGGCACCGGTTTGAGCGTCGTCGAAGCGGGCGCCTTCGTGTCCCCCAAATGGGTTCCGCAAATGGCCGATAGCGGCGAGGTGCTTGCCGGGATCGCGCGAAAAACCGGGGTGAGTTATCCGGTGCTGGTTCCCAACATGAAGGGGTACGAGGCGGCGCGGGCGGCCGGCGCGCACCAGATCGCGGTCTTCGGCGCGGCTTCCGAAACCTTCACCCAAAAAAACATCAATTGTTCGATCGCCGAGAGCCTGGCGCGATTCGAACCCGTGGCCGAGGCCGCCGCGCGCGATGGCGTGGCCGTGCGCGGCTATGTCTCCTGCGTGCTCGGCTGCCCCTACGAAGGCGCGGTCGCGCCCGAGGCCGTGGCCCAGGTCGCCGCGCGGCTGTACGACATGGGCTGCGGGGAGATTTCCCTGGGCGACACCATAGGGACCGGCACGCCGGCCAAGGCCCAAGCCATGGTCCAGGCGGCCGCTGTGCAAGTTCCCATGGAACGCCTCGCGGTCCATTTCCACGATACTTACGGTCAGGCCCTGGCCAACATCCTGGCGTGCCTGGAACTGGGCGTCGCCATAGTCGATAGCTCGGTCGCCGGCTTGGGCGGCTGTCCCTACGCCAAGGGCGCGAGCGGTAATGCCGCGAGCGAGGATGTCCTCTACATGCTCGACGGTCTGGGTATCGAAACCGGCGTCGATCTTGGCAAACTAACCGACGCCGGGCGCACTATATGCGGCCATTTGGGCCGCGCGCCCGCTTCCAAGGTAGCGCAGGCGCTAACTGCGAAACACCCAACGCCGTGAAACCGTGAAGTTCCAGGCGAAGGTGACGCCGATGCTGGCGATCTTGGCCAGGATCGGGATCAAAACCTGAGCCGCCAGCCAGATCGCCAGCGACCCGATCGCCAACCCGCCAAGCGCCACCGCCCCGAAGGCAAGCCCGCGCTGCAAGGCTTCGCGGCCCCGGCTGTCGTCGGCGAAAGTCCAGGTTTTGTTCAGGAAGTAACTGACGCAGACAGCGACCGTAAAACCGCCGGCATTGGCGAGCAGGAGCGGCCAGGCCAGGACATAGAAGAAAATCGAGAACAGGCCTAGATCGACCGCCGTGTTCACGGCGCCGACCATGGCGAATCGGGCGGCCTGCTGAATCATAGGAATGCTTCGTTTTCCTTGGGTTGCGGGCCACGCGCTTGCGCCAGTACGTGTGTTTCTATAGAGCATGGAGAGGTTTCGAGAAAGTCTCCGCGCGGGACCGGGGTGCAGTGAACGATATCGTGGCCGAACAAAACGATCTTGGGCGCCTTGCCTCGAAAGAGGCCGCTGAGAGCCGCGTGCTGTCGGTCGTCGTCCCGGTCTACAACGAATCGGAAACCCTGCCTGAATTTCACCGCCGGCTTGCGGCGGTCTTGGACAAGCTGCCTTATGCGGCTGAGATCGTCTATGTCGACGATGGCAGCGAGGACGGCTCCGCCGACTGCCTTCTTTCCTTGCATGGCAGCGACCCCCGGGTGGCGGTGCTTCGCTTGTCGCGGAACTTCGGCAAGGAAGCGGCCATGACGGCGGGCCTGGATCATGCCAAGGGCGACGCCGTTATCGTCATCGACGCCGATTTACAGGACCCGCCGGAACTCATCCCCGATCTGATCGCGCCCTGGGCGGCGGGGGAGGGCGAGGTCGTCTATGCCCAGCGCCGCTCCCGCGCCGGCGAGACCTGGCTGAAGCGAACCTCCGCCCATGCCTTCTATCGGCTTATGGAAAAGGTCGGCCACGCGCCCATGCCGCGCGACGTCGGCGACTTCCGATTGCTGGGCCGCGCGGCAGTCACGGATCTTTTGCGCCTGCGCGAATCGCATCGCTTCATGAAGGGCTTGTTCGCCTGGATCGGTTATCGCCAGATCGCGGTTCCCTATGACCGCGATCCGCGCCATGCCGGCGCCAGTAAGTGGAATTACTTGAAGCTATGGAGCTTCTCGATCGAGGGCATCACCAGCTTCACCACCGTGCCGCTTAAAGTCGCGACCTATGTCGGCTTGCTGGTCGCGGTTCTGGCCCTCATGTTCGGCTTCGGCATTATCTACGACACCTTGGTTCACGGCACCGACGTCCCCGGCTATCCCTCGCTCATGGTCGTGGTTTTGTTTCTGGGCGGCGTACAGCTCACCACTATCGGCATACTGGGCGAATACGTCGGGCGGATTTCCGACGAGACCAAGAGCCGCCCGTTGTATTTGATCCAAGACCGCCTGGCCGCCAAATCCGTGGCGCCTGGGGAGAAGCCAAGCGGAAAGGCCGCGCGAGGGCTTTAGGTGCCGCGTCTAGACGACGCGCCGCCCGGCGCGGTTGTCCCGGCGGTCCTGGTCCTTCACGCGGCGCTCTGGACCCTGGTCCCCAGTCTGGTCAATCCGAACCTGCCCCTCGACGCGGTCGAGACCCTGGCCTGGGGACATGCCTGGCAGTGGGGCTACGACAAGCACCCGCCGCTATCGCCTTGGCTGGCCGAACTCGCCTTCACGGCGGCGCCGGGACAGGGGTGGCCGCTGTACCTGCTCAGCGCGCTTTGCGTCACCCTGGCGTTTTGGGCGGTGTGGCACTTGGCGCGCGAGTTTCTGGCGCCGGTTCCGGCCATGATCGCGATGCTGCTGTTGGAAGGCATTTACTATCACAACTTCACCAGCCCTGAATTCAACGCCAATGTCGTTCTCTTACCGCTTTGGGGCTTGAGCGTACTCTGCTTCTGGCGCGCGCTGACGCGCGGCGGCTGGGTTTTCTGGGCCTTGTTTGGGGTCTTCGGCGCCCTGGGCTTGTTGGGTAAGTATTTCACCGGATTTCTGATCCTGCCCTTGGGCCTGTTTCTTCTCCTCGACCGGGACAGCCGCGCGGTCTGGCGGACGCCGGGCCCTTACCTGGCCATGGGCGTGGCCCTGGCCGTACTGAGCCCGCATCTGATTTGGATGTGGGGGCACGATTTCCAGACTCTCGCCTACGCCGTGGCGCGCTCAGCCGCGCGAAGTGAGTCGATGCTGGTGCGGCACCTGGGCTATCCGGCGAAATTTCTACTCGCGCAAGGCATGGCCTTGGCGCCCATGCTGTTGCTCGTCGCCGCCCTGGGACGGCCATCCTGGCCCGCCTTGGGTTTAAATCGCGAACGGCGGTTCTTGATCGCCGCGGGCATCGCGCCGCTGGTTCTGGTTGTCCTGGCCTCGGCCGTGTTCGGGCTGCGTTTGCGGTCCATGTGGGGCACGCCCTTGTTCTTGTTCGCCGGTTTGCTGGCGGTGGTTTTTTTCTTAGCCCCAAAATTGAACCGGCGCCGTTTCGCGGTTGTCTGGTGTAGCTTGTTCCTGCTCGCGCCCGCGTTGTATGGAGCTTTGGCCTTGGCTCAACCTTATATAACGGGCAAGGGCAAACGGGTTCATTTCCCAGGACGCGCGCTTGCCCAGGAGGCGGAGGCGGCATGGAGCGCCCGGTTCGCGGGGCCCTTGCCGATCGTCATTGGCTCCGAGTGGCTGGCCGGCAACGTCGGCGCCTATGCGCCATCCCGGCCCCAGGTCTACATCGCCGGGGACCCGGCCCGGGCGCCCTGGGTTAGCGATTCGCAGGTCCGCGAAAGGGGCGCCGCCGCGGTCTGGGATATGGACAATCCCCCATCCGGGCTCGCCGATCGTTTCTCTTGCCTGGAGTCGCAGCCGCCGCTTGAGTTATCCTGGGATACCGGCGCCGAGTTGCCGCCCGTGCGTTTGGGCCTGGCCCTGATCGCCCCGGCCGCCGCCTGTTCGAAGCCCTGAGGACCGAATTTGCTCCATTTAATCAAGTTATCGGTCGGAACCGAAGACGTCGAGGATCTGGCCGCCTGGCAGGCGCAACGGCGGGCGCGGACCGGCAAGCCCGCCTATCACCGGACCCGCATGACCCCCAGACGCCGCGAGGAACTTCTCGATGGCGGCTCGATCTATTGGGTCATCAAGGGCCAGATTTTGGCACGGCAAGGCCTGCTGGACATCGAGGCCGTGGTCGATGCCCAGGGCCGGGCGGATAACCACTTGATATTGGACGATAAAATCATACGCACCGTGCCCCGTGCCCATCGCCCGTTTCAAGGCTGGCGCTATCTGGCGCCCAAGGATGCCCCTCCGGATTTGGAGTCGCTGGGCGCGGGCCTCGCCGATATCCCCGCCGAGATGGCGGCGGAATTACATGAACTGGGGCTTCTCTAGGGGAAGCGGCACATAAACGCAAAGTCGTCATCCCGGACCTTAGGCGAGCCCGGAAATCGGTCGATTTCCGGTGCGCGAGCCTTACGGTCCGGGATCTATTTATCCGCTTGTCCGGCATTCGAATACCGGCATGATGGCTCCCGGATCGCTGACTTTTCTTGCCAAGCAAAAGGCTTGGAGGAAAGTCGCGTCCGGGATGACGACGTTAATGGGTATGCGACCTAGGAGAAGCGGCGGAAATCATTGGGTTTTTTTTGCCCAAATTAAAAATTCACTTTCGTTAAAAACAGGTGTGGACAAGCCCCCGTTACCGGCATATATACACCGCTGTCGACGGCGGAACGCTTTCGGGCGCCGTCTGCGACGCTTCCAGATCGACAGCACGAGGGTTGCATCGCATGTTGCGTTGCAGATTCGCGGCGCGGTCGGTATGATCGTTTCCCGTTTATTTCCGGCAAGCCGGGGATTTTGGGAAACAGGGTCCGGGAAACCGGATTCGGGGGGTAAGCCGGGGGGCCTTGGCCCGGCGTCTTGCCGCCAAGCTGTTTTACATTGTTGATTGTAAGGAAGGGATGCGCGGGCGGCGGAGTCTGGGTGCCGGTTTCGGCTGGTTGCCACTATAGACTCTGGTGCAAACGCGTATCCTTAGTGCCATGCACTATAATTTTGTACGCGTTTGTGTTAGGAGCTCGATAAGTTCAATCGTGGAAACTTGGTCTTTATTGACCTTGGCGAAGCGATTGGGCAAGTCAACTTGAGAGTTTGATCCTGGCTCAGAACGAACGCTGGCGGCAGGCTTAACACATGCAAGTCGAAGGTGATCCAGGACTTCGGTCCTGGTGAAACTGGCGCACGGGTGAGTAACGCGTGGGAAT
>JAJFGL010000036.1 GCA_021776135.1 Kiloniellaceae bacterium
TAGGATGCCGCCGAGGCGGGATCGGATTATCCCACCCGTTAGGAGCGGGCGGCGCCGTGTGGCAGGCCCCCCACAAGCCGTTCGCGACGCGGCGGGTGGGATAATACGACCCGTCCCAGAGGGATTGGGCCAGAATGACGCGAGGCCGCGTCGCTCGTCCTTGAATATACTCTGCATGTCCTGCGTCCTCGCTCCTAACCTCGCGTCATTCTGGCCCAACCGCGACGGCATCCTAAGTGTCCGCAGGCCCCAGGACGCCGTGGGCTAAATACGCTAGTCTAAGGCCATAGATAGCGCGCCTGACGCGCCATACCAAGGGGGGCTAAGGCGGCGCTTGAGCCCCTGACTGTAAATGAGAACCTGAGGAGAAAATCCATGAAACTATCCGTTTCCCATTTGGAGGGCGCGGTTTTCGAAGGCGGCGGCCTGCGCGGCTTTTTCGAATACCGGGATCTGGGCATCGAGGCGGCGACCGGCGGAAAGGTCGGCGCTCATGTCATACGGGCCGCGGCCGGCAAGCACGCGAGCGGCGAAACCCATCTCCATCGTCTCGATTTCCAAATGGTCTATGTCCTGAAAGGTTGGGTCCGGTTTTGGTACGAGGGGCAAGGCGAAGTCTTGCTGAAAGCCGGGTCCTGCGTGCATCAGCCCCCCGGTATCCTTCACCGCGAGATAGAACATTCCGGCGATCTGGAACTGATCGAGATTACCCTGCCGGCCGGCTTCGCCACCGAAACCAAGGATGCTTGAGCCTTCTTGTGCGGTAGGCCCCAGCAGACAGATCTTGCCCAGTCTTCTCCCGTCACCCCCGCGCTTCTCCCGTCACCCCCGCGAAAGCGGGGGTCCATGCTAGGGTCAAACGGGTGCACGATACCTGTGGCCGTGCCGGCGGGACCATGGATGCCCGCTTTCGCGGGCATGACGAGCGGTGTTGCCGCGGGGGGCGCCTTGTGGAAAAAGCATTGGTCGCCCAATGGCTCCACCGCTATTCTCACGGTCAGGATCAAGCCGATAAAAACGGGATTGGATTGCCATGCCCCTCGACCAGAAACCCACCTTCGACAAGTCCAAGCTGCCCAGCCGCCATGTCTCCGTCGGCCCGGCCTCGGCCCCGCACCGGTCGTACTACTATGCCATGGGCATGACCGGCGAGGAGATCGCCCAGCCCTTTGTCGGCGTGGCGACCTGCTGGAACGAGGCCGCGCCCTGCAACATCTCCCTGTCCCGCCAGGCCCAGGTGGTCAAGCGCGGGGTCAAGGCGGCCCAGGGCACGCCGCGCGAATTCACCACCATCACCGTGACCGACGGCATCGCCATGGGCCATTCGGGCATGAAGTCGTCCCTGGCCAGCCGCGATCTGATCGCCGATTCGGTCGAATTGACCATGCGCGGCCATTGCTACGACGCCCTGGTCGGCCTGGCCGGCTGCGATAAATCCCTGCCCGGCATGATGATGGCCATGGTGCGCATGAACGTGCCCTCGGTGTTCATGTACGGGGGGTCGATCCTGCCCGGACGCCTCCATGGCAAGGACATCACGGTCCAGGACGTGTTCGAGGCGGTCGGCGCCCATTCCGCCGGCAAGATAACCGACGAGGAGCTGCGCGCTATAGAGTGCGCGGCCTGTCCCTCGGCCGGGTCCTGCGGCGGCCAGTTCACCGCCAACACCATGGCCTGCGTGTCGGAAGCCATCGGCCTGGCGCTGCCCGGTTCCGCCGGGGCGCCGGCGCCCTACGAATCCCGCGACGCCTATGCCGAGGCTTCGGGCGAGGCGGTCATGGCCTGTCTGGCCCTGGGAATCCGGCCGCGCGATATCGTGACCCGCAAGTCCCTGGAGAACGCCGCCCGGGTGGTCGCCGCCTCCGGCGGTTCGACCAATGCCGGCCTGCACCTGCCGGCCATCGCCAACGAGGCGGGGATCGACTTCGACCTGAACGACGTGACCGAGATTTTCCGCTCGACCCCCTATATCGCCGATCTGAAGCCGGGCGGGCGCTACGTCGCCAAGGATCTTTTCGAAGTCGGCGGGGTCGGCATCATCGTCAAGGCATTGCTCGACGGCGGTTATATCCACGGCGATTGCATCACCGTGACCGGCAAGACCCTGGCCGAAAACCTGGCCGATGTGACCCTGCCAAGCGATCAGGACGTGGTGCGCCCCACCTCCAATCCCCTGACCCCGACCGGCGGCGTCGTGGGCCTGCGCGGCAATCTGTCGCCCGAGGGCGCCATCGTGAAGGTCGCCGGCCTACCGAACCAGCAGTTCGAGGGTCCGGCGCGGGTTTTCGAGTGCGAGGAAGACGCCTTCCAAGCGGTGCGGGAGAGGACCTACAAGGAAGGCGAGGTCCTGGTCATCCGCTACGAGGGCCCCAAGGGCGGCCCCGGCATGCGCGAGATGCTGGCGACCACGGCGGCGCTCTACGGCCAAGGCATGGGCGATAAGGTGGCGCTCATCACCGACGGGCGTTTTTCCGGCGCCACGCGCGGGTTCTGCATCGGCCATGTCGGGCCTGAGGCGGCCGTGGGCGGGCCCATCGGCCTGCTCAAGGACGGCGATATCATCGCCATCGACGCCGTCGCCGGCACCCTGGAAGTCAAGCTGTCCGATGCCGAACTGGCGGCCCGCGCCAAGGATTGGAAACCGCGCGGCCACGATTTCAATTCCGGCGCCTTGTGGCGCTATGCCTCGAACGTCGGCCCGGCCTATCTCGGCGCCCTGACCCACCCCGGCGCCAAGGCCGAAACCCACGTCTATGCGGATATTTGAGGTACGACGGTGTGGCGACGGCCCTCGTCCTTCGACAAGCTCAGGATGAGGAGGATCAGGGTGAGGACCAGCTTGATTCGGAAACCGGGGCGCCTTGGCGAGGCCGTCACCCCCACCCCAACCCTCCCCCGTCGAGGGGGAGGGAGTAAGAGGAAACGCGCTTCATTTACTCCCGCCCCCCTTGAGGGGGGGGGGAGTGAGAAGGAGATCGCCTTCCTTTTTCCCTCCCCCCTTGAGGGGGAGGGTTAGGGTGGGGGGACTTGCGGTGCCGGGAACAGCTACGGACTATGCCGCGATGCCCCTTCGACAAGCTCAGGGTGAGGACCGGCTTGAATCGAAAAGCCCTCATCCTGAGCCTGTCGAAGGACGAGGGCGCTGGCCGGGCCGCCCGCGTGCCAAGTCTTGACTAACGTTAAGGCCCAGGCTCTTCCCACCCAAGGCTACCGCATCGGCCTGGCCTGCATGGCCGCGGGGACGTTCTTTACCAGCCTCGCCGGGGTTTTCCTGCGTTATGTGGAAAGCGCCGAGGGCTGGACCATCGTGTTCTACCGCTCGCTGTTTTTCATCGCCACCATGCTTGTCTTCATTGTCTGGCGCCATGGCCGCCAAACCCCGGCCGCCTTTCGCGCCATCGGCATGCCCGGCCTGGGGGTCGCGGTGTTTCTGGGCACGTCCTTCGCCCTTTATATCTTCGCCCTGCTGAACACCACGGTCGCCAACGCGGTCTTCACCATCAGCCTGTCGCCGTTCTTCGCCGCGCTCTTCGCCTGGCTGGTGTTGCGCGAGGCGGTGCGGCCCGCGACCCTGGGGATCATGTGCGTGGCGCTGCTGGGCGTCGGCTTCATGTTCGGCGACGGCTTCGATACGGGCACCTGGCGGGGCACCCTGATCGCCCTGGGGGCCTGTATTTTTTATTCGGCCGGGGTGGTGTCCATGCGCGGCGGAAAGTCGCGGGACATGTTGCCCGCCGTGTGCCTGGCCGGGGTGACCTCGGCGCTCTTCGCCGGTTTCGCCGCGGGAGACCTCTCCATCAACCACCACGATCTGATGATCGCCGCCGCCCTGGGCGTGGTGCAGCTCGCCTTTCAGTACCTGCTGGTCACCCGGGCCAGCCGCGACGTGCCCGCCGCCGAGATCGCCCTGGTCGGGCGCCTGGCGCTGATCCTGGCGCCGCTCTGGGTCTGGCTCGCGGTCGATGAGGTGCCCGGCGACCTGACCGTGATCGGCGGCGCCATAATCTTCGCCGCCGTCTTCGCCCATGGTTATATGGCGCTGAGACGGCAAACAGTCATGCAGGAAACCTAGATATGCCCCGCATCGCTATCGGCGGCTTTCAGCACGAGACCAATACCTTCGCCCCCATAAAGGCGGACCTGCAGGCCTTCCTGGAGCCGGGGGGCTGGCCGGGGCTGACCCGGGGGCCGGCGGTCTTGGAGACCTTCGCCGGCATGAACCTGCCCATCGCCGGCTTTATCGAGGCGGCACGGGATCAGGGGCACGAACTCATCCCCCTGGCCTGGGCCCAGGCCACGCCCGCCGCCCATGTCACCGAAGAGGCCTTCGAGCATATCCTGGGCGCGATCCTCGACGACTTGCGCGCCGCCTTGCCGGTCGATGCGGTGTACCTCGACCTCCACGGCGCCATGGTCAGCGAATCCCACGAGGACGGGGAGGGTGAAATCCTGGCCCGGGTGCGCGCCCTCATCGGCCCCGGCGTGCCCCTGGTGGCGAGCCTGGACCTGCACGCCAACGTGACCGCGCGCATGGTGGCGCAAGGCGACTTGCTCGAATCCTACCGGACCTATCCCCACATCGACATGGCCGAAACCGGCGCCCGCGCCGCCCGCGCTCTGCACAAGATTTTGTCCGGCGGGGCTGTGCCGGGGAAGGGGTTTCGCCAGTTGCCCTTCCTGGTTCCCATCCTCGGCGGCTGCACCCTGGTTGAGCCGGCCAAGAGCCTCTATGGCCGCCTCGAAGCCATGGTTGAAACGGAAGATATAAGCCTGTCCTTCAACGCCGGTTTCGGCCCCGCCGATATTTGGGACTGCGGCCCCTCGGTCCTGGCCTATGCCGCGACGCAAGAAGCGGCGGCGCGCGCCGCCGATACCCTGGCCGGGGAAATTGTGGCGCGCGAGGCCGACTTCGATAAGCCCGTCCACGCCCCCGAAGACGCCGTCGCCCAGGCCATGGCCCGCGCGGCAGCGGGCGCCACCAAGCCTGCGATCCTGGCCGACAGCCAGGATAATCCCGGCGGCGGCGGCACCGGCGATACGACCGGCCTGCTCGCCGCCCTGGTGGCGGCCGGGGCGCAAGACGCGGTCCTGGCCATGATGTTCGACCCGGCGGCGGCGGCGGCGGCCCAGGCGGCGGGGGAGGGCGCGGCAATCGAGATCGGCCTGGGCGCCAAATCCGGCATGGCCGGCCACAGGCCCTTCGAGGGAAGTTTCGACGTCGAGCGCCTGGGCGATGGCCGCTTTACCTGCACCGGCCCCTTCGCCAAGGGCCTGAAAATGGAACTGGGCCCCATGGCGTTATTGCGCCTGGGCGGGGTGCGCATCGTCGTCGCCTCGCGTAACACCCAGGCCGCCGACCAGGAAATTTTCCGCCACCTGGGGATCGAGCCCAGCACGCAAAAAATCCTGGCGCTAAAATCCTCCGTCCATTTCCGCGCCGACTTCGCGCCAATCGCCGAGGACATCCTGGTGGTCAAGGCCCCCGGCGCCAACGCACTCGACAACGCGGACCTAGACTACAAGAACCTGCGGCCGGGTGTGCGGGTGGTGCCCATGGGGGCGGGGCACGGGGGGTGAGGGGAGGTATTGCAGTTTATTAATTTGTGCAGCGTCACCGTAATTATGTCACCGTAATTCCCATGAGTAATCCCGACAAACCGCCCCCTGCGATCGATAACGCACAATTGCGCCGCATTTCGGACGTGACCATCGGCCACTACGAGCGCGCGGCCGAAGATTTCCGCGACGGCACGCACGATCACGATGTCAGCCAGAACTATAGGGCGCTATTGGAAGCGAT
Source organism: Kiloniellaceae bacterium (assembly GCA_021776135.1). GTDB lineage: Bacteria > Pseudomonadota > Alphaproteobacteria > Kiloniellales > J153 > JAJFGN01. Next base: position 5,801 of record JAJFGL010000036.1, read on the forward strand.
CGAGGGCAATCCGCCGTTTACCATTCTCGATCTTGGTTGCGGGCCCGGCCGAGACCTCCGGCATTTTCGTTCTCTGGGACACGACGCCGTGGGCCTGGACGGATCGACGGAATTCGTGGCCATGGCACGTTCCATTTCCGGGTGTGAGGTTCTCCACCAGGATTTTCTCGCGATGGACCTGCCGGAGAGCCGCTTTGATGGTGTGTTCGCGAATGCGTCGCTATTCCACGTGCCGAGTCAGGAATTGCCGAGGGTCCTGCTCGAACTCTCCAGAACCTTGAAGCCCAGGGGCGTCTTGTTCTGCTCGAACCCGAGGGGTAACAACGAGGAAGGTTTAAGCGGCGACCGCTATAGCTGCTTCTTCGATCTCGACACCTGGCGCAATTTCGTCACGGCGGCTGGGTTCCTGGAACTGCAGCATTACTTCCGCCCTGCGGGGCTGCCGCGCCACAAGCAGCCGTGGTTGGCGACCGTTTGGCGCAAAGGCTAACCGCCGGTCTGGCGGCACCCGGCCCGATTGGCTAATATGCCGCCATGTCTGTCCTCCTGCGCCAAATCGCCCGCTACGCGGCACAAAAACTAGCCTCCGATCCCCGGGCGAAGGAAATGGCGGCCAAGGCCGCGCGCGTCGTCGTCGACGAGGCCAGGCAGATCGCCCGCGGGGAAGACAGGGCCCGAGCCGCCGGGAGGGCCGTCCGTCGCGCCATGAATAAGCTTCAGGGCGATCGATAGAATTCCGACGAAGCCAATGCGCGGTGATCCCTTCACTTGAGCCATTAGACTCGTCTGCCAAGATTCCATAAACTGCCATCAGCATCTGATTCGGGTTAGGAGAGAACGCGCGATGGATCTGGGACTCAACGATATCAAGGCGACGCTGGCGGTCTATTTCGACGGCATCTACGAGTCGAGCGAGGACAAACTGCGAAGCGCCTTTCACCCCGACGCCCACATCTACTCGGTGATCGACGGCACGCTCGCCGACTTCCCCCTCGGCACCTTCGTTGACCGCGTCACCAGCCGCGTGTCCTGCTCCTCGCAAGGCGCGCCGCGCACCGACAAGATCGTCTCTATCGATTTTTCGGGCCCAAATTCGGCCCTGGCCAAGGTCGAACTCAGCATTCCCGGCACCGATTTCGTCGACTTCCTGTCGTTGATGAAGATCGACGGCCGCTGGCGCATCATCGCCAAGACCTACCACGCTGACCCGCAAGGCTGAGCTGAGGGAATACGGTGGTATTATTGGACGGGTTCACATCGTCGCTTGAAGCGACTAGCTTATGCCGAGTAAACAACTGATCAAAATGGGGGCTAGCATGACTGTTAAACCAATCCTCTACGGCTTTGACGGATCCACTTACGTTCGCACCGTGCGCATGGTTTTCATGGAAAAAGGTGTGGAATACGAGCAGGTTCCGGTGAACGTGCTTGCCGGTGAACCCAGACAACCGGAACACTTGGCCCGCCATCCTTTCGGAAAGGTGCCGGTTCTGGATATTGACGGAATTCGGATTCGCGAAACAGATGCCATCTGCCGCTATCTCGACGAGACCCTGTCCGGGCCATCATTTGTTGCCGACACGCCAAAAGACCGGGCCCGAATGAACGAGGCAATTAGCCTATTCAACAGCTACGGATACGGTGCTCTTGTTGGTGTCGCTGGATACCACCTGTTTCCGGATTTCATCGGCGGTGCGAATGACGACGCGCGTGCAGCGTGTCTCAAGGATAGCGAAAAGCTGCTCGGCCTCTTAATGGAGATCAAGGGCGATGATCCTTGGATCGCCGGAGCCAATCCTAGTCTTGCGGATTTCTTTCTGGGGCCGATCCTTTTCTACATCTCGCTTACGCCGGACGCTGAGCGCTTGATGGCAGTCCCAGGCGTGGCGGACTGGTGGGCAGCCATCAATGAGGTCGAAAGCTTCAAGGCGACCGAACCCGATCTCGGCTGATCAAACGAAATTGACCCAAGACGTTTTGGGCTTGGTAAACTTTGAGGATAAGCGCCCGTTTTTGGTCCGAGTCGGGTCAAAAGCGTCGATTACGGTGACACTGCACTAATTACACCTGGGCGGGGTGCGCATCGTCGTCGCCTCGCGAAACACCCAGGCCGCCGACCAGGAAATTTTCCGGCACTTGGGGCTGAACCCAGCACGCAAAAAATCCTGGCCCTAAAATCCTCAGTCCATTTCCGCGCCGACTTCGCGCCAATCGCCGAGGACATCCTGGTGGTCAAGGCACCGGGCGCGAATGCACTCGATAACGCGGACCTAGACTACAAGAACCTGCGGCCGGGGGTGAGGGGGGGGGTATTGCAGCTTATTAATTTGTGCAGTGTCACCGTAGTACCCGGTCTCAGTTACTTAAAGGCACTAAAAAAGATATTCACCACAGAGACACCGAGGCACAGAGACAGTCGACTCTTGAGGGTCCTCCCGTAACGATTCTCTTCCTCTGTGCCTCGGTGTCTCAGTGGTGGTTTTCTTATTTCGGTGACAGACAGTGCACTAATTAGTTTGGGCTGCGGTCAACGTGGACAATTTTTCACTCCTCAACAATTAGTGCACTGTCACCGTAATCCCGTAATCGTCACCGTAATCCCACTGTAATCCGTAATCCGTCACCGTAATCCCAAAAATATTCCCCACCAAGGCATGATTCCGTCTACAATCTAAGGTGGTTTTTTGTTAATCGGAAAATCACAGAAAGCACTGAAGGGATAACAGGCTGCTAGAGACTCAAGTAAAATTCGCAATGTGGAGGTGACAACCATGCGTGACGGATACAAACTCAATTTCTTGGGCGACAATTTTCGGATTGAACTTCCCAGACCGGGTTTAGCTCTGATCTCGGATATCCTTCAACCTCCCGGACTTCCTGACGGCGAGTTCGTCATTCCTTATATCAACTACTCGCTCTCGATGAGCCGTAGCACCAGACAGGCCTTGTATTCCGCAGCCAATGTCGATTTAAGAAAAATGCAGAAGGTACCAAGCAGGAAGGGCCGGAACTGGTTTATCGATACGAGGGTCGGCTCCGGGAATCAAATTCCAAATTACCCCTACCAAGGCACTCTTTGGGACCGCGGGCATTTGACGAGACGAACCGCCGTCACATGGGGTAAAGACGCCGACTATGCGACCAGGGCAAGCAACGACAGTTGTGCCTACACAAATGCCTGCATGCAGCACAAAAATTTCAACGAGGACGATTGGCGGGCCGTTGAACTCCTTGTGTCGCATTTTAAGGATGCCGATAAATTAACGGTCATAACGGGGCCGGTTTTCACCAAGGCCGATCGTTACTACACTAGAGAGTTCGAGGATTATCCCGTTAGAATTCCGGCGGCCTTCTGGAAAATTTTGTCCTACGTCGGCGACGATCAGAAACTGAAAACACAGGCCTTTGTTTTTTTTCAAGACTTACCCAGCATAAGAAACGCAAAAGGCCGCGCTCGAATCCGGCTAAAAGATATGCAGGTAACCACCACGGAGGTTTCGCTTTGGACGGGCTTGGAATTTGATCAGGTGCTTTTTGACAGCAATCCTCTGAAATTTTATGACGGACCGGAAGCCATCACCATGAAGAGCCGCAATGAACTGATCAAGAAGCACTCGAACCTGGTGGAGCTCGACGCTGGCATCGGCGGAGATGAATCAGTACGAGAGGCGAGGGAAATGTTTCCATTGGAGGATTTCTACGAGCTAATCGCCGAGGTTAGCTGGGTATGACCGCCGATTGCGGTGCGATTGCGGTGACATAGCACTATATTAAGTCGTTCCGCGTTAAGGACATGGTGCCGGTCTTTTAGTCATGCACCTGATGCACTGGCGTGACGCGCTAAGGTATCACGCAACTTCGCCAAGGGCCTGAAGATGGAGCTGGGCCCCATGGCCTTATTACGCATGGGCGGGGTGCGCGTCGTCGTCGCCTCGCGAAACACACAGGCCGCCGACCAGGAAATTTTCCGCCACCTGGGCATCGAGCCCAGCACGCAAAAAATCCTGGCCCTAAAATCCTCAGTCCATTTCCGCGCCGACTTCCAACCCATCGCCGAGGACATCCTGGTGGTCAAGGCCCCCGGCGCCAACGCGCTGCACAATTCCGATCTCGACTATCGCAACCTGCGTCCGGGGGTGCGGGTGGTGCCCAAGGGGGAGGGGCGCGGAGGGTAAAATGGGTTAATTTTAGCAACTCCACAATTAGTGCACTGTCACCGTAATTCGTAATTGCACCGTAATTGTCACCGTAATTCCACCGTAAATAGTGTCACCGTAATTCTGTCTCCGTAATTCCGGAGGCTGCGGTACGGACAACGGTCATGCGCATAGTCATTTCTCAGAGACCACGGGAAGCCCGAGTTCGACCCTTCTCGGCCGTTCAGGATCGCTGGCCCGAATGTCGGAATTCGGATCCGAAAGCGGTCGTCCAACAGCGGCGATCGGTTAGGCAGCTATTAGCCAGAACCAGCCATCAATACATTGGGTGCGTCCATCGGAGTTTGTCGGGACGAAGTCCCCAATCAACCTAGACCTCTAGATCACCAAGCCATCCGGCGCCCTAATCAATGGTGGAAGACCGAAGGTAGCCGTTCCAATCTTTGAGGAATGCGACACGGCCTTAGCTTGATTTGCTGGCCCTTGGACCTCCAGCTCACGCTCTGAGAGCTTCTGAGATCCGATTCTGAGAGTTCTCGAGATCCTTAATGATCGACCGGCCGAATTCGGTGAAGCTGCGCCTTGCATTGTTTCGGAAATCCGGCCTCGCCAACTTCAGTCCCTTCAGAATCTCCACGCCGCGTTCACGTGCTCTTTGTACATCTACTCTGCGGTAAATCTGTGGACCATGTAGGACTCGGGCAAAGTACAACGCAAGGATCGTGTAGATATAGTAGGCATGAAAGTACCCATACAGGTCGCGTGCATCGCCGCTCCAGGGCAGACTGAATTGACGAGTTCCGTCGTCGTCTACGATCGGATCGAGTTCCATAGCATCATAGAGAACCTGATGACCCCACTCGTGCACGAGTGTCTCTTCAAGATCCAACAAGGTTTCATCTGCGTTGGTCAGAAATACCAGGCCGCTATAGCGCGCGGCAGAGCAACTCCGGAACTCCCCATCCGGAACATGAACCAGCAAACGGATGTAGCTGTGCATTTGATTGCCGACGACCGGCCATGTACTTTCAATTCGTCTAATCGCTACATCTGCCACCTCTGTAAAGAAGTCCAAGGTGTAAGCGCTCGCTGGCGGAGCTTCGGGGAATTTGTACGTGGGCGGCGCTATCAATTTCAAAAGTGAGTCGGGATCGCCCCGAATAAGACCGATACCCTGGCGAATGGTTCGTGTTCGTCGGGGACATTCATCAAACAGCCGTCGAAATTCAGACGTTGCGTCAAAAGATTCATGAATGGCCTCGGATTTAGCGTCTCTGGCCAGTTTGAGGCTGGTGAAACGCATACAAATACGGACCAGCGGATCCAGCACCAACTCAAAACGTGCCGAGGGCGGCATCGCGGAGAAATGGCGGCACATATCCTCGACGCAGCTACGGGCCTGGGTATCAACCACAGCCGCCAACCGATGAAAAAGAGCGATCAAAACAGCTTGCCGCCTTTGAGGCGCGAGTCGCCGCCGGTTTGGTGAGATCAATGGAATCTCAATGTGCATCGTCGGTAGTCCTGCCACACAGTGCGATTCCTGATGCTAATGTGCCGCCCGTGTCTGGATTCGGCTATAGCACCCCTCTACCACGCTGTGGGTACAACTGTGGCGTTGAACGGGAACGGTTTCCGGCGTGTGTTAAGATCTATTCAGCCGGTAAGATCTTGTTCATCTGTTTGATCTCGGTTTGAAGCTTTGTGACGACTTCTTCTTCTGGCAACCCGGTGTCCAGATTTATGAATCTGCGCCGCTTCTGGTTTTGTTGCTGTTGTTGCTGTTGTTGTTGCTGCTGTTGCGCCTTAGTGCTGATGCCGCCTAGTCCAAGCGACCCGATCTCAACCAGTGAAGGTGCTTCAAATCTTTCTGCGCCAACCGAGGATATTTTGCGTTCATCTACCATAACTGTCCCTCCTTTTAGATCGTGTTTCCGTCATCTGGCCGACAAATGAGACTAACATGCAGCAGTTCGGCTGCATAATTTCGAACCACATCTAGAGCTTCGTCCATCTCCAGACCCCAGCGATCGCACAACCCTCTCGCAACGCTGCGAACCGGCTTGCGGGCCCCCAAGTCACGCCAAACGGTCACTCCCACTTCATTGAGAGTAAAGCTTCGGTTGCTCAACATATCCGTTACGATTAAACTATCGTCGAGTGCGGTCTCCGTTAGACCGAGCGAGCGCCGAAACACCGAATCGCCGTCAATTCGCGCTACGTCGTCATCGGACCTTTCACCCTCATCAAGATTTTCGGCAGGCCCGCCGGATGATGGCTTTTCCTTAGCCCGCCCCCTTTTTCTCGCACTTTCTGGTGAGGCAGGTGTGTCTGGTGTGGCAGGCGTGTCATGTGAGGATGGCGTCCGCGCCACCTTTTTCCTACCCATGGCCATTCCATCCATATCCAAGCAGATCTTCCACCCATACCTCTAGTTGCATCATAGTGAGGCGTACAACTATAATAAGGTACATTTTCCGCGGAGTCCATAGAAAATGCATGGCGCTTCGTGAGTCTGCTGTGCAGAAGATGTGTCATCGATCAAACCAGCGACGGTGATGCGTCGCCGATACTCAGCGGGGGAGAGCCTTGCCAATTTGTGGAACACCTTGCGGAACGTGCTCGGATCCTCGGCCGAAGCGCCAATCTATCTGATCGTGGACGTCCGGCGTTACGCTTGCAGATCGTTTCATAGAAAGCTATGGCAGTTCTTTGGGAATCATACACCCGCAAGCACGCCGATACCTTTACTGCGCTTGGCGAGCGATTGGATGTTAATTGAAGTCAACGCTGCCGCGCTCGCTGCGCCGTCGAACTGAGAACTTCGGCCTTGGGGTCAAAAGCGTCGGTAAACGGCGAGGGGGGCGAACGGCTGCTTAGCGATCCGTAAGCGGACTCCGCACATGATAGCCTCGAAGGGCAGAGATTACGGTGGAATTACGGTGACAGTGCACTAATTAACCGCACAATTACCGTAACCGCGAATGACAGTCTTGGCGTGGAGAAAGCCTACCCGCCCGACGATGTTATTTCATATGCCGGCAAGTCCTCGTCCAGGTGCAGCCAGGGCAGGCGGCTCGCGGTGTGGACGTGGTGGTCGGCGGGGTGGTCTTGGGGATTGTCGAGGCTGCCGAGGGTGATGTCGATCTCGGCCGGCCGCTTGCTGGACCAGAAGGCGATCTGCGAGGCGCAGTCGGGGCAGGACCGCCGTTCGCCGTGGCTGGAGGAGCGGTAGGTTTTCAGGCTTCCCTCGGCGATCTCGAAACGGTCCAGGGGCACCGTGAACCAGGTCACCGCCACGGCGCCGCTCCAACGGCGGCACATGGCGCAATGGCAATGGGTCACGGAATCGATCGGTCCGCTCACCCGGTAACGCAGTGCGCCGCAGAGGCAGCCGCCCTCGGGGGTTTCGTTTTTGCTCATGCCGCCGCCTCCAGCTCGCACCAGATGGGGGTGTGGTCGGAGGCTTTTTCCTTGCCGCGCGGCTTGCGGTCGATCTCGCACCCGGTGAGGCGGTCGGCGGCTTGGGGGGAGAGCAGCAGGTGGTCGATGCGCAGGCCCCGGTCGGCGCTCCAGGCGATGCCCTGGTAATCCCAGTAGGTATAGGCGTGCTGGCCCGGATGCAGGGCCCGGAAGGCTTCGGTGTAGCCGAGGTTCAGGATCGTGCGGAAGGCCTGGCGGGTTTCGATCTTGTAGAGCGCGTCCTTAGTCCAGCGGGCCGGCTCGTACACATCCTCGGGCGCCGGGATCACGTTGTAGTCGCCGCCCAGGACCACCGGCTGCTCACTGTCCAGCAGCCCCCGCGCATGATCGCGCAGCCGGGCCATCCAGGCGAGTTTGTAAGGGTACTTCCCGCTCTCTACCGGGTTGCCGTTGGGCAGGTAGATGGAGGCGGCCCGGAGCCCAAAGGTGGTCGCCTCGGCATAGCGGGCCTGGGGGTCGCCCTCATCGCCGGGCAGGCGGGTGAGGGGATCGAGGATGGGCGCGCGCGAGAGAATGGCGACCCCGTTGTAGGATTTCTGGCCGACAACCAGAAGCTCGTACCCCAGCGCCTTGATCTCCATGGCGGGGAAGGTCTCTTCGACGGTCTTGATCTCTTGCAGCAGCAGGACGTCGGGCTTGGCCGTCTCCAGCCAGTCCAAGACGTTACCCAGGCGCGCGCGGACCGAATTGACGTTCCAGGTGGCGATCTTGACCATGAGGCCACCATGCCCATGTCGCGGCGAAGGGACAAGCGATCCTTGATCTTATCCGTCGCGTTGTTCGTCTATGGCATAGCCGGAGCCGCGCACGGTGCGGATGAGATCGCCTTGGCCGCCGGTATTGAGGGCCTTGCGCAGACGCCGGATATGAACGTCCACGGTTCGGTCCTCCACATGCACATCGTGGCCCCAGACCTGATCGAGAAGCTGGTCGCGGGAATAAACCCGTCCGGGGCGTTCCATCAGCATCGAAAGCAGATGAAAATCCGTCGGTCCCAGGTGAATAGGGCGGCCTTCGCGTGTGACCTTTTTCTGCTCCAAATTCATGTGGATGCCGGCGTATTCCAGGCTCTCCCCGGCCAAGGCCGGGCGGGAGCGGCGCAGCAGGGCGCGGACCCGCGCCACCATCTCAGCCGGCGAGAAAGGTTTCACGACATAGTCGTCGGCGCCGGTTTCCAGCCCCCGGACCCGGTCCGCCTCCTCCCCGCGCGCGGTGAGCATAATGATCGGGACATGCTTGGTTTCGGGCCTAGCCTTGATATGCCGGCACACCTCGATGCCGGAGACTTTGGGCAACATCCAGTCGAGGACGATCAGGTCGGGTGCATTCTCTTTAACCATCGACAAGGCCTGCTCGCCATCGCTGGCGACAAGGGTCCGGAACGCCGCCTTGTCAAGGTTGTAACGAAGCATCTCGGCTTGCGGCGCTTCGTCTTCGACAATGAGGATCAGGGGCAGCATGGGGTTATCCTATCCGGCCCATGACATAGTCGCGGGTCCGGCCGTCTTGAGGCGCCTCGAATACGTCTTCGGTATTGCCTTGTTCGACGAGCCGGCCCAAGTGAAAAAAGGCCGTCTTATCGGACAAGCGCCGCGCCTGTTGCATGGAGTGGGTGACAATAACGATGGTGTAGTCCTGCTTCAACGCCGCGATCAGTTCCTCGATCCGCGCCGTGGCGATGGGATCCAGGGCCGAGCAGGGCTCGTCCATCAGTATGACCTCGGGGCGGACGGCGATGGCGCGCGCGATGCAAAGCCGCTGTTGCTGGCCGCCCGATAGACTGGTTCCGGGGGCGTCCAGGCGGTCGCGCACCTCGTCCAACAAACCGGCACGCCGCAGACTATCGAGAACCAGGGCTCTCTCTTCGTCGCGGCTGCCGGTCATTCCGTGAATTCTGGGGCCATAGGCCGTGTTGTCGTAAATCGATTTGGGGAAGGGATTGGGCTTCTGGAAGACCATGCCGACCCGGGTGCGGAGCCTGACCACATCTTGATCCGGTGCATAGATGTCCTCGCCGTCGTGGGTGACCGAACCCTCGACGCGGCAGGTATCGATTATATCGTTCATGCGGTTGAGACAGCGTATATAGGTGGTTTTACCGCATCCCGATGGCCCGATCAGGGCGGTTACCCGGTTGACGGGGATGTCGAGATCCACGTCATGCAGGGCGGGCTTGTTGGCGTAAGACACGCTGAGTCCCCGCGACGTCATCTTGGCCGGCTTCCCGGTTCGGGCTTCGGGATGTTTTAGAAGTGCCAAGGGGTTATCGCCAAGAAGTCCGATCGTGGCGGAATTAGGAATTTCAGCAACCTGTGTCAGCGTCGGCGCGTGTGCCATGGCCGCCTCCCTTACCATTTGAGTTCATATTTTTTACGCAAGAGGGCGGCGGTGAGATTCATAAGGCAGGTAAAAACCAACAGAACCAGAATCGCCGCCGCCGTGCGTTCTTGAAACGCGCGTTCCGGGCTATCGGCCCAGAGGAAGACCTGCACCGGAAGCGCCGTCGCCGGGTCCAGAATATTCGTTGGCAGATCGACGACGAAGGCAACCATGCCGATCATCAACAAGGGCGCGGTTTCGCCGAGCGCTTGGGCGGTGCCGATAATGGTCCCCGTCAAGACGCCCGGCATGGCAAGCGGCAGAATGTGATGAAAGACCGCCTGTACCGGACTCGCCCCCAAGGCAAAGGCCGCCTCGCGGACCGAGGGCGGTACCGACTTGATGGCGGCCCGGCTCGCGATAATAATGGTCGGCAAGGTCATCAAGGCCAACACCATGCCGCCGACCAAGGGCGCGGAGCGGGGCAGGCCGAAGATATTGAGGAACATCGCCAAGCCGAGAAGACCAAAGACGATCGAGGGCACGGCCGCCAGATTGCTTATGTTGACCTCAATGAACCCGGTCCAGCGGTTCTTGGGCGCGAATTCTTCCAGGTACACTGCCGTCATCACGCCGAGAGGAAATGCCAGGGCCAGGCAAACCAAAACGCTGAACAGCGAACCGAGCGCGGCGCCGGCGATGCCCGCCAATTCCGGTTCGCGCGAATCCCCGGCGCTAAAGAAGGTCCAGTTGAATTGGCTTCGCAGCCTTCCCGTGTCTTCCAAGGCTTCCAAGACAGACATCTGGCGGTCGTCAAGGCGCCTGTGAGCCACCGGCGCATCTCTCGGAACCGCGCCCTTGAAGACCATGTCGGCATCGTCGGAAGCCAGAACCCAAATTCTAAAATCCGTGCCGATGAGGCCAGGGTCGCCACGCAGCTTTTTGCGTAGTTGAAAAGCCGCGCCGGAACTGACCATCCGGTACAGCGACCGTTTCTCGCGCCGGGACCGCAACTCGGGGAAGGCCTGCCGAAGCGCGCGCTTTATCATGGCTTGGTAGTCGGCGCGCTCCAGCCAATCGCCCTCTACAGCCTGTCCGGCGTTGAAGTCCGCTGGCGACAGGTGCATGTCGAGAGCGATCCTGGTCTGTTTGAAGGCCCCGGCGCCGGTCTGAATAATGATCGCGAACAAGGCGCCAAGGAAGATCAAGCTGGTAAAAATGGCCAGGCCGCCAAATAGGCGAAAACGCCGTTCCGCGCGGTGGCGGTTTTTCAAACGCGCTTCCATGCGCCGCCCTGTTTCGGTCATGTCATTGATATTGTTCGCGGTAAGTCTTGACGATCTTGAGCGCCGCGACGTTAAGCGTCAGGGTTACGGTGAAAAGCAGGAGTCCCAAGGCGAAAGCGGACAGCGTCTTGGCGCTGTCGAATTCCTGATCGCCGGTTAGCAGCGTCACGATCTGCACGGTTACCGTGGTCACCGCCTCGAGTGGGTTGATGGTAAGATTGGCCGTCAAGCCGGCGGCCATGACCACGATCATGGTTTCGCCGATAACCCGCGACGCCGTTAGCAGTAGTCCGCCGGCGATTCCCGGAAGCGCCGCCCGCAAGATAACCCGGACAATAGTTTCGGACCGGGTCGAACCCAGACCCAAGGCCGCTTCGCGAAGCGAGTCCGGCACTGCGGTAATGGCATCGTCGGACAGGGACGACACGAAGGGAATGGTCATCGCGCCCATGACGAGCCCGGCGGCAAGGGCGCTTTCGGACGACACCTCCAAGCCAATACTTTCACCGCCCTGGCGCAGAAGGGGCGCGATCACGATGGCGGCGAAAAAACCGTAAACGACCGTGGGAATCCCGGCCAGTATCTCCAACATTGGCTTGACCAGGGAGCGAAACCGGGGCGAGGCGTATTCCGCGAGATAGATCGCGGCTAGTAGACCGACCGGCCCTGAAACCGATAGGGCGATAGCGCTAATCAGGAGGGTTCCGGCCAGAAGCGGGATCGCGCCGAAGGCGCCGCTGGCGCCGACCTGGTCAGCGCGGATCGCCGTTTGCGGCGACCAATGCAACCCAAACAGAAAATCGCTTACCGGGACCATACGGAAAAACTGAAACGATTCGACGATCAAGGAGAGAACGATTCCCACGGTCGTTAATATGGAAATCGTGGAGGCAGCGATCAGGCATGCCATGATCGCCCGCTCCACGACGGCCCGCCGGGCCGCGGAGGGAAGGTGTTTTTCACCGACCCCCGCACCGGCGGACCGGGGGCTACATGGTGAGGTTAACAAGTGCGCTCACCTTCGCGTTCCAATCGGCCCGCTCCGCGTCGGACATGGGGATAAGACCCTTGTCGGCGAGGTAACCGTCGCGGCCCCAGGCTTTCTCGCTGGCGAATTCGGCCATGTATTCCCGGATCCCCGGGATGGTATCGATGTGCGCTTTTTTCACGTAGAAGAACAACGGGCGCGACACCGGATACCTGCCGTCGGCGATGTTCTCGAACGTCGGCGCTTCGCCGCCGATGGTGCTGCCTTGGACCTTGTCGGTGTTCTGATCCAGGAAACTGTAGCCGAAGATACCCAAGGCACGCGGATTGGCGTCCAGTTTTTGCACGATCAGGTTATCGTTCTCGCCGGCCTCGATATAGGCGCCGTCTTCGCGGATGGCATGGCAAAGCGCCTTGTAGGATCCCTTGTCCGCCTTTTTCAGGGCCTTGATCCAGGGAAACGATTTGCAGCCGCCTTCCATGGCAAGCTCGACGAAGGCGTCGCGGGTGCCCGAGGTCGGTGGCGGGCCGAGAACCTCGATTCTGGTCGCGGGTAACGCCGCGTTCACTTGCTTCCAGGTCGTGTAGGGATTGGGCTGGAGCTTTCCTTCCCCGGCGGGAACGTCCTTGGCCAAGGCCAGGAAAATATCCTTCAAGGTAAGCTTAAATCTCTCGGCTTTCCTGGAATTAGCGATCACGATGCCGTCGTAACCGACCTTGACCTCGACGATATCGTCGATGCCGTTCTTGGCGCAACGCGCGACTTCCGATGCCTTGATGCGGCGCGATGCGTTGGAAATGTCGGGATGCCGGTCGCCGATGCCGGCGCAAAACAACTTTAATCCACCGCCGGAGCCGGTGCTCTCGACGATAGGGGTCTTGAACGGCGTGGTCTTGCCGAACTGCTCGGCGACCGTGGTCGAGAAGGGGTAAACAGTCGACGAGCCGACAATACGGATTTGGTCCCGGGCTTGGGCCGCGCCGGACACGATAACCATGGCGGCGGCGGCAATGACGAGGGTCTTTTTAGACATATGGGCTATTTTCTCCTGCCTGCATTCGTTTCGGACATGAGCGTCCTTTGACGGACGCACCCTAGGCAGGGGCGGTTATGCTTTTGTGACGGTTACGTGAAGCTTTTATGAAGCTCGGCGGGCGGGAATTACGTCTTGGCGCGGGGCAGGCTGACGGCAAACGAGGTCTCGCCCCCAGGGGGGCTTGCGATCGCGAGACGCCCCCTATGGCGGGCGACGATATGCTTGACGATGGCCAGGCCCAAGCCGGTCCCGCCCATGCTCCGGGAGCGGCCCTTGTCGGTCCGGTAGAAGCGTTCCGTAAGCCGGGGAATTTCCTCGGCCGGGATGCTTTCGCCCTGGTTGATGACCGCGACCGTCACATCGGGCTCGCCAAGCGCCGCCGTCACCCGAATCGGCGTCTCCGCGCGGCCGTAACCGATGGCGTTGGAGATTAGGTTCTGAAACAACTGGATCAGTTCGTCCGCATCGCCCTGGACCTGGGGCAGGGGGCCGGGAAGGTCGAAAACGATATCCATGCCGCGTTCCCTGGCGCGCCCGGTGAGGATGCCGGCGACGTGGTTAAGGATGGGGCCCAGGGCGACCGATTCCTCGGGATGGATATGCTCTTCCGTCTCGACCTTGGACAGCGCCAGAAGGTCGTTGATCAGCCGCGTCATGCGCTTGGCTTCGACCTCCATGATCTTGAGAAACCGCTCGGTCGCTTCCCGGTCATCGCGCGCGGGGCCGCGCAGGGTTTCGATAAAGCCGAGCAGGGAAGATAAGGGCGAACGCAGCTCGTGACTCACATTGGCGACGAAATCGGCCCGCATCCGGTCTGCCTTCACCGCCGCCGTGATGTCGCGGAGAACCACCATGGCCCAAACCGGGTCGCTCGATATCAGGTCGGGCAGACGCCAGACGTTTAGCTCGTAATGGCGCGCGACCGGAAACGGCAGGAACACCTCGCTCCGGGTTCCCGGCGTACCGCCGAGGGTGGCATCGATGGCGCCCGCGATGTGCGCGTTATCGAGCCGCTCTTCCAGCCCGGCTCCCAAGGCGTCCGGGCCGAGAAGCCGCTTGGCGGCGCGGTTCAGATCGACGATGACGCGCCTCCGGTCGACCAGGAACACGGCATCGGGAAGCCCGTCCAACATGCGGGCATCGAGGGGAGGCTTGGCGCTAGCGGGAAGAATTCGGGGCCCTGTCATGGTTCAAGCCGTACCGCGCCCCGGCGGCATCCTTATTGTCAACAGGCCCTAGATCGAAAAGGAGGAGCCGCAGCCGCAGGACGAGGTGGCGTTGGGGTTCTTGATCTGGAAAGAGGAGCCGACCAGCTCTTCCACGAAATCGACCTCGGAACCGTTCAGGAGTTCCAGGGACATGGCGTCGATCACCGCCGTGACGCCGCCGCGCTCGAAGGTGCGGTCGTCGGCCTTGACCGCGTCGTCGAAGGCGAAGCCGTATTGGAAGCCCGAGCAGCCGCCGCCGCTGACGGAAATCCGCAGCATCAATCCCGATTGATCTTCATTCAGGAGCATGGCGGCGACCTGGGCGGCGGCCCGCTCGCTGAGGGTGATCGACATCTCGGGGACGGTCATGGCGGTGGCGATTCCTTATCCTGGGTGCGATCATATAGATCTAGGAGATTGTAGCGCGGAGTCACATACGCAAGAAGCAAAATATGACGTGGGAATTATACGTTTCACATACATAATTATACGTTTCACATACGTTTATAGCGGATTCGCCCGGTCGCGTTCTTGTTCCGGGGAATGTCTACATCTAGTATGGCCGCCATGGCTGAGCACCCTCATCTTGCGATTTACGCCAGTAATCCGGCGAAGACACGCGGGCGCGCCGAAACCGAGCCCGAAAGCGCGACCCGGACCCCGTTTCAGCGCGACCGGGACCGCATCGTCCACTCGGCGGCCTTCCGGCGCCTGCAATACAAGACACAGGTTTTCGTCACCCACGTAGGCGATCACTACCGCACCCGCCTGACCCATTCCCTCGAGGTCGCCCAGATCGCCCGCAGCCTGGCCCGCGCCCTGGATTTGGACGAGGATTTGGCGGAAGCCATTGCTCTTGCTCACGATTTAGGGCATCCACCCTTCGGCCACGCGGGGGAGGAGGCCCTGAATCTCGCCATGGCGCCTTACGGCGGCTTCGATCACAACGAGCAGACCTTCCGGGTTCTGACCCTGCTGGAACACCGCTACGCCGGTTTCGACGGCCTGAACCTGACCTGGGAAACCCTGGAGGGGGTGGTGAAGCATAATGGCCCGCTCGCGGGCTCGGGCGCGAAAAACGGCGGAATTCCGCCAAGTATCGCGGATTTCGACAAGACTTTCCCGCTCGATCTCGCTGGTTTCGCCGGGCCGGAAGCGCAGGTCGCGGCCCTGGCCGACGATATCGCTTATAACAATCACGATATCGACGACGCCCTCCACGCCGGTCTCTTCGCGGTCGAGGATCTGCACGGCGTGCCCCTGGCCGGGCCGATTTTCCAAGAGGTGGCAAGGCTTTATCCAGGCTTGGAGCAGCCGCGCCTGATCAACGAATCGATCCGCCGCCTGATGACCCATATGGTCGACGACCTGCTGGCGGAAACCCGGCGGCGCCTGGACGAAGCCGCGCCCGGCTCGGCGGCCGAGGTGCGCGCTCTCGACCATGCCGCCGTTGCCTTTTCGGCGCCGATGGGCGAGAACGGCCGGGCGGTGAAAGCCTTTCTTTTCAAGCGTATGTACCGGCACGAACGGGTCACCCGCATGACCGCCAAGGCGCGGCGCGTGGTGGCGGATCTCTTCGGGGTCTATCAGGAACGAACCGATCGCATGCCCGAAGAATGGCGGGCCGCGGCCCAGGCAGCGCCTTCGGAAAACCGGCCGCGCTTGATCGGCGACTATATCGCCGGTATGACCGACCGCTTCGCCATCGACGAACACAGGGCCATTTTCGGCGCCAGCGATTTAACGAGTATCGATCGCAATCAATGAATCCTTACAACGATTTCAAAGTCATCGTTAAGGCCGAGCTTGAGAAAATGAGCCAAGCGGGAGCCTTGCCCCCCGGCCTGGATTTGAGCCGGGTCGCGGTCGAGCCGCCGCGCGATGCCGCCCATGGCGACCTGGCCACCAATGCCGCCCTGGTTCTGGCCAAGGCGGCCGGGATAAAACCGCGCGGCCTGGCGGAGGCCCTGGCCGCACGCCTGCGTGGCCATGACGATATCCGCGAGGTAACGGTCGCGGGGCCTGGCTTCATCAACCTGCGCCTCAACGACAGCTATTGGCACGGCTGCCTGGCCGCGATTCTGCGCGCCGGGGCCAGCTACGGCGAGTCCGATCTGGGCCGGGGCCGGGCGGTGAATGTCGAATACGTCTCCGCCAATCCGACCGGGCCCCTGACCGTGGGCCACGCCCGGGGCGCCGTGGTCGGCGACGCCATGGCCGGCATCCTGGAAAAGGCCGGTTTCGCGGTCACGCGGGAGTTCTACATCAACGACGCCGGTGTGCAGGTGGATACCCTCGCGCGTTCGGCCTATCTGCGCTACCGGGAGGCCCTAGGCGAGACGATAGCTGAAATTCCCTCCGGCTATTACCCCGGCGACTACCTGAAGCATGTCGGCAAGGCCCTGGCGGCGCGGGATGGCGATAAGTGGCTCGAACAAGGGGAGGCGGACTGGCTGCCGGAGGTCCGCCGCTTCGCCATCGACGCCTTGATGGCGGTGGTCCGCGAGGATTTGGCCGCCCTTGGCATCGAGCAAGAGGTCTTTACCTCGGAACGCGCCTTGGTCGAGGCCGGCGGCGTCGAGGCGGTGCTCGAGACCCTGGAGGCGCGGAATCTGGTTTATACCGGCACCCTGCCGGCGCCCAAGGGCAAGGCCGCCGAGGACTGGGAACCGCGCCCGCAAACCCTGTTCAGAGCCACTGATTTTGGCGACGACGTGGACCGGGCGCTCAAAAAATCGGACGGAACCTGGACCTATTTCGCCTCCGACATGGCTAACCACCTGGATAAATCCCGGCGCGGCGCCAAGCTTTTGATCGATGTTTGGGGCGCCGACCACGGCGGCTATGTCAAGCGCATGAAGGCGGCGGTCAAGGCGCTGACCGAAGGCCAAACCCGTTTGGAGGTCATGATCTGCCAGCTCGTGAAGCTGACACGGCAAGGCGTTCCGGTTAAAATGTCTAAGAGGTCCGGCGTGTTCGTCACTTTACGTGAAGTGATAGATGAGGTTGGAAAAGACATCGTCCGCTTTATCATGCTAACCCGCAAGAACGATGCGCCGCTCGATTTCGATCTCGTCAAGGTCATGGAGCAAAGCCGCGACAACCCGGTTTTCTATGTCCAATACGCCCATGCCCGGGTGCGCTCGGTCATGCGCCACGCGCAAACGGCGTTCCCGGACATCGATCAGGCCCCATCATCCTTGGCCGGCGGGCCCTTGGATTTATTAACCGACTCGAGCGAACTGGCTATTATAAGATTGCTGGCGCAATGGCCGCGTATGGTGGAAAGTGCCGCCGAGACATTCGAGCCTCATCGTATCGCGTTCTATTTATACGATGTGGCGGCGGCGTTTCACGGTCTTTGGACCAAGGGCAAGGACCATACGCAACTGCGGTTCCTGATTGACGGGGATCCGAAATTGACCGCCGCGCGCTTGGCCTTGATATGCGCCACGGCGCAAGTCGTGGCATCCGGACTGAGCGTGATCGGGGTTCAGCCGGTCGAGGAGATGAGATAATGGCCGCCGACCCACAAGCCGACCCGCAAGGGGAGCGTATCCGGCTGGTGATAGAACCGGGAAGCGAAGAGCCCAAGATCGCCGGCGGCGCGCACCAGCAGGCGGCGCATACGCCGCCGGAGGACATGATCGATCTATCCCGGCTTGAAGACGAGACCGACTATGAGTTCGAAGACGAGGGGCCCGCGCGCCCGCGCCGGCGGATATTACCGCTTGGCCTCGCCGGCTTGGCCTTGGCGGGCTTCGGCGCGATCGCCTGGTATGCCTACCAGGGCGGGATGGGAATTATCGACGACGAAACGATCCCGCTGATTCAGGCCGACGCGACGCCGATAAAATCGCGCCCCCTGACGCCGGGCGGGCTTGAAGTTCCCTATCGGGATAAGCTGGTTCTCAACGACCTTAAACCCGACCCCGCTAAACCGGTGGTGGAACGCTTGCTACCCCCGCCGGAGGTTCCCAAACCGCCCATAGCCAGCAAACAGCAAACGGCGGCGGCGCCTAAGCTTGAAGCGCCGCGCCAAGATAACCTGCCGGAACCGGCACCGGCCCTGACCGTCCAGCCGGCGGCGGGAAAAGACGTTACCAAGACCGCGCCTGAGCCCAAGACTGAGCCCAAGACTGAAACAGCGCCAAAGCTTGCCGCCGCACCCGCGCCGAAAACGCCGGCGACCGCGCCGCAAACCGCGGCCATTCCAGGTGGATATTTGGTTCAACTCGCCTCGCTGAAAGATAAGAACCTCGCGGATGCGGAATGGGTTCGGCTGCGTAAAGCCTACCCAAAGCTGCTCGCGGATAAAAAACTGGTGCTTCAAAAGGCCGACCTGGGCAGCCGGGGGGTGTTTCACCGGATCCGCGCCGGGTATTTCCCCGACCGGGAAAGCGCGGCCGCGATTTGCCGGTCCCTGAAAGCGAAAAATCAAGCCTGCATCGTGGCTAAACGCTGAAGTCTGAATAGCGAATATGACGCCCAAGGCGGTTATTTTCGGCTGTGATGGCCTGTCCCTAACTTCATGGGAACGGGCGTTTTTCGCGCGCCACGATCCTTTCGGATTCATCCTTTTTGGGCGCAACTGCGACTCACCGGATCAAGTCCGGGCCCTTGTCGGCGAGTTGCGCGCCAGCATCGGCCGGCCGGACGCGCCGGTCTTGATCGATCAGGAAGGCGGCCGCGTGGCCCGGCTGAAACCGCCCCATTGGCGCACCGCGCCGCCGGCAGCGCGATTCGGCGTCCTGGCGGCCCGGGATCTGGAAGCCGCCATCGAAGCCGCGCGCCTCAATGCCCGCATGATCGCGGCGGAGTTGAGCGACCTCGGCATCGATGTCGATTGCGTGCCCTTGCTCGATATCGCCGTGCCGGGCGCCCACGACGTCATCGGGGACCGCGCCTTTGGACGCGATCCCAGCGTCATAGCCACGCTCGGCCGGGCGGTATGCGAAGGCATGTTGGCCGGCGGCGTCATGCCGGTGGTGAAACACATACCGGGCCATGGCCGGGCGGCGGCCGATAGCCATCACACCTTGCCGGTGGTCGAAACCGGCCGCGCCGAGTTGGAGGCCAGCGACTTCCTGCCATTTCAGTCCCTGGCCGACGCGCCCTGGGCCATGACCGGACACGTCATCTACACCGCTATCGACCCGGACCGGCCGGCGACGACCTCGGCCTTGGCGATCGAGGAGATCGTCCGCACCTGGATCGGTTTCAAGGGCGTCTTGGTGTCCGACGATCTATCCATGCAGGCCTTGTCGGGCACCCTGGGCGATAGGGCCAGCGCCGCCTTGGCGGCCGGCTGCGACATTGCCCTGCATTGCAACGGAAAGGCCGGGGAAATGGAAATGGTTGCCGAGGCCTGCGGCGCCCTGACCGATGAGAGCCTGGCCCGTATCGCCGCCGCCAAGACCCGCCTTTCGGCGCCCTCCCCCATAGATATGGCCGCCGCGTCCTCCCGGCTGGACTCTCTTTTGGGGTTACGCTGAGTATGGATAGCCTGTTCGGCGCCGACGCCGCCGGCATGGCCTACACGGCCTCGACCTGGCTGCTCCCGGTCTTGATCGCCATCACCTTTCATGAGGCCGCCCACGGCTTCGCCGCCTGGCGCCTGGGGGACGATACCGCCTATGTCCGTGGCCGGGTGACCTTCAACCCGCTACGCCATATCGATCCCATCGGGACGATCGTTTTACCGATCATACTTTTCATATCGCCGGCGCCTTTCATTTTCGGCTGGGCCAAGCCGGTGCCGGTCGCCTTTCATCGTCTGCGCGTGCCGCGCCGCGACATGATCCTGGTCGCGGCCGCCGGACCGGCCATTAATTTCGCCCTGGCGATAGCGGCGGCCCTGTTGATGAATATCGCGCCGCTGATGCCGTCGCCCTTCTCGGACTGGCTCATGCTCAATCTGGGCCATGGGATTTTGATCAACCTTTTGCTGGCGATATTCAATATGATGCCTTTGCCGCCCTTGGACGGCGGCCGTGTGGCGGTGGGACTTTTGCCGCGCCAGCTCGCGATACCCCTGGCGCGACTCGAGCGTTTTGGGCTCATAATCGTCATTGGCGCCATCGTGGTGCTGCCCATGCTGGGCGATCGCCTTGGAATCGATTTGAATGTCTTCGAATGGCTGATTTTACGGCCGCTGGAGTGGATGTTGCCCTTTTTCTGGACGTTGAGCGGTCATGGCTAGTCTCGATCAGGACCCCTTCGAGGATGTAAAACCCGATTCCCAAGGGGGCGGCGTTCAACTCGTGCTCGATCTCGAAGGCTACGAAGGGCCGATCGACGCGCTTCTGCAATTGGCGCGCGATCAAAAAGTCGACCTGGCCAAGATATCCATCCTCGCCCTGGCAGATCAGTACCTGGAATTCGTGGTTCGGGCACGCAAGCTGCGTTTGGAACTGGCCGCCGACTACCTAGTCATGGCGGCGTGGCTGGCCTACCTCAAATCGAGGTTGCTGCTTCCGGAAGCCGAGGGGGAAGAGGAGCCGAGCGGCGCCGAATTGGCGGCGGCCTTGAAATTTCAGTTGCAACGCCTGCAGGCCATGCAAGATGCCGGCGTGCGCCTTTTGTCCCTGCCGCGCCTGGGCCGCGATGTATTTCCGCGCGGCGAGCCCGTGCCTCTGCGCGTCGTATCTACCGCGACTTACGATCTGAGCCTTTACGATTTACTCAAGGCCTATGGCGGTATTCACCGTCAGCGCAGCGACGCCAGCCTCAGGATCGATCCGGGCGAGTTGTTTTCGGTCGATGACGCGATTCACCGCCTGTCGCTGTTGTTGGGCGGTGCGGTGCCGGCGTGGCAGACGCTGACGAGCTTTTTGCCGGAAGAACTGCGCGGTGGCTTGATATGGCGCTCGGCGGTCGCCTCGACCCTTGCCGCGAGCCTGGAGATGAGCAAGCAAGGAAAATTGGACCTGCGCCAGGATGGGCCGTTCCGGCCGATCTATCTGCGTAGTGGCCGCGCGAACCTGAGGGAGCAAACATGACCGACCGCTTTGCCCATTTACGCCTGATCGAAGCTCTCCTGTTCTCCTCCGCGGCGCCCCTGGGCCGCGCGCAGTTGATGCGCCACCTGCCCGAGGATACCAATCTGGACGAACTCATGGAGGAACTCTCGAACCTCTACGCGAACCGGGGCGTCAATTTGGTTCGCCTCGGCGACCTTTGGGCGTTCCGAAGCGCGCCGGACGTGGCGCCGCTTATGCAGGTCGAGACCAAGTCCGTGCGCAAACCGACCAGGGCCGCCATCGAAACCTTGGCGATCATCGCCTATCACCAGCCCATGACCCGGGGCGAGATCGAGGAAGTGCGCGGGGTCGCCCTATCCCGTGGAACCTTGGATACCCTGCTCGAGGCCGGCTGGATCAAACCCAAAGGCCGGCGGCGGACGCCCGGAAAACCCGTGACCTGGGGAACCACCGACGGCTTCCTGGATCATTTCGGCCTGGAAAGCCTGGACAGCCTGCCCGGCGTGGCCGAATTGAAGGCGGCCGGCCTTATCGATACCCGTCCGGCGGTGACCGCAATCGGCGGCCGCGGCCATCTCCTGGCCCCCGGCGAGCTTGGCGAGGATGTGGAAAGCGAAGAACAGGACGAAGACGGGGAGGCGGATGAAATAGAGATCGCGGAGGCTCTCGCCGTCGATTTCGGCGCCGATCCCGCCGCCGAAACAGAGGCGGATGCGGATACGGATGCTGAGGAGGAGGCCGAGGACGACGCCCCCGGATCGCTAGCCGCGGGACGGCGCGATACCTCCCCGGAAGACGATAATCCGGCGGAAGAGGGCGAAACGGCGCTTCGGCACTATGCCGGACAGGCGGAGCGCTAGGATGCTTCGCGCCTAAGGATCGTCTTGCCATAAACCGCTTCCCGAAATAGTTTTCGGCCCATGAGCGATCCCAAGGAGGCCACAAAAGGGCCGCAAGAGCCGGCCCTGGTCCTGGATCGGGTAAGCCATGCCTTCGGCGGCCTCCTGGCGGTCGACGATCTTTCTCTCACGGTCGAGGCGGGCGAATTAGTCTGCCTCTTGGGCCCATCGGGTTGCGGCAAGACCACCGCTTTGCGGATCGCCGCCGGGCTCGAACACCTGCAACAGGGGCGGGTGGTCCTGGCCGGGCGGGTGGTGGCGGGGGAGCGGCGCGATATCCCGCCCGAGGACCGCAATATCGGCCTGATGTTCCAGGATAATGCTCTGTTTCCGCACCTTAGCGTACGCGCCAATGTCGCCTTTGGACTCAACAAGCTGCCCGCCGGAGAACGCCGCTCCAGGACCGATGCGATGCTGGCCCAGGTCGGCATGGACGCCTACGCCGAGTCCTATCCGCATCAGTTATCGGGCGGTCAGCAGCAGCGGGTCGCCTTAGCCAGGGCCCTGGCGCCGGGGCCGCCGGTCATGCTTCTGGATGAGCCTTTTTCGGGCCTCGACCAGGCCCTGCGCCATCAAATCCGCGATCAAACCCTGCATGTCCTGAAGCAAAGCGGCGCCGCCACGCTGATGGTCACCCACGACCCGGAAGAGGCTATGTTCATGGCCGACAGGATCGCCCTGATGCGCGACGGCAAGATGGTCCAATCCGGCCAGCCGTCGGAGCTCTACCTGAACCCGCGCGACGCCTTCGCCGCCGCCTTCTTCGGCGAGGTCAACCGCTTGCCCGGCGTTGTGCATGAGGGCCGGGTGCAGACCCCCTTCGGCTGGGTCCGGGCCGATGACCACGCCGAGGGCGCTCAAGTCGAGGTCCTGATTCGGCCGGAAGCGCTGGTTTTACGCCCGATCGGGCCCGGATGCCGGGCCGGGGAGCGGCCGGCGCATGTGCTCGCGTCAAGGATGCTGGGGCGCAGCAGCATGATTCACCTGAGCGTCCATGGCCCCCATGGCGACGATCTTCACCTTCATGCCCGGATTCCAGGGCGCCAGCTTCCGGCCGAGGACGAGGTCATGGCGGTCGAGCTGGATCGAGGCCAAGCCTTTGTTTTTCCAACACATCGCGCGGATAATACGGGCCCTATGCCCCCTGCGGCGCCGGGGCGGACTAAGGCTTAATATAGCCAAGCCAAATAGGCCCTCCAGACCCCGCAGACGTTGCGGTCACCGGGTCTTTTTGCCATAGTCCGTCCTCAAGAGGCCTGTTTTTATTACTTTAAGGAGAGCCCAGGATGGGTACGTTCAGTATCTGGCATTGGCTCATTGTCCTGGCCGTCGTGCTGGTTCTTTTCGGCGGCGGCGGCAAGATCCCCAAGTTGATGCGCGACATGGGTCAAGGCATCAACGCCTTCAAGAAAGGCTTGAAGGAAGAGGATAAAAAGAAGGACAAGGTAGCCGCGGACGCAGACCCGGACACGGCTGCGGCCGCGTCCCGGATTGAAGAAAACGATAAGGCGGCCAGCGGCTAAGGCCGCCCCGGGCCAGCCGGTTCGGCCCGCAAAGAAGTGATGCGCCGTCATGCTTGACATCGGATGGTCGGAAATGGCGTTGGTCGCGCTGGTCGCGCTCATTGTCATCGGTCCCAAGGAATTGCCCCAGGCCATGCGCTCCGCCTCCAAGTGGATCCGCAAGGGCCGGTCGCTGGCGCGCGAGTTCCAGTCCGGCGTCGACGACATGGTGCGCGAAGCCGACCTGGAAGACGCCCGCAAGGCGGTCCAGAACGCGAAAAACTTCGACGCCGAAAAAGCCCTGGAGCAAACCATCGACCCGACCGGCGGGCTCCGGGATGAGGCCAAGGATCTGGCACAAACGGCGCGGGACGAAGACGCCGATCCGCCGGCGGAAGCGGAAGAGCCGGAGCCTAAGATCGAGTCCGCCGAGGATCACATGGCGGCCCGCGCCCAGGAGAAAACCGGGCAGGCGGGCACGATCGAGCCCCCAGTCACGGCCGCGCCCGCCGAGGATAACGCCGAAGCCATGGCCGAGGCCGACGCCTCCAAGAGTGCATGACAGGCGTGTCCGAGGCCGCCGACAGTCATAAGATGCCCTTGCTCGATCACTTGATCGAGCTGCGTCAGCGCCTGTTGTATTCCGCCATCGCGCTGCTGGTCGCTTTCCTGATTTCCTTTTACTTCGCGCAGTATCTGTTCGATTTCCTGGTCGCGCCCCTGGCCGACATCCTGGAGGATCGCCAGGGGGTAAACGGGGCCCGGCGGCTTATCTTCACCGACCTGACAGAGGTGTTTTTCACCTACGTAAAGGTCGCCTTCTTCTTCGGCGCCTTCGTCGTCAGCCCGATATTTTTGACCCAGCTTTGGCTGTTTATCGCACCGGGGCTGTACCGCAACGAAAAGGGCGCCTTGGCGCCCTTCCTGATCGCCAGCCCGGTTCTGTTCCTGACCGGCGCCTCCCTGGTTTATTTCGTCATTTTTCCCCTGGCCTGGGAGTTCTTTCTGAGCTTCGAAACACCCGGCGGGCCGGGCACCCTGCCGATCGAGTTGGAAGCCAAGGTCAACGAATACCTGTCCCTGGTCATGAAGCTGATCTTCGCTTTCGGGCTGTGTTTTCAGCTTCCTGTCATCATGACGCTTCTGGCCCGGGTTGGCCTGGCGACCTCCAAGGGCATGGCGGCCAAGCGAAAATTCGCCATAGTGGGCGTGTTCGTGGTTGCGGCGGTGTTCACGCCCCCGGACCCCCTGAGCCAGCTTAGCTTGGCGATTCCGATCATCCTGCTTTACGAGATCTCGATTCTCATGGCCAAGATGGTCGAGAAAAAGCGGGCGAAAGACGAGTACGACGACGACGACGATGACGACGATTCCTCGGGGCCGCCTCTGGCCGAAAGCTGAGACGAAAGGGAAGGCTTGGATTGGCGCTGTGCGTGCTTCGACAGGCTCAGCATGAGGACAATTCTTTAGGCCACCCACGATTCTTCATGCCGCCCACGATCTTCCTCATCCTGAGCCTGTCGAAGGACGCACCGGCGCGTATGCAACGCCATTGGCGATAGACCTTGGCGAGCCCAAGGCTTATAAGGCGCGCGAGTGGTTCTAGTCATACCGATTCGCAGTAGAATACCGGCGGGGTCATGCTCGACTTAAAGTGGATTCGCGAACATCCGGACGACCTGGACGCTGGCTTGGCGCGCCGGGGCCACGATGCCGTGTCCAAGGCGGTGCTGGATCTCGACGCCCGGCGGCGCGAGGCGGTCACGGGCCTGCAAACCCTGGAGGGGCATCGTAACGCTGCCTCCAAGGCAATCGGCGAAGCCAAGCGCAAGGGCGAGGATGCCAAGGAACGCATGGCGCAGGTCGCCGGCATCAAGGAAAAGATAGCTGATTTCGAGGAACGCGAGCGGGCTCTGGGAGCCGAGCTCGAAGCCTTGCTCGCGGGTCTGCCTAATCTCCCCGCGGCCGGCGTGCCGGACGGAGCCGACGAAAGCGCCAACGTCCTTGTGCGCAGCCACGGCGAACCCCGCAAGCCCAACTTCAAGGCCAAGCAGCATTTCGAGTTGGGCGAAGACCTGGGCATGATGGATTTCGAGCGGGCGGGCAAGATGTCGGGCGCGCGATTCGTGGTTGTCCGCGGCCCCGCGGCGCGCCTGCACCGGGCGCTTTCCCAGTTCATGCTCGACTTGCATACCAACGAACATGGCTACACCGAAGTCATGCCGCCCTATCTGGTGCGCGACCATGCGCTCTACGGCACCGGACAGTTGCCCAAGTTCGGCGCGGACCTGTTCCGCACCGAGGAAGGTTTTTGGCTGATCCCCACCGCCGAGGTGCCGCTGACCAATCTGGTTGCCGGCGATATCCTGGACGGGGCCGCGCTGCCCATGCGGGTGACCGCCTTGACCCCCTGTTTCCGGTCCGAGGCCGGGGCGGCGGGCAAGGACACGCGCGGCATGTTGCGCCAGCATCAATTCGATAAGGTCGAAATGGTTTCCATCGCCCATCCTGACTCTTCGGACGATGAGCTTGAGCGCATGACGGCCTGCGCCGAGGCGGTGCTCAAGCGCTTGGGCCTGGCCTACCGGGTGGTGGTGCTTTCGACCGGCGACATGGGTTTCGGCGCCCGCAAAACCCATGACATCGAGGTCTGGATGCCGGGGCAGGGCGCCTTTCGCGAGATTTCCTCTTGCTCCAACTGCGGCGATTTTCAGGCTCGGCGCATGAAAGCCCGCTTCCGCACGCCGGGGGAAAAGGGGACCAACTTCGTCCACACCCTCAATGGGTCCGGTGTGGCCGTGGGGCGTTGCCTGATCGCGGTCATGGAGACCTATCAGCGCGCCGACGGCTCGATCGAAATCCCCGAGGCCCTGCGTCCCTACATGGGCGGGGTGAGCGAGATCGCCGCGCCGGGGTCCCATGACTAAGGAGCAAACCTCACTGGACAATCCCCGCATCCTGGTGACCAACGACGATGGAATCCACGCCCCTGGGCTGAGCGTCTTGACCCGCATCGCCCGGTCCCTGTCGGATGACGTCTGGGTGGTGGCCCCGGAAACCGAGCAGAGCGCGACCAGCCACTCCCTGACCCTGCGCCGGCCCTTGCGGACCCGGAAACACGACCCGAAACGATTTTCGGTCGATGGCACGCCGACGGACTGCGTGCTGGTCGCTTTCCGGGAGATACTGGCCAAGCAGCCGCCCGACCTGGTGCTCTCCGGCATCAATCACGGCGCCAACCTGGGCGAGGACGTGACCTATTCCGGCACTGTCGCGGCGGCCATGGAGGCGGCGATCCTGGGCCTGCGGGCCATCGCCTTCAGCCAAGTCCGCCAGGAAAGCGGCAAGATATCCTGGGGCACGGCGGAACATTTCGGCCCCGATATCGTGCGCCGGGCCATGGCCCTGGACTGGCCGGACGATTTGTTGCTGAACGTGAATTTTCCCGCCGCCTCCCTGGACGCGGTCACGGGCACGCGGGTTTGCCGTCAGGGCCGCCGGGACGCGGGCACCACCATAACCAAGGGCGCCGATCCCTCCGGCCGCCCGTACCTGTGGATCGGCAATTTCCTGAGCGATGCCAGCTCCGAACCGGGCACCGATTTGGCCGCCGTCCTGGACAACGCCATCGCGATCACGCCGCTGCACCTGGATCTGACCCACAAGGACAGCCTGCCCAAGCTCGAGGAGCTTTTCAGGTGACCGTCGCGGCCCGTAAAATCCGCCTGGTCATGGAGCTGCGCCGCGCGGGCATCAACGACACCCATGTACTCTCGGCGATCGAGCGCATACCACGCGAAGCCTTCGTGCCCGAGGCTTTTCAGGACCAGGCTTACGAGAACCGGGCCCTGCCCATCGGCTTCGGGCAGACCTTGAGCCAGCCGGGTGTGGTCGCGGCCATGACCCAGGCCTTGAAAACCGACCGCCGCCTCAAGGTCTTGGAAATCGGAACCGGGTCCGGCTATCAGGGCGCGATACTGTCGCGCCTGTGCCGTCGGTTATATACCATTGAGCGTTACCGGGATCTGGGGCGCGCGGCCGAGGCGCGGTTTCGTGAACTGCGGCTGCACAACATCACCACCCGCATCGGCGACGGCTACAAGGGCTGGCCGGAACAGGCGCCCTTTAGCCGCATAATCGTGACCGCGGCGGCGCGCGAAGTCCCGGCAAGTCTGGTTGACCAGCTTGGCCATGGCGGGATTCTCATCGTCCCGGTCGGTCAAATTGGACGCGATCAGGCGTTGTTACGCCTCGTCCGCGACGATCGTGGCCAAATTCACGAGGAATGCCTGAGCGATGTGCGCTTCGTTCCCATGATCGCCGGACTTCCCAGCGCGGCCGAGGCCGGACGAGACGCACGCAGGGCCAGCGGCTAGGCGTTATCCCGCTTTCGGAAGAACCATGGAAAGCAAACCGAGAGTTTCTAAGTGGAGAAAGGCCGTTTGGGCCTGGCCCCTTGCCGCGTCGGTCTTGCTTGCCTGCGGCGGCGGGTCTTCGCGCCTGTCTTATTTACCGCCGCCCGACCCACCGCCTATCCCAGAGCGCAAGCCGCCTGTGCCACCCGCCATGGCGGCGCGTTTGAGCCAAACCCCGCCGCCAGTCGTGACCAGCCCGCGGCCAAGGCCGGCACTTGCCGCCAAGACGCCTTTCGCCCTTGCCGCCAAGGCGCCATTTACCTACGTGGTGCGGCCCGGCGACACGGTTTATGGGGTGTCGCGAAAGCTGGGCGTGCCCTTACGCGCGGTGATCGACGCGAATGACCTGAAACCGCCTTATAGTTTGCGTGTCTCGCAATCCCTGCGGATATCCAATCCCCGCCGGCATGTCATACAGCGGGGCGAAACCATGTACGGTATTTCGCGCGGTTACGGGGTCGAACTAACCGAATTGGTGCGCCTCAACCGGATCGCGGCGCCCTATACCCTGACGCCCGGTGCGTCGCTGGTTTTGCCGGCGGCGCCCCTTGCGGACCCCGCGCGGGTTGCGAAACTGCCCGGCAAGCTGGATTCCCCGGCCAAGGCCAGTCCCGGCAAGATGCAAAAAGCGGCTGTCCGGGTTGCGGCCAAGCCGGCGCGTCTGGCGGTCATCCCGAAACCGCCGCCGCGCGCGGGCAGCAAGTTCCAGTGGCCGGCCCAGGGCAAGCTCTTGACCAGCTTCGGGCCGAAGAAGGGCGGCTTGCACAACGACGGTATCAATATCGCCGCGGCGCGCGGCGCCCCCGTGCGCGCGGCCGAAAACGGCGTCGTGATCTACAGCGGTAACGAACTGCGCGGTTTCGGCAACCTGATCCTGATTAGGCACGCCGGCGGCTGGGTCACGGCCTATGCCCATACCGAGGGTATAAACGTCGCCCGGGGGCAAAAGGTTAAGCGGGGTCAGGCCATCGCCAAGATCGGCAGTTCCGGCAATGTCTCGCGCCCGCAACTGCATTTCGAAATCCGCAAGGGCTCACGCGCCGTCGATCCGCGCCGTTTCCTTGGCAAGAAAGCCGCTTAATACACGCTATCCGTCCAGCGCCTTGCCCTGCCGGCCCGCTAAATCTTGGATATATTGCCAGGCAACCCGGCCCGAGCGGCCGCCGCGGGTGATCGACCATTCTTTAGCCTCGGCGTGCAACCGCGCGGCCGGTAAATCCAGGCCGTAATAACGGGCATAGCCCTCGATCATGGCCAGGTAGGTGTCCTGATCGCAATTGTGGAAACCCAGCCAAAGCCCGAAGCGGTCGGATAGGCTGACTTTTTCCTCGACCGCCTCCGACGCGTGGATCGCCGTCGAGCGCTCGTTCTCGATCATGTCCCGGGGCATGAGGTGGCGGCGGTTGGAGGTCGCGTAAAAAATCACGTTGCCGGGGCGGCCCTCGATCCCACCCTCCAAAACCGCCTTGAGCGACTTATAGCTGGTGTCGGCGTCGTCGAAGCTGAGATCGTCGCAGAACAAGACGCAAGGCCGTTCGGCGCCGCGCAGGATAGTGAGCAGTTGGGGCAGGGAGGGAATGTCCTCCCGGTGTATCTCGACCAGGGCCAGCGGCGGGTGGCCGTTCTTTGCCGCTTCTTCGTTGATCCGGGCATGGACCGCCTTGATCAGGGAGCTCTTACCCATACCCCTGGCGCCCCAAAGCAGGGCATTGTTGGCGGGCAGGCCGCTGGCGAATCGCCGGGTGTTTTCCAACAGAATATCGCTTTGCCTGGAAATCCCTTTAAGCAAGCCAAAATCGACCCGGTTGACCTTCGGCACCGCGGACAGGACGCCGCCCTCGGCGTGCCAGACGAAGGCCGCGGCGCTGTCCAGCGGGTCAGAGGCGGGACGGGACGGGGCCAGGCGCTCCAAAGCTTCCGCGATGCGCGTTAAAACCGGCTCAAGAGCCCGAAAATTGTCAGCCATGGCTTCTTCCGGCAGTAAATAAGGCTGCGGAGACTAGCCGCCGGGCCGGTCAAATACCAGGGGTCCGGCGTTGCATTTCCTTGGCGGGCCAGTATAGTCCGCGCGGCGCTGAGCGCCGCCAATTATCAAGGGAAACGATCTATGTGGATTTCGCCGGCTTATGCCCAGGCCGCCGGGGGCGGGGACGGGAGCGGCCTCTTATCGCTGCTGCCGCTGGTCCTGATATTCGTGGTCTTTTACTTCCTGCTGATCCGGCCGCAGCAAAAGAAGATGAAGGCGCACAAGGCCTTGATCGAAGCGGTGCGGCGGGGCGACCGGGTCGTGACCGCGGGCGGGATCATGGGCCAGGTGACCAAGATCATCAGCGATGGCGAGGTCCAGGTGGAAATCGCCGACGGGGTCCGGGTGCGTATCGTACGCGCCACGATTACCGACGTTTTGACCAAGCCGGAACCGGCCGAGAAAACGAAAAGCGGGGAAGGCACGGCCAAGCCCGCCAACGACGACGCCGAGGAAAAGCCGAAAGGGCCGCTGGGCGGTCTGACTTCCATGCTGGGTGGCGGGAAAAAACCCAAAAAATAGCCATATTCCCGATCCACTTCAGACAAATGACACTCCCAATATCTGGCTGACGGCGCAGCATGGTTCAATTTCCCCAGTGGCAGAAAATTCTGGTTCTCGCCGTGCTTGTTCTCGGCTTGATCTTCGTGGCGCCCAATTTCTTGGATCGGGACACCGCCGAGGGCCTGCCGGGATGGGTGCCCTCGCAGCAAATCAACCTGGGTTTGGACTTGCAGGGCGGGTCGTATCTGCTGCTTGAGATCGACCTGGACGAAGTCGAGCGAGAGCATCTCGACAACCTGGTCGAGAGCCTGCGTATCGACCTGCGCCGCGCGAAGATCGGCTACACGAATTTGGGCGTCGAGGGACAGTCGGTGGTCTTTCAGGTCCGCGATATAGAGAAGCTGCCGCAAGCGCGCGACATCCTGCGCAACGCCGCTGTTCAGCTCTTGATCGAAAGCACCGGGAACGGGGGCCTTACGGCCAGCTTTACCCCCCAGGCCATGCGCGACCGCCAGGCGGGGGTCGTGCAACAGTCGATTGAAATCGTACGCCGGCGCATCGACGAAACCGGCACCCGGGAACCCAGCATCCAACAGCAGGGGGAGCGGCGGATTCTGGTGCAGCTTCCCGGCGTACGCGATCCCGAACGCATAAAGTCCTTGCTAGGTAAGACCGCCAAGCTAACTTTCCGCTTTGTCGACGAGACGGCGCCCCTGGACGGCTCACGGCTTCCGGCCGGGTCGGAATTGCTCTCCTCCGAAGACCTGGATGGTCTCGGCAATCCGCGCCGCTACGCCATCAAGAAACGCATCATGGTCGGCGGCGATTCCCTGACCGACGCGGCGGCGACCATTCAGGACGGACAGCCAGTAGTCAGCTTCACCTTCGACAGCGTCGGGGCCAAGCGTTTCGCCGACGCGACCCGGCAAAACGTGGGCCGGGCCTTCGCCATCGTGCTGGATAACAAGGTCATCAGCGCCCCGGTGATCCGCGAGCCCATTCTCGGCGGGCGCGGCATCATCAGCGGCAGCTTCACTACTCAGCAGGTGCAGGACCTGGCCCTGCTGCTGCGCGCGGGCGCCCTGCCGGCGCCCCTGACCATCCTCGAGGAACGCACGGTCGGCCCTGGCCTTGGCGCCGATTCCATCGCCGCCGGCAAGCTGGCCAGTATCCTGGGCATGATCTTCGTTATTGTCTTCATGGGCGTGGTTTACGGCCTCTTCGGGGTCATGGCCAACGTGGCGCTGATTACCAACCTGGTCCTTATCATGGCCGTGCTGTCGGTCCTGCAAGCGACCCTGACCCTGCCCGGCATCGCCGGTATCGTCCTGACCATCGGCATGGCGGTCGACGCCAATGTCTTGGTTTTCGAACGCATCCGCGAAGAACTCCGTGGCGGCCGGGGGCCGGTCACCGCGATCGACGCCGGATATAGGCGGGCCATGACCACCATTATCGATTCGAACCTGACCACCCTGATCGCGGCCCTGCTGCTGTTTCAATTCGGCACCGGGCCGGTCAAGGGCTTCGCCGTGACCCTGGCCATCGGGCTGATTACTTCCATGTTCACCGCGATCATGCTGACCCGGCTGCTGATCGTGATTTGGCTGCGCAAGCGCCGCCCTCAGACCTTGGCGATCTGACCCATGGCGCTGATCCAACGTGTCCCGATCGCCCCGAACTTTAATTTCATGCGCCGGCGCAAGCTGTTCATGGCGTTATCGGCGGTGCTTGTCATGGCGTCGGTGGCGATTTTCGCGATTCGCGGCCTGAACCTGGGGGTCGATTTCCGGGGTGGGATCATGATCGAGATCGAGACCAAGGAGGCAGCCAACCTGGGCGATCTCCGCGCCCGCCTGGGCAACCTGGGCCTGGGCGAGGTCACGCTACAGGAATTCGGCAACCCCAACGACGTCCTCATCAACGTGCAACGCCAGGACGGCGCCGAGAAAGAGCAAATCGCGGCGATCAACCTAATCAAGCAGGAGCTCGGCGACGAGGTCGCGGAGTATCGCCGAACCGAGTTCGTCGGCCCCAAGGTCGGCGGGGAACTCAAGAAGGCCGGTTTCCTGGCGACCATCTTCTCGATGTTGGGTATCGCGGTTTATATCTGGTTCCGCTTCGAATGGCAGTTCGCCATGGCGGCCGTGATCGCGCTTCTGCACGACGTTATCGCCACCATCGGCCTCATGGCCTTGATCCAGTTGGAATTCAATCTATCGACCCTGGCCGCGATCCTGACCGTCGCCGGCTACTCGATCAACGATACCGTGGTCATTTTCGACCGGGTGCGCGAGACCTTGCGCAAGTACAAGAAAATGCCCCTGCTCGAACTCTTGAGCTTGTCCATCAACGGCACCCTGATCCGCACCACCTTGACCAGCGTGACCACCCTGATCGCCCTGCTGTCCCTGGCGGTTTTCGGCGGCGAGGTTATTCGCGGCTTCTCCATCGCCCTTATATTTGGCGTGGCGGTCGGCACTTTCTCGTCCTGGGGCTTGGCGGTCCCGATCCTCAGCCACACCAACCTGCGGGTGGGCTTGATGAGCGGCGAGGATGGCGAAGTCGAGAAGAAGAGTTAAATCCAGGTACCGCGACGCGAAACGGGGCCCTTGCGGGCCCCGTTTGCTTGTCGGACGTAAACTCTAAGCCGTCAGTAGATATTCTGTGCCGAAACCATGGCGAAGAGCATGGGGAACGACAGCAGGGTATTGGTGCGCGAGAACAGCATGGCGGTGCGGGCCGAGGCCGCTTTTTCCTCGGGACTGCATTCCACCATGCCCAAGGCCCGCTTCTGGTTCGGCCAGATCACGAACCAGACGTTAAACCACATGATGATACCCATCCACATGCCGATGCCGATGGCGGTCGCCTTGGCCGAGCCGGCGCCGATACCCAGGATCAAGGCTTCGTTCAGGTAGCCGTTCATCATGGCCACGATCAGGCCGGTGACGATGGTCGCCATGGCGGCCCAGCGGAACCACCATAGGGCCGCCGGCGCGATGACCTTGCCGATGGCGGGTTTTTGTTCGTCCGGTATCTTTCCCATGTTGGGGATTTGGACGAAGTTGAAGTACCACAACAAGCCGATCCACATCACGCCGCTGAGCACATGCAGCCAGCGAAAAAAGAACCGGCCGAAATCGCCGCCGCTATAGCCTTGGGTCGTGTAGTAGATAATGAAGAGACCCACCACGAGAACCATTCCCGCGATGACGGTCTTTTTAAGATCGGTTAAGATGGCAGTCATTCTTGATTTCCTTCCCCCGGATGCTTCGCGCCGTCACACTATCGCAACTTATCCGCGGAGCAACGGTCATTAAGCCCATGTTTTTACTAGGGACTCTCAACACGGCGGCCGAACGTATCCTGGCCGCGCCGCGCCGATTCCCTGGGCCGGAATCTAGTGCCTGCCCGGGGTTTTGCCAAGCCGTTGGTGCCCAGCCGTGACCGGGAAGGATTTGGCCGGAGCAAGGCGCCAGTGCGCGGAACAGCTTCGCCGTTTAGACCGCGACCGGTACTTGATCGCCCAAACGGCGCCGCCCGCGCGGCGCGGCGATCTGTTCGCGCTCTACGCCTTCAACCAGGAAATCGCCAAGACCGCCGAGGTGGTCAGCGAGCCCATGATCGGGCGCATACGCCTGCAATGGTGGCGCGAGGCCATTGCTGAAGCCCGCGTGGGAAAATCGCGGGATCACGCGGTGCTTATCGCCCTTGCGGCGGCGATCCGCGATAGGGGTCTGACGCTGGAGCATTTCGAACGCCTGATCGATGCCCGTGAGCGAGACCTAGAGCCCTGGCAGCCCGAAACCCTGGCTGAACTGGAGGCCTATGGACGGGAAACCTCGGCGCCCTTGATATCCTTGGCGCTGGAAGTCCTGGAGCAGACCGCCGGGCCTGCGCGGGCGCTCGCGGAGCCGCTCGGCACGGCCTGGGCCTTGACCGGACTGCTGCGCGCGGTCCCCTTTCATGCCCGCCGGAAACGGCTGCTATTACCCAGCAACATGATAAGTACTCATAGCGCCGATGCCCGCGCCATGTTCGAGTTGCACCCCACGGCCAAGCTCAAGGAAACCGTTGAGATCGTCGCCACCCGCGCCGAAGCGCTGCTGACCGCCGCCCGCCAAGAACGCCCCAAGCCGCCCAAGGCGGCGCATCCGGCCCTGCTCTTGGCGGTCTTGGCGCAAGGGTATCTGGAGACTCTGCGCCGGGCCGGGTACGATCCCTTCGACGCCCGCGTGCAGCGCCGGGACGCGGGCGCCGCCTGGCGCCTGACCTGGGCCAGATTGCGCGGTACATTTTGACGAAGGAATGAAAGTGGGAGCAAGAGGCATGGCCGAAGAAAACTTTTTCAATCTGACCGATCTAAGCAAGGGGATTCAACGCGGCCTGGCTGAAGGCATCACGGCGCGGGTTTTTCCTGGCGATCAGGCCATGGTCTCCCTGGTCACACTGTCGCCCCATGCCGTGGGCAAAATTCACCACCACCCGGAAGAACAATGGGGGTTGATGTTGGAAGGCAATGGGGTGCGGATACAAGACGGGCGTGAAGTCCCTGTTAAGCAAGGCGATTTCTGGTGTACGCCCGGCGGCGTGCCGCACGGGATTCAGGCCGGCGCCGAGGGCGCGAGCATCCTCGATTTCTTTGCCCCGGCGCGCGCCGAATACCGCAAGGCCGGGCACGGTTTCGGTCAAGAATCATAGGAGACACGCATTATGGCGATACAACGTCACGAGATCGAATTCGAGCAGCTATCGGCCGCCGACTTGGCGGCCTGGCGCAAAATTCCACCGGCCATCGCCAGCGATTGCATGAACCGGGGCCAATTCATGGCCGCCGCCATCAAGCCGGTCGCGCCGGGCACGGTCATGGCCGGACAAGCGCGCACGGTAACCACCATGGTCGGGGATAACGGAATCAGCCATGTCGCCACCGCCCTGTTGCGGCCGGGGGAGGTCTTGGTGATCGATGCCCAAGGCTACAGCGGCATCGCCGTCTGGGGCGGGGTCACGACCCGCGTCGCCATGGCCAAGCAAGCGGCGGGCGCGGTGATCGACGGCGCCGTGCGCGATGTGGCCGAGATTCGCGAACTCGGCTTCGCGCTCTACACCCGCGCCGTGGTGCCCGGCGGGCCTCACAAGGGCTTCGGCGGCACCATCGACGGACCCATCGCCTGCGCCGGCTGCTCGGTCGCGCCCGGCGACATCGTCCTGGGCGACGACGACGGCATCGCGGTCGTGCCCCTGGCCCGCTGGCGAAGCGTTTACGCCGCCTGCCTGGAGAAATTGAAAGTGGAAGAGGAATGGCTGCGCCAAATCGCGGCGGGCAAACCCATGACCGAGATCTTGGACATAAAGGAGGCGGAGATTATCCGCGAGTAGCGATTATTCGGCCGCTTGGCGGTTCTGAGCGGACAGCCAGGTATCCAAATCGGTCAAGGCCCTTGCGCTCATGGCGGCCTTGCGATCGCGGCCCTTGATTTTCTTTTTACCCGGCGGCGGGTCGATAAGCGGGAAGAGACCGAAATTCACATTCATGGGCTGGAAGGTCTTGGCGTCCGCGCCCCCGGTGATGTGGCTGAGCAAGGCCCCGTGGGCGGTCGTGGCGGGGGGCTGGGAAGGGATATCGCCGTGACGTTCCGCCGCCGCGAAACGGCCCGCGAGCCCGCCGATGGCGGCGGATTCCACATAGCCTTCCACCCCCGTGACCTGCCCGGCGAAACGCAAGCGCGGCTGAAGCTTCAGGCGTAAGTTTGCATCCAGCAGAAGTGGCGAGTTCAGGAAGGTATTGCGGTGCAGTCCGCCCAGGCGGGCGAACTCGGCGTTTTCCAGGCCCGGTATCATGCGGAAAACCCGGACCTGCTCGGCATATTTCATCTTGGTTTGAAAGCCGACCAGGTTGTAGAGCGTGCCCAGGGCATTGTCCTGGCGCAGCTGCACCACCGCGTGGGGCCGCCGCCCGGTTTGGGGATCGGTCAGGCCGACCGGTTTCATGGACCCGAAACGCGGCGTGTCGCGGCCGCGCGCGGCCATGACCTCGATCGGCAGGCAGCCCTCGAAGTAAGGCGTGCCTTCCCACTCTTTGAACTCGGTTTTCCCGGCGCCCAGGATCGCATCGATAAAGGCGTCGTACTGGGTCTGGTCCAGGGGGCAGTTGATGTAGTCGGCGCCGTCGCCCTTATCGTAGCGCGATTGGAACCAGGCCCGCTCCAGATTGACGCTCTCCTTGTGGACGATGGGCGCGATGGCGTCGAAGAAGGCCAGGTCATCGGTCCCGGTCAGCGCCCGCACGGCACCGGCCAGGGCCGGAGAGGTGAGGGGGCCGGTGGCGAGAATGACCGAGTCCCATTCTTCCGGCGGCAGGCCATCGACTTCCTCGCGCCGGATGTCGATCAGGGGTTCGGCCTCGAGGCGCGCCGTGACTTCCGCCGAAAAACCCTCCCGGTCAACGGCGAGCGCACCGCCGGCGGGCAACTTGTGAGCCTCCGCCGCCGCCATGATGAGCGAGCCGAGGCGGCGCATTTCCTCGTGCAACAGGCCCACGGCATTAAATTCGGCATCGTCGGAGCGGAAGGAATTGGAGCACACCAACTCAGCC
The DNA here is from genome assembly GCA_021776135.1 of Kiloniellaceae bacterium. GTDB lineage: Bacteria > Pseudomonadota > Alphaproteobacteria > Kiloniellales > J153 > JAJFGN01. The sequence goes on from JAJFGL010000036.1 coordinate 43,205, forward strand.
AAGCCCTCGCCCTGGTGCGCCTCGGTACCGCGTAAAGGGCGCATCTCGTGCAGGACAGTGGGCACCCCGGCGCGGGCAAGCTGCCAAGCGGCCTCGCTGCCCGCCAGGCCGCCGCCCACGACATGGACCGGAATGTGAGATTGCTGGGTCATGGTCAAAGCAGGGATACCCTTGTGCGGCCGGTCAGGCAAGGCAGGCCAGCGATCCGCCAATTTGATCTCCATCATATGATTCAACTAGAGTAGCAGCTAAATTTTACGTGGCTCTTCAACAAATTCGTGGGTTGTTGGGCACATGAAAGGACGTTCATGGCACGGTATTTCTTGAGTATCATCGGTATCGCGGCCGCGCTGGCCTTCACGGCGGAGCTAGCGCGTGCCCAGGACATAACCCTGCCAGATTTGTCCACGGCGGCACGCAAGGGCGGCGTGCTCTTTATGGGCAAGTGCGCCCAGTGTCATGGCTATTACGCTCAGGGGGCGAAAAAGGGACCGCCCTTGTTGCACCCGTACTATCGCCCCGGTCACCATGCGGACCAGGCGTTCTGGAACGCGATACGCAACGGCTCACGACAGCACCATTGGTCATTTGGCGACATGAAACGGGTCGAGGGCGTGTCCGATGAGCAAGTCCCCCAGATCATCCAGTATGTACGTGAACTTCAACAAGCCAACGGCATCTTTTGATTTTGGCTCAGGAGGCAATCATGAACAAATATCGCGCCATTCTATATATCGCCGCCTTCGGCCTCGGCTTCATCGGAAACGCTCCTCGGGCCTGGGCCGACGCCGGCCATGCGCATGGCCCAGCGAACCAGCGCGAGATGCTGGAGCAAATGCGCAACATGCACGGCGGCCACGAGCACGGACATGATTTCGAGGCCATGGGCGAAGTGTCCGCCGAAGATATGAGCCGCGTCATGAATCTGATGATGGACATCGGTCTGGCCTTGCCGCCCATGGACGGCCACCGCGGACGAGAGGTGTTTTTGAACAAGGGTTGCGTCGTCTGCCATGCGGTCAACGGCGTCGGCGGTGCCGTGGGGCCGTCGCTCAACGCCGCCGACATGCCCCAACCCATGAACGCTTTCGAATTCGCCGCCAGGATGTGGCGCGGCGCCCCGGCAATGGCCCAAATGCAAGAAGATGTGCTTGGCGAGGTTATCGATCTCAGCGGGCAAGACCTGGCTGACTTAGTTGCATTTTCGCATGATCGGGAAGAGCAACGGGAATTGACCCGCCAGGATATTCCGGCGCGGTTTCGAGACCTCATCGCGGAGTAGGCACCGGCGGGACTGCCACGCTGAATGCGATTGCCCTGGGTGCATGTTGCGGCCGGGTTTTCCTAGACGCCGGTGGCAGTTAGAATCGTCCTCTCGGAAACACTTATAGGAACGCGAATATGAAAGCGGATCGGTGGCAGGTTTATTTGTCAGGAGAAATTCATAGCGATTGGCGCCATCAGATTAGCGCCGGGGTCGAGACCGCCGGCTTGCCGGTCGATCTGCTCTCGCCGGTGACCGAGCACGATACCAGCGACCGCTGCGGCGTCGCCATTCTGGGTGAGGAGCAAACCGCCTTTTGGCAGGATCACAAGGGCGCCAAGGTCAACGCCATCCGCAACCGCGCCCTGATGCAAAGCGCGGATGTGGTGGTGGTGCGCTTTGGCGATAAATATAAACAGTGGAACGCGGCCTTCGATGCCGGTTATGCCGCCGCCTTGGGCAAATCCATCGTCACCTTGCACGACCCCGGATTGACCCACGCCCTCAAGGAAGTTGACGGCGCCGCCATGGCGGTCGCGGAAACACCGCAACAGGTGGTGAAGTTGTTGACCTACGCGATCCAGGGCAGCTTGTAAGCGATCCTGGATTTATCGCGGCTGCTTGGGAGCGAAGACTTCACGCGGCGCGTCCATGCCTTTGAAATTGTAAGACCCAAGGGAGGTAAAGCGCGGCGGGGCCAAGTCCGCGATCTCGCTGGAAACCAGGATCGGGGAATCCAAGCCGGCGCATAGGGTCTCCATCTGGCAAACCAGATTGACCGCCGGTCCGATAACCGTGAAGTCCAAGCGGTCGGCGGCGCCGATATTACCGTACATGACCTCGCCCACATGAATGGCGATGCCGCATTCCATGGGTGCTTGGCCGAGGGTGCGGCGCACATCGTTCAGGGCGGATATCCCCGCGCGGGCGTCTTCCGCCGCGCCGAGCGCCGCATCCAGCACCCCGCAGTCGCCCGCTTCCCCCGCATCGCAAGAGAAGATCGCCAACATGGCGTCGCCGACGAATTTCAAGACCTCGCCGCCGCGGTCGGTAACCGGGCCGGCCATGCAGTCGAAATAGGTGTTGAGATGCTCGATCACCTTATCCAAAGGCTCGGTTTGCGATAAATAGGTGAAGTTCCGCAGGTCGCAGTACCAAAGTATAGCGTGAATGACCTCGCCGTCGCCGCGCTGAACTGTGCCGCTGAAAATACGCTCGCCGGTATTGGGGCCGACATAGGTGGTGAGCAGGTCGCGCGCGGTGCGCCGGGTTTGCTGCAATTCAACAAGCGTGGAAAAGGCGGGCAGAACCATATCGAGCAAGGCCAGGTCGTCTTCCGTGAAGCCGCCTTGGCGCTGGGTCGCTAGACTGAAGGCATTGCTCACGCCGTTCGCGAAGGCCAGGGGCATGATCTTGTAGTCCGTGAATCCGCGCCCCTTCAGATCGTCCAGAATGGGATAGTCCATGGCGCCGTCCCGGTCATCCAAGCGGCGCCGAATCGCGGCTTCGCCCTCGTATATGGGCTTAATGGGTGAGGTGATATAGGCCACTTCATCCCTCGAACTATGGCGATATCCCATCTCGCTCGCGCCACCGGCCTCGGGTTCCCAGGTAAAGCTGCGCGAGGCCAGTTGCGGGTGAAGCTGGCGTATATGCAGACTAACCCGGTCGAGAGGCAGGCCTGATTTCTTCAGACGCCGCGCGAATCGGTCGAGCAAGAAGATCATGCGCCCGGCCCGCAGGCGCTCCTCGCCAAGCAGCCAGACGACGATGGCGTTCGCGCGGTCTTCAAGGGTTATTCTTGTAGCCGTTCCCTTCAATTTTTTTCCGATTCTGATAACGCCGCGGTCAAAACCATGTGGGGACCGCCGTCCCCGGCCTCAAGCCCGGCGGCGCCGTTTTCCGGGCTTGGGCAGGTAGGGGGCCAGGAATTCGCCGGTATAGCTGCCGGGCGTGACCGCGACCTGCTCGGGCGTGCCGGCGGCGACCATGCGCCCGCCCTTGTCGCCGCCGTCCGGGCCCAGATCCAGAATCCAGTCGGCGGTTTTGATGATCTCCAGGTTATGTTCGATGACCAGGACCGTGTTGCCCTGATCGACCAAGGCATGCAGGACTTCCAAGAGCTTACGCACGTCCTCGAAATGCAGGCCCGTGGTCGGCTCGTCCAGGATATAGAGGGTGCGCCCGGTGGAGCGGCGCGACAGCTCTTTGGCCAGCTTGACCCGCTGGGCCTCGCCGCCCGAAAGGGTCGTGGCCGCCTGGCCGACGTGGATATAGCCCAGGCCGACCCGGCGCAGAGTCTCCATCTTGTTGCGGATCGTGGGCACCGCCTTGAAGAACTCGGCACCCTCGTCGACGGTCATGTCGAGCACCTGGGCGATGCTCTTGCCCTTGAAGGTCACCTCCAGGGTTTCCCGGTTATAGCGCTGGCCTTGGCACACGTCGCACTGGACATAAACGTCGGGCAGGAAGTGCATCTCGATCTTGATCAGGCCGTCGCCCTGGCAGGCTTCGCAGCGCCCGCCCTTGACGTTGAAGGAAAACCGCCCCGGCTTGTAGCCGCGGGCACCCGCTTCCGGCAGGCCGGCGAACCAATCCCGGATCGGTGTGAAGGCGCCGGTATAGGTCGCCGGATTGGAGCGCGGCGTGCGCCCGATCGGCGATTGATCGATGTCGATCACCTTGTCCAGAAACTCCAACCCCTCGATGCTATCGTGCTTGCCGGGCCGGTGGCGCGCGTTGTGCAGGCGCCGCGCCACGGTCTTGTACAAGGTTTCGATGATCAGGGTCGATTTGCCGCTGCCGGACACGCCGGTCACGCAGGTCAGGGTGCCGAGCGGGATTTCCGCCTCCAGGCCACGCAGGTTGTGTTCCACAGCGCCCCGGATAACGATTTTCTGATTGCGGTGGCCGGGTCGGCGTTGGGCCGGAATTTCGATCCGGCGGGCGCCGGTCAGGTACTGCGCGGTCAGGCTTTCCGGCACCTTTAGGACCTCTTCCGGCAGGCCGGCGGCGATCACTTCGCCGCCATGGGTGCCCGCCAGCGGCCCCATGTCCACCAGGTAGTCGGCGCTACGGATCGCTTCCTCGTCGTGCTCGACCACGATCACGGTGTTGCCCAGGTCGCGCAGGCGCTTCAGGGTTTCCAGCAGGCGCGCGTTGTCGCGCTGGTGCAGGCCGATGGAGGGCTCGTCGAGCACGTACAACACCCCGGTCAGGCCGGAACCGATCTGCGAGGCCAGGCGGATGCGCTGGCTCTCGCCGCCCGATAGGGTGCCCGAGCCCCGGGAAAGCGTGAGGTATTCCAAGCCGACATCGACCAGGAAGCGCAGGCGCTCGTTAATCTCCTTCAGTATCCGTTCGGCGATCTCGCGTTGCTTCGGGCTCAGAGTCTTGGTCAGGCCCGCGAACCACCGAGCCGCCTCGGCCACCGACAGCGCCGCCGCCTCGCCGGCGTGGCGGCCGCCGATCTTGACCGCCATGGCCTCCGGCTTCAGCCGGTAGCCGCCGCAGGCCGCGCAATCCTTATTGGCCTGATATCGCGACAGGTCGTCGCGGATCCAATCGCTTTCGGTCTCGCGCCACCGCCGCTCCATATTCGGGATGACGCCTTCGAAAGCCTTGGTGGTCTCGTAGGCGCGCACGCCGTCGTCGTAGCGCATGGCGATGGGTTCCCCGTCCGAGCCTTCGAGGATGGCCTTGCGCACCCGAGCCGGCAGTTCCTCCCACGGGGTGCGCGACGACATCTTGAAATGCCGCAGCAGGCTATCGAGGGTCTGCTTGTAGTAGGGCGTGGTCGATTTGGCCCAGGGGGCGACGGCCCCTTCATGGATCGAGCGGTCGGGGTCTGGGATCACCAGGCCGGGGTCGAAATAGAGGGTGATGCCCAAACCGTCGCACGCCGGACAGGCGCCGAAGGGATTGTTGAAGGAAAACAGGCGCGGTTCGATCTCGTCGATGGTGAAACCGGAAACCGGGCACGCGAAACGGGCCGAAAATATCGTTCGCTCGCCGCTTTTGGCGTCTTCGGCGAAGGCCAGGCCGTCGGTCAGCCCCAGAGCGGTCTCCAGGCTATCCGCCAGGCGCGCTTCGAGGCCCGCGCGCACAACCACCCGGTCGACAACGACCTCGATATCGTGCTTGCGCTTTTTGTTGAGCGCCGGGACGGCGTCGATCTCGTGAAGATCGCCGTCGATCTTGACCCGCTGAAAGCCGCGTTTCTGCAGGTCCGCGAGCTCTTTCCTGTACTCGCCCTTGCGTCCGCGCACGATCGGGGCGAGCAGGTAAAGCCGCGTGCCCTCGGCCATGGCCATGATCCGGTCGACCATCTGGCTGATGGTCTGGCTTTCGATCGGCAGGCCGGTAGCGGGCGAGTAGGGCACGCCGACACGGGCATACAAGAGGCGCAAATAATCGTAGATCTCGGTCACCGTGCCGACGGTCGAGCGCGGGTTCTTCGAGGTCGTCTTCTGCTCGATGGAAATGGCCGGGGAGAGGCCGTCGATGGAATCCACATCCGGTTTCTGCATCAGCTCCAGGAACTGGCGCGCATAGGCGGAGAGGGATTCGACATAGCGCCGCTGGCCCTCGGCATAGATGGTATCGAAGGCGAGAGACGACTTGCCCGAGCCGGACAGCCCGGTAATCACCACCAAGCGGTCGCGGGGCAGGTCGATATCGACATTCTTCAGGTTATGTTCGCGCGCGCCGCGCACGGAAATCACTGGTTCGGGCATGAAGGCTTGGATACCTTAAATCGGAGCGGCCCCCTTCCAGGCGCCGGGATTACGGGCAAGATACTCTGCGTGCGCCCGGAGTCCATGGCGCGCCAGAGGCATTCATCCACAGCGTCTATTGCCAGCACATAATAAAAGAACGTAACATGAACCAACCATGCCCGATTCGCATGGCTAGGGCGAGCGCGGAAAGCCTTTGTGCGTAGATTCTCTTTGGCCTCCGGCTGCCTTCGTTCTAAGGTGCGCGCCGCTTCAAACGCTAAATAAAGATACGGGGTACGGTCATGGCAGGCAGCGTGAACAAGGTCATTCTAATCGGCAACCTGGGGCGCGATCCGGAAGTTCGCACGACCCAGGACGGCCTGAAAATCGTCAATCTCTCGCTCGCCACCTCGGAAAACTGGAAAGACCGCAACAGCGGCGAACGGCGCGAGCGCACCGAATGGCACCGGGTCGTGATCTTCAACGAGCGCCTTGCCGATGTCGCCGAAAAATACTTGCGAAAAGGCTCAAAGATCTACGTCGAAGGGGCTCTGCAAACGCGCAAGTGGACGGATCAGAGCGGTCAGGACCGTTATTCGACCGAGGTGGTCATGCAGCGTTTCCGGGGCGAACTGACCATGCTCGATTCCCGCGCCGGCGGCGAGGGGGGCGGCGACTATGGCGGCCAGAGCGGCTCTCAAGGCGGTGGTCAGGGAGGCGGCCAAGGCGGCGGGTCATTTGGCGGCGGCGGTTCAGGTGGCGGCGGCGGTGCCGGGCAGGGCGGCGATCTCGACGACGAAATTCCGTTTTAAGACACGGCCAAGCCCGTTTATTTGGCCACCCGCGCCGGGCCGGCTTTGCCGGCCGGCGCGCCCAGATTCCCCTGACTTCGCCGCGTGCCGCTTTCGGCTTCCTTCTCCACCGGAGGGTCGGCGGCCAGGTAGCGTTCGAAGACGCGCAGCAGGGTCCAGCCGGATTCGTTGATATGCCCCAGGTAATCGCGGTATCGCGTATCCGCGATGGGGCCGAAGATCTCGCCTTTCGCGGCCTCGGAAAACCCGACGATGGCGTTTAGCAGGGTGCGGATTTCATGCCCCATGTCCATGGGATCCCGGACCCGGACGTCTAGGGCCTCGGGCCGGGCCAAGTTATCGTTTCGCTCAAGACTGGTTTCGGCGACCTGGCGGCGGGCGCTTTCCCGCGCCAAGCGTGACCGCAATCCCGCCTCGCGCCGCTTCGATTCCGCCAAGACGGCGGCCAGAGCCCAGATGGCGAGCAGGACGATCAGGCGGTTCGCGAGGCCCGGGCCCGTTACCAGAGTCTGTAACGCCGCCACCACTGTGGCCGCGCTGGAAGTCAGAACCGCGCCCAGTACGGTCAGGCCGCTGGCGATCGCGGCCAAGACGTAAACGTCTTGCGGCCGCGCGAGCCACACACCCAGAAAGACGAGGGAGAGATGCAAGGCCGCGGCCCAGACCCCGGCGGGCAGGTAAACCTCCGCCATGATATTGGTTACCGACAAAACCGCGATGCCGGCCAGCACCCGCGCGTTGCGGAGCGGCAGCCCGCTCCGGGCTTTAACTTGAGCCTGGTTTCGCGCCTGTCTTTCGTCTCTGGCGAACGCCGCCGCGCGATCTACTCCTGTTTTCGCCATGGCGAAAGCCCCCAAAAAGCACCCCTTGTTCCTCGAGACTCCCCACAGACTCCCACGGAACACTTCCACTTGCGGTGATTCGCGTCCAGATGTCCATATCTAGACAAAAAAATTATCGCCGCGCGCCGCGTATGTATTTATTCCTTCTATTTGGCTGCAATTTGACAATTCTTCCGGGGAGTGGGGCTACGTTAATCATGGCAAGCCATAAATATATTTCCGTGAAGTCTTAAATTTCAGAGGGATACCCAAGGTGTTCATCAAACGGAACAAAGTCCGAACCCTAGTCTTCGCCGCGATGTTCGTCCCTAGCTTGGCCGCCGCCGATGACGATGGCTGGCGTGTTTCCTGGGATCCCGATTCCGCCGTCCTGGAGGTGACCGCCGGCGGCATGGAAAGCCTTGAAGTGGAGATAACCGCCGATACGGCACAGGCCGGAGTCAAACTGCGGGTTTCAGCGTCGCTGCGGCCATTTCTGACCGTCACTCCACAGGATTTTGGCGCCTTGACCGCCGGTGAGCGCCGCACCGCGATCCTCACCTTCGCGGCGCCAGGCGAGGCGGCCGCGGGCGCCATTACCGGCCAAGTGCGCGCGCGGGCGCGCGGCGATGACGACGATGATTATGAAAACCTTCCGCTTCCGTTACCCATCGCCTTGACCGTATTGCCCCTGCCGCCCGACCCAGGCGAGGCTGGGAAGGCGACCCTGGAAGGCATCGATTCCGACGGCGACGGCCTGCGCGACGACGTGCAGCGCTATATCGCCGCTACCTTCCCAGACTCGGCGCGCGCCCGCGCCGCCGCCGCCCAATATGCCAAAAAAGTGCAAGAGACGCTCTTCGTCGGTAACGACCGGGTCAAAGCTGTAAACTTATCGCCGGAGCTACAAAGACCCAGACAATGTTTCTATTTCGTATTTGGCGGGGAAACCACCGATGAATTGTTAGGGGCCATTAGAGCTACCGATAGGCTTCGCGCGCAAATCCTCGATACTCCTGATCGTTCTCGCGCCTATTTGGCATACAACGCCCTTTTAGCCGGAGGTGTGTTCCGTGTCTTACCAAGATCTCAATGGAAAAAAGGTTGCGCGTTCGATCCCGATGCGCTGCCGAACTGAGGGCAGGAGAGACGATATGAGAATTATTTTACTCACCGGATTAGCGTTCGCCGGGTAGCTTTCACTTGCCTATGGTGCGATGGCTCAACAGCCACCGGATCCACAGATCTTTCCAAACGAGCCCGAATCCGGGCCGGCTGAACAGGATCCGCGCCCGCTTGTTCGCACCTGCGGAATTTGGTACTTTCCGGTCTGATTTTTCGCCGACTCCGGGGGGCTTCGCGCTGTCCGGCGGCGGGTCTGGGATATCTTGTGTTTCAAGCCGCCTTTTCTTTATTTTTCAATGAATTAGGAACGTCTCTTGAGCGACACCGCGGCACCTGAATTCGACATCATCCCGGTCACTATCGAGGAGGAGATGAAACGCTCCTACCTCGACTACGCCATGAGCGTGATCGTGGCCCGCGCCCTGCCCGATGTGCGCGATGGGCTGAAGCCGGTTCACCGGCGCATTCTCTATGCCATGAAGGAGGCCGGCTACGATTGGAACCGGGCTTACCGCAAGTCCGCCCGCGTGGTCGGCGACGTCATGGGTATCTATCACCCCCACGGCGACCAGGCGATCTACGACGCCATGGTGCGCATGGCGCAAACCTTTTCCCTGCGTCTGCCGCTCATCGACGGCCAGGGCAACTTCGGCTCCATGGACGGCGATCCGCCGGCGGCCATGCGCTACACCGAGGCGCGTCTGCAACGGGTCGCGAGCGATGCCCTGCTGGAGGATATCGACAGGGACACGGTCGATTTCCAGGCCAACTACGACGAGACGACCAAGGAACCGACGGTCCTGCCGGCCCGTTTTCCCAATCTTCTGGTCAATGGCGCCGGCGGTATCGCGGTCGGCATGGCGACCAATATCCCGCCCCACAACCTGGGCGAGGTGATCGACGCCTGCTGCGCCTATATCGAGACCCCGGACATCAGCGTCGACGATTTGATGGAGCATGTGCCGGGGCCCGATTTCCCAACCGGCGCCATCGTCATGGGCCGGGCCGGAATCCGCGATGCCTATCACACCGGGCGCGGCGCGGTACGGGTGCGCGCGCGCACCGAAATCGAACCGCTACGCAAGGACCGCGAGGCGATCATCGTCACCGAGATACCCTATCAGGTGAATAAATCGCGCATGGTCGAGCGCATCGCCGACGTGGTGCGCGATAAGACCGTGGAGGGGATCAGCGACCTGCGCGACGAAAGCGACCGCCACGGCCTGCGCGTGGTCATCGAGCTGCGCCGCGATGCCGAGGCCGATGTGGTTCTGAATCAGCTTTACCGCTACACGCCGCTGCAAACCTCCTTCGGCATGAACATGGTGGCTATCAACGGCGGGCGGCCGGAAACCCTGGACCTCAAGCAGATTATTTCCGCCTTCATGGGGTTCCGCGAAGAGGTCATCACCCGGCGCACCATCTTCAATCTGGGCAAGGCGCGCGACCGCGCCCATGTCCTGGTCGGCCTAGCCATCGCGGTTGCCAACATCGACCAGATCATTGCCCTGATCCGCGCCGCCAAGGATCCGGTCGTGGCGCGCGAAGCCTTGATGGGACGCGACTGGCCGGCCGCCGATGTGGCTTCCCTGATCGCCTTGATAGACGAGCCGGGATGCGCCATCGGCGACACAGGCACGATCCGCTTGAGTGAAATCCAGGCCCGCGCGATCCTGGAATTGCGCCTGCAACGCCTGACCGGCCTGGAACGCGACAAGGTCGCGGGGGAATTGGAGGAACTGGCGGCGCGGATCAGCGAGCTCCTGGCGATCCTGGATTCGCGCGAAAAAAGGCTGGAAATCCTGCGCGCCGAGCTACTCGACATGAAGGAACGTTTCGCCACCCCCAGGCGCACGGAGATAAAAGAGTCGGCGACCGATTACGACGACGAAGACCTAATCCAGCGCGAGGACATGGTCGTGACCGTCAGCCACGGCGGCTACATCAAGCGGGTGCCGCTCAGCATGTACCGGGCGCAGCGGCGGGGCGGCAAGGGCCGCGCCGGCATGGCGACCCGCGACGAGGATTTCGTCAGCAAGGTCTTCGTGTGCAACACCCACACGCCGGTGCTGTTCTTTTCCTCGCGCGGCATGGTTTACAAGATGAAGGTCTACCGCCTGCCCCTGGGCTCGCCCCAGGCGCGCGGCAAGGCGCTGATCAACCTCCTGCCGCTGCAAAAAGACGAGACCATCACCACCGCCATGCCCTTGCCCGAGGACGAGACCGCCTGGGGGGATATGTTCGCCCTCTTCGCCACTTCGCGCGGCGGCGTCCGGCGTAATCTCTTGTCCGATTTCACCTACGTCATGGCCAACGGCAAGATCGCCATGAAGCTGGAGCCGGCCGACGGCCGCCTGGTCAGCGTGCGCGTCTGCACCAAGAACGACGATATCCTCCTGGCCAGCGCCCGTGGCAAGTGCATCCGCTTTCCGATCACCGATGTGCGGGTATTCTCGGGCCGGACCTCTACCGGCGTGCGCGGCATCCGCCTGGCGCCCGACGACGAGGTTATCTCCATGACCGTGCTGCGCCACGTCGAGCTAGGCATCGAGGAACGCGACGCCTATCTGCGCTACGCCGCCGCGCGCCGGCGGGCGGAGAACGGCGACGGCGAGGAGGAAGACGTTCCCTGCGCGCCCGATGACCAAAAGATCGAGGTTTCCGAGGCCCGCCTGGAAGCCCTGGCGGCGACCGAGCAGTTCATTCTCTCGGTCGCCGAGGACGGCCAGGGCAAGCGGACCTCCGCCTACGAATACCGGGTCATAGGCCGCGGCGGCCAGGGCATCGTCAGCATGGATCTGTCGCGCGGCCGGGGCGCCGCCGCGCGGGTCATCGGTGTGTTTCCCGTCGATCCGACCGACCAAGTGGTCCTGGTGACCGATGGCGGCAAGCTGATACGCTGTCCCGTGAACGATGTCCGCATCGCCGGGCGCTCGACCCGGGGCGTGCGCTTGTTCGATGTCTCCGAAGATGAGCGGGTGGTCTCCCTCGCACGCCTGGCCGAGGCGGCAGGCGATGGCGAAGAGGACGCGGACGAAAGCGAATCCTGATACCTAAACCGAAGGCACCGGCCCGGCGATAGAAGGAAAAACGTCATGTCCACACCGTGCATCGGGGTCTATCCCGGCACCTTCGACCCCATCACCATGGGCCACATGGATATCATCGCCCGGGCCACGCGGATACTCGACAAGCTGGTCATCGGGGTCGCGGTAAATCCAGCCAAGACACCCCTGTTCGACGCCGCCGAGCGGGTCGCCATGATCGAGGCCGAACTGGGCGACCTGCGCGCCGCCGGGCACGATGTCACGGTTTGCGCCTTCGATAACCTCTTGATCCATTTTACCCAGGGCCTGGGCGCCAGCATCATCGTGCGCGGCCTGCGCGCGGTGTCGGATTTCGAGTACGAATTCCAGATGGCCTCCATGAATTCGCGGCTCGATCCCGATATCGAAACCCTGTTTCTGACCGCCTCGGAACGCCAGCAGTTCATCGCCTCCGGCCTGGTCAAGGAGATCGCGCGCCTGGGCGGCGACGTGACCGGCTTTGTCTGCGCCCCGGTCGCGGCCAAGCTGACGGCGCGCTATTCAAAGAAGGATTGATCCGGGGGCAGGGGGCAAATTCGGACTATAGATCAGGAAATACTTTACCTGCGCCATAGCTGGGACTGGCGCTGTGCGTCCTTCGACAAGCTCAGAATGAGGACTTTTCTTAATGCCATTCACAATTATCCTCATCCTGAGCTTGTCGAAGGACGCACAGGCGGGACTGGCGTTCCAAATGCGATTACCCTGGCAAGATAAGCGGCTTCGGCTTGACCCCCGCGCGGCGCCCGGCCTATGGTCGCGCCGCCCGCGCTGGCATAAGCGATTCTTGGCAAGGGCCCGTAGCTCAGATGGTAGAGCAGCTGACTTTTAATCAGCGGGTCACAGGTTCGAATCCTGTCGGGCTCACCAAGGATATCAAGGGGTTAGGCAAAACCGCCTAGCTCTTTTGCGTTTTTGAGGCAACGCCCAAGGCAACAGAATTTCCATTGAATGGGAATGAACGGCCTTGATCGGCGGTAGCCGTATAGTGGCCCATACCGCGCCGCTGGAGTCCGAGGGCATCACACCTGCCGGCCAAGGTCGAGATATCCCTCCGCGACTGTTCGAGGGCCGTACATTGCGGCATTTCGGGTCGGGGCAACTCCACCGGCATGGACGGGTAGGTTCTCTAATGCCTACTTTCGTTGCAGAGATTACGGTGAGAGCCAAGGTTGCGGAACTGGCTGAAGTGGCCAGAATAAGGCGAGCGATCTTCGGGCGGCCAAGTGGAACTTCCGACCGGCCATACAGCCTTGACCGCGTTGAGCGGGTAGCGATTGACAAGCAAGCGCGGCCGAGGGCCTTGGCGGAGCAGCGAAAGAGCATCAGAGGTTGCATTGTGAAGCTGCCGCAGTTGGGGATATTCGCGGGCGATCCGAGTCGGATAGCCAGAAAACGAGCCCAATGAGGGGACACGCAAAATGAGTCAAGAGCGTCACGGCCGCGATCTTTTCATCGTCGATAACAGCGTCTCCGGGTGGACCGGACTCCGTTATCTTGAGGAGTGGACTGAGATCGCGAGGGCGTTCGACATCGCGACCGGGTATTTCGAGATCGGCGCGCTTTTGGCTCTTGAGGGGAAGTGGCAAAAACTTGACAAGATCCGAATTTTGATGGGGGCCGACACGACGCATCGGACGCGCAAGGCCCTACTAGAGGCTGTACGCAAGCGCGCTGTTGAGGTGTTAGACGACAGCATAGAGGCTGAAAAGGATGCCAACCCGTTTCTTAACGGGGTCCCGGCAGTCCTCGAAGCTCTTCGCGACGATCAAATCGAGTGCCGCGCCTACGACCGAGACAAGTTCCATGCCAAGGCATATATCACCCACGCCAAACTGGAAGTGGTTGGCGCTCAGGCGCTGGTCGGTTCCAGCAACTTCACGGCGCCGGCACCGAGCGGGCCTAGCGCCTTTTGGGCAAGTTAACGCCGGCTTTGCCGTGGCCACCGGTGCGAAGGTAGGTGCGATGAATCGCTGTGATCCTGCGATCAATGCCCTGCACGGCCGCGATCATGGCGGGCAGGATTATTCCGCTGCGCTCGTATAGGGTCGAACCGCAATACTTCAACGAAGAGGGCACCGATATTATGATGCCACGGCCGCGCATGTATCCCTCAAGCGGTGTACCAGCCCCGGAGACGGTCTTGCGCCAAATCTTCAGCGCCTGAACTGTGCGTGTTTCGCGGTCGTCGTCGCGGCGCTCAGGGGGTGCCCAGGGAATCGAGGAATCTCCACGACTGGCCCAAAGCCCGCGCGCCTTTAGGGCGTCAAGGACGACCTCTTGCTCGCACCCGGCGAAGCAATAGACCAGCGCACATTTCTCGCCGTCCGATACCTTGAGGCTCGGCACGCGGTCATCGTGCGCTGGACAAGAGGCCATGCCGTAGGAACCGGACCAGCGCCCGCCTAGGGACTTGATGAGGGTTTTGGGCGTCCTTCATGCCTTGCCCCCGTCCAGCAGGATCACGCCCTCTTGAGCGGCTATCAGTTGGTCGAGTCTACTCAGGCTCCACCATATTTGGCGGCCGGCGGTTGCTTCGGAATCTTGAGGCGTCGACGGGTTGTCACTAAAGTTGTTGTGGCCTAGAAAGCCATAGCGATACCCAAAACAATCCGACGCCTCGGAGCCTGCCGCTCCGGGGCGTTGCTCCTTTTTCATAGTTGGTCACGCTGCCTCCCCGTCGGGAATGCGCTGGCGGGACTCGATCCAGGCGTCGATTTCGTCGGCCCTGAAATACAACCGCTTGTTAATGCGAACCGGTGTCGGGAAACCTAAATTTGGATCGCGCAGGAAGCGCCAAAGCGTGACCTCGGAAACGCCGCCGAGTTGTTCCCGGACGCGCTTGGCCGTTCGCAATTCGATACCTGAAGCAGGAGGCCTGGGGAGTGTCTGAGACATTTCTAATACCTTCGTTTATTTGAAAGTAGGTTAGTGATGGGAGTAGACAGAATCGCAAATACCTTTGACCATCGGCTAATCAGCCTTGAATCTTTTTTTTTGTGAAAAAACTGACATACCTTTGATTTTCATAGTTTTTTGATGAAATAAGATGAAGGAATTTGCAAGGGCTCGGGGATTTGGTTGTCGGTTTCTTACAATTTTGGATTCATCCGGTCGTTTTGTGAATCCTTGAAATCCTTGGATTCGGGGGTTCGGATGCGACCGTATCAACCACCAAGAGCGCGGCATGACGATCTGTTCCACGCCCAACTCGGTCAGATCACCACCCTAAAACACCAGCTTGTCGCCCTGGCGGACAAGATCGATTGGCATTGACACGTTAACTGCCGCGGTCGCCAGATTCGATCGTGATCCGCATCAGGCGGCAAGCCAACCTTGATTCCAGACAGACAAGGTCTCGGCTCGAAACGCCTTGAATATACGTCGGGATAGAAGATGGCGTTGGACGTAGAAGGCGTTGTAGACGGCGGCGTGAATCGACAGGAACCGTTGGGCTGATCCTGGCAACTTGAACCGCTGCTGTTTTCGTTCTCGGCGACGGACCGGCTGGTGTGAATTCTCGGTTCGATTGTTCGCTCGAAATCCCTGATCGTGAACAGTGGTAAGTCGCTCTTTGCGGATGGCGACAGCGTAGGATCTGAGTTTGTCCGTGGTGATGCGCTTTGGCGAAAATCCCTATCCGTGATCGTAATCACTGGCTGCGGCGGGCGGTAGACAACGAAGGCGAGGTGCTCGACTTCCTGGTCCAGCCACTACGATGCGCTAAGTCGGCGAGGCGATTACTGCGAAAGCTGCTGAAGAAGCAGGGCTTCGCGCCGAAGCGCATTACCACGGACAAGCTCAAATCATACGCCGTCGCCATTCGAATAGAGCGACTGAATGCGGCCCATGATCAGGGACTGAGAGCCAACAATCGGGCGGAAAACTCCCACCAGCCAGTTCGGCGGCGAGAGCGGAAACAACAACGGTTTAAGCCGCCTGGGTCAACCCAACGTTTCCTGTCGATCCACGCCGCCGTCTACAACGCCTTCTACGTCCAACGCCACCTTCTGCCACGCCACATCTTCAAGAATTTTCGTGCCGAGACGTTTGCTGTCTGGAAGCAGAGTTGCCTCGCAGCGTGACCGAGGTCACGGCGAATTGCGGCCGACCGCGCCGGTTAACGTGTCAATGCCGTTTGACATGCCAACGGTCCTTTGTACCCGGTATGTTGGACCGTCCGGGGCCAAAAATGCTAGTTTGAGCCGCGCCGCAATGCGGAGACGGCCTGCTGAAGTCCATTTGCCATGCGGTCCGCCCGGTCTTCTTCTTCGCCCATGGCGTCCAGCCGATCCACGGTCATCGGATCGCCAAACCGGATTAAGATCCGCCGGAATCGAGGCAGACGTCGCCCACGCGGCATGGCTTCATATGTGCCCTGAATGAGTGTGGGAACGGCAACAGCCTTGGACCGCTGCATCAAGATGCCGATCCCTGGAAGGAACGGCCTGATTTCTCCGGTGGGTGACCTGCGGCCCTCGGGAAACCAAACCAGCATTTGTCCGCGATCGAGGACGGCCTTACCGAGGGCAAGGCTACTTGCCGGCCCACGATCCGGGTCGACAGGGAAAACCCTCGTGATCCGGCTGAGGAGGCGGCTGCCTGGTCCGGCGAACATCTTGCCGGTCCATCCAGCCCAATAGGTATGCTGGAGAGAGCGAAAAGGCACTGCCGCGGCGATAGCCAAGGGGTCGAGTAAGCTTACGTGGTTCGGGACCACGATATATGGACCGTCGCGCGGAAGCCTCTCCACGCCTTCCACCCGGAGCCGAAAAAGACCGCGCATGACCAGCCAATTCAGAGCCAACACCAGCGTGCCTAAGAGGGACAGAAGCGGCCCTATAGGTTGCAACCATCGGAGTTCATCCGGCGTTACAGACTGAGCGTCCGTGACGTCCCGGCGGTCGCGCTTCTCACCCGCGGCTGTCGTCACTTCCAGCAAAAGGTCTCGTATCGTGACGATCCGCGCGATCGCGTCGCCCGTCAAGCCGATGCCAAAGCGCTCCTGGATTTCTAGGCTCAGGGTCACCCATTCGAGCGAGTCTATCTGTAGATCGAGCTGTGGACTGGTGTCGAGAGTGAGGATTTTCTCGGAAAATCGCTGTACGAGCCACTCCCAGACTCCATTTGCCGGCTCCGACGCCAACAGGCGGCGGTCCTCTTCGGACAGCTCCGGCGCGACAAGGGGTGCGGCGGCGCGCTCTGCCCTGTCGTAGATGCCGGATAGTAGATGACGCCGCAACTTGCCAAGATGTGTGCGAGGCAAGGCCTCGCGGGTCAAGATGTAACCGGATATGCGCTGGTAAGGCGGCAATCGAAGAGAGATATCCTCGATCTCCTCTCGCAGAAGGTCTCGGGCTCGTGCCGATCCTCTTGTGCGTATGGCTTCGTCGTCGGGAACAAAGAGACCGGCCAGGGCGCCGTTACGCTCGAGGATCGCGACCTCCCGAATCAGCGGGTTGGAAGCGTAGGCGTCTTCGACATCCTCGGGCAGCACGTTTTTCCCGCCGGGCAGGACGATGACCTCTTTCTCGCGTCCAACGAGGTGAAGATAACCGTCCCGGTCTACAAATCCGAGGTCGCCGGTACGAAACCATCCATCCGGTGCAAAGGCGAGATTTGTCGCTTCCGGGTTGTTTCGATAGCCCGCAAACACATTGGGTCCGCGCACGAGGATATCTCCGGACGGCTGTCCGGCTTTCGCCTCTATGCGGAGCTCGACACCGGGCAGCGGCAGTCCGGCCGAGTCGATCCGTGCACGGCCACGCCGGTTGAAGGTGACGATAGGGGAGGTTTCTGTGAGGCCGTAACCGGTCAGGACCTCCCAGCCAAAAGCCTCGAGTTTCCAAGCGGCCTCAGGATCGAGCCGTGCGCCCCCGCACCCCAGAACCCGGAGATCGGGACCCAACTCGCGGTGCAGCCTTCGAAAGACAAGCCCGCCGACCCGAACTCCAAACTTTCTACGAATAAACATCGATGCCTTTAGCAGGAACCGGAAAACAGACCGTGCCGCTAAACCGAGCCTCCCGGCCTTGCCCTCGATCGCGGACAGCAACGCGGAATAAAGGCGCGGCACGCCGACGAGGATTGTCGCTCTCGATACTTTAAGCGCTTCGGTGATCTGTGGCCCACTGATACCGGCCGGCAGGATAACCGCACCGCCACTTGCAAGCGTACCGAGAAGACCGACAGTGAACGGGTAGGCATGGTGGAGCGGCAATGGGAGCAGCGTGCGATCTTCGGGCCCGGCCATCTTGCCCGCTAATATCGCCGCTACATTCGCCAAGATATTCCGGTGGGTTAGAGGTACCGCTTTCGGTGTTCCCGTGGTGCCGGAGGTATACAACAGGGAAGCGACCTCGTCGGGCTTAATCTCGGGGAGACTGACCTGACGTTCCGTAAGCAGGTCTCGCCAAGACTTTACGTTCTTCCCGTCGTTGCTGCCATCGAGCAAGACGATGTCCATTTTAGCCGCTATATCTAGCGCCTTAAGGGCCGGCACGTGATTTCGCGACGTGAACACGCGCCGGGCGCCGCTATCGGCAACGACGCGGGCCAATTCTCGATCGCTGGAAAGGTCGTCTAGTGGAATCGCGAGCGCGCCCGAACGGACAATGGCAAAATAGGCAACGATCCACTCCGGTGAGTTCGGCGCGCAAAGCAGCACGGGCTCACCACGGCCCACTCCACCCTCGACCAGCCCCCTGGCAAGCTTCGCGATAGTGTTCGCCAGATCGGCGTAGGTCCATGTTTCCAAGCCATGATCGCGGAGCGCGATAACGGCGGCTGCCGCACGCCGGCTGGACAGGCCTTCCGCCATTTCGGCGAGGGTCTGAAAACTGTTCACCCTGGCACTTCTCCGAGCAAAATAAAACCGTTGCGACCTTGGCGATCCGCCTAAATATCATGAAAGTTGTGAGGGCTCGTTGATCAGGATCAGTACCAGGCGGCAAGCCGACCCGCGTATGCCAGGATACTCTTCTTTGGCTCCGCGCAGTCAGCCCTGAGAACGTCACGGCCCGGTGCGAAGCTTCGCGGTTGGGTAAGAAACAAATAAGAGAACCACGAGGCCCGCCAAAAACAGGCACAGAATTGTCGCCATACCCAGGCGCTGGCTTCCAGACCGTAAGGTGACCGTACTCACCAAAAAGGGGCCGAGAAACGCCGTCGCCTTCCCCGAAAAGGCAAAAAGACCGAACATCTCGGTTTCCATATCCTTCGGAGCCAAGCGTGCCATGAAAGAACGGCTCGCCGCTTGTATGGGGCCGACGAAGATACCGATCGCGAGCCCCAGCAGCCAAAACAGTTCTTTCGATTCGACGAGCAGAAGGGCCCCACCGAAGACAATCAGGCTTACAAGGGAAATCAGGATTGTTTTCTTGGGCCCGATCCAGTCATCGATCCAAGCGAACGCCGCCGCACCGAGACCGGCTGATACATTCAGCGCAATGCCGAAGCGGATGATTTCGGCAACGGTCATGCCGAAAGTGCCCGCGGCATAAATACCGGCGAATGAAAAGAGCGTGTTGAGGCCGTCGATGTAGAGCATCCGCGCCACCAAGAACTTCACGATGTTCCGGTGCCGGTGGACATTGCGCAAGGTGCTAAGCAGCTCCCGGATACCGTAACGGATCGCCATTCCTATCGGGTAGCGGGCTCTTATAAAGTCGGGCGTGTAGAGGAAAATAGGTACCGAAAAGATAGCGAACCAAACTGCGACCAATAGCGTCGTGGCGCGCACATGCTCGGCTCTATCTGCATCCAATCCAAACCATGGCGCTTCGGTCTGAACAAGCCCGAAAAGAGCGGCCACGAGGCAGGTCAAGCCGCCCGCATAGCCTGCGGCCCAACCCCAGCCGGATAACCGCCCGACCTTGCCGGGCGGCGCCAATGCCGGCAAGAGGGCATTGTAAAAGACGGCGGAAAAATCGAACGCAATGACGCCTAAACCGACGAGAAACAGGGCGGGAAGCGCGTAACTCGGGGAGGGCTCAACGAACCACAGCATGGAGGTGGCAAGAACCGAGACAGCGGTAAAGCCACCGAGCCAAGGTTTGCGCGATCCTGTCTTGTCGGCTATCGCGCCAAGTACAGGGCTGGAGAACGCGACGATCAGGGCCGCCAAGCTTAGCGTGTGCCCCCACAGAGCCGTCCCAACGATAGGATTCTCCGCCACGCTTTGTGTGAAATAGGCGGCGAATACAAACGTTATGACGACGGTGGAAAAAGCCGAGTTGGCCCAGTCATAGAGGCACCAAGAAATTAGCGCGCGCCGGGACACCTGGGCTGGCTTTGAGTCCCGGCGTTTTTCTTGGACTGTCGATCCGGTCTCAAAGTCTTCTCCCCTCATACACAGCGCTCCTGCCGCGCCAAGCGCTCGAAGGTCCGGTACAGCCCGTCCGTCACACGCGCAAACTCCCGGTAAGATAGCCGGTCGGATGTATCGCTAGGCCTATGATAATGGGCATATCTGTAGAATGCGGTGTCCGTGATCATGAAGGCGCGAAAGCCTTCTCGCCAGAACGAGCGATGATCGCTCCAAGACACGCCGGGAACTAAACTGAACGTCGCCAAGTGTTCGAGCGGAAAGTCCGATTCTTCCCGAAAGATAGTCGTGGCTTGGCGCATGATGCTACGCGAGCGGAGATTGGAGACGAAAGCCAGGAAGTTGCCACGATTCGGATAGAACAGCCGGAACAGCGGCGGATAGTGCTGGCTGCCCTGTTCGGCCGAGTAGTACCCGATGGTCTCGAGCGACACCATCAGCCGGATATCGTCGCCGCGGGCCCGAGCGGCCCTTGCATAGACTCGGCTGCCTTGTTTTCCGATCATAAAGAAGGGCCGCTCCTCGTTGACGAAGGCGACAAATCGCACCGTCACGGCGGGCGCGGCCAGGGCAAACAGTCTGGACAACTCCAGGAGAGCGGCGACCCCGCCGCCATTGTCGTTGGCGCCCGGACATCCCCTGAAGGAATCGTAATGAGCGCCGAGCAAAAGGATTTCGTCCGGCCGGCTCTTTCCAGGCTGAGTTACCTCCAGGTTCGCGCAGCGAACGCCGCGAGCTTGGTACCATTGCCGGGTGACGGCGTAGCCCCGCGAGCGCCAAGTTGCCTCAATATAATCGGCTGCGACGGCGAGGGCGACCGGCCGAAACACATTGCGTTCGCCGATATTCCCGGCAAGCCGCCCTACATGCTCGCACAGGACCCCGACAGGCTCCGTTTGATCCATGAGCAGTTCCTCAGGCGCAGCCCCTTGCCCAGCCTTGACTACGGTTTCATACCTTAACGCGAGGTACCTTGCGGCATATCAATTCGCCTGGATGCCAGGGCCTGATGCCGTAATTCGACGAAAGCGTATGTCGCGCCTGCGACGCGGCCGTCGAGAGGTGGGTTCCGAAAAAACGTCCGTTCTCGGAAAAAGCGTGCTCCCAAGCACGAGTGGTCCCTGTTTAAGCTCAGGCGAATTTGGTCAATAAACCCATCGTTTTTTTGGGAAACACATCATTGGCAGAGGCGTTGAATTGGAACCTCAAGCTATCTATAGGCCCTCAGCGCAGGGCGAAGGCGAGAGCCGCTGCCACAATCGCAATTGTCACACCCCAATAGATCGCCAGCGTTAACCGATGTCGCATTAGTGTCACCTATCAATCGTAGCTGAATTTCTCGGAAATAATTTGCCGCAGCGGTACGCCGATTGTTTCGAGGCTGGTTTCCACGCCATCGATCATTGCCGCCGGTCCGCAAACGACATAGAGCCACTGCGCGTGCCCCTCAAAACTGAGATATCTTTTCAACATGGCCTCGTCCAACTGGCCCACGGCACCGGCCCAATCCGCCGGCGGTTCGGACACGACATGGTGGATTTCGATGTCCAAGATATCTTTCATCTCGTCGAGTTCGCTTCGATACATGATCTGCTCAACGAGGCGGTTGCCGTATATGAGCTTCAGGGGGCGGCTGTCGTTTTCCGCTCGAAGCTGACGAAGGATGCTCATGATCGGCGCCAGCCCAACCCCACCGGCTATGAAGGCTATGCCGGCGCCTGACCTGCCCGCTAAGGTGAGATTGCCATGTGGGCCATCGATGTAGGCGCAGGCTCCAATCTGAATCGATCCGATATGGTCGGTGAAGTCCCCGGCCTCCTTAATCGTGAAACCGATGGATGGCCGCTTGGCCGGACACGAGCTGATCGAAAAAGGATGCTCGGTGACGGCAAAGGGGGAGCGGTTCAAGGTAAGCCAACAAAATTGACCGGCCTCGAACGCCATGTCCTGGCCGGACCTCGGTTCGATATCGATATCCCAGGTCTTGAGCGCGGCCTTTTTCACGGACACGACCCGATAGGGATGACGAAGTTGACGCAGCGGCGCGATGACATAGACGTACAACAGCGTAAATACCGCCAGAGCGAGCATGCCAAGCCAGTATGCCGTGAGGTTCGGCTGTCCGCTGTACCGCCCGGCATCGATTGCGTGGTGTGTGCCCGCAACCGCGATCAGAGCGGCGCCCAGACCGTGCGATAGACGCCAAGTCTCATAGCGGTAAGGCAAGAGATCGCGGTAGATAGAAAATAAGACCAAGGAAGCGAGCAGCAGCCATCCGAGAAGACCGGTCATGAGCGAGGCGGAACTCAGGCCCAGGGTCATTTGTTTCGTGATATCCCAAGGTAGCGGATGCTTAAGTGGCGTCACGTACAGGAATGGGTGGACCAAGAGGAAGACGGTCAAGGATCGCGCGATCAGTTGATGAAAGCGCATGGTGAGGTCGATACCCATGGAACCCGATACGCAGTTGAAGCGGCCCGAGAGTACGAATTCCATCAGCAACATAGCTAAGGCGACCATGGCCAGCGCGGAGGATAGCTCGTCACTGAAATTCCGGCGCGGAAGGTCCTGCAAGTAGGCTAAGGCCAGAGGCGTGAGGACGACCGACAAGTAAACAATCAGAAGAACGGCGGGCGCGCTGCTTGGCAGTCTCAGCCGGTGCGTTGACGGCGGCGGCGCCGTTTCCTCGGAAGTTTGTTTCATGCCTGCCGGTCGCACCGCTAACTCTCCGTCCCCGATATCTCCGCCGTCCTCAGAATCTCGAAGCCGGCGACGATATCCAGAAGCTCTTCGGTGATGGCCTGCTGCCGTCTGTGCCGAAAAGCCCCCGTCATCTCTTCCAGGCGCTCTTGTATATTGCGCTCGGCGGCCTGCATTGAGGCGAGCCGCGCGGCATGCTCGCTGGCCATGGATTCGGCGCCGGCACGGAAGATGGTGACGAAGAGATGCTCCCGGATCAAAGACGAGAACAAGGCCCGGCTGTCCATTGTGAAGGTAGGGAGAACCTGCGATGGCCAAGGCCGCTGTGCCAAGTCACTCAGCCAGGCAGGATCGACCGGCAATAGCTGACGCATGACCGGCGACGCCATTGCCTCCGCCGAACGAGCGTTATGAAACAGCAAGACCCGCGCCATGCCCCGGGCGGCCTGCCACTCGTCGACCTTCAGAAGCACGCTGTGCGCCGTCGCCGTGAGGCCGCTCACGGAGCCCGGCAGAAAGAAACGCTCGTCGATATCCTCGCCCATGGATTCTAGCTTGGACGCGGCGTGGGCGCCCACGGTTAGAAAGCTTCGGCCGCCGGCGGATACGCCTAATTTACTCATTTCCGTTCGCGCGAAGCGGCCGATCTGTTCGTTGAAGCGCCCGCACAAGCCATGGTCGGAGCCGAAAACGATAGCAACGTTCGATCCGGCCGGCGGTTCCGGTTCAACCCCCGGCAACGGCGTTTCACGAAGAACCACCCGCAGACCGAGCTCGATGGTCCGGCTGTATTCCCTAAGCGCGCTCACGGCGTGCTCGTATTGGCGGATGCTAACGGCCGAAAGCGATTTCATGGTGCGGACGATGGATTGCAGGTCTTCGGTGGTGGCGATTTGCTTGCCGAGAGTCTCGAGTGTTTCCATGACGCCGCTCTTCACTCTACAGTTCGGCCAAGGGCCTTAAGCAGTGGCGGGCCGCCGACAGCAGGGCCTCCACATCCAGATCGGTCAGAGTCTCCCCGGCCTCGATCTTCTCACGGAAATCTTTTTGTTCCTCGTCCATCATACGGCGGATAGCCTGTTCACACTCGGAAATCCGCTCCACGGGATATTCGTCAAGAAGCCCATGGGTTGTCGCAAGGAGCACGGCGATCTGTTCCGCCACGCTCAGCAGGTCGTGCTCATTCTGTTTGAGAATCTCCCGGACGCGGCGGCCCCGGTTCAGGCTGCGCCGGGTTTCCTCATCGAGCCGTGTGCCGAATCGGGCAAAGGTCTCAAGTTCCTCAAATTGAGCGTAGGACAGGCGCAGATCGCCGGCCACGGCGCGATAGGCGGACAGCTGCGCCCTGCCACCGACCCGCGAGACGGACTTGCCGATATCGATGGCCGGCAACTGGCCTTTCTGAAAAAGTTCAGGGGAGAGATAGATTTGACCGTCGGTAATGGAAATAAGATTTGTCGGGATATAGGCCGAGATGTTCTGAGCCTGGGTCTCGATGATGGGCAAGGCCGTGAGCGAGCCGCCGCCTGTGTCTTCGCGCAGATGCGTCGCCCGCTCCAAGAGCCGGGAATGAATGAAGAAGATATCGCCGGGATAGGCTTCCCGGCCGGGCGGGCGGCGCAATAGCAGCGACAATTCACGGTAGGCCCTGGCATGGCGGGTTAGGTCGTCATATACGATCAGCACGTCCTGCCCGCGCTCCATGAAGAATTCAGCCATGCTGGTCGCCGCGTAAGGCGCGATATACTGAAGGCCCGGCGGATCTTCGCCCGAGGCCACGACGACGATGCACCTTTCCATGGCGCCCCGCTCACCGAGATCCGCGATCGTCTTCGCCACCGAATCGCCACGCTGGCCGATCGCGCAATAGACGCAGACGAGGCCCTCGTCGTGCTGATTGATGATCGCATCGATGGCAATCGCGGTCTTCCCGGTCTGGCGGTCGCCCAGAATGAGTTCGCGCTGCCCACGGCCTATGGGGATGGCGGCATCTATGGCCTTGATGCCCGTCTGCAATGGCTCGGCGACGGGCGCGCGCGCGATGATCGCGGGGGCGGGGCGATCGACCGGGCGCCGGGAACGCGATCTTATCGGCCCTTTTTCATCGAGCGGACGCCCCATGGCATCCACGACGCGCCCGAGCAGGGCTTCTCCGACGGGCACATCGACAACGCGGTGGCTACGCCGCGCCTCGTCGCCGGTCTTGAGGCCTTCAGCCCCACCCAAAAGAATAATGCCCAGGCTGTTCATATCCAGGTTCGCGGCGATACCCAGCAAGTTGTTTGGAAACCGGATCAGTTCGTTATCCCTGGCGCTCGTAAAACCGCTAACGCGGGCAATACCGCTCGCGACCTGGGTGACGGTTCCGATTTCATGAGCCAAGAGATCCGCCCGATGGTCCTTGAGCACGCGATCGAGCTCATCGAAGGTCTCCCGAAGGATATTATTCAGCGGTGCTGTTCGAGGGTCCATCGCTTGCGGCTCACCCGGAGGAGGGGGACAGAACCCCCAGTTCCTTCTCGATCCTGCTCTCGAGACTGTCGAAATAGCTGTCGAGGCTCCAACTCACGGTCTGCCCACCCGCTTTCATCTCAAGACCGCAGGAAATCCCGGAGCTCATCTCGTAAGCGACCTCGGCCCCGTCGAGGATTTGGTCATGAATTTCCTTGGTGATCCGATTCTGCTCCTTTGGGGGCAGTTCGAAACGGCTATGTACGACGATAACGTTTGCCGCCTTGCGCCCTTCCACGGCGATTTTCTTCTTCGTGTCCTGGTCCAGAGAGGCCAACTTCCCGACGAATATCCGGACCATCTGTTGCTCCAAGCCGGCATCGGCAAGCTCGGCCAAGGCTTGCCTGGCCAGGGTGTAGAAATGTTCCGTCGTGCGCTGCCGAAGATCCCGCAGGAACTCTCCTCGTTGGTTCTCAAGTTGCCGCAACCACTCCTGTTTCCGCTGTTCCACGTCTCTCCGCGCCGTCTGATGCAGTGCCTTGCGCTCGGCTTCCGCTTCGTTCCGCGCTTCGTTCAACATGGCTTCGCGCCGCTGGTCGAACTCGTCCTGCCTTGTACGGTACGCGCGCGCTTCGCCTTCCGCTTCTTGGCGTTTCTCGTCGGCCGCTTGCAGCTGCCGCGCGATTCGTTGTTCGCGCCGTTCCATGGCCCGCGTGATCGGGCCATACAAAAACCGCTTCAGCAGCCAAACCAGAACCAGGAAATTGACGATCTGCGCGGCGACCGTGAGCCAATCGATCTGCATCCGTCACCTGGCCGATTGCGCGATGACCTGATCCCAGAAGGGGTTGGCGAAAAGCAGGATCATCGAGATGACAAAGCAATAAATCGCCGTCGATTCAATCATCGCCAGGCTGACGAAGAGCGTGCGCGTGATGGTGTTGGCCTCGTCCGGCTGCTGCGCGATGGCGCTCAAGGCCTGCGCCGCCGTGCGGGCCTCGCCCAGGGCCGGGCCGATGGAGCCAATCGCGATCGTCAATCCCGCCGTGAAAATAGAGACCGCCCCGATTAAACCCAAACTGTCCATACAAACCTCCGTATTTTGAATTCGTTTCCGTGAATCTTAGCGCCTGTGTCCGGTGCCGGCATCGTTATCTTCTCCGGCGTGGGCGTGGGTAGCCGAAGCGATATACACCATGGCCAGAATCGCGAAGATGTAAGCTTGGATCAATCCGGTCAGCAGGCCGAGCACCTGCATGACGACCGGGAAGAAGAAGGGAATGAGGCCGATAAGGATCGCGACGATCACCGTACCGCTCATTACGTTCCCGTAAAGCCGGATCGCTAGGGCGACCGTCCGCGACAACTCGCCGATCAGGTTGAACGGCAGCATGAAAACCGTCGGTTGGATATACTTGCGCAAATAGCCGCCGATACCTCTTTCGGCTATACCGTAAAGCGGGACCGCGACCAGAACGCATATCGCGAGCGCGGTCGTGGTGGAGAGAGAACCGGTAGGCGGCCGGAATCCAGGGACCACCGCCAGAATGTTCGATACCGCGATGAACAAAAACAAGGTGCCGATAAAAGGCAGATACTGTTTCGGATCTTGCTGGCTGACGTCACGTATTTGCCTCCCCATACCCACGACCACGACTTCCAGCAGGTTCTGCCAAGGTGACATCTTCTCCGTGTCGGACAGCCGCAGGGTAATGATGCGGGCGCCGGCCGCGAGCAGCGCCATCACGGCCCAGGTATGGACGATCGTGGCGTTGAGGGCGAAGTCACCCCACTGCCAGAATACTACCTGATCGGGTGTAATTTGCATTGGCCTAGCGAACCCCTATGACGCGACCGGACGCTTCACCCCGGCCATGACCCATCGCGTGGCGGCGAAGCGTAGTATAAGGAAACCCAGCAGGCAGGCGAGTAGTCTTTCCCAGTTACCATCCGCGACCCAATACCAGGCCACGAGAAGCAGACCGATCCGTATGACGGCACTGCTCAGCAATAAGACGCCGGGGCGCTTCGACCGATGGAGGCGCTGTACGACAACCCAAAGGGTTCCAAGGTAGAAGACGCCCAATGCCAGCCCTATTGCGAACGCGGACACCAAGCGGAAAGATTCGTCCATCATTACCGTCCTATCCCATACGCGAAACTATCGGTCATGCCGGCTCTCCCTGCTGACCCAATACCAAGCGTTCAAACATCCCAATACCATTCCCAGAAACAACAACGTCAAGGTCCAGGAAACCCGCCCCGGAAACTGACCGTCGAGCCATAGGCCCAGCAAGACACCCAGAAGAGCCGGGATGGCGACCGCCCAACCCACGAGCCCGAACATCCCGAGACCGAACCAGACGCCTCTGTTCAGCTCACCGCGGGCCTTCAGCTTCCGCTCGGCCTTGCGGCCGATCTTTTCGGAGACCTCCTCGGTTCCGCCGCGCTGACGCTGTGTTCGCGGGCCGCTCATCGGGTCCGCTCCTGCAGCTCGACAAAGCGGCGGACGACCCCGGCCTCGAGCCGGGCAAGCGCGCCGCGGGCGGATCTCTCCCTTTCGTCGAGTTCGAGAAACCGGCCGCGGACGACGTCCCGCAAAGTTTGAAGGTCGTCGCCAGGTACCGCGTTCCGGGTTGAAATGGATACTTCGTCCGCGCACTTCACCAGTGTCCCCTCGTCGATGCCGAGGAAGCGTTCCGTGCCTTGGGCATCGACATAAACAACCACGCTCGGCACCAGGGCGGCGGCGAAGTCGATGTGCCGGGGAAGAATGCCGAAAGAACCGTTCTGGGCTTCCGCGACAATCTTCTTGACCTGCCGGTCCAGCAAGACTTCCGTGGGCAGGAGGACTTTGAGGCGCATGGTTATAC
This sequence comes from Kiloniellaceae bacterium, assembly GCA_021776135.1. Lineage (GTDB taxonomy): Bacteria > Pseudomonadota > Alphaproteobacteria > Kiloniellales > J153 > JAJFGN01. The sequence goes on from JAJFGL010000036.1 coordinate 71,381, forward strand.
CAAGGATCCTTGATGTCAGGGCGCGGCACGGTTAAAGCGGCGGCGGCATCGCGGGCGGGTCACGATGCCGCCTCCAAGCGTTTTTCTTCGTTGCCTTGGTTTTTCCCGCCGCCTTGCGCCTCGTCGATTCCCCCTATCATGTAGAACGCACTCTCGGGCTTATCGTCGAATTCGCCGCGCAGTAACCGCTCGCAGCCGTCCAGGGTCGATTCGAGATTGACCATGCGGCCCGACTGCCCAGTAAAGGCTTCCGTACTGAAGAAGGGTTGGCTGAGAAAGCGCTCGAGGCGCCGCGCCCGGGCCACGGTCTGGCGGTCTTTCTCGGACAATTCCTCCAGTCCCAGCATGGCGATGATGTCCTTGAGTTCCTCGTATTCGGCCAAGATGTGCCGGACCCCGGCCGCGATTCGGTGGTGCCGGTGTCCGACCACACTTGGATTGAGCATCTTGGACGCCGATTTCAAGAGATCGAGCGCCGGGTAGAGCCCCTGGCTGGCCCGCTTGCGGGATAGCACGATGGAAGCCGAAAGGTGCGTGAATATATGCGTGGCCGCGGGATCGGTGAAATCGTCCGCGGGAACGTACACCGCTTGTATCGATGTGATGGCGCCGGACGCCGTGCTGGCTATTCGTTCTTCGAGTTCGGCCAACTCGGTCCCGAGCGTCGGCTGGTACCCGACCCGCGAGGGAATACGGCCCAAGAGTCCGGAGACCTCGGCCCCCGCCTGGACAAAGCGGAAGATGTTGTCGATCAGCACCAAAACGTCCCGATGCAGGTCGTCGCGGAAGTACTCGGCGATGGTCATGGCGGCGTGGCCAACGCGGAAGCGGACGCCGGGAGACTCGTTCATCTGGCCGAACATCATGACGGTCTTGTCGAGAACCCCGGCCGCTTGCATCTCGCGGTAGAGCTCTTCCGCCTCGCGGCAGCGTTCCCCAATTCCGCAAAACAGGCTGACCCCTTCGTACTTGCCTACCATATTGTGGATCATCTCCGCGATGAGCACCGTCTTCCCCACGCCAGCGCCGCCGAAAAGCCCAGTCTTTCCGCCCCGTTCCAAGGGGCAAAGAAGGTCGATCGCCTTGATACCCGTCTCGAAGATCTCCGAGCGCACCCGCCGTCGCGACAAGGGTACGCCTCGGTGATGGATCGGCCGGAGTTCAACATCCTCCAAAGGTTCCTTGTTGTCGATGGGCTCACCAAAGAGGTTCAACATGCGGCCGAGTACCGCTGTGCCCACGGGCACCCGGATGGGACCGCCGGTATCGGTCACGGCCATGCCAAGCGCTAAATCGTGGTCCGCGTTGAGAGCCAGCCCCCGTACGGTCTTCGGGCCGATTAGGGCGGCGACCTCGATGACGATCGCGCCATCCCGGCCAGTGCGAAGCATTTGGTCGATAGGTGGGAGGCCGTGTTCGAAGCGAACGTCCACGATGGCCCCCTGTATCGAGACGATAACCCCTTGCCGAGACTTGGCATCTGTTTTTTGCACGACGATATTATCCACTATTCCAAAGGCTTACCGAAAGCCGTGATCGCACACACTAAATGCCTATCGCACAATACGCATTGATCCCCATCAAGTTAAAAGCCGCATACCCGGGAGTCCAATAGCTACTGCTGGGTTCGCAGCCGGGAATTCTGGACAAGCGCTATGGTCAGCAGCGGCGCCGCGACGGTGATTGCCGCCACGGTTATCAACAGCCAACCCAGTTCGCTGTAATCGGCGGGCATCTGTATCGTGTCCGCGGCACGATCCCGGACTTCACGCGTGACTGTATAAATCAGATTCAGGTACTTGGTGCCGAGGCTGCTGGCCGACAGCGCGAGGTTAGTGAACGACGCCATCACGGCGAAGAACGTCGCCTTGAGATGCGCCGGCGCGTTCTTGGCAATCCAGGCCAGCATGGGAATCATCGAAATCTGCGCCAGCGGCGATTCGATGGCCGTATCCAAGATGGCGATGAAGCGCGCATCGGCGATACCGCCGGTCATGGCCGCCGTCCAATCTTGCAGGCCGTAATAGAGCCCGATGTTGGGCAGCGAAAGAATGCCGGCGGCGATAGTGAGGATCGCCACCACATAGGCGATCGAGCGCCGCGCCATCAGGGGGCGGAGAAGCACCATGCCGGCAAGCGCCAAACCGGAGGCGGTGAGAGACAAAACCGACAAGAACCGCTGGTCGAATCCGAGGGCGTCGATCTCGAACCACGTCGCGCCCGGGCCGGGCAGGGGGACGGCCCGAAAAACGAAGATGATGACCGCGGTTCCCACCAAGGTTCGGCGCGCCTCGGGATCGAGCTCAAGGAGCAGCCGGTGCATGAGAAACAGCACGATGGCCATGGAGCCAAGGAATACGATCTCTTGCGCGAAGGGTGCCTGGCCGAGCCCCATTGTCAGGGCGAAGGCGACGAAGACGAAGCTGCCGCCGAAGATCCACCAGTTCGGCTCGGTCTCCTGGGCCGGGGCGAACAACCTGCTTTCGATGCTGTCTTCGTTGAAACCCTGCCGGCGCAGCCCTTGGGCCCGGCGCCGCAAGCTTACGGCGGCGAGGATGACACCGGCGATGGAGATCGCCGGGATAAACAGGGCCAACAGGTAAATATCCGCATAGATCGACGCCTTCTCGGCCGCCGACATGACCTCGACGCCCGCGAACATGGTGATGTTCAGGGCCGCCACCGCGATCAACCCGCTCACGATCGCGAAGCGGCCAAGAGTCTGCATGGTCGTGTGCATCGCTTTCACCTCGCCGTCCGGATACGGCTTGCCTTCGTCGTCGGCGAGCGGGACCGCCTCCACGGTCATGGCATCGGCAACGACGTCCTGGACGACATATCCCGATGGCGCCAAGAGGACGCTTATGACAAACCAGGCCTCGGCGCTCATGTAGAAGGTCATCGCCCCGGTGTGGGCGATGAGGCCGTACATGATCGCGATACTAAGCGCGATGAGACCGGCGCCGAGATAGACCAGCATGGCTTTCCAGCGCCAAATCAGATCGACCAAATGGCCGATCGGCATCTTGAGCACCCAGGGTATACCCGCCCAGAAGGTCAATCCGGCGAGGAACGCGGCGGAAAGGTCCAGATACTCCTTGATAAAGAAGGTGCCGACAATCGCGGTCAGGCCCGATATCCCGGCGGCGAGATAAATCATCAAGGGGGGGAGGTAAGACCATCGGACCTGGCGCGCGAGATCGAGGATCGTCGCGTCGAACCAGCGGCCCAAGGCAGTGCCGGTCATGTCAGGAACGGTATGTGCGGCATGGGCGATTCTTGGTATAACTGGACACTATGAGAAATCATAACCTCTGGATCTCCAAGAACGTATCGAATATCGCCATTTCCGCGATTAAGGTCATGGCGATGCGAAGCGCCAAGGTCGAAGGCGCGGCCTCACTAGCATGGGGCGTGCCGTCGTTCAAAACGCCTGAATATATACGCCGCGCGGTGGAACAAAGTCTCGAAACGGACCCCGACATTGGGAAGTACGCGCTTCCCGACGGCCTGCCCGAGCTCCGTTCCTTGGCCGCGAAGGCGCACTTCGCGGCAACCGGGATCGGCGTGGATGCCGATCGGAACGTCATGATAACGGCCGGTAATATGCAAGGGCTGAACGCCTTGCTTCACGCGATCGTCGATCCGGGCGACCAAATCATCGTGACCGACCCGGGTTTCGCGTCGCACGTCCAGCAAATACGGCTTTGCGGCGGCGAAGCGGAGTACTGGAAGATGAACGAGGCCGAGGATTGGCGTCTCGATGTCGATGCCCTGGCCGATCTGATAACCGCCAGAACCAAGGGAATTGTTCTGGTTTCTCCGTCGAATCCGACCGGCAAGATTTTTTCCGAGGAGGAACTCCGCCGCGTCGGGCACCTGGCCAAGGACCGGGATATTCTTGTGTTACTGGACGATCCCTACTCACACTTCACTTACGAGAATAAGAACCTCTATTTCAATTTGGCCTCTGTCCCTGAGTTCACGGATCGCATGGCCTACCTTTTCACGTTCTCGAAGGCCTATGCCATGAGCGGTTGGCGTCTGGGTTATATGATCGTCCCGGAATTTCTTAAACGCCAAGTCCTTAAGGTTCACGACGCGACAATCATTTGCACGCCGCGCATCTCTCAAGTAGCCGGTATCGCGGCGCTGGCGCAAGAACCCGTGCACCTGAAAGTATTCGAGCGGATCCTCGCCAAGCGCCGGTCGCTTATTTGCGAACGCTTGGACGCCCTGCCTCACGTTTTCGACTACGTGAAACCCGAAGGCGCTTATTACGTCTTCCCAAGGATAGTCGCCGAACACGCGGATTCGTTTGAGTTTTCGGCCAAGCTTCTTGACCGGGCAAAAGTGACGGTTACACCGGGCAAGGCTTTTGGGCCCAGCGGGGAGCACCACGTCCGCATGGCTTATTGCGTCGAAGACGAGGTCATCGAAACCGCGTTCGACCGCATGGAAAAATATTTTGGCCGGTGAGGAGATTCACCGAATTGTGACTTCGGCTTGGTCTAAGTCGACGGAACAGATTCCTTATCCATGGAGGCTACGGGGTGCGCTTCGCTGGCTCTAGTTGGTTACCCTGATGCCGCCTCGCGGGGCGATGAGAGTGTCATCGGCGATCCGGCTGCTCGGGTGGAGCACGATCCGCGTGCCCGCCTCGACGCCGCGCGTTATCTCGGCTGCAAGACCGTCGCGGTGCCCGAGTTCTACGTGGCGGCGCCGGGCCCGCCCTTCCTCGGCGGCGAACAGTGCCCAGTGCGGCCCGTCGCGGAACAGGGCCGTCAAGGGCACCTTGAGCACCTCCGCGCCCTCCCAAAGCACGACGCGGACCTCTACCCGGTAGCCGTGGCCGAGCCGTTGCCGGCGCGCCGTCGGATCGGTGAAATCGATGACGATGTTGACGCGTTGCTCCTCGATGCCCAGGGCCGAGACCTTGGTGAAGCCGTAGGGCTCGATGCGGCGCACGACGCCGGCGAGCGGCGCGCCGCCACCCCACTCGTCGATGATCACCTTCTGGCCCGATTCGACCCTGACCGCCTCGGAGGACAGCAGGTCGGCGACGATTTCGAGGTCGTCCAAATCGCCAATCTCGGCCAAGGGGTCGCCGGCCTGGATCACGCCCTCGCTCTCGCGCAGGAGGCGCAGGATCCGCCCGCCGACGGGTGCGGTGATCGGCACACACTCGCACGTGCCGTGGGTCGACTGCGTTTCTACCGGCGACAGCAAACGCGCGCGGGCTTGCTTCAGTTCGAACTCGCGCATGCGCAATCGCGCCTGCGCCGTCGCCACCGCCGCCCTGCGGGTCTTAAAGGCGCGTTCGGCCTCGTCGAGAGCGCGCTGCGAGATCGTGCCCTTGCGGATCAGCTGGCGCGCCCGTTCGAGTTCGGCGAGGACGAATGCGAGTTCGGCCGCGGCTTCGTCGAGTTCCGCGCGGGCAAGTTCCTGGGCCGACCCGGCAGCCTGGACCGCGGCTTGCGCTTCGCTCTCACTGCGCACGTCCAGGAAGTCGGGATCGGCCGGTTCGATCTGGGCCACGACGGTTTGGTCGGAAATAACCTGGTCGCCGACATCGAGCTCGATCCGGCGTAGCCGTCCGCCGATCGGCGCCGAGAGCACGAAGACGTCGCGCACACGGGTCTCGCCTTCTTCATCGACGGTCTCAATCATCGGGCCGCGTTCGACGAGAACCAGGTCCACCGGCACCGCCTGTGGCCGGAAGGCATAGACCAGCCCGGCCAGCAAGGTGAGGACGAGCACGCCCCACAGCGCAAAACGTTGCCATTTCACGGTCATGGCTCGTTACTCCCTGGTCTTGAGCACGGCGATCAGATCGAGCCGGCCGAGCCGTTGCCGCACAAGATAAGCCGAGGTTAGCGCCGCGGTGAGTCCGATCGCCACGGCCCAGCCGTAGGTCGAAGGCTGCACGACAAGCGGCACCCGGAACAGTTCGGTCTCAAAGCCGGTCGTCATAAACCAGGCAAGCGCATAACCCACGAGGCAGCCCAGCGGCAGGGCGCAGAACACGATCAACGCCACCTCGCCGAGCAGGATGTAAGCGATCTCCGCATGCCCGAAGCCAAGCACCCGCAGGGTCGCGAGTTCGCGTCCGCGCTCGGACAGCGCGATGCGCACGCTGTTGTAGACCACGCCGAAAGCGAGTATGCAGGCGAAGACGACGAAGAACGATACGTAGATCATCAGAGTCTCGGCCATGGTCTCGTTGAAGGTGTCAACCGCGGCGCGGAGCAAGGTCACCGACGAGACGGCCGGCAGGGCCTTGAGATCGGCGAAGAGCGCCGGCTCCGCGGTCCGATCGACCAGAAGATGGACGTAGTCAACCCGCGGGCTCTCAAGCAGCAGGCGATCGAGGGCCGCGAGGCTCATATAGGCCGGCATGCCGATGTAGGTTTCGAAGAGCCTGGCGACCGGCACCTGCAGGACCGGACGGCGCCCCTCCAGCACCTCCACCCAGACCAGGTCGCCACGGCCGACCCCAAGCTTCCTGGCCAGCATCGTGGAGAGCAGGAGTCCGCTGGACGGCACCCGTAGCGACACACCCGACACGTCGTAAACCAGGCTCAGTTGCGGCTTGGGAACGACGCCCTGGATCGCCCCTCTGTGGCTGCGCGGACCGGCCCGGAAGGTCACGCTGACGATACGCCCCGGCTCGACCGCCTGGACGCCCGGCATGCGCGCGAAATCGCGCGTGACCTCGCGCGAGCGCGATTCGGTCAGGCCGACCGTCACGTCTTGGCGCTGGGCTTCGTGAAAATACACATCGACGATGCGGTCGATCGAATCGAGCCATTGCATGGAGGTCACCAGAACCGCGACGGCCATGGCGATCCCCGTGGCGGTGAGGAACGACCGCAGTGGCCAACGCAGGAGTTGGCGCAGGACAATTCGCGTTGGCTGATCGAGCCAGCGGGCGCTCACCCCGGTCCGGCGGTAGAGGGGCGGCGCCGGAGGACGCATCGCCTCGGCCGGCGGTAACCGCACCGCGCGCCGCACCGCGCCCAGACTGCCTAGAAGAGCCGCCGCCAGGCTGACCAGCCCGGCCACGGCGAAGACCGCTGGACCGGGCCGGAAGAACAGGAACGGGAAGCGATATAATTCGGCATAAATCTCGGTGTTAAAACGGCCGAGCCAGGCTCCGGCGGCCCAACCGAGCAGAACGCCGATGCCGGTTATCACTATGACCATCTTAGTGTAATGCCAGCCGACCTCGGCGTTGCCGTAGCCGAAGGCCTTCATCAGCCCGATCTCGCCGCGCTCGGTCGCGATCAGCCGGGCCAGCACCATGTTCGATAGAAAAGCGGCGACGATGAGAAAGATGGCCGGCAGGATACTGGTGATGGACTTGAGCTGCTTGATCTCATTCATGAGGAACCAGTTCGAGAGTTGATCGGCGCGCTCATAGGCGCCGATACCGCCATAGCGGTCGAGCAGGCGGTCGAGCCGCGCGATCGCCTCGGGCGCGCTCGTCCCGCGCAGGAGCGAAAGAGACACCGCGTTGAAGGCGCCTTCGAGATCGAACGCCGCCTCGAGCGCCTCGCGCCCGATCCACAGGATCCCGAAGCGTTTGTCGTCGGGCATCAACTGGCCCGGACCGATGGCATAGACGTATTCGGGCGAGAGCGCGATGCCGACGATGTCGAGCGTCCGCTTGCGCCCGTTGACGGTGGCACGAAGCCGGTCGCCCGGTCCCAGGCCGTGGGCTCCGGCGAAGGGCTCGCTCAGGACCACCTCATCCGGATGTCCCGGTGCGACCAAGCGGCCGGCGCGCAAGGCCAGGCGATTGAGAACGGATTCGCGGCGTTCGGGAATTGAGACCAATTGGCCTGTGACCGGCTCCTCGAACCCCTCCACGTCGAGGGTGGCGAACTCGACGATCCGGGTCTCGACCGTCTGGACTCCGTCAATCTCGGCGATGCGTTCGGCCAGCTTCTCGGGCGCGCGCTTGACGTTCGCGAAGACCTCGGCGAAGCGGTAGCGCTCGTAATAGGCGGCCGCCGTATCCTCCAGCGCCTCGATCGAGCTGAGCGACATGACCAGCACCGCGACGCCGGAGGCAACGACCAAAGCGATCGCGATCACCTGACCGCGCAACCGCGACAGGTCGCGGACCAGCTTGCGATCGAGGGCGCGCATAGCTATCACCACTCCAACTCGTGCGCCGGACGGCGGCGCTCATTGGTCCAGGTATCGACGATCCTGCCGTCGCCAAAACAGAACACGCGGTCGGCCATGTCGGCGATCATTCTGTTATGCGTGATGAGTGCCGTTGTCGTGCCGAGCTCGCGGTTGACCTTCTCAATTGCCTCCAGGACCAGGATGCCGGTTTCGCTGTCCAGCGCACCGGTCGGCTCGTCGCACAATAAGATGTCGGGTTGCTTGGCGATAGCGCGGGCGATAGCGACGCGCTGCTGCTCGCCGCCGGAGAGCTGGGCTGGAAAATGATCGAGGCGGTCGCTGAGCCGGACCAGCGCAAGCGCGTCGGCCGGCGCCATCGGCGCCCGCGCGATCTCGGTCACGAGGGACACGTTTTCAAGGGCCGTCAGGCTCGGGATCAGGTTGTAGAACTGGAATACGAAGCCTACGTGATCACGCCGGTATCGCGTCTGCGCGGCCTCGTCGTGGGCGCTCAGTTCCACGCCGCGAAAAGAGACCTGTCCGGAGGTCGGCGTATCGAGGCCGCCCAGGATATTGAGCAAGGTCGACTTCCCGCTCGCGGAGGGGCCGAGCAGCACGACCAACTCCGACTCACGCAGGTCGAGGTCAAGACCGCGCAGTGCGTGCACCTCGACCTCGCCCGTGCGGTAAACCTTGGTCAGGCCGCGCGCGCTAAGTGCCACTCGGTCTTCGGTGCGGCCGCTCGATTTGGGTTGCGGGGCGGTCATTGCGCTGCGCTTGTCCGTTGTTCGTCATCGCGGGGCTTGAGCCTGCTTACTTAGCCAATTTCTCCGCCGGAACACATTGACTCAGATCAGCGAAGCGCTCTAGCCGGTTTAGGCGCGGGCCCGCAGCTTGCTCGCCGTGGCGATGACGCAGAGGCCCAGGATCGCACCGGCCGCGGCGAGTCCTGAATCCTTCTGGGCGTCGAAGACGTCGCCCTGCGTGCCGAGAAACGCGAAGGCCGCCTCCGGATCCACGATCTCGGCGATGGCCCACTCCAGGATTTCATACAGACTGCTGAGCGCCATAACCGACGCGAGGCTTAGGGCGTAGAGCCAGGGGCCTGAAGCCCGCGTCCCGCGCCCGGCGGCTTCGCGCAAAGGATAGCTGAAGAACAGCCCAAATATGAAATGGACGAGCCGATCGTAGTGGTTGCGTTCCAGATTCCAGGCCTCCTGAAGCCAGAATCCCATGGGGGATTCGGAATAGGTATAGTGCGCCCCCACCGCGTGCAGGCTCAAGAACACCGCGATCAGCGTGTAGGACAGGTCGGACAAGGGAAAGACGCGATATGTCGCGACCAGCAGGCCGGCGAAGGCGAAGACAAGCAGATTCTCAAGAAACCAGTCGAATCGATTGAACGGCGCGATGGCCGCGGCCAACCAAACGGCGCCGTAGACGGCCACCAGGATATGCAACACGCGATTGTCCGCGAAATTGGCCCGAACGCGCATCGAGGCGGTTGTAAACATTTTGCCGGATTTCAACTCCACAACGCATTTTCGACAAGAATGCCTTGGCCTTGGCAATGTTTTTCGATTGGGGCGCCGGCCGGGCGGGTAAATTTAGCTGTTTCCGGCAGAATGGTAAATTTAGCTGTTTCCGGCAGAATGCCGGTGCGAGAATAGCAGGATCATGCTCGGAAAACGCATCGTTCTGTTCGATTTACTGGGTTTCAAGGTTCAGATTGACGCCAGTTGGCTGTTTCTCGCCATGCTCGTCACCTGGTCCCTGGCAACGGGTGTCTTTCCGGTCTGGTACGAGGGTTTCGACCCCGCTACCTATTGGTGGATGGCGGCCGTCGGCGTAATCGGCTTGGTTTTCTCGCTCATTTTCCATGAGATGTCCCATTCGCTCGTGGCGCGCCGCTACGGTCTGCGGATCCGGGGCATTACCTTGTTCATCTTCGGCGGCGTCGCCGAGATGGAGGAAGAGCCCGCGAACCCAAAGGTTGAGTTCCTTATGGCCGTGGCCGGGCCGATCGCGAGCGGCGTGCTTGCCGTGGGGTTCTATTCGATCGCCATGGCCGGCCTGGCCCTGGAATTGCCGGATCCGGTGCTTGGCGTCCTCGATTACCTCGCCTTGATCAACGGCCTTCTCGCGGTCTTCAACCTGCTGCCCGCCTTTCCCCTGGACGGCGGGCGGATGCTGCGGGCCGCGCTCTGGTACTTCAAGGGCGACTTGCGCGCGGCCACCAGGACCGCCAGCCGCTCGGGCGAGATCTTTGGCTTGATGTTCATGGCGCTTGGCGGGCTCAATGTGGTTACCGGCAACTTTATCGGCGGTATGTGGTGGTTCCTGATCGGCTTGTTCCTGCACACCGCCGCGCGGGCCTCCTACATGCAGCTTCTTAACAAGCGCGCCTTCGAGGGCGAGCCGGTGCGCCGTTTCATGACCCCGGACCCGGTAACGATCGACTCTGAGACGACGCTCGATGCCTTTGTCATGAATTACCTCTATCACTCCCATCATGGCCTTTATCCGGTGGTCGACTCGGGCCGTCTGACCGGGTGTATCGGCGCCCGTCAACTCAAGGGCGTGCCCCGTGAGGATTGGGGAATCATGCGGGTTGGCGAGGTTTTCGTGCCCAGCACAGCGGATAACACCATCCCGGCCGGCACCGATTCGGTAAAAGCCATGGCGATCATGCGCCAAAGCGCCACGAGCCGCCTGATGGTCGTGGACGGTGAACGGCTGGTGGGTATTGTCACGCTCAAAGACATGCTGGATCTCTTCGCCCTCAAAATGGAGCTGGAAGGGCCGCCCTAGTATGGCGGTTCAACCGAGCGATAGAACCGAGCTGTCGATGGCATCCAGCGCCGCTTCGATCTCCCGCGCCAGCTTGCCTCGGCGGTCGAAAATGATAACGCCGGGACTGAGATCCCGCAGCGCGTCGCCGATACGCTTGGCCGTGACAGGGCGCACCTGAATCGGACCGGCCGGGCGGCCGGCGCGGCCTAGGTATTGGCGAACAGCCGTGATTTCGCTCTCGGCGGCTTCCTCGCTTTGGGCCAGTACCAAGGCAGTGAGCGGCAGGCCGTAGATATTCGCTAGGCTTAGCCCCATGGCCAGTGTTTCCTTGGAGCCTTCGTAAAGGATCGCCACCGGTTTTCCGGTCTCCCAGCGCCGGTGCATGAGAAAGAGCGAACAAGATGCTTGGGCGGCCACGGCGAGAGTGGCGATGCCGGTTCTCGACCGGCGCTGTTGCCGGCTCGATGCCAGGGCAAGCAGATCCCCTTCGCGGATGGTGGCCATAAGTTGTTCCGCATAGATACCGCGTTCGACTTGAAACGACCATTTGATCCGCCAGTGGGCGGCGGCCGTCTCCAGATTCCGGCGCGCTTCGGCGGACCATATGCGATACGCGCGCCGCATGGACGCGGGGTCGAGGGTGGCTAAGGTCCGCGCCTGGCGCGGCACAATCCGGGTGATCGGAAGCGCGGCGGCCCGAAGCAGTTCCACATCCTCTATGAACAAACCGACCAACTCCGCTTCCAAACCGGCGGCGAGGCGCGCGGCTTCTTCGAGCGCCGTGGCTCCGGGTTCGGCGGTATCGAGGGCGACGAGGATTCTGCGAATACTTGGAGGATGGGGCGCTTCGTTCATTCGCTCCTTTCCTCCCTGACCGGCACGGCGAAGGCGCGCCGCTTTTCAGCCATCGCCATCAAGCGCGCCTCGACCTTGTAGTTGAGGCTTCCTTCCGGGTATCGGCCGTCCGCGCCGCGCTCGCCGGCGGGAATGCCCGTGAGTATCTCGATTCCCCGGTCGACCGTTGCCACCGGATAGATATGGAACCGCCCTTCCTCCACGGCCGCGAGCACCCTTTTATGAACCATCAGATGCTTCACATTGGTCGCCGGGATCAGCACGCCCTGCTCGCCGGTCAATCCGCGCCCGGCGCAGAGGTCGAAGAATCCTTCGATCTTTTCGTTGACGCCTCCGATGGCTTGGACCTGGCCGAACTGGTTGACCGATCCCGTGACGGCGTAGCATTGCTTGATCGGCACGCCGGAGATTGCCGAAAGCAGGGCGTATAGCTCGGCCGAGGAGGCGCTATCGCCGTCTATACCCCCATAGGATTGTTCGAAGACCAGGCTGGCGGACAGCGATAGAGGCCGTTCATCCGCGTAGCGCGAACTCAAGAAGCCGCTCAAGATGAGGACGCCCTTCGAATGCAGAGGTCCGCCCAGGTCCACCTCGCGCTCGATATCCAGAACCTCGCCCTTGCCAAGACGGACCCGGGCGGTGATCCGGCTTGGCCGGCCGAAGGCGAAGCTTCCCAGTTGCATGACCGAGAGAGCGTTGATCTGGCCGGCCACAGTTCCTTCGGTGTCGATGGCGATAGTTCCGCGTAGAATTTCCTCCTGAACGCGCTCGCGAAGCCGATCGAGACGGCCTATCTGTGCGTCGATCGCGCCCTGCACTTCGGTGGCGCCGACCACCTTGCGATCGTTCTTGTCCGCCCAATGATTGGCTTCGCGAAGCAGATCGAGCAGACTTTCTATGCCGGTCGATAGTTTTTCCGAATCGCCGGTCTCGCGGGCAGCGAACTCCAGCACCCGCGCCACACCGGCGCGGTCAAAGGGTTTCAGCTGTTCCTTGCGAATTAGCGTCGCGACCAAACGCGCATAGAGCAGGTTGTGTTCGTCGTTGCGATCGAATCGCTCATCGAAATCCGCCGCGACCTTGAATAACCGAACGAACTCCGGATCGTATTGGCTCAACAGATAGTAAATCATCCTATCGCCGACGATGGCGATCTTGACGTTGAGCGCGATTGCTTCGGGTTCGAGCGTCACCGTGCTCAGCAAGCCAAGCTCCTGGGCTAAGGGTTGGATGCGGATGTGCCCGGCCAGCAGGGTTCGTTTAAGCGCCTCCCACGCCCAAGGGCGGGTCAACAGTTTCCGTGCGTCGAGGATGAGGTAACCGCCGTTGGCGCGATGCAGGGCGCCGGGGCGTATCATGTGGAGGTCGGTTAGCAAGGTGCCCATTTCGGCCCGGTGTTCGATACGGCCCAGCAAGCGGTCGTGAGTTGGGTCGTCCTCGTAGACGACCGGGGCATGATCGCTATCCCCATTGCCGGCCAGAAGATTTATGCGGTAGCGGCGAAAAAGCGGCTGACCGTCATCGAATTCGGCGGAGTCTTGGCCCGCGCCGGGGCTCTCCGGTTCGCTGATGAAGGCGCCGAAATTGTGGATGACGTCCCGGCGTACATCGCCCAGATAGTCGAGCACCTTGGGCAGATCGGCATGCTTCTTGTGCAAGGTTTCGATCAAGTGGCCGACCGCGAACTCCGCCGTTTCGTCGTTCAATCGCCGGATTTCGTTCTGCGTCTCCTTCATCCATACGGGCGTTTGCTGGAGAGCCTCCTTAAGTTTTTTCTGGAGGTCTTCTATTTCCGCCTGCACGCGCTCCTGCTCTGCTTTGGAAAGTTTCTGAAATTCTTCGGGTGAAATGACCTTGCCATCGTGCGTCGGGCCGAAAGCGAAGCCGACCGGCGTGCGTAGAAGCGCGATGCCGCGAGACTGCGCCTCCGCCTCTACCTCGGCGAGCGCATTTTCCCGGCGTTCCCGGAATTCTTCCTCGATCGCCTGCCGGCGAGTCCGGTATTCGCCGCTCTCGAACGTGCTCCGCAACCCAACCCGTACGTCTTGAACGAACTGCGCCATGTCGTTCTGAAAGACGATTCCGCGGCCTGGCGGGAGCCTGAGGGCGCGAGGTTTGCGCGAGTCCTGGAAATTACTGACATAACAATAGTCGTCCGGCACCGGCAGCTCGGCCGCCGCCCGCTCGAAATAGCGCCGCACAACCGTATGTTTGCCGATCCCATCGGGACCCAAGGCATAGACATTGTACCCTGGCTGGCGCATGGCGATGGCAAAGTCGATCGATGCCACCGCGCGGCTTTGGCCGATGATATCGTCCAGATCCTGCAAGTCATCGGTGGTCTCGAAATCGAAGCTATCCGGTGCGCAGCGCCAGCACAGCTCCTGAGCCGAAAGGGGAACATTTTCAGTCATGGATGATCGCATTCGGTCCTAATTCTATGCCGGTCGGCCAGCCATCATGCTACGTGCCAGGCCGGCGCTCAACTTTGACGTGGGTCAATGCGCGAAAGGGCGCAAACCGGCACCCTGATTTATACGGCCATGTGAAACATAAATCCGAGAGGCTGATAAATTACATGCCCAAAACCCCGCCACGCGAGAGTACCGAACAAGCCGTCACCCACGAGATGGTCGTGGGGCTGATCGGCGAAATCGGTAACGACAGAATCGCCGCCATTCTTGCATTAAGCCCAACGTCAGAGGACCTCGAAGAAGCCGTCGCCTGGGCCGCTGGCGAAAGCGATGTCATGGGTGAGGAGCGCTTGCCGCTTACTGGTCTAGCCGCGCAGGTCTACGACATCCTGACCGCCGGCGAAGCCTATAACGATGAGCGCGGATAGCGCGCCAAGCGATGGCCCGGAAAGCGGCTCCGTCTTGCCACCCGGTCTGCTCCTGACCGATCTCTATCAGCTCAACATGATCCAGGCCTATCTGGACAGAGGCATGACGGAGCCGGCGGTTTTCGAGTTCTTTGTCCGAAATCTGCCCGAAACGCGCGGTTTCCTGGTCGCCGCCGGGCTGGAACAAGCGCTCGGCTTCCTCGCGGCGGCCCGTTTCACACAAGCCGAGCTTCTATGGCTAGCGGAAAGCGGGCGGTTCAACGACGATATGATCGAATACCTCGCGGCGCTTCGCTTTACCGGCGATGTCGATGCCATGGCGGAGGGCACTGTCTTTTTTCCCGATGAGCCCATCCTGCGCGTGATCGCCCCTCTGCCGGTCGCGCAACTCGTTGAAACCCGGCTGATCAACCTGCTGCATTTCCAAACGGTCGTTGCCTCGAAAGCGGCGCGCATGGTGCTCGCCGCGCCCGGAAAGGCGCTTATCGATTTCGGCTTGCGCCGGGCGCACGGGGCGGAGGCCGGGATACTGGCGGCCCGCGCAAGCTATCTGGCGGGTTTCGCCGGCACCGCGACGACACCCGCGAAGGTCCGTTTCGGGATCCCGATTCACGGCACCATGGCTCATTCGTTCATTCTGGCGTTCGATAGCGAAGAGGCGGCCTTCGAGGCTTTCGCAACTTCGCGGCCGGATAACCTGGTCCTGCTGCTGGACACCTACGATACCGAGGCGGCGGCCCATAAGATCGTGGCCTTGGCGCCGCGCCTGCGGCGTCAAGGTATCGCGATCCGGGGCGTGCGGCTGGACAGCGGCGATCTTGCCCTGCACGCCCGCCGGGTGCGGAAAATTCTCGATCGGGCCGGTCTCCAGGATATCATGATTTTCGCCAGCGGCGGCCTCGATGAGACGATCTTGAAACGCTACGCCGCCGCCGGGGCGCCGATTGACGGCTACGGCATCGGCACCAGCTTGACCACATCCGCGGATGCCCCGGCGCTCGATTGCGCCTACAAGCTCCAAGAGTACGCTGGCCGGCCCAAGCGAAAGCGCTCGGAAGGCAAGGCGACATGGCCCGGCCGCAAGCAGGTTTATCGCTCCAGCCGCGATGATGGAACTATGTCCGGGGATCTTTTGACCTTGGACGGGCTTGGCGGCGAGGGGCAGGCCTTAATCCAGCCGGTCATGCGTGGAGGACACCGGATTGGAGCACCGCAGACGCTGGACGAGGCACGGGAACGTGCCGCCAAGGAGATCGCCCGCCTCCCAGGCCACCTGCGCCGGCTGGAGACAGCGCCGAGCTACCCGGTCAATGTTTCTCCAGAATTGAGAGCCCTGGCCGATGAGGTCGATCGGGTGTTAACGGCGGTTTCCGGTAATCGATGAAGGGCCTTGCCGCAAACTAAAGTCACCATTGGTATCCGGGCCCCTAGTTCCTACTTATATGAAATACATCGGCTCGCGGGCCGGGCAAGGCCGGTTCGATCAGTGCCCGGTTCGCGTGGCCGCGGCTTTCACATATGACGGACGAGGTGACAGACTGGACGATCCCCAGGAGAGGCATCATCGGCGGCGCACCTGGCGGGAGCGCCGCGAAATCATGGAGGCCCTGCCTTCGGGCAAGAGATGGCGAGGGCAGGTTCGGAGTCACCTCTACGGGACGGCTTGGCGCGTGCACCATGTATTGCGCCCAACGCGGCCATTCAGGCGCGGCGCCAAGCGAGCCCTCCGGCTGGAGCTGACCGAGTTGACGTTGTCGTTCGCGGACCTCCCGGCGGCCTTCGACGGTTACCGTATCCTCCACCTGACCGACCTTCACCTCGACAACATCGACGATACGGCGGCGGAAACGGCGGCGCGAATTGCCGGTATCGAGAGCGATCTGTGCGTCATAACGGGCGACATCCGGGACAATATCCATGCGCCCTTGCACCCCTTGATCGAGCGCCTGGAACAGGTTGTATCCTCGGTGCGTGCGTCCGACGGAATCTTGAGCGTGCTCGGCAATCACGATGGCGCGGCGATGGTCGCGCCCATGGAGCGGATCGGCATAGATGTCCTGCTGAACGAAACGCTGACACTGTCCCGCGGTGGCGGCGAACTGCACATTACCGGCCTGGATGACGTGCACCGTTTTCATACTGAAGCGGCCTACGCGGCGTTGGACGCGGCGCCCGAAGGCTTCGGCATCGCCTTGGTCCATTCGCCGGAAGTCGCCGGGCGGGCCGCCGAAAAGCACCGGTTATATCTAACCGGCCACACCCACGGTGGGCAGATATGCTTGCCTGGGCAGCGGTCTTTCACCTCCGGGCTCAAACGCCATCGCGACCTGGGCAAAGGCCTTTGGCGCCATGGACGCATGCTGGGGTACACGAGTCGCGGTATCGGCGCCTGTATCGTCCCGTTCCGGTCTTTTTGCCCGGGCGAGGTGACCCTGGTGACGCTTCGGCGCGGCCCCGATCACGTCTCGGTCAATGGCATCGACACCGATCTCGGATAGGCCGTTCGGCCCTCGGCTTCTGCTCTAGCTCAAGACCAGCGGCGGTAACCCATGGCCCGCTCTACCCGCTGGCGGGCCAGGCCGTTTGCCGCCACCCGGGGCAGGATCGCTTGCTCACGGCTGGCTTCGAGCACGGCTTGCGTATTGTGCCGGATCTTTTCTTCGATTGTCTCGAAAGCCTGGCGTTGGGCGCCACCCTGGTACTCCACGGCCGCGCAGATGACGCCGCCGGCGTTGGCGATGAAGTCCGGGATCGACAGGATGTTGTGCGCGTGAAGCGCCGCTTCGGCCGCCGCCGTGACCGCGATGTTCGCCCCTTGGGCGACAATTTTAGTCTTGAGATGGGCGACGTTGTCCTCTCGAATCACATCGGGGCGCGCGGCCGGAATCCAGATATCGCTCTCGATACCGATGACGGCATCGCGGTCAAGCTTCTCTCCGGCGTCGTGGTCCCCGAGACTCTTGCCATCGCGCTTGAGTTGGATCAGCGCCTCAAGGTCCAGGCCCTTCGGATCGGCGATCGTGGCCCGTGAATCGGCGGCTGCAACCAGAACCGCGCCCTTTTCAGCCAGGAAGCGGGCGGCGTGCCGGCCGACCGAGCCGAAACCTTGGACGGCGACGCGCGCGCCCTCAAGCTCAAGATCGCAAAAGCGGCGCGCGACATCGATCGCGACGCTGAGACCGAAACCGGTCGCGCCGATCCGGTCGAGCGGAATACCACCGATTTCCGGCGGCAGGCCGACACTGCGGCCGATTTCGTCGTGAATCCACGCCATGCAGGTCTCGTCGGTGCCCATGTCCGGCCCAGGGATGTAGTCTTGGATGTCCCCGATGGCGCCGGCGAAGGCGCGCACCAAGCGCTCCTTATCGGCGGCCGGCATGCGCGGATCGGCGAAGATCACCGACTTGCCGCCGCCGTGGCGCAGGCCCGCGGCGGCGTTCTTCAGGGTCATGGCCCGCGCCAGGCGGAAACATTCTTCGGTGCTGACATCCGGCGCCATGCGCACGCCGCCAATCGACGGGCCGCAGGCCACATTGTCCACGACCAGGACGGCTTTCAGGCCGCTGCGCGGCTCATGGATGTGAATCACCTTGGCCGGGCCCAGGTCGTCGCTAAAACGGAAGGCGTCTTCCATGTTGTTCTTTCCCGTCACATCGTTTCTCATTCGGATCGTTCGAGATCGGCCACCGTGGCGGCCAGAAAACGCGAGGCCTCCCCGCCCATGACCGCGCGGTGATCGAAGGTGAGCGAAAGCGGCAGAACCCGGCGCACCATCGCTTGGCCTTGGTGCGCGACAGCACGCTCGGCGATCCGCCCGGCGCCAAGGATCGCGACCTGCGGGGGCAGGACCACCAGGGCGGCATGGCGGCCGCCGAACATGCCGAAGTTGGATAATGTGATCGTCTGGCCGCGTAACTCCCCGGCGGGGACACTACGCGCGCGAATATCGGTCTTCATGCGCTCCAGCCCTTGGCGCAGATCGTCGGCGCCGCGCCCGCCCACATCGCGCAGCACCGGCACGAAGAGGCCGTCTTGGGTATCCATGGCCATGCCGAGATCGACCTTGTCATGCAGGCGGCGGCCGGTATCGCGGCCCAGAAACCAGGCATTGAGCGCCGGTTCCGCCCGGCAGCCGGCGACCATGGCCCGGATCAGGCGTAGGGTCACGTCGCCACCGCTGGGCCAATCGTGGATGTCGGCCTCCTCGGTGACGGTGGCGGGCACGACCACGGCGTGGGCGCGTTCCATGTTGATCGCCATGGCGCGGCGGACCCCACGCAGCGGCTCCAGCGGCCCCGCAGCGGCTATAGCGGCCGCCGCGCGTTCGACGTCGGCGGCCATAATCGCACCGTCGGGTCCGCTGGCCGCGACATGCGGGAGATCGACACCCAAGCGCCGCGCCAGCGCCCGGACGGCGGGCGTGGCTTTGACGCGGGCCGTACCGGGCGGGGCTGCCGTGGGCGGTTTGGCGGCGGCCGGTTTAGGTTTCTCTGGCGCGATGGCGCCGACGACGGTGCCCGAATCGGCCTGAACACCCGTCTCGAACTCGACCAGGGGGCTGCCGATCTTCACGATGTCGCCCGGTTCCGCGAAACAGCGCGCAATGCGGCCGGACTGCGGCGAGGGGATCTCGACCACGGCCTTGTCGGTTTCGACCGAAACGAGCGGTTGATCCGCCACCACATGGTCGCCGGCCCCGACGTGCCAGGTCACGATCTCCGCGTCCTGCAGGCCTTCGCCAAGGTCGGGCAAGTTGAAGGTGTTCATGCGTAGGCCAGCACCCGGCGCGCCGTGCGCAGGATCCGCTCCTCAGTCGGCATGTAGTCGGTCTCCAGGCGGGGCAAGGGCATCACCGTATCGTAGCCGGCCACGCGCTGTACCGGGGCGAGCAAGTTGACTAACCCCCGGTTGGCGAGGCCGGCGGCGATCTCCGCGCCCACGCCGCCGCTCAGGGGGGCCTCGTGTACGATTACACAACGCCCGGTCCGCTCTACCGAGGACAGGATCGCCGCCATATCCAGGGGTTTCAGGGTGGCCACGTCGATCACCTCGGCTTCGACACCCTCGGCGGCAAGGATTTCGGCCGCCGCCAGGGTCTCGACGACCATCGCGCCCCAGGTGACCAGGGTCATGTCGCGCCCCGCGCGCAGCGTGAAGCACTGGTCCAGGGGCGCCGCGATGCCGTCATCGGCGATATCTTCCTTTAGTGCCCGGTAGATTCGTTTCGGTTCCAGGAATACGACCGGGTCGGGATCGCGAATCGCGGCCAGCAACAGACCGTAGGCGCGCGCCGGGGAGGACGGGATGACCACTCTAATGCCGGGGATGTGGGCGAACAGGGCTTCCATGCTTTCCGAATGATGTTCCGGCGCATGAATGCCGCCGCCAAAGGGCGCGCGGATCACCAGGGGGCAAGTCAGGCGGCCGCGCGTCCGGTTTCTCAGGCGGCCGGCGTGGTTCAAAATTTGGTCGATCGCGGGATAGATGAAGCCCATGAACTGGTATTCTACCACGGGCCGGAAACCTTGTGCCCCGAGGCCGACCGCCAAGCCGGCGAACAGGGATTCGGAGAGCGGCGTATCCATGACCCGGCCGGCGCCGAAGCGCGCGATAAGATCGGCGGTGGCCCGGAACACGCCGCCGTCGACGCCGATATCCTCACCAAGGAGCAGGACGGTTTCATCATCTTCCATGGCGCACGCCAGAGCCAGACCCACCGCCTCGACAAGTGTGGCCTCGGTCATGATTCACTTGCCTCTTCGACTTCCGCGCGCTGTTCGGCAAGTGCCGTGGGAAGTACGGCGTAGAGATGGTCGAACATGGCCGTGGGGGGCAACGGCGGCGTGGCAAGATATTCGGATACGGCGGCTTCGACCTGCGCCGCGCAGTCGGCGATCAGGGTTTCCTCCTCCGCCTTGGTCCAGGTTTCAGACTCGATCAGATATTGGCGCAGACGCGAAATCGGTTCTTCCTTCCAGCGCGCGCTCACCTCGGCATCGTCGCGGTAGCGGCTCGCGTCGTCCGCCGTCGTGTGATCGCTGAGGCGGTAGGTGAGCGCTTCTACCAGGGCCGGGCCCTTACCGGCACGGGCTCGCTCGATGGCCAATCCGACCGCATGGCGGACGGCGATGACATCGTTACCGTCGACCTGCATCCCCGGGATACCCGCCGCGATGCCCTTCTGCGCGAGAGTTTCGGCCGCCGTTTGGCGGCTGCGCGGTACCGAGATCGCCCAGAGATTGTTGTTGACGACAAAGACCACCGGCAGGTTTTGCACACCGGCGAAGTTCATGGCCTCGTAGACATCGCCGCGCGAAGTCGCCCCGTCGCCGAAGACGCAAACCGCGACCCGCGCTTCGCCGCGCAATTGGAAGGCGCGGGCGACGCCGGCCGCGTGCGGCGCGTGGGTTCCGACGGGGATGCAAATCGGAAAATCCTCGCGCGGGCCGGCGAAATCGCTGCCGCGCTCGTCACCGCCCCAGTAGAGCAGAATTTCCGTCATCCGCACACCGCGCAGGATTTGCCCGCCTTGCTCGCGGAACGAGGGCAGGAACACGTCCTCCGCCCGCATGGCGGCGGCGGTCCCGACGGGTACGGCCTCCTGTCCCAGGGACGAGGCGTAGGTGCCCAAGCGCCCGGTGCGCTGCAAGGAGACCGCCTTGGCGTCGAAGGTGCGGGTCAGGACCATGGCCTTGTAGAGATCGATCAGGGCCTCACGGTTTTGCGCGAAAGCGGGTAGGGCCTGGGTTGCTTGGCCCTTGGGGTCCAGGAAGCGTGTGTGCTCGATGGTGAATGAAGCGATCTGGGTCATCGTTCAGGTGTTTTTTCTAGTTCTTCGGCCATGCGCTTTCTCATGACGTATTTCTGGACCTTGCCCGTGACCGTCATGGGGAACGCCTCGACCAACTTGACATAGCGCGGGATCTTGAAATGCGCGATCTTGCCCTTGCAGAACTCTCGGATGTCAGCCTCGGTGGCGGTCTCGCCGGGGCGCAACTTGATCCAGGCGCAGACCTCCTCGCCGTACTTCGGGTCGGGCACACCGATCACCTGCACGTCCTCGATCTTCGGGTTGGTGAAGAGAAATTCCTCGATCTCGCGCGGAAAGATGTTCTCGCCGCCCCGGATCAGCATGTCCTTGATCCGGCCGACGATATCGCAATACCCCTCCGCATCGAGGGTCGCGATGTCGCCGGTGCGGATCCAGTGGGCCTGGTCGATGGCCTCCGCCGTTTTCTTGGGATCGTCCCAGTATCCCGGCATGACGCAGTATCCGCGAGTCAGGAGCTCGCCCGGCGTTCCGGCCGGTACGATCCGTCCTTCAGGGTCCACGATCTTGACCTCGGTATGCGGCAGGACGCGCCCGACGGTGGTGACCCTGCGCTCCAACGGATCGTGGACCGAGGTCTCGAAGCTGACCGGCCCAGTTTCGGTCATGCCGTAGGCGATGGTTATTTCATTCAGGTGCATCTCGCCGATCAGGCGCTTCATCAGCTCTATGGCGCAGGGCGCGCCGGCTATGATCCCGGTCCGCAAGGAGGACAAATCGAAACGCTTGAACTCGGGGTGGTCGATTTCCGCGATGAACATGGTCGGCACGCCGTGCAGGGCCGTACAATGCTCGGCCTCAATCGTGCGCAGAACCTCCAGCGGATCGAAACCTTCCGAAGGAAACACCATGGCCGTGCCGTGAGCGGCGCAGGCAAGCGTGCCGAGGACCATGCCAAAACAGTGATACATCGGCACAGGAATGCACAAGCGGTCTTGCTCGCTCAGTTCCATGGTTTCGCCCACGAAGAACGCGTTATTGACGATGTTGTGGTGGGTCAGCGCCGCCGCCTTGGGCGTCCCGGTCGTGCCGCTGGTAAATTGAATGTTGATCGGATCGTCGAACTGCAATTCGCCGGCAAGCTCGCTCAGGCGCCGGTACTCCGCCTCGCCGCCGCGCTCCAGCACCTCTGCGAAATTCAACATGGCGGGATCGCTCTCCCGGTCCAAGCGGATGACGAGACGCAGGTCCGGCAGCCGCGCGGCCCGCAGCTCGCCCGGCGCGGCATGCTTCAGTTCCGGCGCGATCTCCTTGAGCATGGCGATATAGTCGCTGGTCTTGAACCGCGTGGCCGCGATCAGCGCCTTACAGCCGACCTTATTGAGGGCGTATTCCAGTTCGGGCAAGCGGTAAGCCGGATTGACGTTGACCAGGACCAGGCCGGCCTTGGCGGAGGCGAATTGAGCGATCACCCATTCGGCGTTGTTCGGCGACCAGATACCGATACGTTCGCCCGGTTTCATGCCAAGACCGATCAGACCGGCGGCAAGGGAGTCGACCTGCCGCCGCAACTCGAGCCAGGTCCAGCGGACATTCTGGTGGCGCACGACCAGGGCCTCTCCCCCGGGGAACCGGGCCACGGTCCGGTCGAATAGCTGTCCGACGGTTAGGCCGAGAAGCGGGGTGGGACTGACACCGTGAACGTAGCTGAGGGCAAAGGCGGTCATGGTCGATATCTTTCGGGCGAAGCGGCCCTTTGCACTCGGCGATTGCCTACTTGACGGTGAGGCAATCGCAGTCGGTCGCTTGCGCGACCTTGTGCGAAACGCTGCCGAGAAAGATACCTGCCAAGTCGCCAAGTCCACGGCGGCCCATGACGATTAAATCGACACCCTTCGTCTTTACGTAGTCCGCGATAAGAGTAGCCGGATCGCCGCTCCTCAGCATGACATCGCAAGACTTCACGCCATTGTTCCGGGCCAAGGTTTCGGCGTTCCTGAGAATCTCCTTTCCCGCGTTTTCAATGAGATCTTGTTCGCTTATGCGAACATGCTCTAGCTCTGAGTAAGCCTTGAGTTCCTTGGGAACGGCAAGGCTGCCGGATTGGGTGAGAACGTGTATCAATGTCAAGGTAGCGTCGTAGCGTTGCGCCATTTCCGCCGCGGCTAGCACCGCGCGTTTGGCATGTTCGGAACCGTCGACAGGAACGAGAAGATGCGTGAACATGGCCATGGATCCACTTTCCTTTGTGCCTACAACTATAGATCAAGGTATTTCTATGCGCCTAGCAGTGCGTTTTCCTTGACCTAGGTCAAACGGCCCTCAGTCGAGGAAGGCGACCGCTTTGATTTCCGCGGCGGCCTGTAGCTGAGTGGCATTCCCTTACGGCCTGAAATCGATATGGTACTTAGCTTTTGGAGACTGGTTCGGAATAAACTGAAGGTATGGACGCGCCTTGTTACGGTGTCAGGTGCGCCAGAATGGAGTTCGTTTAATGCCCATCAGGAAGATCCTCGTACCGATGAGCGGCCAATACGACCCGGCTGACCCCGAATCGCTTGAAAAGCCCGCCCTGGAGACCGCGTTCAACCTTGGCCGCCGATTCAATGCGCATGTCGAGGTGTTTTGCATGGAAGCCCAACCGAGCGAGGCGCGTGGCCACTTGGCCCCCTGGATGCCTCGGCTGGCGGTGGAAGACCTCCTGAACATGATCGAAAAGGAAAGCGACAAGCGCCGCGAACGGGCTCGCGAGCTGTTTGAAGCGGTGGCGGGCCGCTTCTCGGCGCCCCGTATTTCACAGCCGGACCCTGAAGCCGGTTTTTCCGTCTGCTTTCTTGAGCAGGTAGGGGAGATAGGCGGATCGTTATCGATTCGCGGTCGGCTAGCCGATCTGATCGTGACGGCATGCTTTCCGTTGGACGAGTACGCTAGCGTACCTCCGATGTTGGAAGTCGCGCTGCGCGAGACTGGCCGGCCACTTTTGATCTCTCGCTCAACGGTTAGTAAAAATTTCGGGCAGAAGATTGCGATTGCCTGGAATGGAAGTGCCGAGGCGGCGCGCGCGGTGGACCTGGCGCTGGAATTTCTGACCGGCGCGGATGAGGTGGTCGTAATTACCGTAAACGAGAATGGATCGTTCGAGCCAAGTGGCGACAGTCTGGCGGAATACCTGCAATGGCATGGCGTTCGTTGCCGAACCGTGGCGGTGGACGGCAGCGCCGCTTCTGCCGGCTTAATTCTCCAGGAGCAGGTCTATAAGGCAGGTGCGGACATGTTGGTTATGGGTGCCTATACCCGCGATCGCGTCCGGCGCGTGATCTTCGGTGGGGTCACCGGCGAGGTGCTCGCGCGAATGACCGTTCCGGTTCTAATGGTCGATTGAAACCGGCGATCGGCTGACTCCACTAGGAACAGGCCGTTTCACGACGGCGTTATTTACACGCACCTTCGGTTTTCAAGGCGTTCATGAGCACGAAGGCGACGTGGTCATTGTCGGCGTATTCCGTCCGCATTGGGTTCATCGGCTTTTCGATTTCCCGATCGATTACCTCGATCAGCCTCGACCCCGGAATAGGCTTGGGCGAAGCGCAAATGACCGGTCGCCCGACGGTCCTTGCGCATAGAAGACACTTTCGTACATGGCGCTAAGGACGAACTCGAGCGTGGGGCGATCGGATCGCTTGAGCTCTCGATATCGGCCAAGGTCGAACCACGCCTGCGCGGACGCTGGAACGGCCCAAATCAAGGTGAACAACACGGCCGCCAAGAGACCATGCTTCAAGGGAGCGATCATTCTGTTCGTTCTCCAATCGAGACATTGTGGAGAAGGGGCCGGCTTGCGCTGCACCATCGGCCAGTATCAGCCGCTTTCGGCGCGCAAGGCATGAGTGTGGACGTCGTGGGCGGAGTGATTGGAGAGGATTTTCCTCGCTCGCTGCTCGTGCTCCTCGTCCCTGGTTCTTACCCACGCAGCGCCTCCACGCCCTCCGGCCAGACAACGGCTTTCACGTGATCGCTCCACGCTTCCAGGGCTTCGCGCTGCTCTTTCTGGTAATCGTAATGGTCATAGGCTTCACCGGCCGTCTTCGGCGGGGAGTGATGCAGTACCTTGTCCTTGACGTGTGGCGGGACGCCGAGGGCGCCCAGGCGCGTCTTGAGCGTGTGGCGAGCGGCATGGAAGGTGAAGCCCACAACTTGTGGTTTGCCGCCATCCTCGGGCTTGCAGGCATCCTCTACGGCCAACTGGAACTTGTTCCAGCCGTTCATCGGCCGTCCGGTCTTGCGGCTTGGGAAAACCAGCGGGCTCCCCTGTATACGGGGCAGGCTCTTAAGGACGCGCACGGCCAGACTAGGCAGGGGCATCTTGTGCTCGCGTACATTCTTGGACCGTGAGGCAGGAAGGGTCCAGAACCCTTCCTCTAGGTCTAACTCATTCCAAGTTAGACCTGCCAACTCGCCTCTCCGCTTGCCTGTCAGCAGAGCGGGTTTCACGAAGACTGAGCGGTGAGGTCCCAGCTTGTCTACGCCGCGCCAGAGAGCCTTGATTTCTTCGTCCGAGTAGTGCCGCTCGCGCGGCTTCTCTCCATCGAACGGGCGCTCGACGCCCTCGCAGGGGCTAAACGCGATCTTGTCGCGGCCTGCGCACCACTTGAAGAACGTCCGAAAGGCTGCGTGTGTTCGATTGGCCAGATATGACTTCTTCTCCGCCATGATCCTGTCCAACACGTCGTGGATATCCCGGCGGGTGATCTCCGCAAGCGGCTTGTGCAGCCAGTCGGCCCCGCCCTTGCGGAGAAGTCGCTTGGTCGCATCTGCCGTGCGGTTGCCTTTCTTTCCGACCTGATATTTCGTGTGATAGTCTTGGACTGCCTTTTCATAGGTCTCCGGGCCGTCCTCCGGCTCGTTGTAGCGGCTATCCCGGGCTGGGTCGGCTCCTTGGTCCCGAATTGCGATCCGCGCATCCCTGGCGGTCTGCCGGGCCAGGGCGAGGCTTAACTCGCCCAGCCGGCCAATAGTCCAGCGAGTGAGCCTGCCCTTGTACGGTCCAGACCTCGGCCGATAGTGCATGATGAAGGAGCGCATGCCCTTGGATGTAACGCGGAGCGCGAAGCCGGGGAGATCAGGGTCGGGGTATTCCTTCTGTCCAGACGCCGGGACGGGGAGGCGGTTGACGCTGGTCGCGGTGAGCTTCTTTCGCATAGCCACATGCCCTCCGAGGCAACACTAGGCAACACTTTTGTCTGAAACAGAGCATTGCCTTGTGAAGGGAAATGTAAGGTTATCTAACTGGTGCATCAAGAAAAACTTGTAACCTGGCACGTGTCTGAAAGCCAAAGAAAAGGTAGACTATTTCACTTTTAATCAGCGGGTCACAGGTTCGAATCCTGTCGGGCTCACCAAGGATATCACGCCAAACCCTGCCGCCGCCGCACCCGTTCGCGGTGGACGATGTAGAGGCCGCTGGCGGCGATGATGAGGGCGCCCAGAATCGTCCAGCGGTCGGGCAGGTCGCCGAAGACCGCGTAGCCAACTAGAGTGGCCCAGATCAGATTGGTATAGCTGAAGGGCGCCACCGTGGCCGCCGGGGCGCTCTCGAAGGCCTTGATCAGGGTGAAGTGCCCGATGGTGCCGAAGACCCCCAGCATGGCCATGCCCGCCCAAGCGTTCATGTCCGGCGCGACCCAATCGCCCGTCCGTCCGCTCAGTTCCCAGCTCCGACACTCCGGCGCCGGTGTCAGCTATCGAGCCCATTCCGTCCGGTGTACTGTCGGAACCGGTCATGATCGGCGCCGCGATCGAACGGGGAAAGATGACCTAACTCGGAAACGAAGGCATGCTGCAGGTTGGAAGGCGCCAGTGTTTTGGAAAGCTAAGCAATCCCGCGCGCCTTGATCACTCCGGCAAGCCTGCTTTGCGCAGGCCGTCTATCATGAGATTGGAATAGGCTGGATAGCGAAAGCGGGTCTCCTTCATGAACCGGTCGATGGTGAGGCCCGGGACCAGGTCCAGGAGGGATCTGATAACCGGTTGGGCCTCCGCGACCCGTCCGGCTTGGCCGAGGCTCGCCGCGAGCACTCGGTGCGTCGGGCTGAACCGCGGGTTCTCTTGAAGGGCCATCCGCGCCAGGTCGATGGCGCCGTCGAACCGATGCAGGAAAAAGTACGCAAAGGCCATGCCTGCCCGGGTCCGGTATGCTGCCGGGTCTATGGGACTGAGCCGCATGGCGCGCTCGAAGTGCTCGACCGCCTTGTCCGCGCGGCCCTTATAGGTGTTCACCCATCCGCTGAAAGCCCAGGCCTGAGCTGCGTTGGGATCGAGCTCGAGGGCCCGTGCGATGAGCGAGAGTCCCGTATCGAGAGTCTCGCCGAAGTACGCCTGGGTATAGCCCGACAACCAGAGAACTTCGGGATCTTGGCCGGCCACATCCACGGCCGATTGTGCCAGTTTCAGTGCCGACGCGGCTTCCTGCTCGGCCGAGCACTACCCACCCTTGCGCCGGCCTCAAGGCATAGCACCAAGATTGCAGGGCCATGGCCGAGCCATAGCCGGAATCGAGTTCAAGGGCCGTGTCGAGCAGTCTGGTGGCTTCTCGATTTCCTTCCGCAGTCATCGCGTTGACATGCGGGAGGGCTCTCAGGAAACAGTCGTAGGCGTTGAGGTCTTCGGGTGGGCTTGCGCCTGGACCGCACAATCTCCGCCGTTCTAAGCTGCGGCTCGATGGCGCCGACGATACTTTCCGTCAATCTGTCCTGAAGTACGAAAACGTCCTCCAGAACCCCGTCGTAACGCTCGGCCCAGATATGCGAGCGGTCGATTGCATCGATCAGCTGAGCGGTCAATCGAATTCGATCACCTGCCTTCCGCACGCTGCCCACGACCAAGTAGCGCACGCCAAGCTCACGGGAAACCTGCTTCACATCCACCGCCCGCCCCTTGTAGGCAAAAGCCGAGTTGCGCGCGATGACAAATAGGGACCGGACCCGGCATAACGCGGTTGTGATCTCCTCGACCATGCCATCGGAGAAGTACTCCTGCTCGGGATCCCCACTCATGTTGTCGAAGGGCAGCACGACGATGGAGGGTTTATCCGGCAGCGGAAGGCTTGGTCCATCTGCCCTCGCCGCGGGCACAGCCCCCTTTGTCGGCGCAATCCGGAAGACGCGTACGGGGCGATGGATATTCTTAACCTCGACCTCGCCCAGATCCTCCAGCGCAATATCAATCTTGTCGCGCACTTGGTCGCGGGCCGCCCGGGACAGGCAGATGCCACCGGGCTCGGATAGGCTTTCCAGGCGCGCGGCAACGTTCACGCCGTCTCCATAGATATCATCGTCCTCAGCGATGATATCGCCGAGGTTGATTCCGACACGGAATTGGACGCATCTGTCCTGGGGAAGGTCCGCATTGCGTTCGGCCACGCCGTGTTGAATCTCTATGGCGCACTTAACCGCCTGCACGACGCTGGCAAACTCGACTAGCACACCGTCGCCCATGAGCTTAACAAGCCGCCCGTGATGCTCGGCGATCTTGGCATCGAACACATCTCGGCGGATAGCCTTCAGGGCCTCGAGCGTGCCCACCTCGTCGATTTCCATCAGCCGGCTGTAGCCGACCACGTCAGCAATAAGAACGGCCGCAAGCCTACGTTCCACGTGCGCTCTCCCAAGTCATGAGATTAGCGACCGTAGATGGGAAAGTCGATGCTGTAAGGAATGCGCTCGAATGACTGCTGTTGGCTATTTCCGGCCGCTCCGGCGCGCCCTCTGGCATGTCCGGAATGCCCCTAGCTTCAGACATTCCTGTGTCGATGTCCGGTCCTGAACCGGTTACGGCTGTTTAGAACTCCAAACCGGACGTGCCTGGGACTAGCTCCTGACGGCCGGAGATGACCCTTCTCGGACATCTGACGCGTCGTAACTTGCTTCGTCCTGCAGGGGCCTATTCAGGGCAGAACGGCGGATGTGAAAACTTCTCTCGCCATTTAATGCAACGTTGCGCATCACGTTCTTCATAAATGCGCATGGCAGATGGAAGGTCCAGCGTGAACGCATTCTCCCGATCCTCGCCCAAAGCTGTTAGTCGCATGGTGTACCAGGCCGTTATCCCACCCGGAGGTGCAGATTTGAATTTCGGAAAATCAGGGTCACCGCCTTCCTCGGTCAACCAGACCTTCGCAAGCCGAGGATCGAGAACCATGGCACGCGCTAGACCCACCATATCGACAGCGCCACTAGCCACTGCATCCACTGCCTGCTCACGCCTTTTGAACCCACCCGTCGCCATCAGAGGCACATTGGTTACCTCTTTTGCGCGTCGAGCAAACTCAAGAAAGTATGGCCCTCGACTCGAACCGTCGGAGCTTGCCTTCGCTCCGGGAAAATAGGTCCCTCCACTAATGTCGATCAAATCGACCGAGGTTTGATCGAGAAGGCGCACCACCTCTAAAGCTTCATCCTCTGACAATCCACCTTCCAGTTTGTCCGTCGAGTTGATCCTGATCGCGACGGGATACGACGGACCAACGGCACGCCGTACTTCGTCTATCACCTCAAGCACTATGCGGCATCGTGCTTCGATTGAACCGCCGTACCCATCGCTCCGGCGGTTAAACAATGGACATAGGAATTGACTGAGTAAGAACCCGTGCCCAGCGTGAATCTGAACGCCGCTAAATCCTGCGTTCTTTGCGTATGCTGCGGTTCTTGCATACGTACCAGGTAATTCCTGGATTTCTTCAACAGACATACTCGCACATTGAAGACCTTCGATATCCAGCGCAGATGGCCCCTTCGGCTGACTAATCGGCTGATGCGAAAGGGCACCGGCATGACCGAGTTGCGGCCATAGATTAGCGCCCTCTATCACGGCTCGTTTGACCAATGACTGTATTGCCTGCTGATCGGTATGCGCTCCGAACACCAGATTTCCCGGTTTCTCCGGAAAGCGAGGGTCCCCTTGCACTTCACCGATGATTGACACCGCGGCTCCGCCTTCCGCCCATCTTTCGTAAAGTCGAACCTGCGCCTCGGTGGGATCACCCTCACCGTTGCCAAGCGAATCTGACATTGCTGATTTTGCGAGTCGATTTCTTAGAACCGCGCCACACGGAAGCTCCAGCGAGCTTCGAAGGACATGATTGGGATTTAACGTTTCGCGCTCCAAGGTTTGTCGACTCATCTTAGTTCCACCTATCGAGATATTTCTATTTTTCGGTTTACCAGGTTATCCTTAGTTCGTGTGTTTTGAACTCATGCCCTGCCGCGCCTTATGGCTTCAAAAGCTCTTTCTCAACCGCGCTCAGGAACGCGCGTATGGCGTCTTCGTCGCGGCGGTAGAAGGTAAACTGCCCGTGACGCTCGGAGATCACCAATCCGGCCTGCTTCAGCAGGCCCATGTAGTTCGAGATCGTGGATTGCGACAAACAGGCTTTTTCCTGGATGTAGGCGACGCACATCCCTTCCAGATCCGCGTGCTCAGCCAACGCTGGCGGAAAATTCGATCTATCCTTGAGCCAGTCGAGGATCTTGCGCCGAACAGGGTTATTGAGTGCGGCATTCGCTTTATCTAGGTCCATATATCGAGATATCTCGATTTCTCGTCCAATGACAAGCAATCTCTCTCATCGGCTATTGACTCCCTCTTCGCGGGTCGATGATCGGTTCGCATGTCCGAAAGTGGCTATGAGCGCCATTGACGGGCAGTTCACGTTAACGGCCGCAAAGCCCCCAACTGCGGAAGAGAATGCCCGAAACTGAGAATTCCAACCGCCTTGTTCTGCTATGCCCCCAGGTCCAGGCACAAATTTTGCGTGGCCGCGAAGGAAGATCGTGACCCTTAGCCGTCATATTAGCCATCGCGGTGGCTCGTCAGGCTTGGGATGACAAAGCACACATCTTATGCCGGAAGCCGCCACAGCCGGTTTAAGCCGAGAACTGGATGCCGTTTACCCGCTAGGCGACACCACTTACGAGTAAAGGCCCTGATTCACTAGCATGGCTGCCGTAACTTCAAGTACTGCCCCCGCAATCATTTAAGGTTGCCCCGCGAACAGCTGGGATTTCTGGGTAATCATTCGATCAATTTCCCGGGCCCGCAATCATTACGGTGGGCCAGTCTTCGGACGATCATGCCAGTCGCGCCGGAACGCCGCGTTATCTCACGATTACCGGCGTAAGACGCCATCGCGAGGCGATTGTCTTGACACGCCTGTCGCAATTTGTGTTAGATATACAAAGACAGCGCCTTGGTTTAACTCTTTCGCCACGGCAGCCGGGCAACCGGCGAACGAAAAAACAATTGGAAACACTGATCCAAGGGAGCGCCCTTGGATCGGGCAATGAAGCCCGGGCCACAAAGTGTGGCTGCGGGCTTTTTTTATGTGACGGAATAGGGCCTTGGTGATTCAGGGAGGCTGAAGTGGGGATGTCCTCGCGGCGAGGGAAAGGGCGAAGTGGACCAGACATACCGGTCGGCGTGGTCTTTTCCTCGACCGGCTCCTACGGCACCGTCGGCAAAGAGATGTTACACGGCGCGTTGCTCGCTATCGAAGAAGTCAATCTTAACTCCGACTTCGATTTTACCTTTGCGCCCAAGGTTGCGAACCCTGCCGGTGATCTGAATCAGTACCGCCTGCTGTGCGAGGACATGCTTCGGACCCAAGGGGTACGCCATGTTGTTGGCTGCTATACATCCTCTAGCCGCAAAGAAGTTTTGCCCGTTTTTGAGAAGCTGGATGCGCTGCTTTGGTATCCCTCCCACTACGAGGGATTCGAGAGCTGTAATAATGTGATCTACACGGGCGCGGCGCCGAACCAGCATATCGTCCCGCTGATCGACTACATGCTGCGCAATCACGGCAACCGGGTTTATTGCATTGGCTCCAACTATATCTGGGCGTGGGAAAATAACCGTATCATGCGCGAGATCGTGCTGGGCTGTAACGGTGCCGTTGCCGCAGAGAAATACCTGCCCGTGGGCTCAACCGACATTGCGCACGTGATCGACGAGATCGCCGAAACGCAACCCAATTTCATTTTCAGCACGCTTATCGGCGAATCCTCCTATGCCTTCTTGCGTGCCTATTACAAAGCCGGCCGGTGCAACGCGTTGTTCGATCCGGCGGCCATGCCGGTGACAAGTTGCAATCTCTCTGAGCCCGAATTGCTTGCGGTTGGCGGCCAGGCGGCGCAGGGGCACATCGCATCCAGCGTCTACTTCCAGAGCAAGAATCGGACCGAAAACCACGCCTTTGTCTCACGCTTCAAGGCCTGCTACGGTGCCGACAAGGTGACCTCGGCGGACGCCGAAGCCTCCTATATCGCGGTCATTCTGCTGGCGCGCGCGATTCAGGCAGCCCAGTCGACTGAAATCGAGGCGGTGAAGCAGGCGGTCTACGATTGCGAGTTGGAGGCGCCGCAAGGCTTGGTTCATCTCGATCCAGACAATAACCATAGCTACCTGACGCCATCACTCGGTCGCTCTAGCGCCGATGGCGATTTCGATATCATTTGGACCGCCGACGCGCCGGTAAAGCCGGACCCTTATATGGTGCGCTTTGACGTGCGCCGGTTCTTCGACAAGCTGAACCGCGATGGCGGCGGCACGATGGCGAACCCAGGGCCGGCGTTGAGGGTGGTCACGTGAGAAAGTTGAGCCTGCCGAATTTTCGCGGCTGCAACGCCCTGGTGTTGCATCGCCCCGATAGTAACAGCGAGACGCTGATTCGGCAGTTGGAGAGCCTAGGCCTGACCGCGTGCCGCAAGTGGCCAGCGGACGATGTCTCCGCCGAGGGGGTGGACGTCGTCTTCTTCGACGCCGATCTCGGCTATGACGGCCTCTTCGCCTGGCCGACGAGCCAAGCGCCAATACCACTGATTGCGGTGATGGGATCGGAGGCGCCCGGCCGCATCGAATGGACCTTGGCGCAGGCGCCCTCGGCGTATCTGATCAAACCGATCGGCTCGACCGGGGTATTCAGTGCCCTGGCCATCGCCTTTCGCACCTTCGAAACCCAACAGCGGCTTCACCTAACCCTGGCCGACCTCACACGGCGCGTTGAGGCCCGGCCAGTTCTGTTCAAGGCGATCCTCGTCGTCATGGAAGGCTTTAGCGTTAACGATGCCGAGGCCTATCAATTACTACGCACCAACAGCATGAAGCATCGGGTCTCAATCGAGGAGTTGAGCAGCCTGATCGTGGGGGATCCCGATTCTGTTCGGGACCTGATGGAAAACGCAAACCGGCGGATCTTGCGCCAA
Organism: Kiloniellaceae bacterium; assembly: GCA_021776135.1. Lineage (GTDB taxonomy): Bacteria > Pseudomonadota > Alphaproteobacteria > Kiloniellales > J153 > JAJFGN01. The sequence goes on from JAJFGL010000036.1 coordinate 105,033, forward strand.
GCCACGCGCGGCTAGGCATCTACAAAATGGCCGCGGCGCCGCAGCGCGAGAGCGAGGCGACATCCGGCTAAGAGACTGTACCGCCGACAACGACAGGGAGTGTCAAATGACAAAGCGCAAAGATATTACACCAAGCCCAGAGGCAGAGACCAAGACCCAGGGCTCTGCTGCCGAGGCGGAAGTCGCGACCTCTACGGGAATCCCGCGGCGTGCGTTCATGACCGGCACCGCCGCGACCGTTACCGCCGCCGCTGTCCTGCCCAATCTACGCATGGCACGCGCCGCAGAAACCGGCCCGGTCAAGATTGGGCACATTGAGGATCTTTCCGGCAACCTCGCCGTATACGGTGTGCAGAAGTATCATGCCGCTCTGCTTGCGGTTAAGGAGATCAATGAAGGAAAGACCCTCAAAGGCGGACCCGTCGGTTCCGGAGGACTCGGTTCGATGGCCAAATTCGCCGCCGCGCCGCCGGTGATGGGAAATGGTGACAAGGACCTCAAGTACGTAAGCGATGGTGGCGCCATGACAGGCGCGGGCATGGCTTTTGTCGAAGACGAAGACGTGCTTGTGGACTCAGGGGACTCCGGTTTGCTCGGCCGCGAAGTGGAACTTATTGCACCGGACGGGCAATCCAATAACAACATATGGCAACAGCTTACCCGGCGCCTGATCCTGGAAGACAAGGTAGATTGCCTGGTCGCGGGTTTCACCAGTGCCGAAAGAGAGGCGATCCGTCCGATCGTCGATCAGCATAAGCAACTTTATATCTATACCAACCAGTATGAGGGCGGCGTCGCCGACTCCAACACCTTCTGCACCGGTGCCATCGTCGAGCAGCAAGTCATACCGGTGGTCGACTACATGATTCAGAAATTCGGACCGCGGGTCTATACCATTGCGGCCGATTACAACTTCGGTCAGCTGACCGCGGCCTGGACCAAGGCCTTTGCGCCTCTCGTCGGTGGCGAGATTATCGAAGAGGAGTTCGTGCCGCTTAGCGTCTCTGACTTCACCACCTCAATCGCGCGTATTCAAGCCGCGAAGCCCGATTGGGTCTTCACGCTCTTGGTCGGATCTAACCAGTCGAACTACTACCCACAGGCCGCTGCGGCTGGCTTGGAATATCCGATGGCCTCAACGGTCAACATGGCACAGGGTTACGAGCACCGGCGGTTCGCACCGCCGTCCCTGAATCGCATGTACAACTGCGTCAATTACATCGAGGAAATCCCGACGGTTCGTAACCGGGCCTTCGTCAAGCGCTGGTACGAGATGTTCCCGGACGATCCCTATATCGGCCAGATGGCGCAGAATACCTATTTCTCGATCCATCTCTACGCCCTGGCGGCGCGGCTTGCCGGCACGACGGACCAGGAGACGGTGAAAAAGGCCCTGGAGTCCGGGCTCACTATCGAAGCGCCGGAGGGGGCCGTGTTCCTCGAGCCGTCAACCCACCACTGTTCGCATTACATCCGCCTCGCGACCGCGGACGCCAATCACAATGTCAGCTTCGTGCGTGAGTGGCCGAGCATTCAGCCTTGGTGGCTCCAGCGTGTCGGGGTTAACCTAGTGAAGCACAAGGAATACAAGCAGTATATTCCTGATGAGGATCCCTTCTTCACGATGTTCGCCAAGTAGAAGAAGTTGTGACGGTGCTCCGGCCGGGCCTGTGGTCCGGCCGGAGCAACCAAGTTTCGGATAGCCGGGGTTCGCGATGGATGTAATGCCGCTGGTGCTGAGCCTGCTGTATCAATTTGGCACAGGGGCCGCATTCTTATTTTTGGCCGCCCTCGGGCTGGTCGTTATTCTCGGCATGATGAATATCATCAACCTGGCCCACGGCGAGTTGATGATGATTGGGGCCTATACGGCGACCCTTACCTATCATGCCGGTGTCCCCTTTTGGCTGTCGGTGATCCTCAGCTTTTTCGTCGCGGCAGCTTTCGGTGCCGTGCTGGAACTGCTGATCGTCAGGCGGTTCTATGGCCGCCAGTTGGGTGCTCTGGTCGTTACCTGGGGCGTCAGTTTGGTACTCGGACAGGGGACGCTTCTCTTCTTCGGTCCCTTCCTGCCGTCGATTGGGATTCCCGGCGGCTCGTTCTCTTATGGAGATTTCTCGTTTTCGGCCTATTGGCTTATACTGGTCTTGATATCCCTGCTGCTCATACTGGGGCTTTGGTGGCTCTATAACCGCACACCCTACGGGTTGCAGGCCAAGGCGACGATGCAGAATGCCGACATGGCGAGAAGCCTCGGCGTTCGAACGCCTCTCATCTACACCTTGACCTTCAGTTTGGGCGCTGGCCTCGCTGGCCTCAGCGGCGCCCTGCTGGCACCGACCGTCACCATCGCGCCCTTCATGGGCCAGCAGTTCGTCGCGCCCGCCTTCATAACCGTCGTGGTCGGCGGTTCCGCTAACGTGATCGCCGGCGCGGTCGCTAGCAGCGCAATCCTGGCCGCGGTCAAAACACCGATCGGAATGGCCTTCGGCGCATTTTCGGGCACCGTCGCCCTGCTGCTGGCAGCTCTGATCATTATCCGCATCATGCCGAACGGGATTTCCGCGTCGCTGCAGAAATACTTCAACCGTCGCGCGGGGGGGGCAATGCGGTGAAAACGATCATTGGCCTGATCTCCGGGGGCGGCGATATCGGTCGAACGCGCGTGTTCTGGATCGGCTTCGGGGTGATCGTTTTGCTGTTCCTTCTTTACCCGACGCAAACGTCCGCGTTCCGGGTATCGAATGTTTCCTATTATCTGCTCAACATCCCACTCGGTCTTGGCATGGCCTTACTGTGGGGGTATTGCGGCGTGCTGAGTTTCGGCCATGTGGCTTACTTTGGGATCGCCGGCTACACCTACGGGGTTATAGCCGGTAATATGACGGAAAATCCCCTTGGTCCCCTTGCCGGCGTCGCTGGCGGGCTCCTCGCGAGCGCGTTCATCGCCGGTATCTTCGGTTACTTCGTGTTCTACGCACGAGTCCAGAAGTGGATCATCCCGATCTTGACCCTTGTCTTGACGCTTCTGCTCGAGACTTTCCTCGGCCAGACGGCCGGTTACCAGTGGCGCATCGGCTCGGTCCTACTCGGCGGCTACAATGGAATGACGGGAATTCCCTGGTTCCAATTGGGCGGGTTCGTTTTCGAAGGTTATTCTTTCTATTATCTTTGCCTTTTTGTTGTCCTGGCCTGCTATTTCAGCCTACGGATGCTGGTCAATTCCAACTTTGGTCAGGTCATCGTCGCCATCCGTGAGGACGAGGTACGGACCGAGCTGCTCGGCTATGATATTCGCGCCCGGCAATGGGTCGTCTTTGTCCTGTCGGCCATGCTCGCGGGCCTCAGCGGGCTGCTTTATGTCCAGTGGGGCAACTACATCACTCCCAGCCAGGTCGGGCTGCTGCAAGCAGCTCTGCCAGTCATCTGGGCCGCGGTCGGCGGGACCACGAGCTTGCTGGCCGTGGTCATTTCGGCCTTCACCCTCAACTGGGTCACCTACACCCTGTCGTCGCAGGGTAATCAGTACGCCATGGTGATCATTGGCACGCTGCTGGTCGTGACCATGCTGTTCTTCCCGCGCGGTATCGTCGTCATGGTGGCTGAACGCCTCGGACGCTTGACGACGCGGCGCACGGCACCATCAAAGCCATAGGGCCGGATGGCTATGGAACTCAACGCTGCTATTGAAACCCGATCCTTGAACAAACGCTTCGGCGGTGTTGTTGCCGCCGATAATGTCAATTTCAAGGTTCTATCCGGCGAGCTTCGCTGCATGATCGGGCCCAATGGCGCAGGAAAATCGACGTTGTTCGCCATGTTGTGCGGACTCGAAAGCGCGGATAGCGGGCAGATCTTCGTCTTTGGCCAGGACGTGACCCGCACGCAGGCGTTTAAGCGCGTCAGGCTGGGCGTTGGGCTGACGTTCCAAACCAATCGTGCCTTTCATGACCTGAGCGTTCGCGAGAACCTGACGATCCCGCGAGCTTCGGCCAAGCAGGAGAATATGGAGGTCGGTCAGGCACGACTCGCGTTCGCCCTGGACGCCTTCGGGCTTGACCCGAATGATCAGACCAAGGCTGGGGAACTTCCCCATAACCAACTTCAGTGGCTGGAGATGGCTATGATTCTCGTGGGTTACCCGAACCTGATACTGCTGGACGAGCCGACGGCCGGAATGGCGCCCGAAGAGACCCAGCAGACCGCCAAGGTGCTCAAGCATCTCAACTCTACCGGTCTAACCACCGTGGTTGTCGAGCACGACATGGCATTCGTGAAGGACATTGCGCAGACCGTGACCGTCTTGCACCAGGGGCAGGTCTTTGCCGAGGGTTCGGTCGCCGAGATCACAGCGCACGAAAACGTGCGCAAGATCTATCTCGGCCGGGCTTGAGGGAGACCTAGCGTGCTGCTGTCTACTTCCGCCTTGCGATCCGGTTACGCCACCGGCGATGTTCTGCAGGACGTCGACATCACCGTGGAGCGTGGCGAGGTTGTCGGCGTTTTGGGACGCAACGGGGTCGGGAAAACCACGTTGATGAAGACGCTCATCGGTTTGTTGCCGGTACGCGAAGGCCGTATCACTTTTCGCTATGAGGATGTGAGCCGCATGACCGCGGACAATAGGGCCAGGCTGGGTATCGGATATGTGCCCCAAGGGCGCGGCATTTTCCCGGATATGACTGTCGGCGATAACCTGCGCATGGGCGGCCTGATCAATTCCGCCAAGCAGTCGCTCGATTTCGATTTGATCTTCGGCTATTTCCCCTTCCTGAAAGAGCGCCTAGCTCAGAGAGGGGGGACGCTCAGTGGGGGGCAGCAAGCCATGCTGGCGATCGCTCGCGCCCTCATAAGCACGCCGGATCTGCTTCTGCTCGACGAACCTAGCGACGGCGTCCAGCCAAGCATCGTCCAGGAGATCGGCGGCTTCATCAAAAGCCTGAATGCGGAAAAAGGACTGACCGTCCTGATTGTGGAACAGAACATAGACCTCATGCAGACGGTGGCGACTCGGGCCTACGCCCTGGACAAGGGACGGGTGGTCGCCGAAGTCGAGCGTGAATCGTTGCTGGATACCGAGAGAGTAGCTGAGTTCCTGGCTGTATGACGGCTAACTCGGGGCGCCCTGCGGGGCCCTGGGACTGGTCGTTTGCCGGGCGAATGGGACAATGAGCCAAGGGAGGACGTGGTATGGAAATGATCATGCGGAGCTACCCCAATGATTGGGTCAGTAAATCGATCATGTACGCGAAGGGCGTGGGCGGCGGTTCGACCGGTGTCACGCACCATCTGACCGAGGCCGTGCAAGGGACTTATCACTATACTATCGGTCCCTATTCGGAGCCGGTCCTGCACATCCAGCCCGGCGACCGCGTGGTCGTCGAGACGCAAGATGCGTTCGAAGGCAAGATCAAGAATGAGACCGACGTGCCATCGGATATTCTGGAGATGCCGTGGCTGAACCCACAATGCGGCCCAATTATGATCGAGGGCGCAGAGAAGGGCGACGTTCTGGCCGTGCATATCGAGAAGATGGTTCCTCGCGGCGCGCAGCCGCGCGGAACTTGCTGTATGATCAAAGAGTTCGGTGCCCTGACCGGCACTTATTACACGGCCACGCTGAACGATCCGCTGCCTGAGAAAGTGCGCAAGGTTCATGTCGACGAAGAAAATGTCTATTGGAGCGACCGCGTCACGCTCCCCTACAGGCCGCACATCGGCACGCTTAGCTGTTCGCCGCAGATCGACTCGATAAACTCACTGACCCCCGACAACCATGGCGGCAATATGGACCTGCCTGACATGGGTCCAGGCACGATTACCTATCTGCCGGTACGCGCGCCGGGTGGGCGGCTGTTCATTGGCGATGCCCATGCCTGCCAGGGTGACGGCGAGGTTTGCGGCGTGGCGGTAGAGTACCCCACCACGACAACGATCACGGTCGATCTCATCAAGAAATGGCCGATCGAGTGGCCAAGGCTAGAGGCCGATGACTTCATCATGGCGATCGGCAGTACACGGCCGCTGGAAGACGCGACCCGGATTGCTTACCGCGAGTTGGTGCGCTGGATGGTGGCCGAATATAATTATGAACTTTGGGATGCCTATATGATGCTCAGCCAATGCGGCAAAGTGCGGCTGGGTAACTTTGTCGACCCGAAATATACGATCGGTGCGGCGATTCCCAAGAAGTACTTATAAGGGATCGTCCACCGCCACCGCGCAGCAATGCGAAGGCCAAACGGTGCTCCGTTCAAATCTCTCTTAGCAGAGAGATTGATGAAGGATCGTCTCGAAAGCTGTGTAGGCTCGGAAGCTTTAGGATGTCGCCTTTTGGCTGAGGCTGTTCGGGCTCGCTCCGAACCACGACCGCTTACTGGCAGTAAGCAGAACTCCGCGCCCGTATGTTCCTGAAACCGTCTATTACCCACTACAAATTGCAATTAATTGCAATCAACCACACTGGCACTTACCTCTACGAAAATTTCTTAAAAGGCGCAGATAACTTAAGGTTTTAGACAATAAGGGAAAAATCTAGCAGTTCTAATGGCTAGTCTACAATCGGCACCCAACCTACAGCAGGCTCCCCGCCGCGTTATTGACGAACAACTCCCCATGCCTGATGTATCGGTTGAGCATGGCATCCGTGTCTGACGTCAGACAGGCTATAGCTGTAAACCGTATAGTCGCGAAGGTTCCGCATCAGGAGGAACTCTTCGAATACTTGGCCGAGCGTGAGGCCCTTTATCTTCGCATCGGCTTTTTCGGCATTCGGGTCACACCCGGTCGTCATCTTACTCAACAAACCAAGGGCCTGATTGCGCGCCTGCTCACACGTAAACAGGTCGTGGCGGCCAATGGTTACGCGGCGTGTCTTGCCGTTGACCCTCCTCTCAGCGAAATAGGTTTTGGTAGTCACGCCTACCCGCAGCCCGAACCCAGACAGCTTAGTGTCGAAGTAGATTACTTGGCCGCTTGAGGGGCATTGGACCGCTTTTACCGCAGATGATGTCAATTTCATTTTTGGCATCGTCTATTAGGCGTATAGTAGGCAATGTGTATCTATTTCCATCTATTATGCGTAGCACCGTAATTTCCTTCAGTCTATAAAGCTATTGATTTATAAGAATTTTCTTACTTCTTCAAACACCTTCATATAAAAATATGAATTACTTTTAATCAGCGGGTCACAGGTTCGAAACCTGTCGGGCTCACCAAGGATTTCATGCCAGCCCCTGCCGCCGCCGCACCCGTTCGCGGTGCACGATGTAGAGGCCGCTGGCGGCGATGATGAGGGCGCCCAGAATCGTCCAGCGGTCGGGCAGGTCGCCGAAGACCGCGTAGCCAACCAGAGTCGCCCAGATCAGATTGGTATAGCTGAAGGGCGCCACCGTGGCCGCCGGGGCGTTCTCGAAGGCCTTGATCAGGGTGAAGTGCCCGATGGTGCCGAAGACCCCCAGCATGGCCATGCCCGCCCAAGCGTTCATGTCCGGCGCGACCCAGACCAGGGGGACGCTGAGGCTGGTGACCAGGGCGCCCACTGAGGCGCTGTAAGCCAGGGTTGTCAGGGGCGCGTCGGCGCCGGCCAGGCGCCGGGTGGTGATTTGATAAAGCGAATAACAGCCGGCGGCGCCGAGGGCGAGCAGGGCGGCGGGGTCCATGGCCTCGCTGCCCGGCCGGACGATGACCAGGGCGCCGAGGAACCCGACCGCGACGCTGGCCCAGCGGTGCGGGCCGACCCTTTCCCCCAGCAGCGGCATGGACAGCGCGGTCACCAGGATCGGCGAGACGAACATGATCGCGCTGGCGCTGGCCAGGGGCATGTGGCTGAGGGCCGAGAAAAAGAACCCGGTCGCACCGAGCAGAAAGATCGAGCGCACGATCTGTAAGCCAAGGTGCGCGGTGCGCAGCATTCGAAGCAGGCGCGGCGCCAGGATAAAGCCGAGGATCAGGACTTGGAAAAAGTAGCGCGCCCAAACTACCTGCAGAACCGGAAGGCTCTGGGATAGGATCTTGGCCACGGTGTCCAGGCCGACGAACAGGGCCATGGTGACGAGCATCCAAAGGATGCCGCGTCCAGGCGCAGCCGTGGCGCGCATGGGTCCGGGGGAGGGAGTCAAGAGAGCGCTTTCCAGAACGGGAGGAGGATTTCCAACCTGTCCCCTATAGGCCCAGACTACGGTTCGGTCACGCGAATTAGGCGCCCGCCATCAAAGGATGTCCAGAAGCCGGAGCGTCACCAAGGGCCAGGATGCGCCATAGACCATGGCCTCGGTGGGATCCAATTCGCCCCCCGCGACCTGCCGGGCCAGGCCGAACCCGAAGGTCCCAGCCAGGTAGATCACGATCGCGGTTCCGTAAAGCCATCTTGGCATGACCGCCCTCCTCGAGCGATCCGCCGGCGTCCTGCCGGCAGGGGTGATTTAAGGTCGTTATTTTAGCGCAGGAACCCGGCCGGCCAGGTGAGATATCTGTGACTTTTGCGCCTCGCGCTTGGGCGCAAACCTATATAAAGCGCGCGTTTTCCAGCAAATGCCGGGTATTAAGGATGCCCGGCCCCGGCCCGCCGGAAGATCAGGGAGAAGTTGTTGGCCGGCATGGGATGGGTTTCTTCCAGGGTTAAACCGGCGCCGCTTGCGGTGTCCGCAACCGCTTCCAGGTCGCGCACCCCCCAGGCTTCATTCTGGCCCCGCAACCAGCCGTCGAAGCTTTCGTTACTGGGCGCGGTATGGCGATTCTCGCGCCGGTAAGGTCCGTAGAGATACAACAGGCCGCCGGGGCCAAGCAGCGCGCCGGCGCCGCGTATCAGCCCCTCGCACGCCTCCCAGGGCGCGATGTGGATCATGTTGATGCACAAAACCGCGTCGAGGAGACCGGGGACCGCGCCGTTCCAGGCCGCCTCGCGGGTGTCGAGGGTCAGGGGGGGCGCAAGGTTCGCCAGCCCGGACTCGGCGACCCAAGCGGCGATGCTGTCCCTGGACGCCGGGTCCGGGTCGCTGGGTTGCCAGGATAACCCTGGAAAGGCGGCGGCGAAGGCGGCGATGTGCTGCCCGGTCCCGCTCGCGATCTCAAGCGCCTTGCCCGAGGCTGGCAGTATGTCATGCAGAATCGCCAAGATGGGTTCCCGGTTGCGCTCTGCGGCGGGCGCGCTCCGGGCTGGGGACTCGGTCATTTAGGCTCCAGGGTTTCAATGAAGGACAGGATGTCGTCGACCTCCTCCAGGGTGACGGTGAAGGGCTCGATCACCGACGGCAGCTTGGTCCAGGCCGGAATCCCCGGCACGCGGACGAAAACCGGGTGCGGCCGGCGCTCGAAGAAGGAGGCGAACCTCTCGCGCCAATCGTCCCGGCGGGCCAGGAGTTGAAACGACGGCGTGCTGTTGATGCCGCCATGGGGATTGGCGTCGCCGACCACATGGCACCGGGTGCAGTGCGCGAGCGAAATCTTGCGCCCGGCCTCGGCATCGCCCTCGGCCTTCGCCGCCGCAGCGGTAAGACAAAGCAGCGGGATCGTTAAAAAAAGATAGGCCTTCGGCAAGCGAGCATCCCCGTTACGGTGCCTATTATTACGTGCGTATCTTGCATTCCGGGTATCTTATAGTAAACCTGCCGCCTTCAATCGGCCCGATAACCGAAAAGGAATTCTCAATGACGGATAAGAAAGTCGCCGTGGTCATGGCCGGGGGCAGCGGCATGGGGGCCGGCGCCGCCCGTATCCTGGCGCGAGAGGGTTACCAGGTCGCGATCCTATCGTCATCGGGCAAGGGCGAGGCCCTGGCCAAGGACTTGGGCGGCTTCGGCGTGACCGGATCGAACCTCTCGATCGAAGATCTGACACGGACGGTCGAGGGCGCGCTCGATCGTTGGGGCCGTATCGATACCCTGGTCAACAGCGCCGGTCATGGGCCCAAGGGTCCGGTGCTCGAACTTTCCGACGAAGATTGGCACCTGGGCATGGAGGTCTACCTCCTCAACGTCATCCGAGCCACGCGCCTGGTCACCCCGGTCATGCAAAAACAAGGCGGCGGTTCGATCGTGAACATCTCGACCTATGCGGCCTTCGAACCCGACCCGACCTTCCCGACATCCGGCGTTTTCCGTGCCGGCTTGGCTGCATTCACCAAGCTGTTCGCGGACAAATATGCACCGGAAAACATACGCATGAACAATGTCTTGCCTGGTTTTATCGATAGTTTACCTGAGAAAGAGGTTTTTCGCGCCCGCATCCCCATGGAACGCTATGGCAAGGTTTCGGAGATAAGCGAAACGGTCGCGTTCCTGGCCTCGGACAAGTCAAGCTACATCACCGGACAGAACCTGCGCGTCGACGGCGGCATCACGCGCTCCGTGTAAGGATTCTAACCGACGGATTTCAGGCGCCGCTTAGGCCGTTGCTGATCGGCTTGCTCGGCCTCCCATTCCACCATGTAGTCGCGGGTCAAGGGTAGGGTCTCCATCCGCTTCGTAAGCTGAATCTGCGCGACCATCTGGCCTTGATGCCGGAAAGCCATCTCGCAGCCGGCCAGGTAGAATTCCCACATGCGGCAAAACCGCTGATCGTACAATGCAGCGGCCTGGTCCCAGTGAGCCAGGAAGCGTTGCCGCCAATGGCGCAGGGTTTCGGCATAGTGCAGGCGCAGGATCTCGATATCCGTGGTCCATAGGCCGGTCGCTTCGGTGACCGGCAGAATCTCGGATAGGGAAGGGCAATAGCCGCCTGGGAAGATGTATTTACGCAGCCAGGGGTTGGTGCTGGACGGGAGATCGCGATGAGCGATGGTATGCACCAAGGCAACGCCGTCGGGGGACAGAAGCTCGTGAACTTTCCGGAAATACTGCCTGTAGTGCGGGGTTCCAACATGCTCGAACATACCGACCGAGACGATCCGGTCGAATTGGCCGCTTAGCTCGCGATAGTCGCACAGTTGGAAATCGACTCGATCGCTCAATCCTTCCTGCTTCGCACGCTCTTGCGAGACCCGGTGTTGCTCCTTCGACAAGGTAATGCCGGTCACCCGCGCGCCGGTGGTCCGCGCCAGGTAGAGCCCCATGCCGCCCCAGCCGGAACCGAGGTCGAGAACCCGATGTTCGGACGACAGGCATAGCTTAGCCGCGATATGGCGCTTCTTCGCTTCCTGCGCGGCCTCCAGGGTCATGCCGGGTTCGGTGAAATAGGCACAGGAATACTGCCGGTCGGAATCGAGAAACAGGGCGTAAAGATCGTCCGATAGGTCGTAGTGATGCGCGACGTTCTTGCGCGCCCAGCTTGCCGGATTGGCTTGGGCAAAACCCCGCCATAGCTTCCGCAAGTGCAAAAAAACGGAATCCCAGCGGCCGAAAGACATCTCGCCGGTGTTAAGACCGACCAGATCCAAAAAGTCGTAGATCGAGCCCTGCTCGACGGTCATGGTCCCGTTCATGTAGGCCTCGCCCACATAAAGCCGGGGATTGATCCAAAATTGAATGTGAAGTTTGCGGTCGTGAAGCCGAATATGGACGATCGGCCCGGTCGTAGGGTCGCCCATGCGATGTACGACGCCGTTCGCATCGGTCAGTGTCAACTCACCCTGGCGGATGAGCGATTCGAGAAACCTCGCTAAAATCATAGTCACCTCCGCACCGGCCATGGCCGCGACAAGCACAAAAGATCGCTAAATTATACATGTAGTTAATTGTTTTTTTCAAGTATTACATGGCCTTCCGATTCCACGCCGGTTTACCTGAGTATTAAGCAGTCTCGCCTAGAGTTCGGGGCTATCCAACCTCGAGGGTCTTTGAATGCGCCGCGCCGCGAGCTTGTCCAAATACATCGCCGAAGGTGGCGTGTCGAAATCCCGGGCGCTCGCGGTCGCGGCGCTCATTCTCTTGGGCGCTGTTTTTCCCGCTTTTCTCGGCTTTGAGTTGACCCGTGGGATCCTGTCACCCGGACCTCGTTCCGTTAGCGATGTGCTGATGGATTTCGACCACCAGGGCTTCGATCTCGAGGCCTTGCTCCTGGGCAAGGGCGCGGTTCCAAGAGTATTCCTGCCGGCCCTGCCGCGCGATTGGCGAAAGCTCGCGAAAGCCACAGAACGAAAGCACGCCTTCACCATGATCGTTCTGCCCCTGATACTCCAAGCCAATGAAATCCTGCTGATGGAGAAGGAGCGGTTACGCGCCTTGTCGGCCCGGATTAACGCGAAGGAACCCCTGTCGGAGACGGATCGGGCCTGGATACGGAGCTTGGCCGGGCTCTATAAGCTCGAAGCGCCGGAAGCGGACGGCGAAGCCGTGCGCGCCTTGCTGCGCCGGGTCGATATCGTTCCGCCCTCTCTGGCCATCGCCCAGGCGGCGATCGAGTCCGGCTGGGGCACCTCGCGCTTCACGACCCAGGGCAACGCCCTGTTCGGACAATGGAGCAGCGACGAGAAGGGCAACAATATGATCCCGGCGGGGCGCGATGCCGGACGGACCTATGGGATTCAACGTTTTGGCACCTTGCTGGAATCGATCCAGGCCTACATGCGCAACCTGAATTCGCATCGGGCCTACCGGAAATTCCGGGCCGTGCGAGCCAAGATACGTGCGGCCGGGGATGAGGTCACGGGGTTGCCCCTGGCCAAGCTGCTCGGGTCTTATTCCCAACAGGGCCCGAAGTACGTCAAGGCCCTGACTTCGATCATAAAAAAGAACCGCTTGGCCAGTTTAGACGGCGCGGCTTTACGGCTCTAATCCAAAGGATTCCGCGGCCCGTCGTCGTGGCCGTGGCGATGGCTATAAAACACCAAGGCCATCAATCCGCCGCCCAGGAGCAGACTGAACACGGCGCCCAGAATGAGCGCGATCAGCCCGTGAACCCCGATCTGAACATCCGCCATGCGCCACCACGAATAGGCCCCCGAGGCAATGGCCAAGATAAGCAGTCCGAACAGGGATAGGGCCAGCAGAGCGATTCGCATATATATACCGGGGGCCGCGATGTAAGGGTGCATTCTATCGCGGCGGCGGCGCGAAGGCCAGATTCCCGTTGCTCTTGGCGCTCCGCGCGTTATAAATCCGGCTCCGTGCCTTGCGGCGCCGGGCCTGCGTTCGGAACCGGGCGGCTGTGGCGGAATCGGTAGACGCGCAGCGTTGAGGGCGCTGTGGGGGAAACCCCGTGGAGGTTCAAGTCCTCTCAGCCGCACCAAGGCACGAAACGCGGCCCGGCCAGCCTTTTCAGGCTTGGATGGGCCAGGTAAAGATTGACGATAGCCGCCGGAATTCTTGTCTACCCCGGCGGTTCGGATGCGGCTGTGGCGGAACTGGTAGACGCGCTAGCTTCAGGTGCTAGTTCTCGCAAGGGAGTGGAGGTTCGAGTCCTCTCAGCCGCACCACGCTTCGCCCTTACGGGCTACGCGTGGTGCAGCCACGGGTAACCGTTAGAGCCCAGAGCGTTTTCCGGCCAGCATTAGCATCAATTTTCGCCGGCCCAGGCCGCGTTCTCGGCCCGGATACGGACCCATAAAACCGCCGCGTTCATCAAACTGAAGGCCAGGGCGATCTCCCAGGCGCCGAAAGCCAGGGGCAGAACCGCGATCTCCAGGGCGACGATCGTGTAGTTGGGGTGGCGCAGGAAGCGGTAGGGACCGCGGCGGACCGGATCCTGTCCGGGCAGGGTCACGATGCGCGTTGTCCAGCGCCCGCCGAGGCTGACGATGACCCAAACGCGGGCCCCTTGAAGACCCAGGAATAAGGCCAGCAACCAAGGATCCGGCGCCGTTTGCCCTGGGATCAGGACGAAAATCGACACCAGCCAGGCCCCATGTACGAGCACGATGGCGGGGTAGTGCGCCGCGCCGTGTTCGATCCCGCCCGCCCCCTTGAGGCGGCGCGTATTACGCCGCGCCAAAATCAATTCGCCCAGGCGCTGAAGCGCAACCAGGAGTACGATGGCTTGCGGCCAACCTAGCGGCATGGAACCTAAGAGGCCTCCAACAGCGCGAATGCGGCACTGAAGCCCGGCCCCAGGGAAGACAGGAGATGCCGCCCCCTCAGACCCCGGCGCAGGGCGGCCTCGAGCACAAACATGACCGTGGTGGCCGACATGTTGCCGTAATCGCGTAAAACCTGCCGGGCGTCCGCCATGGCGCCCGGCGGCATATCGAAAGCGGCTTCCATTGCCTCGATCACCTTGGCGCCGCCGGGGTGGCAGATGGCGCCCGCCAGATCGCCGCGCGCTAACCCCTGGCCGGCCAAAAAGCCATCCACGGCGGCGCGGTATTCGGCCCGGACGATGCTGGGTATATTGCGCGAAAACAGAACCCCGAAGCCATCGTCTTCGATGCGCCAACCCATGACATCCAGGGAATCCGGCCAAGTGTACTCGCCCCAGGCGGCGATCGATGGGGCATCGCCGGGCCCTTCGGTGGATAGCAGGGCGGCGGCGGCGCCATCGCCGAACAGAGCGGTCGCGACCACGTTGCTTTTCGATGTATCGGTGTTGCGAAATGTCAAGCCGCACAGTTCGACCACCAGAAACAAGACCTTGCTGCCCGGTATGGCCCGGGCCAGGGCGGCGGCCCGGGCCAGGCCCAAAACGCCGCCCGCGCAGCCCAGTCCGAATATGGGCAAGCGGTGCAAATCGCGGCGCAAGGGCATGACCGCCATCAAGCGGGCTTCCAGGCTCGGGGCCGCCATGCCCGAGGTGGTCACGGTCACCACCGCATCGACCGCGCCCGGATCGACGCCCGCGTGCTCCAGGCAGGCCTCGGCGGCGGTGCGAAGCAAGGTCACGGCATGTTCAGCGAAGAGGGCGCTGCGTTCTTTCCAGCCGTGGGACTGGGCGTACCATTCCAGGGGGACGCAGGAATAGCGGGTACAAATGCCGGCATTTTCGAAGACCGGCGCCAAGCGCGCGATATCCGTTCCCCGATCCGCGAAGATCGCGCGGGCGCGTTCGGCCACTTCGCGCTGATCGAGCGCGAATGGCGGTACCGCCGTGGCGAGTGATAGCAGTTGAACCAGATCTAAGTTTCCTTACGCGAATGTGAAATGATCGCCAAAATAGAACTTACCGGGATCGAGAATTCCACACAAACCGCGCCCTCGACCATAAGATCATTAGGGGCAATGGGCTCCAGCAGGATGTGAAATGGGCTGTTTACGGCATAGTTATTTTGTTAGAACTCCGCCTGCCTTGAGCGGCCGCTAACTCCGAATTATGGCTCGCGCGCTGCAAGGACGGCGATTGGCATCGGGGGTCCAGGAATCAAGTGGCGGCCAAGAAACGGAAAAAACCGGTAAAGACTTCCGGCGCGGAAGAGGCGCCGCCTAAAGCTAGCTTGGGCCCGGCGGCGCGTCTTCGTAACTATTTTCTGGCCGGTATTCTGGTCACCGCGCCCATCAGCATCACCTTCTGGCTGACCTGGAAAGTCATCGGTTTCATCGACGACTCTGTTACGCCGCTGCTCCCGCCGCAATGGACCCCGGAAACCTACCTCCCCTTCGCGGTGCCCGGTTTCGGTTTGGTTATCGCCGTCGCCGTTCTGATTCTCATAGGCATCTTGGCGACCGGGTTCGCCGGCCGCTTGGCGACAAGCTTCAGCGAACTCCTGGTAGCGCGGGTTCCCGTCGTCCGCAGTATCTATAGCTGGACCAAGCAGGTCTTCGAGACCGTTCTGTCGCAGCGGAAATCCACTTTCAACGAGGTCGTCATGGTCGAATACCCCGCGCGCGGGACTTGGGCCATAGGATTCATTACCGGGCGCACGGAAGGCGAGGTCCAGGATCTGACCGACGCGACCGTGTACAATGTCTTCGTTCCGGCGACCCCCAACCCGACGACGGGTTTCCTCTTGTTCATTCCCGAACAAGATCTGCGGCGGCTGGATTTAACCGTGGAGGAGGGTATCAAGCTGGTGATTTCCAGCGGTATCGTTACCCCCGACGCCAAGGAGAGGCGCCAAGCGCCAGCCAAGAATGCATCGCCGGAAGACCAGGAGCCTCATCACGTCGCGCGGCCCGGCGTGATCCGCCGGTTGCGCAACTATTTCTTCGCCGGCATCCTGGTGTCGGCGCCGATCAGCATCACGATCTGGCTGGCGTGGGAATTCGTCGCCTACGTGGACGACCGGGTAACGCCCTTGATACCTCCCACGTGGAACCCGGAAACTTATCTGCCCTTCGGCCTGCCCGGTCTTGGGATCGTGATCGTTGTCTTTAGCCTGATTATGATCGGTTTCGTCACCGCCGGCTTGATCGGACGCACCATGATCGGCATGGGCGAGCGGTTGCTCGACCGCATGCCCGTGGTCCGCAGCCTCTATAGCGCCGTGAAGCAAGTTGTCGAGACCGTTTTCAAGGAGCAATCCAAGGCCTTTCGCGAGGTCGTTCTGATCCAGTATCCGCGCCCGGACTCCTGGGCAATCGGCTTCATTACCGGGCAGACCGACAGCCATGTCCAGGATCACGCACCCCGCGAGGTGGTCAACGTTTTCCTGCCGACAACCCCGAACCCGACCTCGGGCTTCCTGCTTTTCGTCGCCCGCGAGGAAATCCAGCCCTTGCGCATGTCTATCGAGGAGGGGATCAAAATGGTCGTGTCGGGCGGCATCGTAACGCCGGGTACCGGGGATACAGACGAACCCGGTAAAGAAACCCAACCTAGCCCGACCTGAGAAAACGCACCGCGAGGTCGCGCTCGAACAAATAGAGCAGCACTCGCAAGGACTGCCCGCGCGGGCTTTGCAGTTCCGCGTCGCGGTCCAGGATCAGCCGGGCGTCATCGCGCGCCGCATCCAGCAATTCCCGGTGCACGGCCAAATCGGCCAGGCGGAATTCAGGCATGCCGCTTTGCCGGGTGCCCAGCACTTCGCCCGCGCCGCGTAGGCGCAAATCCTCCTCGGCGATCTTGAAACCGTCGTCGGTTTCACGCATGACCCTCAGCCGGGCCCGCGCGGTTTCGCCAAGCGGTCCCTGGTAGAGCAGCAAACAGGTAGATTTAGCGGCGCCCCGGCCGATCCGGCCGCGCATCTGATGGAGTTGCGCCAAACCGAAGCGCTCGGCGTGTTCGATGACCATGATACTGGCCTTGGGCACGTCGACGCCGACCTCGATCACGGTGGTGGCGACCAGCAAATCCAGATCGCCCTCGGCGAAGGCGGACATGGCGGCATCCTTCTCCTTACTCTTCATGCGCCCGTGTATGAGCCCGACCCTGGCCCCGAAACGCGCGCTCAGGGCGGCGCAGCGTTCCTTCACGGCGGCGAGGTCGCTGACTTCCGATTCCTCGACCAAGGGGCAAATCCAATAAACCTTGGCTTCTGACTCAAGCGCCCGCCCGACGCCGTCCACGACTTCGCTCAGGCGGTCCAGGGACAAGGTCCGGGTATCGATCGGCAGGCGCCCGGCTGGCTTTTCGGTCAGGCGGGAAACCTCCATGTCGCCATAGGCGGTAAGGACCAGGGTCCGGGGAATGGGGGTCGCGGTCATGACCAGCATATCGACGGCCTTGCCCTTGGCGGCCAGGCCGATGCGCTGGTGAACCCCGAAACGGTGCTGCTCGTCGATAACCACAAGGCCCAGATCGCGGAAAGCGATGTCCTGCTGGAACAAGGCGTGGGTGCCGATGGCCATGGCGGAGCGCCCATCGCTCAGGCGTTCGACCGCCTCGCGCCGGGCCTTGCCCTTATCGCGCCCGGTCAGGAGTTCGACCTCAAGCCCGGCGGCCGCGGCCAGGGGCGCGATGCTGCGAAAGTGCTGTCGGGCGAGGATTTCGGTCGGCGCCATGATCGCAGCCTGGGCCCCGGATTCGACCGCATTGACCATGGCCAGCAGCGCTACCACGGTCTTACCGCTGCCGACATCGCCCTGAAGCAGACGCAGCATACGGGCGCCGCGGGCCATATCGGCGGCGATCTCCTCTCCGGCCCGCTGTTGCGAATCCGTCAAGGCGAAGGGCAGGGCCGCCAAGACCTTGGCGCGAAGGTGGCCGTCGCCGCGAAATTCGCGCCCATGTTGTTGGCGCTGAAAATGCCGGACCAGGGCCAAGGCCAATTGATTGGCCAGCAACTCGTCATAGGCCAGGCGCGCGCGTGCCGGCGTGCCGGGGTCCAAATCCTCACTACCTTGGGGGCTGTGGACCCTGGCCAGGGCCTCACGCCATGGAGGCCAAGCCTGTTGTTCCAGATAGGCCCGGTCCAGCCATTCTGGCAGGACCGGGGCTCGCTCCCAGGCCGCCCGCACTGCCTTGCTCAAGGGCTTCAGAGTCAGACCGGCGGTCAAGGGATAGACTGGCTCCACCGTCTTGAGTTTCTGCAATTCCGCCAAGCGGCCGATATGGTCGGGGTGGGTCATCTGCAGCCGGCCACCGAAGGCCTCGACACGGCCGCTGACAACCCGTTCCTCACCGGGCGGTAAAATCTTGGTCAGGTAGTCGGGCCGGGCATGGAAAAACACCAATTCGAGATCGCCGGTCTCGTCGCTGCAGGAAATGCGGTACGGCTGGCGGCGGTTACGCGGGGCTTCGTGGGCACCGACGCGCAGAGTAATGGTGGCGATGCGGCCCGCCTCCGCCGCCGCGATCTTGGGCGCATAGCGCCGGTCGATCAGGCCGCTGGGCAGGTGCCAGCACAGGTCCACCACATGAGGCCCGGCCAGGCGCTCGACCAGTTTGGCGTATCGCGGCCCAATGCCCGGCAGTGACGAGACCGGCGCGAAGAGGGAAAATAGAACTTCCGGGCGCACGCGCTCTCTAGGGCCTGCGGACACTTAGGATGCCGCCGAGGCGGGATCGGATTATCCCACCCGTTAGGAACGGGCGGCGCCGTGTGGCAGGCCCCCCACAAGCCGTTCGCGACGCGGCGGGTGGGATAATCCGACCCGTCCCAGCGGGATTGGGCCAGAATGACGCGAGGCCGCGTCGCTCGTCCTTGAATATGCGCTGCATGTCCGGCGTCCTCGCTCCTAACCTCGCGTCATTCTGGCCCAACCGCGGCGGCATCCTAAGTGTCCACAGGCCCTAGGAACCGAAGACGCGCTGGAGCAGTTCGGTAGTGCGCTTGGCCGGGTCTTGGCGAATCGCGGCCTCTTCCTTGGCGATGTAGAAGAAGATTCCCTCCAGGCCCTGTTCGACCACGTAGGAGGTCAGGTCCGCCTTGACGTCGGGAACCAGAGGGATGGTGTCGTACTGGCCCATCATCTTGTCGTAAGCGGCGATGGCGCCGACCTCGGACAGAGACCGGTCCACGATGGGTTCCATGCGGATGCTCAAAGGCGTCGTCATCTTGCCTTTGAAGTACTGGGTCGCGGCATCGTCGGGCCCGTCGAGTATGCCCTTGGCGTCGTCCAGGGTCATCTCGCCGATAGCGTCGAGGAATAGCGCCTTGGCCTCGGGCGCGGCGGCTTCCGCGCCGCGATTAAGGCGGGTTTCCAAGTCGTCCGCCAGGTCCGCCATGCCGAACTTGCCGAGTACCTTTTGTACGTCCCGCAGGGCGCCGGGCAGGGGGATATGAATTTCAGGATCGGCGTTGAAGCCGTCGCGGGCGCCAACTTGAGACACCACCTTCTCCGACCCGATCTTTAGCGCCTCGCGCAGGCCGGCGATAATATCGTCATTGGAAAGCACATCCGCGGCGTTATCAGGTGAAAGAGACTTGAGGCCGCCCAAGGCATTCTTGGCTTTGTCAAGAAAACCGGCTTGAGCCGCCGATATACCGCCAAGACACGTAGCCGAGGCCAAGACGGTCGCGAATGTTCTGCGGCTTAGCATGAAGAACCTCCTCAGTCAGGTGGATTGTTATTTGGCGCGATTTTATGCCCGTGGCGCCGAATTGACAAACGTCCCATGAAACCTGATGGAAGAGTCTGGATAGGCCAATTCGGGCCTGACACGGCGGCTTCGACGTTCTATATCCTAGTCGATATGACGGATAAAATGACGATCCGGCGCAAGCGGCTGCGTTTTCGCTGCTGGCACCGGGGTATGAAGGAATTGGACCTCCTCCTGGGCGGTTTCGCGGATCGGGAACTCGGTGCCATGGACGAGGCCGAGTTGGACCGCTTCGAGGCCCTGCTCGAAGTGCCGGAGCCGACCCTCTATGCCTGGTTCACCGGCCAGGCCAAGCCCGCGCCGGAACACGATAATGAAGTTTCCCGCCGCCTGATCGCCTTCAAAATTTCGCCGGAAACCCCTTGAAGGTGTCTGAAAGCGATACGCCAATCCGCCTGCCGGTTCGCGGCAGCGTCCTGATCGCGAACGCGCCCGAGGGCTTCGATGCTCTTTTGCTCGCGGACATGGCCGCCGGCCGGCCCCAAACATGTCACCTGCATGTGGCCCGCGACGAGGTCCGCATGACCCGCTTGATCGAGACGCTGCGTTTCTTCGCGCCGGAGATGGAAGTCTTGGCCATGCCGGCCTGGGATTGCCTGCCCTACGACCGGGTCGGCCCCCACCGCGATGTTCTCTCGCGCCGGATCGATACCCTGACCCGCTTGTTGGAGCCGCTTGCCGCCGGCGCGGCGGGCCGGGTCGCGGTGACCACGGTCAGCGCGCTTTTGCAGCGGGTGCCGCCGCGCGCGGCCTTCGCGGGCAAGGTTCTGGACGGGCGGGCAGGAACGGCGTTTCCGCTCGACGCCCTCATCGGTTACCTGAACCACAATGGCTATTTCCGGGCCGAAACGGTCGGCGAACCGGGCGAATACGCCTTGCGCGGCGGTATCGTCGATGTATTCCCGCCGGGCGCCGAGCAGCCTCTGCGTCTCGATCTTTTCGGCGACGATCTGGAAACCATCCGCGGTTTCGATCCGCTTAGTCAACGCACCACCGGTACCCACGACGGCTTCCGCCTGAAGCCGGTCAGCGAGGTGGTTCTGGATGCCGCCTCGATCAAGCGCTTCCGCACCGGCTACGTCGCCGCCTTTGGGACCCCGCGCGGCGAGGATACCCTCTATGAAGCGATCAGCGCCGGGCGTGTGCATCCGGGCATGGAACACTGGCTGCCGCTTTTTTTCGAGGCCATGGAAACCTTGTTCGACTACTTGCCGGGCGCGGCGGTAACCTTCGATCATCAAGCGGAGGAAGCGCGCGACGCCCGCCTGGAACTAATCCGCGATTATTTCGACGCCCGCAAGAGCCTGGAGCGGGCCGCCGCCGCCGATGGCGCCATCTACCGGCCCCTGCCGCCGGATCGGCTCTATCTAACGGAAGCCGAATGGAGCGCGCTGCTTGAGGACCGGTCGGCCAGCTTGTTCACGCCCTTCGATGCGCCGGAGGATACCCCCGGCGTTCTTAACGCGGGCGGGCGGCGCGGGCGCGATTTCACCGAAGCAAGAGCGCGGGCGGACGCGAATGTATTCGATAGCGTCGATGCCCATATCTCGGCGGAACAGGCCGCCGGGCGCCGGGTCATGGTCACGGGCACGAGCCTGGGGGCGCGCGACCGCCTGGGCTCCCTCCTCGGCGAGCACGGCCTGGACAAGATAACCCCGGTCGAGACCTGGGCCGAGGCGCGGGCGCTGGGCCCCAATACGGTCGGGCTGATGGTCCTGGGCCTGGACGCGGGCTTCACGGCGCCCGGCTTAAGTTTTATCGCCGAGCAAGACATTCTCGGTGAGCGCATGGTCCGCCCCGCGGCCAAGCGCCGCCGCTCCGAAAATTTCCTGACCGAGGTATCGGCCCTGCAGGAAAGCGATCTCGTGGTTCATGTCGATCACGGAATCGGGCGTTTCGAAGGCTTGGAAACCCTTGACGTCGGCACGGCTCCGCACGATTGCCTCAAGGTGATTTACCGCGACGGCGACCGCTTGTTCGTGCCGGTTGAGAATATCGAAGTGCTTTCGCGTTTCGGTTCGGAAGACGCCAGTGTCGAACTGGACCGCCTGGGCGGCGCCAACTGGCAGGCCCGCAAGGCGCGGGTCAAACAACGCCTTAAGGATATCGCCGGCAAACTTATCAAGATCGCAGCCGCGCGCGCCACTCACGAGGCCGAGGTTATTACCCCGCCGGCCGGCATGTACGACGAATTCGCGGCCCGTTTTCCCTATCCGGAAACCGAAGACCAGCTACGCGCCATCGACGATACCCTGGCCGATCTGGCTTCGGGGCAACCCATGGACCGGCTGATTTGCGGCGATGTCGGTTTCGGCAAGACCGAGGTCGCCTTGCGCGCCGCTTTCGTGACCGCCATGAGCGGCAAGCAGGTCGCTATCGTGGTTCCGACAACGCTGCTATGCCGGCAGCACACCATTACTTTCCTCGACCGTTTCAAGGGCCTGCCCATCAGGGTCGTGCAGTTGTCGCGTCTGGTCGGCGCCAAGGAAGCGGCGGCGGCCAAGGCGGCCCTGGCCAACGGCCAGGCCGATATAGTCATCGGCACCCACGCCCTGCTGAGCAAGTCCATAGCCTTTCGCGATCTCGGCCTCCTGGTGGTGGACGAGGAACAGCATTTCGGGGTCAAGCAGAAGGAACGCCTGAAGGAGTTGCGTGAAGCGGTTCACGTTCTGACCCTGACCGCCACGCCGATCCCGCGCACCCTGCAACTGGCCATGTCCGGGGTGAAGGAGATGAGCCTGATCGCGACCCCGCCGGTCGACCGCCTGGCGGTGCGCACCTTCGTCATGCCTTACGATCCGGTGATCGTGCGCGAAGCCATCCAGCGGGAGAAATTCCGCGGCGGGCAGGTCTTTTACGTCTGCCCACGTATCGAGGATATGGACGGTCTGGCCGAGCGTCTGCGCAAACTTGCGCCCGACTGCAAGCTCGCCATGGCCCACGGGCGCATGGCGGCGAGTCAATTGGAAGACGTCATGACCGCCTTCTACGACGGGCGCTACGATATCCTGCTTTCGACCCAGATCATCGAATCCGGGCTCGACATCCCGACCGCGAATACCATTATCGTCCACCGCGCCGACATGTTCGGCCTGGCGCAGTTGTATCAGCTACGCGGGCGCATCGGGCGCTCCAAGGTGCGCGGCTACGCTTATCTGACCCTGTCCCCCGGACGGATGCTGAAGCCGGCGGCGGAAAAACGCCTGGAGGTCATGCAGACCCTGGATACCCTGGGCGCGGGCTTCACCCTGGCCAGCCACGACATGGATATCCGCGGCGCCGGGAACCTTCTGGGCGAAGAGCAATCCGGCCATATCCGCGAGGTCGGGATCGAATTGTACCAGCAAATGCTGGAGGAGGCGGTGGCCACGGCGCGCAGCGGCGGGCCGGAGGCCGAGACGGCGCCGGAGCTATTCACGCCGCAAATCAATGTCGGCAGCCCGGTCTTGATCCCCGATACCTATATCGCCGATCTCAATCTGCGGCTCGGGCTCTACCGGCGCTTGTCGAACCTGGTTGACCGGGCGGAGTTGGAAGGCTTCGCCGCCGAGCTTATCGACCGTTTCGGGCCACTGCCCGGCGAGGTCGAGAACCTGCTGCTCATCATGGCGATCAAGCGCCTGTGCCGCGATGCCGGGGTCGAGAAGGTCGATGCCGGGCCCAAGGGCGCGGTCGTGAGTTTCTTCCAAGACCGCTTCGCCAAGCCGGAAGCCTTGGTCCACTTCATTGGCCGTCAATCGGGCATGGTCAAGCTGCGCCCGGACCACAAGCTGGTATTCCGCCGCCCCTGGGACGACCCGCGCACCAGGGTCAAGGGGGTGCGGACATTGATGGAAGAACTGGCGGGCCTGGCGGCGTGATTCCTGGGCGCGTCAATCCAGCTTGAAGCCCTTGGCGCGGACGAAGGCGCCGAAGCTTTCGCGCTCGGGCTTGGCGTATTGCCGGGCCTTGTCCTCAGACCAGATGTAGGTATCAGAGGCGCCGAAATCCTCGGCGAAACGTTGCGTATCGTAAGGCTGTGCGGCGGCACGGGCGCGGTCGTAGGCAGCGACCGCGCGGCCCTGAATGCTGGAGTCATAGCGGTTGCGGTGGACCGTGGCGGCAAGGGGCAGGCGCATGGCAATTTCAGGCGCGTCAGACGGCCACCCCAGGGCCAGGCCCGCGACCGGAAAAATATAATCGGGCAATTCTAGAAGCTCGCTAACTTCATGCGCCTTATTGCGGACCGCGCTGACCGGGCAGCAGCCCAGGCCCAGTGCCTCGGCGGCGGTCACGAAAGCGCCGAGGGCGATGGCGGCGTCCACGGCGGCGTTGAAAAAGGCGTCGAGATGATCGTTGGCGAACTCCCGGCCCCTGAGCTCGTGCAGCAGGCGTTGGCGCGCATGATTGCCGCAGAAGACCAAGAAGGCCAGCGCCCCGCGCACCCAGGCTTGGCCCGCCACCAGATCGTCGAGACGGCCGCGCAGGTCCGGGTCGGACACCATGACGATGTCGCGTAGTTGCAAGTCGCTTTTGCTGGGCGCGGATAGCGCGACGGCGCACAAGGTTTCGATCAGGCCGGGATCGACAGCCTTGTCCGAGAAGCGCCGGCAACTTCCGCGCGCGCCCATGCTGGCAAGGAGGCCGTGATCCGGCAGGCCGCCGGGTCCGCACTCCACATCGCCGAAACGAGCCGCCAAAGCCCGGCGCACGGCATCACGGGGCTTGGTCATTCCCGGTCCTGGAGCGCCAGGTCGAACAACTGGATCAGAACCTCCGGCGATTGCGCGCCGGAGAGCGCGTACTTGCCGTTGAAGATAAAGCAGGGCACCCCGGCGATACCGGCCTGGCGGGCCTGAGCATCCTCGTCGCGGATAACCTCGGCCTCGTCGCCGCTATCCAGAAAATCGCGCGCGGCATCGCCGCCCAGTCCCGCCGCGCGTGCCGCGGCGGTCAAAATGTCCATATTTCCGATATCCTCGCCGCGCAGGAAATAGGCATCGAAAAGCGCCTGAACCGTTTCGTCCTGGCGCCCCTGCTGGCGGGCATAGCGGATCAGGCGGTGGGAATTCACGGTGTTGGGGGTGCGGGCGATCTTATCGAAGGCGAAGGGGATGCCCTCCGACTCGCCAGCCGCGCTGACCTGGGCGTAGACAGCCTTGGCGTTTTCCTCGCCCCCGAACTTGGTCTCCAGGTAATGGCCCCGCTCCATGCCCCCGGCCGGCATATCCGGGTTCAGTTGAAAGGCGCGCCAACGAATGGTCAAATCCGCCTGCGGACGCTCGATCAGAGCGCGTTCCAGGCGCCGCTTGCCGATAAAGCACCAGGGGCAGATGGTGTCCGAATAGATGTCGATTTCCATAGTTTATACCTGAGTGTACTGGGGGCTTGACCTGTGCCGGTCCGGCCAGGACCATAGCATAATGAAGCCAGCCACCATCTACGATCAAGACTTGGCGCAAAGCGGGGCGAACTTCGCGCCCCTGACCCCGATTTCCTTCCTGCGCCGGGCGGCGGCGGTATATCCGGACAAGACCGCGATTATCCATGGCCGCGCCCACACGACTTACCGCGTCATGTGGGAACGCTCCTGCCGCTTGGCCAGCGCCCTGCGCCGCCGGGGCATTGGCCGCGGCGATACGGTGTCGATCCTGGCACCGAACATCCCAGCCATGTTGGAGGCGCACTACGGGGTTCCCATGACCGGGGCGGTCTTGAATTCCCTGAACGTCCGGCTCGACGCCGTCAATCTCGGCTTCATTCTGGAACACGGGGAGGCCAAGGTCCTGCTCGTGGACCGCGAGCTCTCGGCCGTGGCGCGGGCCGCCCTGGACAGGATCGAATCCCGGCCCCTAGTCATCGATATCGACGATGCCCTGGCCGAGGACGGGGAGCTTATCGGCGAGATAGACTACGAAGCCTTCCTGGCCGAAGGGGAGCCCGAGGATCCGGCAGACGAACCGGCGGAGGAGTGGCAGTCCATCTCGCTGCTCTACACCTCAGGCACCACCGGCAATCCCAAGGGTTGTGTCTATAGCCACCGGGGCGCCTATCTGAACGCCTTCGGCAACATGATAACCATCGGACTGGTACAGGAATCGGTCTATCTCTGGACCCTGCCCATGTTCCACTGCGACGGCTGGACTTTCACCTGGGGCGTCACCGCCGCCGGCGCCACCC
Organism: Kiloniellaceae bacterium; assembly: GCA_021776135.1. Classification (GTDB taxonomy): domain Bacteria; phylum Pseudomonadota; class Alphaproteobacteria; order Kiloniellales; family J153; genus JAJFGN01. The sequence continues at coordinate 130,977 of JAJFGL010000036.1, forward strand.
ACGTTTGTCTTCGCAAAGTAGATCCGGCGCTAATATATAGGCTCATCGACGAACATGGCGTCACCCACATGTGCGGCGCGCCGGTGGTTTTGTCGGTCCTGGGCCACGCGCCGGAGGCCGCCAAGTCCAAGTTCCCGCAGACCGTGGTGGTCGCCACCGGCGGCGCCGCGCCGCCCAGCGCCGTCATTGAGGCCATGGAGGCCGGCGGCTTTCGCGTGACCCACCTCTACGGTTTGACCGAGTGTTACGGCCCGGCCGCCGTATGCGCCTGGCAAGAAGATTGGGACGGCCTGGATGCGCGCACGCGCGCCGCCAGAATCGCCCGCCAAGGGGTGCGCTACCTGACCCTCGAACAAGCCACGGTCGCCGATCCGGAAACCGGCAAGGAAGTCCCCAGGGACGGGCAAAGCCTGGGCGAAATCGTCCTGGCCGGCAACACGGTCATGAAGGGCTATTTGAAGAACCCGGACGCGACCCAAGCCGCCTTCCGGGGCGGCTGGTTCTGGACCGGTGACTTGGCGGTGCTTCACCAGGACGGCTATATCGAGGTTAAGGACCGCTCCAAGGATGTCATCATTTCCGGGGGCGAGAACATCTCCAGCTTGGAAATCGAGGAGGTTCTCTATCGTCACCCCAGTGTGCTCGAAGCCGCCGTGGTCGCCCGGCCCCATGAGAAGTGGGGCGAGCGCCCCTGCGCCTTCGTGACCTTGAAAGACGGCCGGGAGGCCAGCGCCGGCGACATTAAAGCCTTTTGCCGGGAACACCTGGCCGGTTACAAAACCCCTGACATGATCGTGTTCTGCGTCTTGCCCAAAACCTCGACCGGCAAGATTCAGAAATTCGCGTTGCGCGAACAAGCCAAGGCCCTGGACCCATGACCGAAATGAACGCTCACCACGACCTTGAGGGTAAAGTCGCCATCGTCACCGGCGCCTCCAGCGGCCTGGGCCGGCATTTCGCCATAACCTTGGCACGGGCCGGGGCCAAGGTCGCCCTGGCGGCCCGGCGCATGGAAGAACTGGCCGCGACGGCGGCGGCCATCGAGGCCTTCGACGGCCGCGCCCTGCCGCTGCTTCTCGATATCACCGATGCGGAGTCCGTGCGGACCTGCGTCGCCGAGGCGGAAACCGAACTGGGCCCGATTTCCATTCTGGTAAACAATGCCGGCATGGTCATCGACAAACCGGTACTCGAACAGAGCGAAGACGATTGGGACCGGGTTCTCGACACCAACTTGAAGGGCGCCTGGCTCATGGCCCAGGAAGTCGCGCGCCACATGTCGCGCCTGGGCCACGGCGGTTCAATCGTCAATATCGCGTCCGTTTTGGGTCATTGCGCGCGTAGCGGGGTCGTCAGCTATTGCGCCTCCAAGGCCGGCTTGACCCACTTGACCCGGGCCCTGGCGGTCGAGTTGGCGCGCTACGATATCCGGGTCAATGCCATCGAACCCGGATATATCGAGACCGATATCAACCGCGCCTTCCGCGCCAGCGACGCCGGCGCCGCCCTGGTCAAGGGCATACCCCAGCGCCGTTTCGGCAAGGCCGAGGACTTGGACGGCGCCTTGCTTCTCCTGATCTCCGACGCCTCCCGCTACATGACCGGCAGCGTTCTGATCGTGGACGGCGGCCTTACCTCCAGGTTATAGCATGGATTTCACACTCACACCGGAAACGGAAAAACTGCGCCGGCGGATTCGCGAATTCGTGGATTCGCGAATCATACCACTGGAGTCCAAGACAGACTCCTTCGACGAGCATGAGAACATCAAGCTGGACCTGCTTGAGGTACTGCGCCGCGAGGTCAAGGCTCTAGGCTTATGGGCGCCGCAGATGCCGGCCGAACGTGGCGGCCTAGGTTTATCCGCCGCCGCCATGGCCGTCTGCTACGAGGAAATGGGCCGTTCCATCTTCGGCCCGGCGGCATTTCACTGCGCGGCGCCGGACGACGGCAATATGATCCTGCTCAACAAGGTGGCGAGCGAGGTTCAAAAGGAAACGTGGCTACAGCCGATCGTGGACGGCAAGCTGCGATCCACCTTCGCCATGACAGAACCCGCGCCCGGTTCCGGCTCCGACCCCTCGGCCATGCGCACTAAAGCGGTCCGGCGCGGCGATATCTGGGTTATAAATGGGCGCAAGTGGTTCATTACCGGCGCCGGTATCGCCCAGCACATAATCTTGATCGCGCGTACTTCCGGCGACACGCGCAAGGGCCTGACGGCCTTTCTGGTGAACCGGGATCAGCCCGGTTGGAAAATCGCGCGGCGCATTCCCATCATGGGCCCGGAAGAACACGGCGGACATTACGAAATCGAAATCGAGAACCTGGAGGTTCCCGACGCCCATCGCCTGATGGATGTTGGCGATGGATTGAAGGTGACCCAAATCCGCTTGGGCACCGCGCGCCTGACCCACTGCATGCGCTGGCTGGGCATGGCCAAGCGGGCCTTGGAAATCGCCGCCGTCTATGTGGCGGAACGCGATAGTTTCGGCTCCAAGCTTCAGGACCACGAGGGCGTTCAATGGCTGCTGGGCGAGGCGGCCATGGATATCGAGATCGGCCGCCTCTTGACCATGAAGGCGGCGGCGAAGCTGGATAGCGGCGGCTTCGCCCGCAAAGAAGTCTCCATGGCCAAGATTCAGGTGGCGGACACCCTGCACAAGGCCGTCGATACAGCGATCCAACTCTGCGGCGCCAAGGGCTACTCCAAGGACACGCCCCTGGAGTGGATGTACCGCTACGCGCGCCAGGCGCGCCTGGTGGACGGCGCGTCGGAAATTCACAAAATGGTGCTTGCGCGAACCTTGCTGGCCGAGGGAACTGACTTCTGGGCTTGGCCGTGACCGGCCTTGAGGAGATTAAGCAACCGCTCGAAGCCTTCTTGGCCGAACAAGCCGGCGCCGCTTCCGTCCGCCTGGCCGAGTTTCAGCCACTTAGCGGCGGGGCGATACAGGAGAATTGGCGACTCGACGCCGAGTTTTCCGATGGTCCTTTCGCCGGTACGCAAGATCTGGTTTTACGCCGGGACGCGCCCAGCGGCGTCGCCGTCAGCCTGACCCGGCCGCAGGAGTTCGCGGTGTTGCGCGCCGCCTGGCAAGCCGGGGTAACGGTGCCTGAAGCGCTGTGGCTGTGCGAAGACGACAGACTCCTCGGTAAACCTTTTTACATCATGCGCCGTGTTCCAGGTACGGCGGCGGCCCGGCGAATCGTGAAGGACACCGCGTTCGGCGGCGACCGCGATGTCCTGGCCGCGCGCCTGGGGCAGGAAATGGCGAAGATTCACACGATCGTTCCGCCTAGGACCGATCTGGATTTCCTCGGCCCGCCGCCCGGGAAACCTGGGCCTGAAACCGTTATCCTGTACCGCAAGCATCTGGACGCCTTGGGGCTGGCGCGCCCGGCCTTGGAATGGGGCCTGCGCTGGTGCGAGATACACGCCCCCGAAGGCGGCGATGTCGTGCTCACTCACCAAGATTTCAGAACCGGAAATTACCTGGTTGGGGACAGCGGTTTGAGCGCCATACTGGACTGGGAGTTTGCCGCCTGGAACGATCCCATGAGCGATCTAGGCTGGTTCTGCGCCAAGTGTTGGCGCTTCGGGCGCGACGACCTGGAAGCCGGCGGCATAGCGCCGCGCGCCGCCTTCTACCGGGCTTACGAGCAGACCTCGGGGCGGTCCATCGAACCGGCGCGGGTCGCGTTTTGGGAACTCATGGCCCATATCCGCTGGGCCATTATCGCCTTACAACAAGGCCGGCGCGCCTTGAACGGGGGCGAGGCTTCGCTTGATTTGGCCCTGACCGGCCGCGTTTACCCGCCGGAATTGGAGCACGATATCCTGCACATGACCGCACCGGACCGCTGGCCGGAAGCAAGGGGGGGCCGGGCCCATGGGTGAGCGCCCCGATGGCGTGCGCTTGTTGGCCCTGGCCCGCGCGTCCTTGCTTGACGAGATCCTGCCCACCTTGCCGGACGAAATCGGCTTTGGCGCGCGCTTGATCGCCAATGCCATGGCCATAGCGGCGCGCGAGTTGGAATCCGGGACCGCGCCGCGTCAAGCCGAGCGCGAAGCCCTGGCGCGCCTTTACGGCGAGGACAAGGAAGGCTTGCCGGGTCTCGCCGAAACCGAGACCTTGGACGAAGCCTTGCAGCGGCTTACCTGGCGCTTGTCGGCAGACATTCGTGGGGGCCGGCGCGACGGCGACCCCGAAATCTTCGCGATACTAGTGGCGGGCACGCAAGCGCGCCTCTCAATCGCCAATCCGCGCGCCCTTTCAGGCGGCGAACACAATGCCTGACAACAGCACCTCTTTGGGCAGTTACGATTACATTATTGTCGGCGCCGGATCGGCCGGCTGCGTCCTGGCCAACCGCCTGACCGCATCGGGCAAGCACAAGGTGCTGCTGCTGGAGGCCGGTGGGCGCGACACGAATTTATGGATCCACGTCCCCCTCGGCTACGGCAAGCTGTTCCGCAATCGCCGCGTCAATTGGATGTACGAGACGGAGCCCGAAGCCGAACTCGAAAACCGACGCATATTTCAACCCAGGGGAAAGGTTCTCGGCGGTTCCAGCTCCATCAATGGCCTGGTCTATATACGCGGCCAAAAAGAAGATTTCGATCTCTGGCGTCAGCTGGGGAACAGCGGCTGGTCCTTTGAGGACGTCCTGCCGTATTTCCGCCGCGCCGAAGATCAACAGCGAGGTGGGGACGATTACCACGGGGCAGGGGGCCCGCTCGCGGTTTCCGATCAGGTCGAAACCCACCCCCTATGCGATGCCTTCATCCATGCCGGCGTTGAGTCGGGCATTGCCCGCAACGGCGATTTCAACGGCGGGACTCAGGAGGGTATGGGGTATTTCCAAACCACCTCGCGAAACGGGCGCCGATGCAGCACCGCCGTTGGCTATCTGAACCCGGCGAAAAAACGCGCCAACTTGCGCGTCGCCACCCATGCCCATGCCACCCGCGTTATTTTCGACGGCAAGACCGCCAAGGGTGTTGAGTTCCGGCAAGATGGCCGGCTACGAAGCGCCGAGGCTTCGGGCGAGGTCATTCTCTGCGGCGGCGCCATCAACTCGCCGCAACTTCTGGAGCTTTCCGGAGTTGGGGGCGGCTCACTTCTTCAACGCCATGGCATAGCCGTGGTTCACGACGCGCCGAGGGTCGGCGAAAACCTTCAAGACCACCTGCAAGCGCGCATGCTCATACGCATGAAACAGCCGCTCACCCTGAACGACCAGTATCACAGCCTGTTCGGTAAGCTGGGCATGGGTCTCAATTATATTCTCAGGCGCAAGGGTCCCATGACCGTCAGCGCCGGCTACGCGGGGTCCTTCTTCAAGACCCGGCCGGAATTGGCCTCACCCGATGCAGGTCTTCTTTTCATACTCTTCAGCACCGACAAGATGGGCGAATCCCTGCACCGGCATTCCGGCTGCACCATCTCGATCTGTCAGTTGCGCCCCGAGAGCCGGGGGTCGATCCACATCGCCTCGGCCGATCCCTTCGCGGCCCCGGAAATTCGCGCCAACTACCTGACGAGCGAAACCGACAGGCGTACCCTTGTCGATGCGGTGAAGAAAACCCGCGAGATCGTCCACGCGCCGGCCATGAAACCCTATCTGGCCGAGGAGATGGAACCCGGACCCGGCATTAAGAGCGACGAAGAGATACTTGGCTTTTGCCGCCGGGTTGCCTCGACCATCTATCATCCCTCCAGCACCTGCACCATGGGAACCGACGATACGGCGGTGGTAACGCCGGGCCTGAAGGTTATCGGGGTCGAAGGCTTGCGCGTCGTGGACGGCGCGGTCATGCCGCGCCTGGTTTCGGGCAATTGCAACGCCGCCATTATCATGATCGCCGAAAAAGCCGCCGACATGATTCTGGCGGACGCCTCTTAGTAAACTCCCCGTCCGCCCGAGAGGTCGAAGACCGCACCGGTTGAGAAGGAGCACTCTTCCGAAGCGAGCCAGGCGATCAGGGCCGCAGCTTCCTCGGGCTGTCCGAGCCGGCCCATAGGCATGCGGGTCATCATGTAGTCGATATATTCCTGGGTCACGTCACCCAGCATCTCGGTATCGATGGCGGCGGGGGTGACCGCGTTCACCAAGATCCCAGTCTGGGCCAGTTCCTTGCCCAGCGCCTTGGTGAAGCCAACCGCTCCCGCCTTGGCCGCGCTATAGGGCGCGTTCTTCACCGCCCCCTCCATACCCGCGATCGACGCAATTATTATAATCCGGCCATAGCCGCGCGCCAACATGGGCGGAACCGCCGCCCGGCAGGCGAGGAATACACTGGTCAGATCGACCCTTTGCAGCCGGTTCCATTCGTCCAGGCTGTAGTCCCAGGTATTCTTGATTATGCCGGCGATCCCGGCGTTGCAGACCATGATGTCGATAGCCGGGGTGGCGGCTAGGGTTTCCTCCATGGCCGCCGTGACCGCGCTTTCGTCGGTGACGTCCAGGGCGATAGTTTGGACTTCGCCCAGGGGCGACAAGCTTTGCTCCGCCTGCTTGAGGCGGTCCGTGTCCATATCCCAGAGGCATACGCGAGCGCCCGATTTAAGCATGCGCTCAGCAGCCGAATATCCGATACCCTTGGCGCCGCCGGTGATGATCGCGGTGCGGCCCGATAAATCCAATTCATTCACGATGCGCTCTCCCATTGTTACGCGATACGCTCTCCCATCATGGGCGTATGGTTAAGTTCCCTTAACCGTATTCTCTCTCAAATGCGCCATTTAGCGATGCCTTAGGCAATATCGCCGATCATTTAACCGCCGACAACCAGGCCAAGCAATGGAGGGCCGGTACTCATGTACGACGATCCAGGCGGCGATGACGGCTACGCCGTGGACTACGAGGATACGGCGGGCACGGGCATGCTCGGCGCGACGCTGCGCAACGCTGGCATTATCATCGCCATGGGCCTTGGCATTGTCTGGATGACCGGGGAATTGGGAGAAGGCGAAACCGGGACGGTAAGCACTGCCGGCGCTGAACAACAGACCGGGACCGGAGTAGACGAAGACGGGCTTGCGCAAGTAGCCGCGTATGCAGGCGATGAAATTCTTATCCCGCCGGGTCCGCAGGGGCATTTCACGGTCGAGCTGGCGGTAAATGGTACGCCGGTGCGTTTTTTGATCGATACCGGCGCCACCATGGTCTACTTGACGGCGGAAGACGCACAACGGGTCGGCCTGCCGGTTCATGCCCTGGATTATTCCGCCAGAGCCTTCACTGCGAACGGCGAAGTCAAGGTCGCGCCGGTGACCTTGCGCGATATACAGCTCGGCGATAGGGAAATCCGGGACGTGAAAGCGACCGTCACCCAGGCGCGCCTGAATATCTCGCTTCTAGGCATGAGCTTCCTGCGGCGACTTTCGAGTTACGAGGTCAGCGACGAGGGGTTGATTCTCCGTTATTAGATGCCGGGCCATTCTTAGATTTTATGTAAGTTATTTCAATAATTTATCGCTCATGCCTAATGTAACTGCTTATTGAGTATTTGCCGGTAAATCATATGTGGGGGCGGAGACAACCTGGATGATCACGCTCGGCATTTGTTTAATCTACTACGGCATGGCGCTATTCCTGTATCAAATATACGGATGGCTGAGTGCGGGTATATGGACCCCGTTCCCAGTAAGCCGGGCATGGGAAGGTTTCTTTGGCGCCCCAAGATTGACAAGTCCATTTTTCGACAATCTGGTCACTTGGTTCCTGACATGGCCCTTGGGTTTTACCTTTCTAATCGGAGGGTTATGTGTGCTTGGCGCGGCCTTTGGGTTCCGGCGGTTTATGGAACTGCGGCGGAGCCGCTTGCGTCTGAAGTGGATGCTGGAACAATGCAAAGAGGCGGGTTACAAGCCCTGGGCCTTACCGAAGGTCATACGCGAGCTCGATCAACGCATGGAAAGCGAGAAAGCCACACGCCATGAAAGGATTGGTTGAGTTTATTTCCCGAAACCGCGCATTCGGGTTATGATGCCGGATATCGTCGCGGCCGAGTCTTTCGCTAACCATAGGCCGGCCCGGCAAGACCGCGATTGAGCAGTCCTTAGACTTTGTGCGCGCGGGGGCCTGCCAATCCGATGTGGAGAGGGCAATAATATGAAGGTCCAAGCAATGCTCGCCCAGAAGGGCGATAGGATTCTAACCGTCCCTAGCGGCGCCTCGGTCAAAACGGCGATCGAAATACTGAAAACCGAAAAGATTGGCGCCCTGATTGTCAGCGACGATGGCGCCAAGGTTCAAGGCATATTGTCCGAGCGCGATGTGGTGCGCGGCTTGGTGACCCATGGGGCTTCCCTGCTCGATATGAAGGTCGCGGACTTCATGACCGCCAACGTGAAGACCTGCGGCTTAGGCGACGACATTGGCGACGTGATGTCGCAAATGACCCTAAGCCGTATCCGCCATCTCCCGGCGGTCGAAAACGGCGCCCTGCGCGGCATGATAAGTATCGGCGATGTGGTGAAGAACCGCCTTGCTGAGTTGGAGACCGAAGCTAACGCGCTAAGAGATTACGTCTCTGGACGGGTGTAGAGTAACTCGACCGCAACCCTACTGTAAGGAGTTTCGATTTGCGCCGTTTTGCTGAGTTGATGGCCGCGATACTGGCCGTCGCCGTCATTTTGGGCACCGGCCAAGCCTCGGCCGGTTCCTGGAAATCCAAAAATGGCAAGTCCAAGGGTAAGTACGAGGAACACTACAAAGCCGGCGATTGTACCTACAAGTTCAAGTTCAACGCCAAGGGCCATGGCAAGAAGATGAAGTGCCGCGGTAACGCGCACTTCAGCAGCGGCCCACCGCCTTGGGCGCCGGCGCACGGTTACCGCGCCAAAAAGAAGCACCGGAATACGGCGCAAGGCCCCTATATTCCACCATTCGACCTCAGCATGGGCCGCTGTGACCGGACCGCGCTGGGCGCGGTTCTCGGCGGTGGCGCCGGAGCCGCGATCGGATCCCAGATTGGAAGCGGCGACGGCCGTACCGCGGCAATCCTGGGCGGGACTATCCTGGGTATTCTAGTTGGCGGCAGCGCCGGGCAAATGATGGACGACCTCGACCAGAATTGCGTTGGCCAAGCTCTCGAACACGCGCCGGACGGACAGGCGATCATCTGGAATGACGCGCGATCGGGCGCCAAATATCAAGTCGCGCCAGTTCAAACCATCCAAACCGACAATGGCCAGTATTGCCGGGAATACACCGCCACCGCGACCGTCGGCGGTCAAAAGCAGCAAACCTATGGCATGGCCTGCCGCCAAGAAGACGGCTCCTGGCAGATTCGGAGTTAGCCTGTTTTCCAGGCCGGCAGGCGCCCCTCTTGCACGGCGTGGCACGCGACCGAGGTGCCCTCCACCATGATATTTTCCGGCGATTCGCCCCGGCATCGCGCGTTGGCGAAGGGGCAGCGCGGATGAAAGTGGCAGCCGCCGGGCGGATCGATCGGGCTTGGCACCTCGCCCTCGACCTGTGCCCGCTGTGTCCCGGTCTTGGAAATGTCGGGCACGGCGTCGAGCAGCATGCGCGTATAAGGATGCAAGGGGCGGGTGAATAGCCGGCGGGTTTCGGCCCATTCCACGATCCGGCCTAGGTACATTACCCCGACCTTGGTCGAGATGTGATGCACCACCGCCAGATCGTGGCTTATGAACAGATAGGTGAGGCCCAGATTGCGTTGCAGATCGACCATCAGATTCAGTATCTGCGCTTGGACCGAAACGTCGAGCGCGGAGGTCGGTTCGTCGCAAACCAGGAACTCCGGCTCCCCGCCAAGGGCCCGGGCGATGGATATCCGTTGCCGCTGACCGCCCGAGAATTCATGGGGGTACTTGTCTCCGTCCAAGGGCGACATGCCGACTTGACGTAAGAGCTCGCCGACCCGCTCTTTAAAACCGCCGGCTTTGGTCCGGCGCGCTTCGGGAATCGATTCGGCGACGATATCGAACACCCGCCAGCGTGGATTCAGCGACGCCTGCGGATCCTGAAATATCATTTGCATTTTTTGCTGAACGGAACGGTTACGCGCGCGTTCCTCCCGGGTGCTCAAGGATACGCCGTCATAGTCGATTGTGCCCGCCGTGGCATCGAAAAGGCCCACGACAGTCCGGGCGACGGTCGATTTGCCGCAGCCGGATTCGCCCACCAGCCCGAATGTTTCCCCATGGGCGATGGAAATATCCAACCCGTCCACCGCCCGCACGATCCGGCGTCCCGTGCGCTCCAGAATTCGCGTGAGCAGGGGCGGCGATACATCGAAGTATTGCTTGAGACCCTTGGCCTCGATCAGCGTCGCGGCCGCCGCGGCGCCGCGGGCACGATGGCCGCCCGTAGCCCGCGCCGCTGCAGGAATAGGGCGCGCGGCCGGCGCCTCCGCCGGGCTGTCGTAAAGCCAGCAAGCCACGCGCGAAGGCCCGGCGGGCATCAAATCCGGGCGCTCGGTCCGGCAGCGCTCGAAAGCATTTGGACAGCGTGGATGATACCGGCATCCGGGCGGGGTTTCGTTCAGGCGCGGCATGGAGCCGTCTATCTGGACCAGCCGCTCGACCTCTTCGCCGATCGAGGGAATCGATCCCATGAGCCCGATGGTATAGGGCAGGCGGGCCTTATGAATGATTTCGGAAACCGGGCCGACTTCCCCGATCCGGCCCGCATACATCACCGCCACCCGGTCGGCGGTTTCCGCGATCACGCCCATGTCATGGGTAATCAGCATAATCGCGCTGCCATGCTGGGAACAAAGCCGCTTCAGAAGCACGATGATCTGAGCTTGGATCGAAACGTCGAGGGCGGTGGTCGGTTCGTCGGCGATGATCAGCTTAGGGTCGGCGCACAAGGCCAGGGCGATGACCACGCGCTGGCGCATACCGCCGGAGAATTGGTGCGGGTAATGATCGATGCGTTCCGCCGCCGCCGGAATACCGACCTCGCCGAGAAGTTCCAAGGCCCGGGCCCGGGCTTGGCGCGGGGTCAGCGGCAAATGGGCGGCGATGGTATCCGTGATCTGCCGTCCGACCGTGTGCAGGGGATTGAGGCTGGTCAGCGGGTCTTGGAATATCGCGCCGATGTGGCGGCCGCGTATCCGGCGCATCTCGGCATCCGGCAGTTTGTCGATCCGCCGGCCGCCGAACAGGATTTCGCCCCCGGCGATTCTGCCCGGTGGCTCCAAGAGGCCGATAATCGCGGCGCCGGTTAGCGATTTCCCGGCCCCGGATTCGCCGACCACTCCCAAGACCTCGCCCGGATCTATATGCAGCGACAAATCGTCGATCGCCACCAAGGTGCCATGGCGCGTGGGGAATTCGACCCGGAGGTTCTTGACCTCCAACAACGGCGGCTTGGCCATGTTCGCGCTCTACCGCAACTTCGGGTTCAAGGCGTCGCGCAGCCAGTCGCCAAGCAGGTTGACCGACAATCCCATGATCGCCAGGGCAACGCCGGGAAACAGGGTAATCCACCACTCGCCCGAGAACAGGAAATCGTTGCCGACCCGTATCAAGGTGCCCAAGGAAGGCTGTGTCGGCGGCACGCCGACGCCCAGGAAGGAAAGCGTCGCCTCGGTCACGATGGCGAGCGCCAGGCTGATGGTCGCGATCACCAGGACCGGCCCCATGACGTTCGGCAGCAGGTGCTTGAACATGATGTAGAAAGTACCCTTGCCGGCGACCCTGGCGGCTTGGACATAGTCCTTGCCTTTCTCGACCATGGTGGTGGCCCGCACCGTGCGGGCGAACTGCACCCAATAAGCAAGGGAAATCGCCGCGATCACCACCACGAAGGCGATGTTGCCATGGGCCCCCGGCCCCAGGATGCTGCGGATCACGCCGTCGATAAGCAAGGCGATCAGGATATCGGGAAAGCTAAGCTGCACCTCGGCGATACGCATGATCACGGCGTCCAAGCGGCCGCCGACATAACCGCTGATGAGGCCAAGCGTGACCCCCAGGGAGGCGGCGATGAAAACGCTGGCGAAACCGACACCCAGGGAAATGCGCGACCCATGTATGATGGTCGATAAGACATCGCGCCCGACATTGTCGGTGCCGAGCAGGAAGCGGCTGTCCCCGCCCTCGATCCAGGCCGGCGGCAGGAACGAATCCATGATACTCACGCTCGCCAAATCATAGGGATCGTGGGGCGCGACCCAGGGGGCGAAGAGGGCGCTTAGCATGTAAATCAAGGTGATGACACCGGCGACGACCGTCACCTTGGAGCGCCGGAAGCTATAGGCAAGATCGCTGTTCCAGGCCCGCCGCGCCAGACCGGCGGTGTCAAGCGAGTCCGCTATCGGGGCCGATTGGCTCATGTCTTGACGTCGCGCCCGACCCGCAAGCGCGGATCGACAAAGTAGTACAGAAGATCGACGGTCAAATTGATGATGACGAAGAAACTCGCGATCAGCAGTAGATAGGTCGACATGACCGGAATATCGACTTCGTTGATCGCCTGAATGAACATCAGACCGACCCCCGGCCATTGAAAGACGGTCTCGGTGATAATGGCGAAGGCGATGATCGAGCCAAGCTGCAAACCTGTGATGGTGATAACCGGCACCAGGGTATTCATAAGCGCGTAACCGAAATGAACCGTGCGGTTAGACAATCCGCGCGCGCGCGCGAACTTGATGTAGTCGGTGCGCAGAACTTCCAGCATTTCCGAACGCACCAGGCGCATGATCAGGGTCATCTGAAACAGCGCCAGAGTGATCGCCGGCATGATCAGGGCCTTCAAACCGCTTTCCGTCAAGAGACCGGTGCTCCAAAAGCCTAGCTGCACGACCTCGCCCCGTCCAAAAGACGGCAGCAGGTGAAACTGAACCGAAAATACGAAAATCAATAGAATCCCGATCAGGAATGTCGGTAAGGAAACCCCGATTAAAGACCCCGATAGAACCAAGTGCGAGAACCATGACTCGCGGTGCAGAGCGGTATAAATCCCTGCCGGTATCCCAATGCCTAAGGCGAGCAGGGCAGACAGAATACTTAATTCCAGGGTCGCCGGAAGCCGCTCCGCGATGATGGAGGAGACCTTGCGTTTTTGCTGGTAGGATATGCCGAATTCCATACGCACCGCGCGGCTGACGAAGCGCGCGAACTGAACCGGCACGGCATCGTTCAAGCCCAAGGATTCTCTAAGTTCCTCGCGCTTTTCGTCGGACGATTGAATACCGACCAGATTGGCGATCGGATCGCCGACATAGGTAAAGAGCGAAAACGAAATCGCCGCGACGCACAGCATCACGACAAAGGACTGCAGAACCCGCGCCAAGATAAAAGAAATCAAGGCGACCCCCGTTTCATTAGCGAACCTTAGAAAAAAAAGAGGCTCGGGAGTTCCTGCTTCCGAGCCTCTTTGGCTTTGCGGTGCCGAGCTACTTGATGTTGATATACCAGAACTGCAGGGCGTTATCCGCCCTTTGCGCCACGGTGACGCCGTTGCGCACGGCCCAGGACAGGGCTTGCTGATGCAGCGGGATATACCCGACATCGGCCTTCACCAGACCGAAGGCTTCGTCGATCATGCTTTGGCGCTTCTTGGCGTCGGTTTCCGAGGTGATCATGCGCGACAACTCGGTCACCCGGGCATTGCCGTAGCCACCGCCGTTCCACGCGAGACCGCCGTCGGCCGGGGGCACCATCAGATGCGCGATAACCGAACCGGCGTCCTGATCGTCGGGAATCCAGCCCAGCAGATACATGGAGATATCGTGCACCTTGAGTTTGGCGAAGAACTTGCTCTTGGGTTGAGCCAGCAGGTTCACGTTAACGCCAACCCGCGCCAACATGCCCGCGACGGCCTGACATATCTGCTCGTCGTTGACATAGCGGTTGTTCGGGCAATCGAGTTGAAGATCGAAACCGTCCGGATAACCGGCATCGCTGAGCAACTTTTTCGACGCCGCGACGTCGTAAGCGTGACGGCCGTTCAAGGCTTCGTTAAAGCCGCCCAGTTTCGGCGCCAGCAACAGGCCAGCGGGGGTCGAGGCCCCGCGCATGACCTTAGACTTGATGGCTTCGATATCGATCGCCTGGTAAAACGCTTGCCGGACCCGCTGGTCCTTGAGCGGGTTCTTGCCCTTCACGGAGGAATACAGAAGCTCGTCGCGTTCCTGATCCATGCCCAGGAAAATCGTCCGCAGCTCCGGGCCTTGCAAGACCATGGCGACGCCGGAGTCGTTGATGCGTTTGACATCCTGGACCGGCGCCGGGAACATCAAATCGAGCTCGCCGGAGAGCAGGGCCGCGGTGCGGGTCGCATCGGACCCGATGGGGGTCAGGATCACGTCGGTCACGTTGAAGGACTGGTTGCCCATGTCCCACCAGTCCTTGTTGAGCGTGAGGACGGTCTTCACGCCCGGCTCGCGACTCACGAGTTTGAATGGGCCGGTTCCGTTGGCGTGCAGCGTGGAATAGTTTTCCTTGTTGTTGTTGAGATCGACGGGTTCCGCCGCGCCGTTGGCTTCCGCCCATTGCTTATCCATCATCACCAAGGGGGCGATGGTATTGAGCAGGATCGGATTGACCTCCGTGGTCACGATATCGACCGTGCGGGCATCGACCTCTTTCACGTCAGCGATACCGCCGACGAAGCTGCCCATGTCGGCGCCGTCGGCTTGGGCGCGCTTGATGGAGAACACCACGTCGTCGGCGTCGAAGGTGTTGCCGTTGTGGAACTTCACACCCTCACGCAGCGTGAAGCGCCAGGTCGTGGGGTTTTCCAGCTTCCAGCTAACCGCGAGGCTGGGTTCCAACTGTAGATTTTCGTCGTAGCGGACCAAGGGCTCGTGAATATTGCTGTGAAAGGCGTTCGAGAAATTTTCCGCCAGGGCGTAAGGGTCCATGGAGGCGACGTCGCCTTGAAACGAAAATCTAAAGGTCTCCGCCTGCGCGGAAACCGCCGCCGTAAGCCCGGCCGCCACGGCCAAGGCGCCGGTTAACTTAATGATTTTATTCATTGTTTCGTGTCTCCCTGCATTCATTTTCGATTGCGTGACTGTCCAAAAGCGTATCCAAGGGGCAGGGCGGTGGCAAGACCGTAAAAACCGTGTCACCATGGCCGGAATAGGGTGGATTTGAGCCGCCAGACAATATCGAAAGGGTCGAAATTTGAAGATCTCCAACTCAAGCTGGATGCGGATCGAGGCCTATCTTAAGACGGACGACCGCTGTGTCCTTCCCTTGGGATCGACCGAGCAACATGCCTATCTGAGCCTCTCGACCGACAGCATTCTGTCGGAAGAGGTGGCCGCCGATGCCGCCGAGCCCCTGGGTATTCCGGTATTCCCGGCCGTGCCCTACGGGCTGGCTCATCATTGGACCGCCTTTCCCGGCACCATTACCCTAAGCATGGAAACCTATTTGGGGCTGATCGGCGATATCTTCGACAGCCTCGCCCAGGCCGGATTCCGGCGTATTCTCGTGGTCAACGGCCACGGCGGGAACATGCCGGCCGCCAACTACGCCCGGCAATGGATCGCGGCTAACCCAGAGGTTCGGATTCTGTTTCACAACTGGTATGCCGGGCCCAAGTTCGCCGCCGCGATCCGCGAGATCGACGACGTCGCCTCCCACGCCTCCTGGCTGGAAAATTTTGCCTGCAACCGGCTGGCTGGGGACGATATGCCCGATGGCGCCAAGGACTTGGTGGATATGAGCAGTTTACAGTCACTCAACCCTGCGCAAATCCGCGCCATAGCCGGCGACGGCAACATGGGCGGGCGCTACCAGCGCCCCGATAAGGACATGGAGGCGGTTTGGGCCGTGGGGGTCGCGGAAACCCGCGCGCTCCTGACCGACGGCTGGCCATAAGCGAACCGCCCCTTCTCATCTGGGGCGCGGGCGCGATCGGCGGCACACTGGGCGCCTACTTGGCGCGCGCCGGCCACGGCATCCTGTTCGTCGATACCGATCCGGCGCATGTGGCGCGAATCAATCAGAACGGCCTTACGATTACGGGACCGATCGCGTCTTTCACGGCGCCCGCCAAGGCCGTAACCCCGGACGTCCTTAAGGGTATATTCGATTGTATCGTGCTGGCGGTAAAAACTCCGGCGACGGAGGCGGCGGCGCGCGCCCTTGCCCCCCATTTGTCGCCGGAGGGATATGTAGTCTCGGCCCAAAACGGTTTGAATGAAGACCTTATTGCCAAGATCGTGGGCCCCGACCGGACCATGGGGTGCTTCGTCAATTTCGGCGCCGACTACTTAGGTCCGGGGGAAATCCTGTACGGCGGACGCGGCGCCGTGGTGGTGGGCGAGATCGATGGCCGGATGACGGCTCGGGTCAAGGCGCTGGAGACATTGTTTCAAGACTTCGAACCCGAGGCCATGGCGAGCCCCAATATCTTCGGCTACCTCTGGAGCAAGATGGCCTATGGCGCCATGCTTTTCGCCGAGGCCCTGACCGAAGCTTCCATCGCCGATTGTCTCGATCATCCCGGCTACCGCGAGCTTTTCATAGCCCTGGCCCGCGAAGTCCTGGCGGTCGCCCAAGCGCGGGGCGTAACGCCCGAGGCCTTCAACGGTTTCGATCCGGCGGCCTTTCTGCCCGGCGGCGACGAGCAGGCGGCACGGGCCTCGCTCGATACCATGGTGGCCTTCAACCGCCGCTCGGCCAAGACTCATAGCGGTATCTGGCGCGATATCGCGGTGCGTAAACGCAAGACCGAGGTCGATGCCATGCCCGGTACGGTCGCGGCCCTGGCGCGGGAACATGGCTTGACCGCGCCCCTTTGCGCCCGCTTGACCGCCCTGGTCCACGAGGTCGAGGACGGCCACCGGCCCCAATCCTGGCAAAGCCTGGATGCGCTCAAGACCGCGATGCTTCCATGACGGGCAGGAAAGGCGCCAAGCTCATGGAACACCGCTTCGACGGCCGTGTCGTTCTGGTCACCGGCGCCGCCCAGGGTATCGGCGCCGCGATCGCCAAGGCGTTCTGCAACCAAGGCGCCCAGGTCGAGATCGCCGATCTGGACGGCGAAGGGGTCGCGGCTTGCGCTCAGTCTCTCGGTATCGTTTCCCACGCCTTGGACCTTTCCAATCGGGACCGGACCCGAGAAACCCTGGATACCTTGATTCAGCGCCACGGGCGCATCGACATCCTGGTCAATGCCGCCGGTGGGGTTCGCGGTCAAAGCGGCCGCCCCATCGAGGTCATCACGCAAGACGACTGGCGCGCCATCTTCCAGGCCAACCTGGACAGCGCTTTCTGGCTCATACAGGCCGCCGCGCCGGGCATGAAAAAAGCCGGCTACGGGCGCATCGTCAACATCGCCTCCGGCGCCGGTCTGCGGCCCAGCCTGACCGGCATCCAGGCCTACACCGCCGCCAAACACGCCCTGGTCGGCTTGACCAAACAGATGTCCTGGGAACTGGGCCCCCATGGGGTCACCGTCAACGCGGTCGCGCCCGGATTCATACTCTCGAACCCGGCGACGCAACGCCAGTGGGACAAGCTGGGACCGGAGGGCCAAACGCAGCTACTAGCCTCGATCCACGCCAAACGCCTCGGCGCCCCCGAAGATATCGCGAACGCGGTTCTGTTCTTAACCGATGAGGCCAGCGGTTGGATAACAGGGCAAGTCCTATCGGTCGATGGCGGACACTCCTGATGACAGACAAAACTTTCTCCTCGCGCTTAGCGGGGTTTCGCGATCTGACACCCGCCGAGCGTTGGCGCGAGGCCGCCGGCCGGCTCGCGCTGAGCGACGCAGACCACGCGCTTCTGGAGGGGGCGGGGGCCCTGTCCCTGGCGCGCGCCGACGGCATGATCGAAAACGTCGTCGGCACCTTCGAGCTGCCCCTGGGCCTGGCCACGAATTTCCGCATCAACGGCCGGGATCTGCTGATTCCCATGGCGGTCGAGGAGCCCTCCGTCATCGCCGCTGCCTCCTACATGGCCCGGATCGCACGGGCCGGCGGCGGCTTCGAGACCTCGAGTACCTTGCCGGTCATGCGCGCGCAGATTCAAATTCTGGGCCTCGGCGATCCCCATGGCGCCCGCCAGCGGATCCTGGCCGCGCGCAATGCCATCATCGCGGCCGCCAACGACCAAGACAGAAAACTGGTCGAACTCGGCGGCGGGTGCCAGGACATCGAGGTTCATGTCTTCGACACCACGCCGCGCGGGGCCATGCTGGCGGTGCACCTTCTAGTCGATGTGCGCGACGCCATGGGCGCGAACGCGGTCAATACCATGGCCGAGGCGGTGGCGCCGATGTTGGAGCGGGCCTCGGGCGGCGCCGCGCGCCTGCGCATTCTGTCGAACTACGCCGACCGCCGCTTGGCGCGGGCCCGGGTGACCCTGGAGCCCGAGGCGCTATCGGGGCCGGAGGTTATCGAGGGCATCCTCGATGCCCAGGCCTTCGCCGTTGTCGATCCCTACCGGGCGGCGACTCACAATAAGGGGATTATGAACGGCATCGATCCCATCGTCGTGGCCACGGGTAACGATTGGCGGGCGGTGGAGGCCGGCGCCCACGTCTGGGCCTCCAGGACCGGCCACTACGGGCCGCTCACCACCTGGGAGAAGGATACCAAGGGACGTTTGACCGGAACCTTGGAAATGCCCATGGCCCTGGGTTTGATCGGCGGCGCGACCAAGGCCCATCCCTTGGCGCAACTGTCCTTGCGCATCCTCGGCTGCGGGAGCGCGCAGGAACTGGGCGAAATCTGCGTGGCCGTCGGCTTGGCGCAAAATTTGGGCGCGCTGCGAGCCCTGGCCACCGAGGGCATTCAAAGCGGCCATATGAAACTGCACGCGCGCAAGATGGAAAGCTAACGCCTGTCAGCCGATCACGCCGCCATCGTCGCGGGTAACGGCAACGACGCCGGAACGGGGAACGGTATCGCCGCCGCCGGGCCAATGGCTTTTAAAGCCCTTTTCACCGGGGTGCTGAATTCCGACGAACATGGTCTTGCGATCCGGCGAAAAACTGAGCCCGGTAATCTCGCAGGCCGGCGGGCCGACAAGGAAGCGGCGGATCTCGCCGGTTTCGGTATCGGCGGCGAGCATCTGGTTGTTGCCCTGACCCGCGGAATCGCCCTTATTCTTGTAGTCGCCATCGGTTTGGATCCACAGGATGCCCGCGTCATCAAACGAGATTCCGTCCGGCGAGTTGAACATGTTCCCGGCATTCACATTCTTCGATCCGGCGCGCAGGTCGTTATGCACCGCCGGATTTCCGGCAAGAACGAAGATATTCCAATCGAAGCCCTTGGCCGTGTGATCGCCGCCATCCGGCATCCAGCGCACCACTTGACCGTACTTGTTGGCCTTACGCGGGTTCGGGCCGCCCACGGGCGTTTCATCGCCGCCCTTGTTGGGCTTGATGCCGCGATTCTTGTTGTTCGTCAGCGCCACATAGACCTCGGCCTTCGTCGGATGCGCCGCGACCCATTCCGGGCGGTCCATCGTTGTTGCGCCCACGGCCGACCCGGCGATGCGTGTATGGATACTGATTTCCGCCGCCGACATGCCGGTCGCCTCCGGCGACAGCTCGGCCCATTCGCCGCGCCCGTCATTGCTGAACTTGGCGGCGTAGAGCTTGCCCATATTCAACAGATCGGACGTACTGCCGCCAACTGAGTAAAATCCGTCTGAAACATAGCGATAGAGAAATTCGCCCCGCTCGTCATCGCCCATGTAGACAACGATCCGGCCATCGCGATTAACAACCAGTTCGGCGTTCTCGTGCTTGAAACGGCCCAGAGCGGTGCGCTTTTTCGGCGTGGACTTCGCATCCGTGGGATCGATCTCAACGACATAGCCATTGCGGTTCGACTCGTTCGGATCCTTCGCGATATCGAATCGGTCGTCGATCTGGGCCCAGGCATAGCCCCAGTCCTTGACGCCAATGCCGTAGCGCTTCTGTCCTGGGGTGATCGCGATATCGGGGTCCGACGACCGGTAGTATCCGTTGAAGTTTTCCTCGCAAGCCAGGTAGGTGCCCCAGGGAGTCGAACCGTTCGCGCAGTTGTTCCAGGTGCCGAAGCAATTCTTGCCTTGTGGATCGGCAATCGTCTTCATCAGATCGTGCCCAACCGCTGGACCTTCCAGCACCATTGCCGTTTTCGGTGTGATTCGCCGGTTCACCGGGCTGTCCTTGACGACACCCCATTTTCCGCCTGTTTGGGTCAGTTCGACGACCGTCACACCGTGGGCGAGCATGCCTTTCAGTACGTCGTCGTCGGTCTCGGCCAGTTTCGATTCGCGATGGGCATTGGCGATATCGCGGTTCGTGTATTCCTGGTTGATGACCAGGACCGTGCGGCCATCGAAAGAAAAGATCGTCTGGCCGTCGTTATTGTCGCCGAAAGCCCGCTCCTGCTGGGCCGCGGTTCCGCGCACCGACCAGTCGAATACCGGAGAATCGGACCACAGGGGATCGCCCCAAGAGACGACCGAATACGCGCTGAACCCCGGCGGAACCGTCACGGCGTCCAGGCTATTTGCCGCGATCTGCTTAAACCCGAAACGGCCGGCGGCCCGAGCCTGGCTGGGCAGGCCAGCGGCGCTGGTCAAAAAACCTGCTGTTCCAACGGCCATGACGTTGAGGAAGCCACGGCGCGAAACCGCACTTTCTACAATCCGGTCGAAGTCGGTTTCTTCAGCGCGCGGATTATGGATTTCATCGAACTCGTCGAAGGACGGTGTTTCAATCTTGCCGCTCATTGCAGGATTCTCCCTTTTGTTCACTCCAACGGTTTGTCCGCGAAATTTCGATTGGTTTATGGTTTTGCGCGGCAAAGTCTGCCAACAAACAGACAATCGCGCAACTTGAGCAAGAATACCTGCCTGCGGCGAGCGGAAAATGCCCTATCTGGCGGATGGGGTGGGATTCGAACCCACGAGACGCGCTAACGCCTGCCGGTTTTCAAGACCGGTGCCTTCAACCGCTCGGCCACCCATCCGGTGTAGAGAATCAAGCACTTAGCAAATCCAGGCTGGGTAGCAAAGTCCGAATTGCCACCCAATTACCACCCTAGACTTTGGTGAGGGCGCCAAAAGCGTTTTCCATCCGTTCCGCTGCCTGGGATTGAAAGCCGGATGAGAGCAAGCGGTTTACATGGCCGTGCCGGCCCAAGTGCGGGGTAAACTTGGTCCCGGCAAACTTAGCGCGCCATGTCCCGGCATTGGTTTCCTCGACGGTCTGGATCATCAAGGCAATGCCGGTGTCCAAGTTCACGCGGCGCCATCGCAGGGCCACGAGACCTGATCCCGTGATCTTCTCCGTGATCCGTGATCTTCTCAGTACAAACAGAATCCTAATTAGTGCACTGTCACCGTAATCCACTGTCACCGTAATCTATTAAGTATGATGTCCCCGGAATTCCCAACCGGAATTTCAAAATAGATCCCCCTTCATGTTTTTGAAAAACTTTGAAAAAATCAGAATTATTCCAAATCCGAAGCTACATAAGAGAAATTTTCTGAACCGTCTGAAAAAAGCTATACCTTCTTCTTCATAAGCGCTTTCAGTAAAGATCAGTGGCGGTATGAGGGATAGCATAAACCACCTGTTCTTCCGAGTATGAGACAGCATCCTGATGCCATTATACCAAGCCAAGAGAAAACAGACGCTTGTGCCCATAAAGCCGATCGTCAAGAGGCTGCGAAGCAGAAATTCAACCATTGCATTTGAGTAAGCTTGAAGCCCGTTTAGTTCTGAATATCCCTGACAAAATCACGCACCGTGTATTTGAAGGTTTTAGTCCCTGAGCCGCCAAAATAAAGGCGATATTATACTTCCCGTACCCACAATCGGGGGTATAGACTGTGAATGTCTTACCCTCGTATCGCCTGTGGAGTCTGTGGGAAATGCTCAAACGATTGCCAGTTCACACTTATGTGCGCATCGGCGAGATCATACATGAGATGGAAACGCTGTTAACGATGGTCGAAACAGCAAAATCATACGGCCATGATGATGAGCACGCCTTATTAGACGAAAGCGAAAAGCGTCAACTAAAGGCTTCTGTCAAAATCTTACATGGGATATGTGTCCAGAATGATTTGCAGGGACCCAAGGCGCTGCTCGCGACTAGACTTGATGATCCACCTCAGACCAAACGAGAACTTGAATTATTGGCAACTGCGGTGAAAACAGGTTTGCAGGATGAGCTTTATCTGAGTGTGCCGAGAGATAAAGCCAAGTTTTATGAAGCTGACGATCTATTAACAGAGCCCGCGCGCGAAGCATTCCCAACAGCGCATGATGAATTGCGAGAGGCTGGTAATTGCTTTGCCCTAGGGCGCAATACAGCGTCGGTTATCCATTCTATGCGCGCTGCTGAAATCGGACTTTGGGCATTGGCAAACTATCTTCAAGTCACATTTCCTAATTATCCAAATGAATATGCTCAATGGCTTGCACTTATTAATCAATGCGAAGCCAAGATTCGACAAAAGCAAAATCAGACAAGGGGACCGCAAAAAGACGAAGATTTACAGTTCTATTCAGATGCAGCAATGCACTTTTTATGCTTCAAAGATGCGTGGAGAACCCGCGCCGCCCATGCTCGGGCATCATTTGACGAGTCCAGAGCCGCTAAGGTCTTACGTCATACGCAAGAGTTTTTTGAATCATTGGCCGAAAGACTCAAGGAATAACGCGCTTGTCCTTTTCACGAGATTTGGGCGTTTTCTCCGGCAGTATTTTTTTGAAAGCCCGTTCAAACGCTTCGCCGCATTCGTCCGCCTCTATCTCGCGGGCCTTCTCGATGAAGCGTTTGGACTGCTCTTTGTCGTCCGGTTTGGGTTTCGGATCAGCCATGCGCGCTCACTTGCCGATTAGTCGTTCGATAGGTCAACCGTTTGCCCACGATACCACGAAGGGCACGTTCGGCGCGATCCTCATCATCGACACCAAGGGCCACACGATTGCTGTACCTGAAATCATACTCAGCCAGATATCGGTGCAGGTGTTCTTTGCTGCAATGCTGGTAGACGCCCTTCATGCCCCGCTTGAAGATCGAGAAATAGCCTTCGATGGTGTTGGTGTGGACAGACGGGTCGAGTTGAGACACGTACTCGCCAGCGCCATGCCGGACGAAGCCGTGTTCAGGAAATTGTTCGTGGAGGTAATAGTACTGCCCGGCTTCGTCGGTCATCACACGGGTTTCACGGTGAATGTTCTCCTGGAGGATCGGGACCAAGGTCTTGGCCCTCAAATCATCGACGACCACGCTTCGGGCCTTGCCGCCACGCTCAACCAAAGTCAGAACCTTGTGCTTGTGAGCGTATCCCCGGCCCTTCTTCTGGCCCCTGGGCTTCTTGGTCCTGTCGTGACCGATGAAAGTCTCATCTGCCTCGACGATTCCGCCAGCACCGCCCATGGGGGCCGAGTCGCCAGAGCGCATGGCCTCACGAATACGATGGCTCATAAACCAAGCGGTCTTGAGGGTAACGCTCAAGGTCCGGTGAAGCTGGTTGCTACTGATGCCCTTCTTGCTAGAGGACAACAGGAAAATCGCCTGCAACCAGATATGCAACTTGACGTGGCTGGCCTCGAAGATGGTCCCAACTTTGACGGTGAAGGGCTTGCGGCAGTCGTAGCACTTGTAAACGCCTATGCGGGTGCTCTTGCCGTTCAGCTTGCCGCTATGGTCCACGGTGCCACAATGCGGGCAAATCCGACCGTTGGGCCAAACGCGAGCCTCGACAAACTCGTAGGCCGCTTCTTCGTTATGAAAGTGGGCTGCGGACAGGATGGACATGACACTCGCTCCTTGTGTCCATCATATATGGGAATCCACCTTGGGTACGTCAAGTATAATATCGCCAAAATAAAAGCCTGGGCCAGCTTGCAATCCAAGGCCATCTATTTGGTTCTCGCTATCAAGCTGCACCGTCGCACCGCCGATAGGCGTTCCAATATTATACTGAACACCGCGACCCGAGAGGTCATTGATTTCACCGGCATTATATTCAAGGCCGATTCCTGATTTGCCAATACCATAATTCTGGCCACCGCCATTAATTTGACCCACCACCCCGGCGTCAAAGCGACCACCGAAGAAGCCTGGGAAAGAAATTGCGAGACTTGCACTACCTCCCTGTCCAATGAAATCATCGCCAAATAACAAGCGTCCAATCTTAGTGCTCGTCATAATGTTAGCCTTAAGCTGAATCACGTCATTTAAAAGATACCCATATGCTGCCGTAACAGCGCCGTTGCCAAACTTGCCGCCGCCGATGACAGAGGTTGTGCCACCGACGGCAGCCTGGGCCACGGCAGTAGCAAAGACGTTGCCCTGCGTGATGGCTTTAGAGAATGGGGTCGCGGTCTTCGATATGGCACCGGTCAAAAATCCGGTGCTGAATTTGCCGCCCTGAAGGACGCTACGGGCCCCTCCAATTAAGCCATGTGCAGCAATCCTCTGGGGTGCGAGCGAGCCTCCGAAAGCGGAGCTCGCCCCAACAAATCCGAGCGCGCCGCCGGTTAGCGCCCCAATTCCAGCCGCCTTGAGGTCGCCGCCACTGACAATTAGACCGCCCACAAAACCGGACACCGCTCCGGATATGATAGACGTACTTACGGCTGTTGCGGCGGTCCCATATGCAGTCACAACGCCAGCAAAGGAAGCGCCTGCCGCAACTGCTGCTCCCGCCGCGTTAGCAGCTATAAGACCAACGATTTCCGGTTGCAGGAAAGCCACCGCAGCTATAGCTATGCCTATGCGCACAAACTGGTTACTGAGCGCCTTGCTTACTACCTTCTTAACAGCCTTGATCGCCTTGCCGATGCTCCTAAATATCTTGCTGAAGAACCCAAACCCACTGGGATCGGTGAACGACAGGGGGTTGTTGTTGACGTAGGTGTAGCGGTTGAGCCCCTGAGTCGATTTGGGGAACTGGACCGTGGGGTCGGCGGAGAGGAAACGGCCGAGCAGGGGGTCGTAGACCCGCCCGTTCATGTGGATGAGATCGACGCCGTCCAGGTGCTCGTGGCCGGTGAAGCCGCGCGGGGTCTCGACCGGGCTGGGCGGGAAGATCGCCGCCTGCCAATCGGTGGCGCGGCGTTTACCGTGAGCATCGAAGCTGAGTTGCTCGGTGACCACCCCCGCCTCATCGGTGATGGCGACGATGGAGCCCAGGTGATCGCGGTGCAGATAGCGGGTCTTGTCGGTCAGGGGATCGGCATCGTCGATCTGGGTATAGATCGCCACCGTGCCGGCGGCGCGGATGTAGTGCACGAGCTCCGCCGGGTTCGAGCCCGTGACCCGCTTTTCGTATAGGGAGCCCACGTACTTGATGGTCTTGACGCTGCTGCCCGTGGTCGCGACCTGGCGGATGCGGGCGCGGTCCGGGCCGTAATCGAAGGTCAGCACCGCGCCGCCGTCGATGTAGACCGGCTTGTTGTAGGACGACCAATTGAGGGTCCGCCCGGCGCCCGAGGTCATGTTGCCGTTGGCGTCGTAGGCGTAGCTGAGATTGCCCGCCGGGCCGCCGGAGACTCCCGTCACCGCGTGCGGGCCGGTGCCCACACCCCTGTAAACGTAGGCGCCGACATCGGTTTTGGAAATGAGGTTGCCGACGCTGTCGTAGCCATAGGTGTTGGTATTGAGCTCCACCAGAGTCCCGGAATCGAGGAGGGTGCCCTCGGTCAGGCGGTTGATGCCGTCGTAGGTGAAATCTTCCTGCCGGCCCTGAATGGCGTCGATGCGCCGGGTCAGATTGCCCAGCTTGTCGAAGTTGAAACCGTCGTCCTGCACGGCGGTCAGGCCGTTCCAGGTTTGGATGGTGTCCACCAGGCCGTTCGCCGGGTTGAAGGCGCGCTGGGTGACCAGGCCGTTGCCTAGGGACTCGTCGATGACCTGACCTTGCGCGTTGACGTCGTTGGCGGCCCAGTAGACCGTGGCGCTGAGGGTATCGCGCACGTCTTCCAGGAACCCGGTGAGATTGTAATTACGCTCAACCGCGAAACCGCTGGGATAAGTCTGGGTCGCGACCCGCCCGGCGGTATCGAAGGTGACGGAGGCGGTAAAGACCTCGCCGGCGATGGTCTCGCTGGTGGAAATCGGACGGCCGAGGGAATCGTAGGCCGAGGTCGCTATTATCGCGGCGGTTAATGAATCCTTGTCAGGCGGCTTGGCAATATCCCAATCTTATCGCGCCGCAAACCACACCGCCGATATCGAGTACCCTCATGCGTCTTCTCAAACCAATCCAGCGTTTCGCCCTCTGTGCGGCGGCCGTAGCCATGCTTGCCTTTTCGGTTTCCGCCCACGCCCAGGATTCCAATTTCGAGGTTTGGATGCTGGCGCTGAAGATTGAGGCCCGGAGCGCCGGTATCTCCCAGGCCACCATCGACACCGCCTTGAGCGGCGTGACGCCGATCCAGAGGGTGACCGAACTCGACCGCAAGCAGCCGGAATTCACCCAGACGTTTTGGGACTACCTCGACAAGCGGGTCACGCCGCAGCGGGTCGAGCGGGCCCGGCGCCTGATGTCCACCCACCGGGTTCTCTTGAACCAGGTCCAGGCGCGGTATGGCGTGCAGCCCCGGTTTTTGGTCTCGTTCTGGGGCCTTGAAAGCAATTTCGGCAGCCATACGGGCGGCTTTTCCGTCATCCGGGCCCTGGTCACCCTGGCTTACGACGAACGCCGCGCCGATTTTTTCCGGGCTCAGTTGTTGGACGCCTTGCGCATCCTCGACAAGGGCCACATCGCGGCCGAGGCCATGCAAGGCTCCTGGGCCGGAGCCATGGGACAAGTTCAGTTCATTCCCTCGACCTTCATGCGCCATGCGGTCGATTTCGATGGCGACCTGCGCAAGGATCTTTGGGGCAGCCTGCCGGACGTCTTCGCCTCGGCGGCCAACTACCTGGGCGCGATCGGCTGGCGCGGGGACGAAACCTGGGGCCGGGAGGTGCGCTTGCCCGAGGGCTTCGATTACGGCCTGGCGGACCTGAAAACACGCAAGCCGATCGGCGATTGGCAGGCCCTGGGCGTGCGCCGCCCGGACGGCAGCGACTTGCCGCGCGCCGATCTGGAAGCGGCCATTGTCTTGCCCGCCGGCCACAAAGGCCCGATTTTCATGGTTTACAATAACTATCATTCCATTCTGCGTTGGAATCGCTCGATTCTCTATGCCATCGCTGTCGGCCACCTGGCGGACAGGATTGCCGGTTTGCCGGCCTTGGCGGCGAAGCGGTCTGACGGTGAAAAACCGCTGCGCCGCGCCGATGTCAAAGCCATGCAAGGCTTGCTGGCCTCTCTGGGATTCGATGCCGGCGTCCCCGACGGGGTGGTCGGCGCCAAGACCCGCGCGGCGCTCAAGGGATTCCAAAGCAAGGCCGGCTTGGCGGCGGACGGTTACCCCACGTATGAGGTTTTAGAAGCCTTGCGTAAATCCGCACCCTAGCGCAAAGAGATCGCCCGAAAAGATCACAGCCTTGTTGCTTGGAAACATATCGCGAAAATGGCAGTATTTGTGGCGAATCGAACTGGCGCCTACAAGATCATGACTCATTATAGCTTGAAACTCGCGGCCGCCGGCGCGGCGGTTCTGCTGGGCCTGAGTGCTTGCACCCAAAGCGGTACGAGCGTTTCCAAGGGCGCGGCCGGGGGCAAGGTATCCTGGCAAGCCACACCTGGGGCGCCGGTCGCGGGGACCGCGGGTGTCTATAAGGTCGGCGCGCCGTACCAGATCGCGGGGACTTGGTATTATCCCAAGGAAGACCTCGACTACCGCGAAACCGGGATCGCCTCGTGGTACGGACCGGGATTCAACGGCAAGTTAACAGCCAATGGCGAAGTCTACGATGCCGGCGGTTTGACCGCCGCGCACCGGACCTTGCCCATGCCGACGATCGTGCGGGTCACGAATCTGGATACCGGCCGCTCAATCAAGGTGCGGATCAATGACCGGGGGCCCTTCGCGCGCAGCCGCATCATCGATCTGAGCCGGCGCGGGGCCGAGTTACTGGGCTTCGTGCGCGCGGGAACCGCCAAGGTACTAGTCGAAGTCGTGGGCGACGAAACCCGCCGGGTCGCCTCCGCCGCCTTATCCAGCCAAGCGGCGAATGGCGCCCCGGACGCGTTTCCCACGGTCGCGGTAACGGCGCAGACCCTGCCGGGCAGCGTGGCGCCGGGCTTGGCTAGCGATCCGACCGCTAGCCAGACCGCGTACGCCGCACCAGGCCGGGACGCCGCGCCGGCAAAATACGGCGATACGGTTTCGGCGGCGACGTTAAACCGGCCCCTTGGGAGCAACCTGATTTACGTGCAAGCGGGGGCCTTCGCTAACTTCAACAACGCCAACCGCCTGCGCGCGCAGCTCTCGCGGCTGGGCAATGTCCGCATCGCGCGCGCCATGGTCGAGGATAAGCAGTTTTTCCGGGTGCAGCTAGGCCCGCTCGCCACGGTCGGCTCCGCCGATCGTCTACTGGAACTTTTGCTTTCCAACGGCCATAGTTCCGCCACCGTGGTCGTGGATTGATCTGTGCGCACCCGCCGTTATTTCCAGACCGACACGGACCCATCATGATTCAGATTTACCAGCGATTTTTCCTTGGCGCTCTTTTGCTTGCCGGCTTGTTTATAGCCGGCGTTACAAGCCCGGCGGAGGCCTTGGAAACCAAGGCGCGCGAAGCCCTCTTGATCGATCTGGTCACCGGCACCGCCTTGCTGGAGAAGGACCCCGACACTCCCATGCCGCCGGCCTCCATGAGCAAGATCATGACGGTCTACATGGTCTTCGAAAGGTTGCGGGACGGGCGCCTGTCGCTCGACGACGAACTGCCGGTCAGCAAGAAAGCCTGGAAGATGGGCGGCTCGAAAATGTTCGTAAGGGTCAACACCAAGGTCCGGGTCGAAGATTTGTTGCGCGGGGTGATCGTGCAATCGGGGAACGATGCCTGCATCGTCCTGGCGGAAGGACTCGCCGGCACCGAGGAAGCTTTCGCCGAGGCCATGACCCTGCGCGCGAGAGAGATCGGCATGACCAACAGCAGCTTCGCCAACGCCACGGGGTGGCCCGACCCGAACCAATGGATGACGCCGCGCGATCTGGCGATCTTGGCGGCCCGGATCATCGAAGATTTTCCCGATTACTACAGCTATTTTTCCGAGACTCAGTTCACTTGGAGCGATATCCGGCAATCGAACCGCAACCCCTTGCTATTCAAAAATGTCGGCGCCGACGGGCTCAAGACCGGGCACACGGAAGAAGCGGGCTACGGTCTGACCGCCTCGGCGATCCAAGGCGGCCGCCGGCTGGTCATGGTTCTGAACGGCATGTCGAGCCAACGCGAACGCGCCGAGGAAGCGGCCCGGATCATGGCTTGGGGTTTTCGCGAGTTTGAAAATTATCCGCTGGTCAAGGCGGGGGAAAGCATTGACGACGCGCCGGTTTGGCTTGGCGAAGTTTTAACCGTTCCCTTGGTGGCGCCCGACGGTTTGACGGTCACGCTCTCTCGCGCCGCGCGTAATAAAATGAAGGTGAAGGTCGTTTACGATTCGCCGGTCCCGGCGCCGATCCTGGCCGGGGACGTCATCGCCAAGCTGGTTGTGACAGCACCCGCTACCGCACCGATTGAGATTCCGCTGCAAGCCGGCGAATCGGTTGAGCGCCTGGGCATGTTCGGGCGCCTGGCCGCGGCGCTCAAGTTCCTGATTTTCGGGGCCTCATAACGGCGCGCGCCGGGCCAATGCCCGCCAGGCCATGGCGGCCAAATATATCAGGAAACAGACAGCCATGATATACGGCAAGCCATGGGGCCCAAAACCGGCCATGGACCAACCGCCGATGACCGAGCCGATCAAGGCGCCGATCCCCCACATGCTGGCGAAGGCGGCGTTGCCCGCGATCAGCTCTTCGCCTTCGAAACGATCGCCGAGCGCGGCCAAGCCGACCGTGTACATGCCATAGCCGCTGGCCCCGGCAATCAGCAGCACCGGCCACATGGCCAAGCTGCCCATGACCTGCGGAAGAAGCATCAACAAAGCCGCCGTGACAAAGGCAAGCGCAGCCATGACGCCGCGTTTTGGATAAGTATCCGCCAGCCAGCCGATAGGGAACTGCAGGACCACATTGCCGACGATCAAGGCGGTCAAGGCATTGGTCGCCATGGCCACGTCCAAGCCTATGAGGATCCCATAGACCGGCAACAAGGACAGGGTTCCGGCATCGAAAATCGCGAACACGGCGATCGCTGCCAGCAACATGGGCGCTTTACCCACAAACGATAGCACGCCCGCGGTCCGGGCTTCGTGCGGCGCCGACTGCCGGTCGTCCTTGACCAGGCTAAGCGGAATAATGCCAAGCACGATCACTAGGGCGCCGAGGAGGAACGGCAGCCAGCCATCGATGCCTATCCACGAGATCAACGCCGGCCCGGCGCCGAAACTGGCCGACATGATGCTGCCGTAAATCGCCACGATCCGGCCGCGCTTTTCATTGCCGGAGAACTTGACGATCCAGGTTTCGCTGAGCACGAACAAGGTCGCGACCGTCATGCCCTGCAACAGCCGTAAAATGAACCAAACGTCCAGGCGGTCGAAAACCTTGAACCCAATGAACAGCAAACCCGTCAAGACCGCCGCCATGACCGCAAGGTTGCGCGAGCCGAATTTGCGGGCCGCGGCCGGAATGAGGGACGCCGACAAGAGAATACCGATCGGCGACATGGCGGCATTGATGCCGATCAGCTCCGGCGAAACGCCCCGGGCTTCCAGAATCAGCGACAACAGAGGATAGGACATGCCGAAGGCGAAGCCGAATACGCTGATGGCCGCGAAGGCGGCGGCCAGATTGCGCCACTTGGCGGCGTCGATTGGCGGAGACGTGTTCATGGAGCTTTCTGACGCAGCAGGAACGGCGCGTCAATCCGCCTGGCGATTTGACGGCGGGGGCGCGGAAACGGCACAGTGCCACCCATGACGCGTGGCAAGTTCATAACCCTTGAAGGCGGGGAGGGGGCGGGGAAATCGACCCAGATTTCCCTGCTGGCCGAAGCCTTGCGGGCCAGCGGACTTAAGGTCCACACCACCCGCGAACCGGGCGGCAGCCCGGGGGCCGAGGATATCCGCAAGCTGCTTGTGATCGGCGATGCCGGGCGTTGGGACGCCTTGAGCGAGGCGCTTCTGCACTTCGCCGCCCGCCGCGATCACGTCCAGAAAACCATCCTGCCCAAGCTTGAGGCGGGAACCTGGGTGCTGTCCGACCGTTTCCTGGATTCGACCATGGCCTACCAGGGCTACGCCCAGGGCCTGGGCCGCGATGCCATAGCGACCCTGGCCAAGCTGACCCTGGACGATTTTCTGCCCGATATGACCCTGATTCTGGATTTGGATGTAGAAACCGGCCTGGCGCGCGCAACCGCCCGCCAAGACGGCGAAGACCGCTATGAGCGCCTGGGCGCGGCCTTCCACAACAGCTTGCGGAACGCCTTCCGCGACATCGCGCAACGCGAACCGGAACGTTGCGCCGCCATCGATGCCAGCGGCGATATCAACGCGGTTCAAACCGTCCTGCGCGCCGCCGTGGCGGCGCGCTTCGGCCTGTCCTTATGAGCGAACCCGAAAACAGCCAGGACGGCCCGCCCGAACCGCGCGCCAATCCTGAATTGCTCGACCGCGAGGCGGCGGAGCGGACCCTGCTGCGGGCCTTTCGCTCGGGGCGCTTGCCCCATGCCTGGCTCCTGAGCGGCCCACGCGGCATCGGCAAGGCGACTCTGGCCTATCGCTTCGCGCGCTTCATTCTGGCGGAACCGGCGGCCGGGCAGGGGCCCGATTTGTTCGGCGCTGCTTCGGCGCCCCGCAGCGATCTATTTCTGGACCCGTCCAAGGCGATCTTCCAAAGAGTCGCCGCCGGCGGCCACCCGGACCTGCGCAGCCTTGAGATCGGCGCCGACCCCAAAACCGGGCGTCCCAGGCGGGAAATCGTTATCGACGATGTCCGCAAGATCGGTCAATTCATGCGCATGACCCCGGCCGAGGGCGGGTGGCGGATCGTGATCGTCGATGCGATCGATAACTTGAACCGCAACGCCGCCAATGCCCTGCTCAAGGTCTTGGAAGAACCGCCGGAACGGGCCTTGCTGATCCTGGTCAGCCATGCGCCCGGAAGCTTACTGTCGACCATTCATTCCCGCTGTTGCCATCTGCCCCTGGCGCCTCTGGGCGACGCCACGCTGGCACACCTCATGGCGCGTTTCGCACCGGAGCTTCCGGCCGGGGACCGGGCCGCCCTGGTGGCCATGGGCGAGGGCAGTATCGGCCGCGCCCTGGACCTCGCCGCCGCCGGCGGCTTGGAGCTCTACCGCGAACTCCTGTCTGTCCTAGCGGACCTGCCCCGGCTTGAGTCGGGCAAGCTTCATGCCCTGGGCGACCGCCTGGCCAAGGGCGGTGACGAGACCGCGTTCCGCACCGGCATGGAGTTGCTGATCTGGTGGCTGGCGCGCAGCATCCGGGGCGCGGCAGAAGCCAAACCGCCACCGGAGATCCTGGCCGGGGAGGCGGCGC
The DNA here is from genome assembly GCA_021776135.1 of Kiloniellaceae bacterium. Taxonomy (GTDB): domain Bacteria; phylum Pseudomonadota; class Alphaproteobacteria; order Kiloniellales; family J153; genus JAJFGN01. The sequence continues at coordinate 163,460 of JAJFGL010000036.1, forward strand.
CCTCCGCGCTTCTGGCGGCGGGGCCCGGACTTGCACGATGCCTGCCGCTATGGGACAAAATCACGCGGCTCTACGCTCAGGCGGACGCGGTCAAGCTGGACCGCAAGCAGGTTGTCGTCACCGCGCTTCTGGAACTCGAGGCAGCCACGGCCCCGCGGTCGTGACCCTTCCTTGACATAAGGCATATACGAGGCTCCCTCATGGCGGATAAGGCTTCCGCGTACTACGTCACGACGCCGATCTATTACGTCAACGACGTGCCGCACATTGGCCATGCCTACACGACCCTGGCCTGCGATGCCCTGGCGCGCTACATGCGTTTGGCGGGGCGCGACGTGAAGTTCCTGACCGGCACCGACGAGCATGGCCAGAAGGTCGAAGCATCGGCCCAGGCAGCGGGAGTGGACCCGCAAAGCTTCACCGACCGGGTATCGCGGAATTTCCGCGAGCTTTCGGCCGCGTTAAATTTTTCCAACGACGACTTCATCCGCACGACCGAGGCGCGCCACACCCGCAGCTGCCAGGCGCTCTGGGAAAAACTCTTGGCGAACGGCGAGATTTACCTGGGCAGCTACGCCGGCTGGTACGCGATCCGCGACGAGGCCTTCTATACCGAAAGCGAGCTCAAGACCAGCCCCGACGGCACCAAGGAAGCGCCCAGCGGCGCCGCGGTCGAGTGGCTCGAGGAACCCTCGTACTTTTTCCGGCTCTCGGCCTGGCAGGACAAGCTGCTCGACTTCTATGCCGCGAACCCCGGCTTCATCCTGCCCGAAACCCGGCGCAACGAAGTTATCAGTTTCGTCAAGGGCGGCCTCAAAGACCTGTCCATCAGCCGCACCACCTTCACCTGGGGAATTCCGGTTCCCAACGACCCGGACCACATCATGTATGTATGGTTGGACGCCCTGACCAACTACATAACGGCGCTCGGCTATCCGGACATGCAAAGCGACGAGTTCCAGACCTACTGGCCGGCGGATGTGCAAATGGTCGGCAAGGACATCGTGCGCTTTCACGCGGTCTATTGGCCGGCCTTCCTCATGGGCGCCGGAATAGCGCCGCCAAAGCGCGTCTATGCCCACGGATGGTGGACCAACGAGGGCCAGAAGATTTCCAAGTCCACGGGCAACGTCATCGACCCCCACGATCTGGTCGCGCGCTACGGTCTCGACCAAGTCCGGTATTTCCTGTTGCGCGAGGTGCCCTTCGGCAACGACGGCGATTTCTCGCACCGGGCCATGGTCGGACGCGTGAACAACGACCTGGCCAACGATTTCGGCAATCTGGCGCAGCGCAGCCTGTCCATGATCGCCAAGAACTGCGCCGGGCTGGTGCCGGAACCGGGCGGCTTCACGGCCGCCGACGAGGCGCTTCTCGGCGCCGCGCGGGATTTGCGCGCCCGCCTGGACGCCGACTACGGCATCCAGGTCTTCAACCGGGCGCTGGAGGCGACCTGGGCGGTGATCGCGGACGCCAACCGCTATATCGACGAGCAGGCGCCCTGGGCCCTGCGCAAGAACGACCCGCCGCGCATGGGCACGGTCCTTTATACGGTCGCGGAAACCCTGCGCCACCTGGCGATTCTATCGCAGCCGATCATGCCCGGCGCCATGAGCGTCATGCTGGACCAACTGGGCGTGGCGGCGGGCAAACGCGATTTCGCCGCCCTGGCGGAGGCCCTGAGGCCGGGCACGAGGCTGCCTAAACCCCAAGGCATCTTCCCGCGCTATGCCGAGGAAGAGGGCGGGGACGCCTAGGGCCTGTTGACACTTAGGATGCCGTCGCGGTTGGGCCAAAATGACGCGAGGTTAGGAGCGAGGACGCAGGACATGCTGAGCATATTCAAGAACGAGCGACGCGGCCTCGCGACATTTTGGCCCAATCCCTCTGGGACGGGTCGGATTATCCCACCCGCCGCGTCGCGAACGGCTTGTGGGGGGCCTGCCACACGGCGCCGTCCGCTCCTAACGGGTGGGATAATCCGATCCCGCCTCGGCGGCATCCTAAGTGTCAACAGGCCCTAACCCGCCATGCTGATCGATTCCCACTGTCATCTGGATTACCTGGCCCGCGACGGCGACCTGGACGCGGTCATCGCCCGCGCCCGCGACGCCGGTGTCGGCGCCATGATCACCATCTGCACTAAGCTGTCCGAGTTCGAGGCCGTGCGCGCCATCGCGGCGGGTCACGATGACATCTGGTGCTCCCTGGGGGTTCACCCGCATGAAGCGGCGGAGGAGGGGCAAAGCACCGCCGATCGCCTGATCGAACTCTCCCTTGCCGCCGAGGTCGTTGGCATCGGTGAGACCGGCCTCGACTATTTCTACGAACACTCTCCGCGACAGGCGCAGCAGGACAGCTTCCGCGCCCACATCGCGGCGGCGCGCGAGACCGGCCTGCCGCTTATCGTTCACTCCCGCGACGCCGATGAGGATACCATTGCGATCCTGCGGGACGAATACGCCAAGGGTCCATTCGGCGGCGTCATTCATTGCTTCACCGCCGGCCGCGAACTGGCCCAGGCGGCGCTCGAAATCGGGTTTTACATCTCCGCCGCTGGCATCGTGACCTTCAAGAACGCCGATGACTTGCGCGCCGCGCTACGCGAGGTGCCGCTGGACCGCTTGCTGGTCGAAACCGACTCGCCCTACCTGGCACCGGTGCCCATGCGCGGCAAGCGTAATGAGCCGGCCTTCGTCGCCCATACCGCCGCCGCCCTAGCCAAGCTGAAAGAGGTTTCCGTCGCCGAGACAATAAAAGCCACCGGCGATAACGCCTTGCGCCTCTTCGCCAAGATCCAGCGGCCGGGCGGCGTATGAAGGTTACCCTGCTAGGCTGCGGCGGGTCGGGCGGCGTGCCGGTGGCCGACGGTACGCCGGGCGGCTCTTGGGGTAACTGCGACCCGGCCAATACCAAGAACCGGCGCCGACGGGTGTCGATCCTGGTGGAGCAGGGGGGCACCACGGCCCTGGTCGATACCTCGCCTGACTTGCGGCTTCAGCTTATCGACGCCGGGGTGCGCGATCTTGACGCCGTGATCTATACCCACGCCCATGCCGATCATGTCCACGGCATCGACGAACTGCGAGCCATGGCCAGAACCCACGGCGGACCCATCGACGCCTTCATGGACTCGCGCACCCATCGCGATCTTACCGGGCGCTTCCCCTATATCTTTACCTCGACCCACGATACCGAGAGCCTGTATCCGGCGCTCATGCGCGACCATGAGATCGAGAGTGCATTTTCTACCGGCGCGATCGATGTCGTGCCGTTTTTCCAAGAACACGGGACCGGGGGCTCCCTGGGCCTGCGTTTTGGGCCCGTGGCTTACTCGACCGACGTCAAGCGCCTGGACGCCGCCGCCTTCGCGGCCCTTGACGGCATCGAGGTATGGATCGTCGATTGCCTGCGCGAAGACCCGCATCCGACCCACGCGCACCTGGCCCTGACCCTGGAGTGGATCGCCCAGGTTAAACCCAAACGCGCGATCCTGACCCACCTGAACCATCAAGCCGACTACGAAACCATCCTCGCCAAGTGCCCGCCAGGCGTCGAACCCGGCTACGATGGCATGACGATCGAGATGGATATCTGAACTAATAGGGCTTTGTATTGAGTGTGAGGTTACTGTCTTTATTTCTTTAACCGTCACGGTTTTATCGATCGGATATCTGTGCAGAAATTCGCGATAGAAAAGAGCCAAATTCAGAACGGCCCCTGCATTAAAATGAAGAGAAAAATGGGCTTAGTTCACTCTTTTTCTTTGTGGAGGATGCCTTCAAAGTTTGTATTAGGGTCCAATAATGTCGCCTTTTCGCCGAACTCTCATATTTCCGAGAGCACTCCAAAGCATTGGAGCCACAGAAAGCCGTACTCCTTTCTCTAGGTCTTCAGGGTGTAATTCATACGAGCTATGAAAAGAGAAGTGTACGGGCTCACTTTTATTGGGCTTAACCCCAACAGCGCCTATTTTGTAAAAGATTGTTACGAGGTTCGATCGAACTTTTTCGAAAGAACAACGATCGTACATAAAATTATTTGCAATCTGCGGCATATTATCTGGGGCTTCTGGTCTATCGCATAAAGATAAAATCGTCCTTTCAAAAATTTCCTCAGATAAATCCCAATAATCTATGCGTGTTGGCATACGGCGAAGAACTTCGAGACATAATTCAAGATTAGGGTACTCATCTTTCCATTCTGTGCACAATGCACGAAGTCGTTTTTTAGAATATATGATCTCCGCTTTATCGATATCCTCGGCTGTTATAGTATTTTTCCCTACAACCTGGATGAAAATGGTATTTATAAAGGCAATAATATCTCTCGGGCGCATTTGTGTTCTTTGGATCAGATAGTCAAATGTCTTTCCTTGTTGCCTGTATCTTGAAGGAAATATATCATTAAATTGAACATTCTCCTTCGTGTATTGCCGTCTGAAAAGTTCACCGATGCGTCTATTCACTAATAAATAAAGGTTGTCCCTATTCCAGGTGATCGGAATATGGAAATCTTCATACTTCTCTTCCTGAAATCCACCCGATTTTGTGTATTTATATACACGCTCAATTAAATCTTGCCGTAGTGCGATTACTAATTTGACGGTTCTTATTTTCCTAAACGCTTTGATAGCTTCTATTAGGGAACGTATTAACCGATACCTTAGGGCATCATCGACCCAGTTTTCGTCAAGTTTATCAATAACTATGTAATATTTATTCTGCTTGTTTGTAAAAATATCATCCGCGATCACGTTCATTAGGACGCTTAGCTTCTTGATTTGAACCTCGTTCACAACTTTTGTGGCATCTGTTACCAGCTCGAATTTTTTTTCACCATGAATTTTCGCAGATCCTTGAGCGTTTAATGGAACCCCTAGATTGGTTAAATCGACACCTGCCTGGAGATCATTTTCGAAGCCTGTTACGATTTCTTTGATGCGCTCCTGAGTTTGTTCCCAGAAATGCGTTCCCCATTCTTCGAGGTACTCGAGTGATAGTTTTTTACCTTCGTTTTTAACAACTATGCCCTTGATTGATTCTATAGCTTTCTGGAAATCATTTACGTCCCGAATGTTATAATGATAATTTAGGAGCTCAACGCACAGGACGTGTCGCCAAAGGAGTTGAAAAAATAAATCTAGATCTACTCCTATGCCATGAAAAAAAGAAAGTATGTTGGAGTTAGAAATGAAATTCAGTGCTAAATCTTCAGGGTCTATTCGAATAACATGATCTTGTGTTGAAATTATCTTCAAAATTGCTGCTGTCTTACCACATCCTGTTCGCCCTACTAAGATGCTGCCTGGATCTTCGGTTGCTAGAGCCTGTTCGACATGGCCAATGTCGATGTAACATTGATCTAGAAATTCAATATCATCTTCCGCGTCAGCGAAACCAATCCGAACGCCTGTACGAAAGGCAATCTTATTTACTGGGAATTTTGATATTTTCGCCATACAACAAATGCCTCAAACAATCACCTTATATATGGTGACATATTAAAACACGGAGGCCAATATTAGTGAGATTCCACATTTACAGTCTCAAGAGAAAAGGGCTTATTTTTGTGATATTTTGCACACCAATCTATCAATAAGGCCATATCACGTTCGTTTTCAGACAGAGTACAATGCAATATTCAGCTAAGCGCGTAATTTTCCATAATATAAATTATGCGCGCTTTATTGATTGACGCACAGGTTTTGCCATTTGGCAAAAATTATGCCTGTTCAATGAATTGTGTCAGATTTTTCGTGAATTGGATTAGCTGCGAGGCCTCTGCCCCGCCGCGCTAATCAGGTATCGACGCCGAGTTCTTCTAGGTGCTTGGCGGCCCATTCGTGGCCGCGGGCGGCGGAGCGGCGGAACCAGCGGACGGCTTCGTCCATGTCTTTTTCAACGCCCCAACCGTTTTCGAACATCTGGCCCATGTTGTATTCGGCGTAGCTATCGTATTTCGACGCCGCCAATTCGAACCAGCGTATCGCTTCCTCGTGGCTTTGCGGCACGCCCCAGCCTTGCCGGTACATATAGCCGATATCGTTCATGGCGTTGACATAGCCTTGGTCGGCCGCCTTGCGGTACCACTTGACGGCTTCGGCGTGATCGACCTCGACCCCCTCGCCTTTCTCGTACATCCAGCCGACCCGGTTCTGCGCCCCCGGATGGCCGGATTTCGCCGCTTCGATGTAGGATTTCAGCGCCAGTTCAAGATCCTTGGCCTCCCCTTGGCCATGATAGTAGCGGTCCGCTTTCGCGAACAAATCCTCGGGTTCGCCGCCGGAACCGCTGGAAATCCAGGAAAAGAAGCCGCCGGATTTCTTCGCTTTTCCCTCCGGCCCGGACGCCGCGCCGCCCGGGGCTTCGCCTTGGGCTCCCACCGGAGCCTCCGGGATTTTCTGGAAGGTCCCAGCCGGGGTATCGAGAACCAACGCCGGTTTGACCGGCGCGCTATCGTCTTGGCCGGGCGCCGCCGCATCCTTCGCTTCGCCGCTGTCCGTGACCTGCCCGGTCTTGGAGTCTAGGTCTTCGCCGCGCTTCGGCTTGCTCTCCTGTCCCGGCCAAACCCGAAGTTCGTCTTGCGCGTCCGCTTGCCCGGTTTCGGCCCCCCCGTCCGTGGCCAAGACGGGCGGCGCGGACGCTTGGATCGGCATGGCGGCGGCGCCCGGCGTTTCCGTGTCCTTGGGCTCGCGCGCACGGGCCCGGAAAGGAAATACGGGGGCCGATGCCCGGCGCGGCGGCGCGCTCTCCCGATCCCGGTCATGGGGGACGGTTTCGTTTTCGCCGGCTGCCGCATCCTCCTCGGCCCCGGCCGCTGCTGTAATATCGCGCGCGCCCTCCTCGGCCCGCTCCGAATACAGGCTGACGATCGGACGCTTGGAGCGGTCATCGCGCGCCGGTAGCTCGCCGGCGTCGATTCCGGCCGCGACCAGGGCCACGCGCATACGCCCGGACATGTTCTCATTGAAGGTCGAGCCGAAAATAATATTGGCGTCCGCATCGACCTCGTCGCGGATACGGTTCGCCGCCTGGTCGATCTCGAACAGAGTCAAATCCATGCCGCCGGTGATATTGATCAGGACCCCGCGCGCGCCCTTCATGGAAATATCGTCTAGCAGAGGGTTGGATATGGCGGCCTCCGCCGCCTCCAGGGCCCGGTTTTCGCCCTCGGCCTCGCCGCTGCCCATGATGGCCTTGCCCATTTCGGTCATCACGGCGCGCACATCGGCGAAATCCAGATTGATAAGACCCGGCGTCACCATGAGGTCGGTCACCCCGCGAACCCCCGCGTGCAGCACGTCGTCGGCCATCTTGAAGGCGTCGGCGAAGGTGGTCCGCTCATTGGCGACGCGGAATAGGTTCTGGTTCGGAATCACGATCAGGGTATCGACGTGATCCGCCATTTCCTCGATTCCGGCCTCGGCCAGGTCCATGCGCCGGGTGCCTTCGAAATGGAACGGCTTGGTCACCACGCCGACAGTCAGAACGCCGGCCTCGCGCGCCGCCTTGGCGATGACCGGCGCGCTGCCGGTGCCGGTGCCGCCACCCATGCCGGCGGTGATGAACACCATGTTCGCGTCCCCGATCGCGCGCAAAATTTCCGATTGCGATTCCTCGGCAGCGGCGCGGCCGATATCGGGCCGGGAACCGGCGCCCAAGCCTTGGGTTAGGGTAACCCCCATTTGAATCCGGTTCTGACTGAGCGAGGTAGCCAAGGCCTGGGCATCGGTATTCGCGGCCGCGAATTCGACCCCGGCTAGCTTGGCGCCGATCATGTTATTGACGGCGTTGCCGCCCGCCCCGCCGACGCCGATAACGACAATACGCGGTCCCGCCGCTAAGTCCGGTGCCGGGCCGTCAGGCATGTCCGTCATGCGAAAATCCCATGAAATCCCGCGCGATTCGTTCGATGACTGAATGCGGCGGAGCCTAAAGTGTCTGATTCGGGCGCGCAACCTCTTCCCTAAGACTCCCATGGCCGGTTGCAGGGCATGGAACGGCCCTGCTTGGCGGTCACTTTCCGCTCATATATGCTCTTATCCCTATGGACGAAACGCCCCCCCCACACCCGCGCGGCGATCCCATGGCGGCCTTGCGCGTCATCATGGCGCGCTTGCGCGATCCCAAGAACGGCTGCCCTTGGGATGTCGAGCAAACTTTCGCCAGCATCGCGCCCTATACCATCGAGGAAGCCTATGAAGTCGCCGACGCCATCGCCCAAGGCGATCTCCCGGCGCTCAAGGAAGAACTTGGCGATCTGCTTCTTCAAGTGGTCTTTCACGCCCGCATGGCCGAGGAGGCGGGCGCTTTCGATTTCGATGCCGTGGCGGCGGCCATAGGCGACAAAATGCTGCGCCGCCACCCCCATGTCTTCGGCGGCGGCAAGGTCGAGAACACCGCCGCCCAGAGCCAAGCCTGGGAAGACCACAAGTCGGTGGAACGCCGCGCCAAGGCGGCGGCGGATGGCCGGACGCCGAGTGTCCTGGATGGGGTGGCGCTGGGCCTTCCGGCCTTGTCGCGGGCGCTGAAGCTGCAAAAACGCGCGGCGCGGGTCGGCTTCGATTGGCCCGAGGCCGTTCAAGTCCTGGACAAGATCGAGGAGGAAATCGGCGAACTCCGGGCCGAAATAGAAGCCGGCGCCGGGCGCGAACGCCTGGAGGACGAACTTGGCGATATTCTTTTCGCGGCCGCGAACCTGGCCCGCCATTTCGGCATCGATCCCGAAGCGGCCTTACGCGGAACCAACGATAAATTCACCCGCCGCTTTCACGCGGTCGAGGACCATTTCGGCGGCCAGGGGCAAGGTTTGACTCGGGCTTCCCTCGAAGACATGGAGTCCGCCTGGCAAGCCGCCAAGGCGGGCGAAACTTAAAGTCCCGCGATGCCATGAAACGCGCAAGTAAGCTCGGCCTTTGGATAAGCGGCCTCGCGCTTACTTCGCTCGCCCTGGTCCTGGTTTACCGCGCGCCAATCCTGGAATCCCTTCTGAACGCCGCCTTGACCTACCGGGAGGTTCCCGGCGCCTTAAGCGTTGAAAGCGTGTCCTTGAACCGCACCGCGATCGCGGACGTTTCTCTCGGTGCGGCGGATGAGGTCCAGGTTGAAAGGGTCACCCTGACCTACGGCCTGCCCGGCTTGCTTGCCGGCCGCCTTCAAGGCCTGGCCGTGGACGGCCTGCGGCTGAAGCTCGATCTGCGCGACGGCGCGCCGCCCCTGGGCAGCCTCCAAAACCTGGCGGCGGGCGGCGATGGCGGCGACGCGCAAGCGGTCCCCGCCCTGCCCCCGATAACCCTGCGCAACGCGCGAGTCGAAGCCTGGACGCCCCTGGGTCCCATCGCCGGGCGCGTCGAGGGGACGTTAAATCCCGGCGCGGAAGGCGGCTTCGACGCGACGCTGCGATTCGATCTTCAAGGTGAAGCGGGCCGCCTGCGCGGAATGATGACGGCCACTCAAGCCGCCGAGGGGTCTTCGCGGGCGCGCTTCGATCTGGCGGACGGGGCGATCAACCTGCCCGGCGCCGAGTTGCGCGGGCTTCAGGGCGATGGCTCATTCTCTCTGTTGGGGAGCACGATCGAGACGGCTCAACTTGACCTGACCCTTGGCGAAGTCGCCGTGCCGGGCGCCTCGTTCGAGCAAGCCCGCGTGGCATTGAACCTGGCTGGCGAACGCCTAGAAATCGACGCCGGACTGGCGAGCGCCGACGGCCACTTCGCGGTCATCGCCAAGGCCGACCTGAGCGATTTTCCGGCCCATCCCAAGGGACGCATAAACCTCGACGCGGAGATCGGCGTGCAAGCGGTTCTGTGGCCGCTGCTGGACATCCCGCCCCCGTCCAAGGGCCGCGCGGTCCTGGCCATGACCCTGGAGGGCCGTCTGCCGCCCATGGAACTTTTAATCGGCGGCGAAACCGATCCGCTGACGGCGCTGAAGCCGGAGGATTTCACCGGCCAGGCCAGCTTGCGTTTGGACGGGATAGACTATCCCGGTCTGGTCAAGGGCCTGGCGGGCGAGCTTCGCCTGGCCGCGCGGCCGGGCCCGGATTTTCCCAAAGCTCTAGCGGCCGATGTAGCGCTGGACCTGCGGGCCGCCCGCCTAACTTGGGACGATACCCAGGCCCGGAAGATCGCGATCTCGCACAAGGTGAAGCTCGATGTCTCGGACCTGAAAATAACCGTCACCTCAAACGATATTGGCGCTATTTCCATTGGAAACCTGGACATGGCAAGGGCGATCGAAGCCCGCATCGCGAAAGTCTCGCTCACGGCGGCGCGCGGCGCGGCCATAAGCGCCGCCGGGTCGGTCGCGCTCACCGATGGATCGTTCACCGTGCCGGCTTACGATGTAACGGTCGAAGGTTTGAACGCGACCGTCGAGAAAACTAAGACCGGCGATATCGGCCTGGCTTTCAAGCTCGATACCTTGCGCCATCCGGCGGTTGCGCCGATTCGCCTGCAAGGCGAGGCGCGGAAATCCGGAGACGTCCTTACGTTCCGGGTAAGGGGGCACGGCCCGGACGGCCTCGGCGCCGTGAAGATGACCGGGCGGCATCATGTCTCCAAGGGCACGGGCGCGGCGCGAATCGGCCTTGTCCCCCTGACCTTCGTGCCCGGAAGCGCGCAACCGCGAGACCTGTTCCCGGCCCTCGCCGATCTTAGCAAGGTCGAGGGCACGGTACGCGGCGAGGCCGACGTGACCTGGGCACGGGCGGGCGTTACCGGTAGCGCGGCGCTGAAAATCGAAGATCTGTCCTTGGAAAGCGCCGCGGCGCGGATCGAGGGCTTAGCGCTGGATCTGGCCCTGAATGAAATCCAACCGCCGGGCAGCCTCCCCGGACAAGTCCTGCGTATGCGCCGGCTAGACCCCGGCATTCCAATCGACGACCTCACCGTCCACTTTCAAGTCCTGGCCGGGGACACCCCCGCCATCGCGGTGGCGCGCGCGGGCCTGCGCCTGGCCGGCGGCCGCTTCGGCCTGGCCGATGTCGTGGTGGACCCGGCCCAGCGGCGGCAAGACCTGCCGGTCACGGTCGAAGACCTCGACCTCGCCGAGGTCTTTTCCTTGCTGGGGATCGAGGGGCTATCGGGCGATGGGCGCCTATCCGGGACCATTCCCCTGGCGGTTACCGATGGTATACCGCGTATAGAGGGCGGCCACCTCAGCGCGCGGGAACCGGGCATCTTGCGGATAAAATCGGACTACGCCAATGAAGCCCTGGCATCGGCGGGCGAATCCGCGGAACTGCTGCTTTCGGCCCTGGAGGATTTTCACTACGAGGAGTTGAATTTAGCCATCGATCAGCCCTCGGAAGACTTGGCGACGATCGGTCTTAGCTTGCTGGGAATGAATCCGGCGGTCCTGGACGGCCACCCGTTCCGCTTCAACGTCAATCTGGAGACCGACCCGCGCCGGTTGCTCAAGACCCTGCAGGAAGCCTTCCGAATTTCCAAGCGCGCCATCGGCCAGATGTGGATGTTTGGACCCTAGGGCGCGTATATGCTTTTATATAGCGAGCGATACAACCATGGACAATTCAGGGGTGCGGGCCGTGAAAGAAACAACCCTAGGAGGCCCTTTCCTGGGCATTTACCTCATTTCGGCCGCCCTGGCGCTGGGCGCCTGCCAACCGACGGTGAAGCTCGAGGCGCCGCGCGAGCCCATTACAATCAACCTGAATATCAAGCTGGACGCCGACGTGCGGATCAAGCTCGAGAAGCAGGCGGAAGACGATATTAAAGCCAATCCGGATATTTTCTAGTCTGACGCTTCACGGGAGACCCAGCATGTTGCACCGTTTATTCCGCCTTTTACAGCCTTTGGCCCTGGCCCTGGCCGTGGTCGCTGCCATGTCCGGCGCCGCGCAGGCCCAGTCCCTGGACGCGCTGCGCGCTTCGGGCGCCGTTGGCGAAAGGTTCGACGGCCTCCTTGCCGCGCGCGACGCTAGCGCCAAGGCCTACGTCGATAAGGTCAACGCGCAAAGGCGTCAGCTATACGCCAAGAGCTCCAAGGCCCAGGGCATCGCCGCCGATCAGGTCGGGCAGGTCTATGCCCAGAAAATCATGGCCGGCGTGGCGCCGGGAACTTGGCTCTTGAAGCCTGACGGAAGCTGGGTCCAGAAGTAACGCCGGCACTGAATTATTGACCTTCTTGGAACCCGGACCATGAGCGCCGCGCGGAACTTGCCTGCCTCTCCAAACGAGGCCATGAAGCTCTTGAGCGACGGCGCCTATGTCGCCGAGCGCAGTTTGGCGACGGTTCTGTTCCTGGCTCTCAAGCAGCACCGCCCGCTGTTCCTGGAGGGCGAGGCCGGGGTCGGCAAGACAGAGATCGCCAAGGTTCTGGCCGAAACCCTGGGCCGCCGCCTTCTGCGCTTGCAGTGCTATGAGGGCCTGGACGTCAGCGCCGCCGTTTATGAATGGAACTACCCACGCCAGATGATCGAAATCCGGGTTACCGAGGCGGCGGGCGACCGCGACCGGGAAACCCTGGCCAGCGACATCTTCGACGAAAAATTCCTGATCGAGCGGCCGCTGCTGCAAGCGCTACGTCCGGGGCTGGAGGGCCCGCCGGTCCTGCTCATCGACGAATTGGACCGCAGCGACGAGCCCTTCGAGGCCTTCCTGCTGGAGGTTCTGTCCGATTACCAGGTGACGATCCCGGAACTCGGCACCATCGCGGCGCCGGAGCCGCCCATCGTCATCGTCACTTCGAATCGCACCCGGGAAATCCACGATGCCTTGAAGCGCCGCTGCTTCTATCACTGGCTCGACTACCCCAACGCCGCGCGCGAGTTGGAAATCCTGCGCTTGAAAGCACCGGGCGCGCCCGAGGCTCTTGCGCAAGAGGTCGTGGCCTTCGTGCAGGAACTCCGCAAGGCAGACCTCTTCAAGCTGCCCGGCATCGCCGAAACCATCGATTGGGCAGACGCCCTGACCCAGCTCGACAAGATCGCCCTCGATCCGGAAACCATCGACACGACCCTGGGCGTGTTGCTGAAATACCAAGACGACATCGCCCGCATCCGCGGCAGCGAAGCGGCTAAAATCCTCGACGAGGTCAAGCACGCCGCCGCGCGCGGTGGCTAGGAGAATCGCTCATGGAACAAAGGTTGAGCATAGTCAGCCTGGGTGTCGCCGATCTGGCCGCGAGCCGCCGCTTTTACGAGCAGGGTTTAGGGTGGAAGGTTTCAGGCGCAAGTAACGATTCGATCGTGTTCATGGATCTGGGCGGCGTTATCTTAGGTCTCTATGGCCGCGACGCCTTGGCCGACGATATGAAGCTACCTCATGGCAAAGCGGGCGGCTTTGGCGGTTTCTCTCTCGCCCACAACGTCCGCGCAAAAGAAGAGGTCGACCGGGTGCTGGAGGATGCGGCCAAGGCCGGGGCCAGGATATTGAAACCGGCCGAGGAGGTCTTCTGGGGCGGTTATTCCGGCTACTTCGCGGACCCCGACGGCCACCCCTGGGAGGTCGCCTGGAACCCCTTCTTCCCCTTGCGCGATGATGGCCGCGTTGAACTGCCGCCCCAGTAATTTTTTTTAACCACGAAGACACAAAGAAGCCGCTAAGAAGAATTCTTTAATCCATAACTTCGCGGCTTCTTTGTGTCTTTGTGCCTTCGTGGTGATTCTCTTGCTATAGTTACATAAGACCGCCCGCAGGAGCCTGAAATTGAGCGCCGCAGCGAACACCCCGCCCATGGCCGGGCGCATGGCCGAGAACATCATGCACTTCGCCCGAACCCTGCGCGCCGCCGGCCTGCCGGTCGGGCCCGGCAAGGTACTGACCGCCGTGGACGCGGTCCGTGCGGTTGGCTTGCGCCGCCGCGACGATTTCTACTGGGCCCTGCACGCGGTTTTCGTCAATCGCCGCGATCAGAAGGAAGTCTTCGATCAGGCCTTCCACGTTTTCTGGCGCAACCCGCAAATCCTGGAAAAGATGATGGGCCTGCTGCTGCCGGAGGTGCGCGCGGCGGGAAGCGAGGAACCCGAAAAAGAAAAAGAACTAAGCCGCCGGGTCGCCGAGGCGCTGAGCGCCGCCCGGGTTGAGCCGCCACAAGGCGAAGGCAAGGAAGATAGGGTCGATATCGACGCCGCCTTGACCTTTTCTTCGAAGGAACTTTTGCACGAAATGGATTTCGAAAACATGTCGGCGGAGGAGGAAGCGCGCGCCAAGGCCGCGATCGCCGCCCTGCGCCTGCCGATCCAAAACGTCGCGACCCGGCGTTTCCGTTCCGCCGCAAGCGGACGGCGGGCCGACTTGCGGGCGACCATGCGCGCGGCCTTGCGTTCCGGCAGCGACGCCATCCCCTTACGCTGGAAAACCCCGCGCCGGCGTCATCCGCCCTTGGTGGTAATTTGCGATGTGTCCGGCTCCATGAGCCGCTATTCGCGTATGCTGCTGCACTTCATGCACGCCGTCACCTCAGACCGCGACCGGGTGCATACCTTCGTTTTCGGCACCCGCCTGACCAACATCACCCGCCACTTGCGTCACAAGGATGTCGATGTCGCCCTGGACAAGGTCGCCGATACGGTCGTCGATTGGTCCGGCGGCACCCGGATCGGGGCCTGCCTGCACGATTTCAACGCCAAGTGGTCGCGCCGGGTGCTGGGCCAGGGCGCCCTGGTGCTGTTTATTTCCGATGGCCTGGACCGGGACAACGCCGCCGACCTGGCGCGGGAGGTGGAACGCCTGCACAAGTCCTGCCGGCGCCTGATCTGGCTCAACCCGCTCTTGCGTTACGACGGTTACGAACCAAAGTCTTTAGGGGCGCGGGCCCTGGCGCCCCATGTGGACGATTTCCGCAGCGTCCATAATCTGGATAGCCTGAGCCAACTGACCCAGGTTCTGAGCCAGCCCGTGATCCGGCGCGCGGGCACGGCCATGGAGGCAAGCCTATGACAACGAAGCCCGATGACGTTTTAGAACAAGCCGGGCGCTGGCGCGGCCAGGGCCGCAAGGTCGCCCTGGCGACCGTGGTTTCGACCTGGGGGTCCTCGCCGCGCCCGGTCGGCAGTCAGCTCGCGGTCGAGGAGTCCGGCAAGATGGCGGGTTCGGTCTCGGGCGGCTGTATCGAGGGCGCGGTGGTCATGGAAGCCCAACAAACCATGGAGAGCGGCGCGGTCAAGCTGTTGGAATTCGGCGTGACCGACGAAATGGCCTGGGAGGTCGGCCTGGCCTGCGGCGGCACCGTCCGGGTTTTCGTCGAGCGTTTGGATTGAGAGCGCGGACATGAAACACGCCCTTTTCGATGCCCTGCAAGCGGCCCGCGCCGGCAAGCGTCCGGTGGCGCTGATCACCGAGTTGGAAAGCGGCAAGCAGGTTTTGCTCGACGGCGATGGTGTGAGCGGCGATCTAAACTTGAAGGAAAGCGAACTTGCCTTGGCCAAGCGAGCCTTGGACGGCGACCGCAGCGGGCCTTTGGAAGAAACCGGTCTCTTCGTTCATGTCTTTAACCCGCCCTTGCGCCTTATGGTCGTGGGCGCGGTTCACATCGCGCAATTCCTTGTACCCATGGCCGCCTTGGCGGGTTACGAGGCGGTGGTTATCGACCCGCGTCAAGCCTGGGCAACCGGCGCGCGCTTTCCCGATGTGAGCTTGGTGACCGAGTGGCCGGACGATGCCTTGCGCGCTTTGAAACCGGACCGGCGCACCGCCGTCGCCGTGCTGACTCACGACCCCAAGCTTGACGATCCGGCGCTATGCGCCGCTCTGGCCTCGCCCGTTTTTTATATCGGCGCCCTGGGCAGCAGGCGAACTCACGCCAAGCGCTTGGCCCGCCTGCGCGAAGCCGGCGTGGGAGAAGCGGACCTGGCCCGCATCCATGCCCCGATTGGCTTGGCGGTCGGAGCCAAGAGCCCGGCTGAAATCTCCATCTCCATTCTGGCCCAAATGACCCAGGAACTGCACGGCGCCCCGCCGCTCATCAAGGCCGGGGCGGCCAAGTGAAATTCGGCCCGACGCCCTTGAGCGAAGCCAGGGGCGCGATCCTTGCTCACTCTATCGAGGCCGGCGGCCAGCGCTTCAAGAAAGGCCATGTTCTTTCACCCAAGGACATTGAGGCCCTGCGCGCCGCCGGGCTAAAAAGCATCGTCACCGCCCGGCTGCAAGACGGCGACGTTCACGAAGACGCCGCCGCCGCCGCCGTGGCGCAAGCTCTGCTTGGCGAGGAGACCAAGACCCACCTAACACCGAGCACGGCCTTTACCGGGCGCAGTAATCTCGTCGCCACGCGGCGCGGGGTTTTACTTGTGGACCGTTCCGGTTTGGACAAGCTGAACCGGATCGACGAGTCCGTCACCCTGGCCACCTTGGCGCCCTATGCCTTGGTGGAAGCCCGGCAAATGACCGCGACGGTAAAAATAATTCCCTTCGCGGTCCAGGACGCGGTGTTGCAAGCTTGCGTAACGCACGCGCGCGAGTCGGGCCCCTTGCTGCGCATCGCGCCCTTGCGGCCGCGCCAAGCCGGCCTGGTGCTGACCCGCGTGGCGGGTATGAAAGACTCGCTGCTCGACAAGACCCTGGCCGCCGTTAACGGCCGCCTCGCGGCGCTGGATTGCCCGCCCGTATTGGAAAGCCGCTGTGGACACAGCGATACGGAGGTGGCGCGCGCGATCAACGAATTGGTCGAACGCGGCTGCGGGCTGGTCATCGTTTCCGGCGCCTCCGCCATCGTCGACCGGCGCGACGTGGTGCCCGCCGGGATTGTCGAAGCGGGCGGTAGAATCGAACATTTCGGCATGCCGGTCGATCCGGGGAACTTAATTTTGCTCGCGACCCTCAAGGAGACGCCGGTGCTGGGTCTGCCCGGCTGCGCGCGCTCGCCCAAGCTCAATGGTTTCGACTGGGTATTGCAACGCGCGATCGCGGACATCCCCGTTACCGGCCAGGATATCATGGACCTGGGCGTGGGCGGCTTGCTGAAGGAAATCGCGCATCGTCCCCTGCCCCGCGCCGCGGCGGTCGAGAGGCCGGATCACACGGCGGCCCGCGCGCCGCTCAAGGTCGCGGCCCTGGTCCTGGCGGCCGGTCAATCGCGCCGCATGGGTGATCGCAACAAGTTGCTGGCCCCCGTCGAAGGCCGCCCCCTGGTGGCGCACGCCGTCGCCAGCGCGCTCGCGTCCAAGGCGTCGCCGGTCGTGGTGGTCACCGGGCACCAAGCCGATAAGGTCGCGGAAATCTTGGCGGGACTGGATATTTTAACGGTTAAGAATCCCGGCCATGCCGCCGGGCTCAGCACGTCCCTGCACCGGGGTCTGGGCGCCCTGCCCCCGGACATCGACGGCGTGGTGGTTTGCCTGGGCGATATGCCGCGTATCGCGCCAAGTGTTATCGACCGCCTGATCGCCGCTTTCGATCCCTTGGAGGAACGGGCGATCTGCGTTCCGACGCTGCAAGGCAAGCGTGGCAACCCGGTTCTGTTCGCCGCGCGTTTCGCGCCCGAGATACAGGAAATCGCCGGCGACGTCGGCGCGCGCTATTTGTTGGGCGAATATCCGGAACTGGTGTGCGAGGTCGCCATGGACGAAGACAGCGCCGGCACGGGCATCCTGCTGGACGTCGATACGCCCGAAGCCCTGAGCGCACTCATAAATAAAAGCCGGGATTAACCGGAAGCGGATTTTTGCTCTTCGGCGGCCTCGGGTTCCGGCGCGCTGACTTCAGCTTGAACGCCGCCGTCGGTAAGCGGCCCCAAAGCGCCCTCTTCCTCAACCAATTTGCTGACCCGCCGCATAATGTCTTCCAGGCTGGAAGCCTCGGACCCCGGCGCGCCGGCCTCGGCCGCCGCTGGAACCTCAAGGCCCGCTTCGGCTTCGCCGACGAGGTTGTTTTCCACGGCATTCGGCCCTTCTTCAACGGCATCCGTGCCTTCTTCCACGGCATCCGCCGTTGGGTTTTCCTCGATCGCATCGGCCTCGAGCGGCACGCTGTCATCAGCCGCGCCAAGCACCAATTCTTCGTCGATAATCGTTATATCGGAATCGCCGGCGGGGATATCTATTACCTCGGTCTCCCCGGTCTCGGCTACAGCCTCCGGTTCGGCCGCCTCTTCGAGTTCGGCCGGCGTTTCTTCCGCCGCGAGATCTTCGGACGTTTCTGGGGTGGCCTCGGGTTCCGGCGCTTCGGCTTCGATTTCCGGCGCGGCGCTTTCTTCCTCGGGCGCTTCGGCGATTTCGGGTTCCGGCGCTTCGGCTTCGATCTCTGCTGCGGCGCTTTCTTCCTCGGGCGCTTCGGCGGTTTCGGGTTCCGGCGCTTCGGCCTCGATCTCCGGCGCGGCGCTTTCTTCCTCGGGCGTCTCGGCGGCTTCTATACCGGGTGCTTCAGCTTCGTTCGTCTCCACCGCCATTTCTGCGCCGGCATCGCCAACCAGGGCGCTTATCTTGATTTCCAAGGCCTGCATGGTTTCGTTCAAGGCCATGTCGTTGCCCAGCTCTATGGCGTTTAGCAGGGACTGGATGGTGCCGCGCAGCAGCTTGTTGTCACCCGCTTCCAGGCGCAGGGTTTCCAGTTCTTCGGCCTGAGAGGCACTCTCCGCCGACTGACGTTCGATCTCGGCCTTCTGATCGCCTAGGCGGGTTTCGATCGTATCGATCAATTTCATGAGGCGGCCGCTGTATTTCGCGCGTTCCGCTCTGGCCAGACCGAAACGCTCTTCGGCCTCTATCACTCGTTGCTGCAGCTCTTCGATACCGCTCATGCCGTTCCCACCCGTTTGACTGATTACAGGTGAATTTGGTCAAGAAAAGGTTGGTAATTCCTTAACCACGCTGGAAAACGCTAACGTATGTGCTCGCGGATAAAGCCGAGAACCCGTTCGACAACCGGCCCATGCTCGAACAGCTCGACATGGCCGGCGCCGGCGACCGCGATCATTTCCTTGGGCTCACGCGCGGCATCGAAAAGGCTTTGCCCGAAACGCAGAGGAACGACGCTGTCCTTGTCGCCGTGAAGAACCAGCAGGGGGGTGGAAATACGGGCGATGCGGGCCAGGGAATCCCATTTATCCAGGATCATCCAGCGGGCCGGCAGATACCAATAGTGCAACTGCGAAACCGCCGCGATCGAGGTATAGGGCGATTCCAGAATCACCGCCGCCGGCCGCCGCTCCAACGCCGCCTTGACCGCGACCCCGGAGCCCAGGGATTCGCCATAGAGAACCGTCCGCTCCAAGCCGATTCCCTGCCCCGCCAGCCAATCCAGCAGACCGAGAGAATCCGCCGTTAAGCCGTCCTCGGTCGCTTTACCCGGATTGCCGCTATAACCCCGGTAACCGGCGAACAGCAGGCCGTAACCGGCATCGATCAGGGGTTTGAGTTTCGGCACCCGGTCGCCCAGATGCCCGGCATTGCCGTGAAAAACCACGACCACCGGGCCATCGGGTTTTTCCGGTGGCAGGTACCAGTGGGTCAGCGTCAAACCGTCGCCGGTCCGGGTCGTGACTTCCCCGATCCCCAGCCCATTGTAGAGCGCCAAGTCCGGGGCGTCCTTGGCGCCAGGATAGAGAAGCGTGCGCTGCATGATGAAAACCGCCCCGGTCAGAAGCAGATAAACGCCAAGCGCCGCGCCGATTAATTGCATGCCAAGCCGCTCCCTTTTGAACGCACCTTACCCTAGACCTTCCGGGCCGTCATGATTTGCCCAGCGCCTTATTCTCTTGCAATTTGAGTTCAAAATAATTAATTAAACACCGTAGCAGCGGTAATTATGGTATTTAACACAATTATAGGGTTAAATAAATGAGCCAGATCTACGTTCTGCACGAGAACGATGCTTGGGTCGAGCCGCTTCGCGCGGCCTTCGCCAACCTTGGCCTGCCCCATGAGGAATGGTTTCTGGGCGAAGGCATCGTGCCTTTCGACCGGCCCCCGCCCGATGGCGTGTTTTATAACCGCATGAGCGCGTCGTCCCACACACGCGGGCACCGATATGCGCCCGAATTGACCCATGGCGTGCTGAACTGGCTTGAGGCCCATGGCCGCAGGGTGGTGAATTCCAGCCGGGCGCTGTATCTCGAGGTCAGTAAGCTGGCCCAGTACGCCGCCCTAAGCCGCGCCGGTATCGCGGTGCCCCGTACCGTGGCCGCGACCGGGCGGGACAACGTGCTGGCCGCCGCCAGGAATTTCGGCCCCGGCCCCTACATTCTGAAACCGAACCGGGGCGGCAAGGGCCTGGGCGTGCGCCTGTTCCAAAGCTCCGATGCCATGGCGGACTATCTGGACAGCCAGGAAGCCGTGGACGAGGCGCCGATCGACGGTTTATGGCTGATTCAGGAATACCTGCGCGCGCCGCAACCCTTCATCACCCGCTGCGAATTCGTCGGCGGCGAATTTCTTTACGCCGTGCGGGTCGATACCAGCGGCGGCTTCGAATTGTGCCCGGCGGATGCTTGCGCGATCGAAGGCGAGGCTTGCCCGGCCGGGACGCCCAGCAGGAACATCTTTACCGTGCTGCCCGATTTCAAGCACCCGATCCTCGACAGCTATGGCCGCTTTCTGCGCGCCAACGAGATCGAGGTCGCCGGCATAGAATTCATCGCCGACGAGGCGGGCCGGACCTACACCTACGACGTCAACACCAACACTAACTATAACGCCCAGGCCGAGGATGAGGCCGGCGCCGCCTTGACCGGGATGGAGGCGGTGGCCCGCTTCCTGAGCAAG
The DNA here is from genome assembly GCA_021776135.1 of Kiloniellaceae bacterium. Taxonomy (GTDB): domain Bacteria; phylum Pseudomonadota; class Alphaproteobacteria; order Kiloniellales; family J153; genus JAJFGN01. The sequence goes on from JAJFGL010000036.1 coordinate 184,124, forward strand.
GAACTAACCAAGACAAGCGCCGCCGCATCGGCGGTCGCGGCCGAATGATTTCAAACTGAGCACGATCCCTTCGGGCAGCCTTGTGCTAAACTCTTCCTGGGTAACGGCAAGCTCAGGAAGAGGAGAGCGCGCTTGGCACCGGCGAACACTATCGAGATATTAAGCGAGCAGCGTTGTTTCGGCGGCTTGCAGGGTTTTTACCGGCACCAGTCTCCTGCTTGCGCCGGGGCCATGCGCTTTTCGGTTTATCAACCGCCCCAGGCCCTGAAGGGGACCAAGGTGCCGGTTGTGACGTACCTGGCCGGGCTGACTTGCAGTGAAGAGACCTTCGTTATCAAGGCCGGGGCCCAACGCATGGCGGCGGAACTCGGGCTCATGCTGGTGGCGCCCGATACCTCGCCGCGCGGCGCCGGTCTGCCGGGCGAGGACGAGGATTGGGATTTCGGCACCGGGGCCGGGTTCTATCTCGACGCCAGCCAGGAACCCTGGAACCGGCACTACAAGATGTACAGCTACATGACCCGCGACCTGCCGGCGGTGATCGAGGCGCGTTTTCCCGCCGACATGGCCCGGCAAGGCATCTTCGGTCATTCCATGGGCGGCCACGGCGCCTTGACCATCCACCTGAAGAACCCGGACACCTACCGCTCGGTCTCCGCCTTCGCGCCCATCGGCGCGCCGTGCCAGTGTCCCTGGGGGATCAAGGCCTTCACCGGCTATCTCGGCACGGACCGGGATAGCTGGCGCCGCCACGACGCCAGCGAATTGATCCGTGCCCGGCCCAGCGCCGCCAAGCTGCTCATCGATCAAGGCAGCGCCGATCAATTCCTGGACGAACAATTGAAACCGGACCTCCTGGCCGCCGCCTGCGAGGCCGCCGGGCAGCCCATCGAATTACGCATGCAAGCGGGCTACGATCACAGCTACTACTTCATACAGTCCTTCATGGAGGATCACCTGCGCCATCATGCGCAAGTTCTAGAGTCTTAATGCGGTATGGATACGAACTTTTCCGATTTCATCGCCGAAGGCGGCTTGAAAACTCTCAGCCGCCGTTCGGACTTCAAGGGCCTTCGGCATTTGGCCGGGCATCTGGGCGTCCTGGCCTGTACCGGTGCCTTTGTGGCCTGGGCCCCTAGCTGGCCCTGGCTTATCGCGGCCTGGCTGGGGCATGGCATTGTTCTGGTGGGGCTATTCGCGCCCCTGCACGAGACCATTCACCGCACCGCGTTCAAGTCCCGCTGGCTCAACGATGCCGTGGCTTTCCTCTGCGGCCTGATCCTCTTCCTGCCGCCCCAGTATTTCCGCGCCTTTCACTTCACCCATCACCGCTTCACCCAGGACGCGGCCCGCGACCCGGAACTCTTAACCCCTAAACCTCAGACTCTTGGGCGTTATTTGCTGCACGCAACCGGCGTATTCTACTGGCGGGCTCAGCTTGTGGGGCTGGTCCGCCATGTCACCGGCCGGATCGATGAAGCCTTCATCGCCCAACATCAGCGCCCCGCCATCCTGAGCGAAGCGCGGCTGTTTCTGGGACTCTATGCCGCCATGGCCTTCCTGGCGGGGGCATATGAAAGCACGGCCATACTGACATTCTGGGTGGTTCCGGTCCTGCTCGGGCAGCCGGCCTTGCGCCTCTACCTGCTCAGCGAGCACATGGGATGCCCCGAGGTGCCGGACATGTTCCGCAACACGCGCACGACCCTGACCCTCTGGCCCCTGCGCGCTCTGGCGTGGAACATGCCATTTCACACCGCGCACCACGTTTACCCCGGCATTCCGTTTCATGCCCTGCCGGCGCTGCACCGGCTGCTCGAGGAACGCATTGAGGTTCTAGCGCCGGGATACTTGGCGCTGCACCGTGGCTTCGCCGCGGATTTTAATCCTTCGGCTTAGGAGCCCGCGCCGGCTAAACTGAGGGGCTGGCTTGCGTGTTCGGCATCTTCGGCCACCTCGACGCTTCCGGCGATAACGCCGCCGGTCTTGATGGAAATCCGGCCATAGCGGGTATCGCCGCGCACCTGCCCGCCCTCGCTTACCTCCAAGAGCCCGCTCACGGTCAAGCTGCCCTCGACGGTTCCGGCGACAATGGCTTGTCCGGCTTCCGCAGAACCGACGAAAATTCCACCTTTTCTGACTTCTAGGCGATCTGTTTTAAGTGTTGCTTCAACTCGGCCTTCGACGATCAGGGCGCGACAATCTTCGATTTCTCCCTTAACGTGAATATCCCGGCCGACGATCAAAGTCCCCTCCGGCACGCGATCCGATAGGGCCGCATTTGGCGCCGGCTGGCTTTGGCCAACCGCGAGGACACCCTTGGGCAAAGGCCGGTTGCAAACCGGCTCGGGCTTACGGGCAGGCATGGGCGGCCGTGCCGCTTGGATGCTTGTTGTCATGGTCCTGTTCTCCTCCCTGCGAGGTGCCTTGGGCACTTCTTAATCTCAAGGTTAGCGGAGGCGGACCCTTCCGGACCAGAAGAAAATTATCTAACCGCCGGCGGCGAGAGTTTTATAAAGTTCCGGCCGCCGCTGAGTCATGAGCGGATAGCGTTCGCGGACCTCCTGAATGAAATCGAGATCGATGAAGGCGGTCACGCAATCCTCGGTATCGGAGGCGGTGGCCACGATCACCCCCCAGGGATCGACGATCATGCTGCGGCCGACGAAACCGATGCCCGACTTCGGCTCGATGCCGTATTGGCCGGAGGCGACCACGAAAGCCTGGTTTTCGGTCGCCCGGGCGCGCAAGAAGAACTCCCAGTGATCGAAACGCGGGCTCAGGAAGGCAGAAGCGCAAACCAGAATCTCCGCACCCTTGAGGGCCATCTCCCGGTAAACCTCGGGAAAGCGCAGATCGCTGCACACGGAAAGGCCGATACGCGCCAGATTGGTGCCATAGACATCCAGGTTGCGGCCCGGCGACACCGCATCGGATTCCCGGATGCCGCCCTTGATATCGGTGCGGTTCGGGGCGTCGAACAAGTGAGTCTTGCGGTAAATCCCGATGATCTCACCCTGAGGGGAGATCAAGGGCACCGAGTTGTAATAGGCGCCGTCGCTGCCGCGCTCGTACATGGACCCGGCGACGAACATGACATAGCGGCGCGCCTTGTCGGCCAGCATCTCGGTGGTCGGCCCCGGAAACGGCTCGGCGATTTTTTCGTGCAGGCCGGTTTCGCTAAAGCCCAGCCCGGTCCACAACTCCGGCAAGACCGCCAGGTCAGACCCGCGCTCCCCGGCGACATCGAGCCAGCCGGCCATCTTATCCACGACCGCCGCCTTCTCGCCGTCAACAGCGGTAATCTGTATGGCCGAGACTGTTAGTTGGCGTTTTCCGTCCATGTGACTGCCTCCTTCGCGGTCATTCTAACAGATCAAGCCGTTTCCGCGCCGTAATAAAGCGAGACGACGTGTTGCGCCTCGGCGAAGAACAGCCAGCGTTCGATCAGCATCCCGGCCATGGCCAGGATCGCCGCCAGGAACGCCAGGACCGCGGCCCCTACCCCGCCCGTCAGAGTGGTTTCGATCAAGCACAGACTCAAGGGCAGGACGAAGCCCGCGAGTACGGCGTAAAGGCGTAACTTGCGGGCGTGTTTCCGGGCAATCCAGAACCCCATTTCGCGCTGCACGTAGTTGGCCTGAGTATGCGCGGTTTCCCATTGGCGAACCTTGCCCAGGCGGCCCAGGCCGGTGGCGTGGCCAGGGTTGCGCGGGGCCTTGGCGGTATCGATGCCGCGCCAGTAGCCGAGCTTCGCGGTCAGGGCGGCCGCCAGCATGGCCATGCTTAGCCAGGTGAACCCGCTCCGCCCCTCGCCGAAGGCCAAAATCAGGGCATTGAACCAGAGGGCGCCGGTGGCCAATGCCAGCAGCATATAGATCGGCGTGACCCAGGTATTGTGCCACTGGCGTATAGTTTTAAGGGACTGATATATCATTCCCGTGCAGTAAACCGTGACCAGCGCACCAATCGCCGCGGCAACGCCGAGCATCGCCCAGACGCCGCCGGTATCGCCCAGGAAAATCCACCCCATGGCGAAGAGTCCGGCCGGTGCATAGGTGATGAGGGCCATGACCCCTTCGCGCGACAGCCAGGAACTGCGCCACTGGGTCACCGCCCGCCAGGCCCGTTCCGGGTGTCCCAGGTGAAAAGTCGAAGCCATCAAACCGGCGGTCACCATGGCGAAGGAAAGGCCGAATCCGATCAAGCCCAGCAGGGGGTCGGCGGGGACCAGTCCGGCCGCGCCGAACAAGCAGAGCAGGATCATCAGGCCGTATCCCGCGCCTGTGAGGGTCGTGAACAGCAAGACGGAATAAGCGGGATGCATCCGCGCGGCCCTCCTAGCGCGACAGCACGCGGTCGAGCCAGCGGAACACACCGTCCCCCGCCACGGGGTTCGCGGGGTCGAGCGGCTCCAAGGCCTCCGGGCCGCTATCTGTGCCCGTGCGTCGTTCGCGCGGGGGCAGATACTTATTCACCGGGCGGTAGCCGAGACCGGGCATGAGATCGTAGCCGCCGCGTTCACGCACCAGGGCCGATACGGCGCTTTCCGGATCGCCCAGATCGCCGAAATGCCGGGCCCCGGTCGGGCAGGCCCGCACACATGCCGGTTTGCGGTCTTCGGGGGCCAGGTTCTCGTTATAAATGCGATCGACGCAGAGGGTGCATTTCTTCATCACGCCGTGATCTTCGTCGTATTCCCGCGCCCCGTAGGGGCAGGCCCAGGAGCATAACTTGCAGCCGATGCAGGTATCGGGATTGACCAGGACAATACCGTCCTCGGCCCGCTTGTAGGACGCCCCGGTCGGACAAACGGTCACGCAGGCCGGTTCCTCGCAATGCAGGCACGAACGGGGAAAGTTGACCGTCATGCCGCCGGAGCCTTCAGTGCCGGGTCTGACTTCATACGAATGAACCCGGTTGAGCCAAACCCCGTCCGCTTCGGCGCCGTAAGGGTTCCGGTCGGTCAGGGGCGCGATATAGCCGGTAGTGTTCCATTCCTTGCAGGAAACCGCGCAGGCGTGACAGCCGACGCAGGTATCCAGGTCGATCACCAGCCCCAGTTTCTTACCGCTCGGCTTATCCGGCAGGCTGGTCATGTGCCGCCCCCTGGCTTGCCCTTGAATTGCGCGCCAAAGCGTAAAATGCCCGGTGGTGGTTCCAAACCCGGCAGACGATCCAGGGCCGCCAGGACCGGTGCGCTCTCGCGCGCCTCGGCGGAGGTAACTTTCTCGACCTTGACCCTCAGGTCGTACCAGGCCGCCTGCCCGGTTACCGGATCGCTGTTGGAATAACGGTATCCGCCGCCGCCTTCGGGCAGGAGTTCGGATATCAAATGATTGAGCAGAAACCCTTTCGTTGCTTCCGGCGAGTCCGGGGCAAGGTTCCAGGCCCCGGCGCGCTTGCCGATGGCGTTCCAGGTCCACACGGTATTGGGATTAACCCCGTCCATGAGCCGGACCTGTCCCCGCACCTTGCCGTGACTGCTGGTCACCCAGACCCAATCGTCTTCGCCGATGCCAAGACGGGTCGCGGTTTCCCGATTCATGTACAGGCGGTTGGCGCCGTGAATCTGCCGCAGCCAGGCGTTTTGGGAACCCCAGGAATGATACATGGCCATGGGCCGCTGGGTCAGGGCGTGCAGAGGAAAGGCCCCGGTTTCGATCCCGGCGTCTTCCAGGGGCGCATACCAGATCGGGAGGGGATCGAAATAGGTCTCCACCCGCGCCCGGTCGCTTTCCGGCGGTTGGCGCTCGCCGTGGCCACGCGCCGCCAGGCGGAATTTCTGCAAGGGCTCGCTATAAAGTTGCATGACGATCTGATCGGCATGGCCGATAAGGCCGAAGGAAACCGCCCAGTCCAGGTATTCCTTATTGGCGTGGCGAAAGTAGCGTTGCGATTCCGGCAACTTCATGTGCCAGAAGCATTGGTTTTCGATGTAGTTTTCCAGTTGCTTCGGATTGGGCTCGCCACGGCCGTGAGAGTCCCCGCCCGCGCCCCGCCAACCGGCGAGGGAGCCGACGCCGGGGGCGCGCTCGTGATTCACGATATAGTCGGCATAGCCGCCGGGGTAGGCCGCGCCGCCGTCCTCCTTGACGAAACCGGGCAGGCCGATACGCGCGCCGAGATCGATTAAAACGTCCTGGAAGGGCCGGACATTGCGATCCGGCGCGACCACTGGCTGACGTATGGCGTCGCCGGGCCCCTCGGCCTCGCTAATGGGCCGGTCGAGCAGGGAAATACAGTCCCAGCGTTCCAGATAAGTGGTATCGGGAAGAATCAAATCGGCATAGGGCACCGTCTCCGAAAAATACGCATCGGAATAGATGATCTTGGGAATGACGTAGTCCCCGGTTTCCGGGTCGGTCTCGGTCAGGGCCTTCAAGGTGCTGGCCACGCTCATGGCGGAGTTCCAGCCCATGTTGGCCATGTAGAGGAACAGAACCTCGATAGCGTAGGGATCGCGCTTGGCGGCATTGGCGATGACCATGTGCATCATGCCGTGGTTGGAGATCGGCGCCTCCCAGGAAAACGCCTTGTCGATGCGCCGGGGCGTTCCGTCGGCGTCCACCAGCAGGTCTTCCGGCCCGGTGGGAAAGCCCAGCGGCGGCCCGCCGAGAGGCTGGCCCGGCCCGGCCTGATCGGCGGGCTTCAGGCCCGGCGGAATCGGCTTGGGAAACGGCGGTTTGTAGCGAAAGCCGCCGGGGCAATCGATACTGCCCAGCAGGAGTTGCAGGATGTGTATGGCCCGGCAGGTGTGAAAGCCGTTGGAATGGGCGGAAATTCCGCGCATGGCGTGCATGGCGACCGGGCGGCCGATCGTCTTCTCGTGCCGTCGCCCGGCCCAATCGGTCCAGGGGATATCGAGAACGATTTCTTCCTCGAAGGCGGCCTGGGCCAGTTCCGCCGCGATCCGCTTGATGGTCGCGGCCGGAACTCCAACCCGTTCCGCCACCGCCTCGGGCGCGAAGACCGCATTGGAATAGCGTTCGACCAAGCGGTTCATGGAGGGGACAACTTTGCGCCCATCTGGCAGAATGTATTCACCGCTCATGGCCGGCGTAATATCGGGCAACATGGCATTGACGGGCGCCCCGGCCGCGCGGTCCCAGGCCAGGGGCTTGCCGTCGCCGCCGCGCGCGAAGAGGCCGTCCTCGGCGGCGCCCGGATCGTCGATGACCAGCCAGGGGGCGTTGGTGTAGCGCACCAGGTAATCCAGATCGATCTTGCCCGCGTGCAGCAGCTCATGGATCAGGGCGAAGACGAACAAGCCGTCGGTGCCGGGGCGAATTCCGATCCATTCGTCGGCGATGGCGGAATAGCCGCTGCGCACCGGGTTGAGAGAAACGAACTTCGCGCCGCGCTGCTTGAGCTTCCCCAAGCCGATCTTGATGGGATTGGAATCGTGATCCTCGGCGACCCCGAACATGAGGAAATAGCGGGTCCGGCTCCAATCCGGCTCACCGAATTCCCAGAACGATCCGCCGATGGTGTAAAGCCCGGCGGCGGCCATGTTGACCGAGCAAAAACCGCCATGGGCGGCGTGGTTGGGGGTGCCGAACTGGCTCGCCCACCAGCCGGTCAAGGCTTGGCTCTGGTCGCGCCCGGTGAAGAAGGCGAGCTTGCGCGGCTCGCGCGCGCGGACCTCGCCCAGCCATCCGGCGGCGGTCGAGAGCGCCTCCTCCCAATCGATTTCCTTGAACTCGCCGGAGCCGCGCGGGCCGACCCGTTTCAGGGGATTGCGCAGGCGCGCCGGGGAATAGTGCTGCATGATCCCGGCCGAGCCCTTGGCGCAGAGCACGCCCTTGTTGACCGGATGGTCGCGGTTACCCTCGATATAGCGAACCGTGCCGTCCTTCAGGTGAACCTTAATGCCGCAGCGGCAGGCGCACATGTAGCAGGTGGTGTACTTGACCTCGTCCGCGATCTTGGGCGAGGTCTCGACCTTGGGCTCACCAGGCGCGGCCATGCTGTCTTGCTCCTGCCATGTAAAAGAAATCGCGCGGTGACTCCGCCCCCGCAATATGCCCCAGCGGCCCTGGCCATAACAAGCATCGCGGCCCCTTGGCCCTATGGATTCGCGCCTCTTGCCGCCATTCCTAGGAAACCAATGCCAGCCACGGCAACATGGTCGCCATCGCGATCAGGGTCATGGCGGTGAGCATACGGGCCATGAGTTCGGCATCGCCGCCTAGCTGCTTGGACATGATGTAGGAGGTCGTGGAGACTGGGACGGCGCTACACACCATGCCGGCCAGGATGGCTTGCCGGTCGAGGGCGAAGAGGTGCGCGAGGCCGAGAAACGCCGCCGGTAACAGGACCAGCTTGAGGCCGCAGGCTAGGGCCACGATCCGGGGGTCGGCGAATACCCGTCTCGGCTCCAGGGCCGCGCCGACGGCAAGCAGGGCGACGCCAATGGCCGCCGAGCCGACGAACGACAAGGGCGCGCCGATCAGGCGCGGCATGGGAACGCCGCTTAGATTCCATAGAACCCCAATCAGCGCCGCCAGGATCAGGGGGTTTCCCGCCAAGGACTTCAGGAAATGCGCCGGTTCCGCTTGCGTTGAACCGCCGCGCACGCCGTAGCGGATCAAAACCGCTACCGCCATGAAATTGACCAGTACGGTCATGAAGGCCAAGACCAGAGAGACCAGGGCCAAGCCAGCGGAACCGGCCAGGCCGCCCGCGAGGCCCAGGATCACATAGGCATTCATGCGGGTCGCGCCTTGAAACAAACTGGCGAAGACCGGGCCGGAAAGACCGAGCGGCCGGCGCAGGGCGAAAGCGGCGGCGGCGGCGATCAGGATCGCCAACAAGACAGCCGTAACCAAACGCCAGGCCGTGGCGAAGGCCAGATCGGCGCTCGCCAGGCTGTGTACAAGCAGGGCGGGCAGCAGGACGTAATAGGCCAGGCGCTCCAAGCCTTCCCACACCGCCCGCTCGGGCAAGAGGAACCGCCGCAAGGCCACACCCAGAAGTATTGTCGCGAAGACCGACAGCAGGCTCTCGGCAATGAGTATTATATCAACTCGTCCTTGCGATCATCGGTTTCGCCGTAGCGGCTCATGACCGGCGGCTTCAAGCCTTCGTAGAGCGCATCCAGGTTCTTCGCGACCTCGGCATTGGCGCGCTCGAACAGGCTGTTTCCTTGCAGGTCGCTCTCGACCAGGAAGGGGCCGAAGTTTTCGACTTCGAAGACCCACATGGCCTGGGCTATGCCAAGATCCTCCAGCCAATGCGCGGCCACCACGCGCTTGATGCCCCGGCCCAGCAAGGCGCCGGTGCCGTAGCCGACCGTGGTCAGGTAAACCGCGCCCTGGGGCACGAGGTGTTTACGGTAGGCTTCGCTGGTCATGCCGCCCTTGCCGATGATGACCTTGCAGCCCGATATCTCGAACCAGCGGTCAAGCCACTTGGCGAAGCGGAAGGACGCGGTCGCGGTTACCGCGCCGACGTTATAACTGCCGTCCTCGCGCACGGCGGCGGCGGGGGAGCAATGGAAATTGACATTGCCCACCTGGGCCGGATCGACCGGCAGTTCGGCGCCCTCGTCGACCACACGCTTATAGACCCCTTCGCGCCCGGTGTAGATCAGGCCGTCGAGGTACACCACATCGCCGAGCCGAAAATCCGCGATATCCTCGGCCGATATGGGCGTTTTCAGGCGGAGCGTGCGCCGCTTGCTGGATCTGTCTGCCATTCAACCGTCTCCCGGCGCATGTAAGGGGTGAACCACTTTGGATCGGTCCGGTAGTCAATCCCGCCATCGGCGTGAACACGCGCGGTGGCGCGGCGCGACGACAGGCAAAAGGCATGCACGCTCATGGGCATGCCGCCGGTATGGGTAAAGCCGGCCTCAATGTGGCAATCGATGACCATGGAAGAGCCGACGAAACCCATGGCGCCCATGCCGATGCTGTTGCCCAGGTCTTTCAGTTCCATCTCCAAGGCCGCGATGCGCGGGTCGGGGTTGCGATTCCCCACGGTGCGCAGACAGGCCGCTTGCTTACCCAAGACCATGCAAGTGTCTTTGGAACCGCCGAGCCCGATGCCGACAATCGCCGGCTGGCACGCCAGGCCGCGCTTGCCGAAGGCGATCAAGGTATCCAGTAAGAAGCGCTTGATGCCGTCGATGCCGTCGCCGGGAAACAACATGCGGTAGTCGGTGCCGAAGAGACCACCCTTATGTACGGCGGTGAGATCGATCCAGTTGGCCTCCGGCTCGAAGCTGTAGTCGATCTCCGGCGCGTTGAGGCCGACGTTGTTGTTGTGGTCCGTGCGCCACAGGGGATGGACCCGGTTGGGGCGCAGGGGTATTTCGTGGGTCGCACTGGCGGTCGCCCGGCGCAGGGCCGCTTCCAGGGCCACGGGGCCGCCCTCGATCCGCGCCTCGTTTCCCAGCTTCACGAACCAGCGCGGCACCCCGGTATCGGCGCACATGGCGCGCCGGTCTTCCTTGGCGGCCTCGTAATTCTCCAGCATGGCGCGCAGCACGAAGGCGGAAAGATCGCCCTCCTCCGTCTCGGCCATGCCCTTAACGCCCGCCAGATAATCATCCGGTATCTCAATCGCCGCCTTGGCCATGAGCTCTTCGGCCACGTTCTGTAAAGTTTGCGTGGAGATCATGATTTCCTCCGTCAGGCCGGGCGCGCTTGCGGGGCGCCCGCGTCGCCGTCGATGAGCGACTCGCCCGGCTTCACGATGGTGAACTCAACCGGGACTTCTGTCACCTCGATGGTCTCTCCCCGGCGCCGGACTTGGGTGAAGCATGAGCCTTCCATGTCCCCCGCCTCGGGGAAATCCTCGCGGAAGTGGGCGCCGCGCGAATTCTCCCGCGCAATGGCCGCGCGGGCGATGGCCCCGCTTACCTCGACCAGGCTGCGTAGATTGAGCCAGTCGTGCCATGTCAGGTTAAACACTTGGTCCTGATCGGCAAGGCCGCTTTGCAGAAGTTCGGCCTCCAATTCGGTTAGGCGCTCAAGGCCGCGCTTCAGACCCGCCGCCGTGCGCAAAACGCCGACATCGTCCCACATGATGTCCAAGAGGCGCTCGCGCAAGCCATTGAGATCGCCCAGGGGTTTATCGAAGGGCTGGCGGGCGCGCTCGATCTCGGCGTGGATCAAGGCTTTGTCCGGATCCCGGTGCGCCTCGCCCTTGACTTGCTTGGCCATGACTTCCCCGGCGATTCCGCCGAAGACGGTGGAATTGGCGACCCCGTTGCCGCCCAGACGATTGGCCCCGTGGACGCCGCCGGCATCCTCCCCGGCGACGAACAGGCCCGGCAGTCCGGTTCGGGTATCGGTGTCGCAGATCAGGCCGCCCATGAAGTAGTGGGCCGTGGGAACCACCTCGACCAGCCCGCCCGCCAGGTCGAAACCGCTGTCGGCGCAGCGTTCGACCATGCCCTTGAAGGCCTTGCGCACCTTGTCCGGGCCTAGGTGATGCATCTGTATATAAAGGCCGCCGTGTTCGGTCGTGCCGCCCTTGCGTATCTCGGCGGCCATGGCCCGGCTGACAACGTCGCGGGTCGCGCGCTCGCCCTGGGGGTCGTAGTCGAGCATGAAGCGGCGTTGTTCCCCGGTCAGAAGATAACCGCCCGCCCCGCGCAAGCCCTCTTCCAGCACCGTGCCGGTCATGCGGGTTTCGGGCCCGGCCAGCAGGCCGGTGGGATGAAACTGAACCATCTCCATATCGCGTAAGGGCAGGCCCAGGCGCAGGGCCATGGCGAGCCCGTCCATGGACTTGTCGCCGGAGGGCGTGTGATAGCGGTACATGGTCGGCCCGCCCCCGGTTCCCAGCAGGACCGCCTTGGCGCGCACGAACAGGAACCCGCCGCCACGCATATCGACCAGCAGCACCCCGGCCAGGGCGGCGCCGTCGGCGGTTGGAATCAGGGCCAGGGCCCGATGCTCCTCCAGACGCTCGACCGGGCGGGCCCAGACCTGTTCCATCAGGCGGTTGACGATCTCGATCCCGGTCAGATCGCCCTTGTGAACCGTGCGGTCGAAGCTTTGCCCGGCGAAGGCCTTGCCGTGCAGGGTACCGTCGGCCTTGCGGTCGAAGAAGCACCCGATCTCGTTCTCCAATTCGCGGACCCTCTCGACCGCCGTCTGGCACAGGCGCCAGGCCAGGTCCTGATTGGGCAGCCACTTGCCGCCGACGATGGTGTCCATGAAATGGCGCTCAAGCGAATCGCCGGGCAAAAGCGCCACGTTGTAGCCGCCCTGCACCATGCGCGTGCAGCCGGACTTGCCGATCAGACCCTTGACCGCCAGGGTGACCTTCAAGTCCGGATCGGTCTGGCAGGCATGAAGCGCCGCGAACAGCCCCGCGCCGCCGGATCCCAGGATCAGAATATCGGTGTCGTGTTGCTTGAACATTGGATTATATAGCGTTGAAAAGAAACGCGAAAGACACGACCAAAGCCAGGCTTCCCGCCACGGCGGCCAGGCTCGCCTGCCAGTCCCGCCATGGCAGGAATTCCAGCGCCAGCAGACGCAGCCCGCCGAGCATATGGAGCGCCAGGAAAAACACCAAACCCATCTCGGCCAATTTCACCAGGCCGGAATCGGTCCAGGCCAAGATCCCATCCAGGGCCGCTTCGCCGTTCAGGACGGTTCCCAAAACCAGGAAATGCAGGGGCAGAAACACCGCCAGGGCGAGGCCCGACAGGCGATGCAGCGCGAAGGCCCACCACAGGGGATGATTCCGGTGGGGCCGGATCATAGAACCACCGCCGCGACCGCCCGCATGCCGAGCGCGCTCAAGAAAACCGCGGCGCCATACATGGCGGTATTCAGCCACGCCCTGGACCAGGCCAGGCTTTCGGAGACTATCGCGCGCAGTCCGATGGCGCCGTGAATCGCGGCCGCGATGACGAAGATACTATAAAACACCGCCCAGGTCAGGTTGCCCCGGGTACGCGACAAAATCTCGGCCGCCGAAAGCCCGTCTTGAATCGCGTAAACGATCAAGCCCAAATGGATCAGAACCAAGGGCGCCAGCACCGCCGCGCTCAGGCGCTGCGCCACATATAGTTGGGCCGGACTCAAGTTTATACTTCCCCTCGTAGGACCGCCTGAAAGACGGACCGCTTCAACCCGGCGATGGCGGCGGTTGGATTAAGCGACTTGGGGCAGTGGGCGGTGCAGCCCTGCTGGCTGTGACAGGAATGGCAACCGGCGTCCCCGGCGACAGCGGCAAGACGTTCGGCCTGGGCCGTATCGCGGATATCGTTCTGCAAGGTCCAAGCCCGGTTGAGCGCCGCCGGCCCCAGGTAGTCCGGCTTCCAGGCCACCACGTCGCAGGCCGCGTAGCACACCGCGCAGTTGATACACTCGATACCGGCATCGGCGGCCTTGCGCGCCGGGGTATCGGGCGCGATCCGCTCGATATCGTCATAACGTGTCGCCCGGCCTTGGAAGCGCCCGCGCGCATTTTGCCATTTGTCGAAAAAGACCGTCATGTCGCACACCAGATCCTTGACGATTGGCAGGTTGCGCAGCGGCCCGATAGTCAGGCGGCTGTCTTGGGTCACCTTGGAGACATGGGTGCGGCAGGTCCAACGGGGCTTGCCATTGACGGTCATGGCGCAGGACCCGCACATCCCGACCCGGCAGGCGAAGCGGTAGGCCAGCCCCGGATCGCGGTTGCGTTGAATCCAGGTCACCACATCGAGCACGGTTTGATTGGCGCGCAGAGGCGCCTCGAACTCGGTATAACCGCCGTCCGCGCCGCCCTTCCAAATCCGTACCGCGAGCTTATCGCCCTGTTTCATACCGGCCGACTCCTTACCCAAGCCAAGAATGCCTTGGAAACTCCACCCAGGATAGTCACTTGCGCCGGCGATTCCAAAGCTGGGCGATCAATATGCCCGCAACCACCAACACGGCGCCCGAAACTTGACTGAGGCTCGGTGGGATACCCATGGCCATGAGGATCGCGAGCGTAACCGCCGGCACCAGGTTGAGATACAGGCTGGCCATGGGCAAACCCAGGCGCGCCACGCCGTTGTTCCACAAGATGACCGCGGTCACGATAACGCCGTAAGACAGCAGCGCCATGAGCGTTAGGTCCAGGCCGCCGATGGCGTGCCAAGCGCCGTACGTCTGCCCGCCGGCGGCGGCCAAGCCATAGAAGGCGATCAAGACCAGAGTGGCTACATTCGCGGTTCGCGCGGTGATGCGCAGGGCCGAAGTCCCGCCCATCCAGCGCTGCGCCATGAGGGAGTACCAAGACCAGCAAATCATGGCGAGGACGATCAAGGGCTCGCCCCCGCCCCATTGCAAAGTGCCATCCATCTTGCCCGGGCCGGCCATGGCCAGGGCGGCCCCCGGCACGACCATGGCAAGCCCGGCCAGCAACCTCCGGTTGGGTAGAACGCCTTGAACCACGAGCACGACCAGGTTGGCGATCACCGGCATGGAGGCCGCGAAGACCACCGCCGTGACCGGGTGGCTATGGGCAATCCCCAAGGTATAGAGGGTCGCGAAGCAAGCCATGGCCGTTCCCAACGCCAGCAAGCGCCAGGGCGCGATGGCTGCTTGGAACGATGCGCCGGCCGGTTCGAGAACGCGCAGCAGCAACCAGAACAGCGGCAAGGCCGCGATATATCGGATCATGGCCAGAAAGTAGGGATCCCAACGCTGACTCAGAACCGCGATCGCGGGCACTGTCGATCCCCATAGGGCGACCGTCACCAGCAAGCCGAGCACGCCCGGCCAACGGGCCAAAGCCGGCGCGCCCGCATGATTTGGGGCCTCCGCACCTAGTCCCGTTTGCGGTCCAGCGCCGTCCCCCGACATATTTTAGCGCCCCGGCGCGGGTATATGCGCCTGGGCGCGGGTCTCCTGGCCCAGGCGCTTAGGCACTTGGCGCGACAGCCAGGCGCCCCCCAACATGATGCCGGCGCTGGCCGAAAACACCGCCGGCAGGGCGAAAACCTGAAGAAGCAGCGCATACAAGGCCGGCATGGAAAGCCGCGCGGCATCCCGGTAGGTCGAATACACGGTGGTCATCTCGGCCCGCTCCCACGACCGCACGGAGCGCATGAAGGGAACATTGCCGGCGCCGTCGACCATGCTCGCCCCGCCGGCGGCGGCGATCAGCAGACCGGCGCCCAGCCAGGGTATGGATGCCGTCAAGCCGACCGCCGCGGTAAGGACCGCCGTCACCGCGAATCCCACCGCCAATAACCAGCGCAGACCGAAACGGCGGCCAAGCCAACCCCAGAAGGTCACCACGAACAAAAACGCCGAACCGGACGAGGAAATCAGGCCCCCGGCTTCCGCGCCGAGACCCGTGATGACCGCATAGATCGGCGCGTACATATAAAACATGCCCCACCAACCGGCCCTTGCGGTGGCGAGAATCCAGGCCAGCACAAGGCGCGGTTGGGAAAAATAACGCCGGACGAAGAGGAAGGGATTCGCCGGCGGCGCCTTGCCCTTGGGCACCGCCGGGCTTTCCGTCGCCCGCAGAAACCAGAAATAGCCAAGTAATGCCAAAGCAGAGACACCGCTCGCGGCATAGGGCAACCAGCCGGCGACCCGGGTTTCCAGGTAAATGCCAAGCACCGGCCCAATCAGCCAACCGGCCCCGGAAAACAACATCCGCATCGGTTCGAAACGGGTGAAGGCCTGGCGCGGAACGTGGTCGAGCACATAGAGATTGAGGCAAATCGACGCGCAGGTGGACCCGAACATATGAAGCGCGATGCCGGGGATCAGGGTCGCCACGCTGTGATACGCCAGCAAGGGCGCGGCGCCGACGAAACACAGGGCGCCCAGGGTGAGAGTCCAGCGGCGCTGAACGGTGCGGACCAGCCATGGCACGGCGAGGCTGCCCGCCAAGCCGGCGAGGCTGGCGGCGAGATAGAGGATGCTGACCTTCTGAATGTCGCCGAGCAGGTCATAGGCCTGTAGCGGCAAGACGGTCACGAGAATCGCGCGCGCCAGTGTATCCAGGGTAAACAGCACGATCAGCGCCGGGCCGCCGGCGCGCGCGACCTCGCCAATCCACGCGGGACCGTGCAGTTGCCTCACTGAATATTCTCCTTTAACGCAGAATAAGGCGCAAACAGGGCTTGGGCCACTCCGTTTCGCGCATGGCTGCCCAGCGCCCTCTTGGCCGCCATGGAATCACGCTTTTCCCCCAAGCCTTCCTTGACTAATTTGAGCGCCAGCTAATATAGAAATGCGCATGCGCCGTTACTCTCTCATTGCCATAGCCGCCGCCGCGGTCGCCGTGGCCGCCGTCGCCGCGTGGCATCTGACCCCCATGCCGGGCGGAGGCGAAGAGGCATCCACTCAGGCGCCGGTGAAGATCGGCGGGCCCTTCGAAATGACCGCCCACACCGGCGAAAGCGTCACGGAGCGGAGCTTCGATGGCAAGTTTCGCCTGATTTTTTTCGGTTACACTTTCTGTCCGGACGTATGTCCGACGACCTTGAACAGCGTGGCGTTGACCCTGGATGCTTTAGGTGACAATGCGGCCGCCGTCCAAGCCCTCTTCATCACCGTCGATCCGGCCCGCGACACGCCGGAGGTTCTGGCCGAATACACCGCCGCTTTTCACCCGGATATTCTCGGCCTCAGCGGATCGCCCGAACAGACAACCGCCATCGCCAAGTCCTACAAAGCCTATTTCGCCAGGGTCGAAGACGGCGATAACGATCCCGAGGCCTACCTGATGGATCACACGGTGTTCATTTACCTCATGGGCCGCGACGGCGAGTTTCTAAGCTTGTTCTCTTATCCCGCCGACCCGCAAGACATGGCCACGAAGATCGCCGCGTTTTTGAATCGAACAACCAGTTGACCTAAGAGACGAACATGAAACGACAGATAATCGCCACCGCGTTCTTTCTGGCCGCCGTGGTTTGCGGGCCGGTCCTGGCGGACGAAGTCACTGCCGGAGATTTGACCTTGCAGCAAGCTTGGGCACGCGCCTCGATCGGCACGGCCAAGGCAGGCGCAGCCTATTTGACTATCGTCAATAACGGCGATGAGGTTGACCGGCTGCTTGCGGTCGCCACGCCGGCCGCCAAGGTGACGCAGCTACACACCAACCTCATGAAAGACGGGCTCATGAAAATGCGCCGGGTCGAGGCTCTGGAAGTCGCCCCCGGCGAACCCGCCGTCTTGCGGCCAGGCGGGCTGCATATCATGCTCATGGGGCTCAAGGCGCCGCTGCGCGAGGGCAAGGTCTTTACGCTGCTGCTCACCTTCGAGAAGGCCGGCCGGGTTGAAGTTCCGGTCCGGATAGAAGCTCCGGCGGCCATGGAGCCCAGCCCCGATTCAGCCGTGCGGGGAGATCACGTCCAAGGTTCTTAACGGCCCTCATTCAACGCAGGCGGTCTATGATCGCATAGAGCGCGTCCAAGTTAGCGCCGCCGAGCTTACGGCTGCGTTCCGGCGACCAGCCTTCGGCCGCGTGCGGCGTTTCCAAGGTATCGTTGAATGGCATTTCCAAGGTCATGGAGAGGCACCCGAAAGACTCGGCGATGTACTTGCCGCACATCCTGGTGTTGGCCTTGCCGGGAGCCGGACTCCAATCGCCGCGCTCGATCTGGAAATCCGGGCTGACCTGCTTGAGAGCATTCTTGTAGCCTTGTAGAAGATCGCCCAGACGATCGCTCCAACTCGGAATACCTCCGGGACCGATCAGGAAATTGAAGTGCCGGACCTCGTCGCCGTGCACGTCGAGGCAGAAATCGACACCGGTTTCGCGCATCTTGTTCCGCACTAGAAACACTTCAGGGCTTTTATCCAGGCTCGGATCCAGCCATTGCCGGTTGAGATCGGTGCCTATGGCGTTGCCGCGCAGGTGGCCACGCCGGCTGCCGTCCGGGTTCATGTTCGGAACAACATAAAAGACCGCCTTGCCGAGCAGTTCGCGAGATACAGGATCGTCTTCGTCCAGCAAGCGGGCGAGGAATCCCTCCATCCACCACTCGGCCATGGTTTCCCCGCAGTGTTGCCGGGCGATAATCCAGCACGTCTTTTTCCCCGCGTCGTCGTCGCCGATCCGCAGAAGGTCCATGTCCTGTCCGTCGAGGGTCGAACCCAGCACGCTCAAGCGCACGCGCGCGGACCCCTGCGCGTCCGCGATCAAGTCCGCGTGGCGTTCCATGGAATAGGGAGCGAAATACGCGAAGTAGATCGAATCCGCCGCCGGAGTGTGGTGGATCGTGAGCGTCTTACCGTCATAGTCGGTTTCGACCCGGAACCAGGTCTCGCGATCTACCGAGGCTACCGCCCGATAGTCGCGCCAGCCATCCGCATAGGACGAAGCGCCAGCGTTGGTCAGCTTTAACTCACAAGCCTGCCCCGCCGCGCCGGTTAGGCGAAAATAAAACCACTGATAGTACTCGGCACCGTTGTCCTTTTGGATTTCAAGCCGGATATCGGTGGAATCTTCGCAGGCAAGACATGCGATGTTGCCGCCATCGAAACTGCTGCTGATCTTCACGGCGAAACTCCCATCACCCGATATTGAATTTGGCGAAAAAATCGTTGCCCTTGTCGTCGATGGCAATGAAGGCGGGGAAGTTTTCGATCTCGATGCGCCAGATCGCTTCCATACCGAATTCCGGGTAGGCAACGGTCTCGACCTTCTTGATGCAATCCTGCGCCAGACGCGCGCCCGGCCCGCCGACGGAGGCCAGATAAAAACCGCCGTGTTTCTTGCAGGCCACCCGGACTTGCGGGCTGCGATTGCCCTTCCCCAGGCTGATCATGGAACCGCCGGCGGATTGCAGCGCATCCATGTAGCTATCCATGCGCCCCGAGGTCGTCGGCCCGAAGGAACCGGTGGCATAGCCTTCCGGGGTCTTGGCCGGACCGGCGTAGTAGATCGGAAAATCGCGGAAGTAATCGGGCAAGGGCTGACCCGATTCCATGACCGAAAGCACCTTGGCGTGAGCCATGTCGCGCGCGACGGTCAAGGAACCTCTGAGCGATAAACGGGTGCCGACCGGGTGCTTGGTCAGCTCCGCCAAGGTCGCCGCCATGGGCTGGCGCAGGTCGATCTTAACCGGCGCATCGACCAGGGAATCCTGATCGACATCGGGCAGATACTTGGCCGGATCGGTTTCCAGGGCTTCCAGGAACACCCCTTCGGCGGTGATTTTGCCCAGGGCCTGGCGGTCGGCGGAGCAGGAAACGCCGATTCCAATCGGCAGGCTGGCGCCGTGGCGCGGCAGGCAGATAACGCGCACGTCGTGGCAGAAATACTTACCGCCGAACTGCGCCCCGATGCCCATATTCTGTGTCATCTCGAAAATCGCCGCCTCCATCTCCAAATCGCGTATGGCGTGGGGCTGGCCCGTGCCCTGGGTGGGCAGGCTGTCGAGGTAGCGGCAGGACGCCAGCTTTACCGTCTTCAGGGTCATCTCGGCGCTGGTCCCGCCGATGACCACCGCCAGGTGATAAGGCGGGCAAGCGGCGGTGCCGAGGGAGCGGATTTTCTCGTCCAGAAACGGCATCATCTTTTCCTTGTTCAAAAGCGCGGGCGTGCCCTGATACAGGAAAGTCTTGTTGGCCGAGCCGCCGCCCTTGGCCAGGAACAGAAACTTGTAGGCGTCCTCGCCCTCGGAATAAATCTCGATCTGGGCCGGCAGGTTGTTGCCGCTATTGGCGCCTTCAAAGGCGGACATGGGGATTTGCTGGCTGTAACGCAGGTTCTTGTTCATATAAGCGTCGCGCACGCCGCCGCTCAGGGCGGCTTCGTCGCCGCCCTCGGTCCAGACCCGGCGGCCCTTCTTGGCCATGACGATCGCGGTGCCGGTATCCTGGCACATGGGCAAGATGCCGCCGGCCGAGATGTTGGCGTTCTTCAACAGCTCGAAGGCAACGAAACGGTCCTGGGGCGAAGCCTCGGGATCGTCCAGGATCTTGCGCAACTGGCTCAAGTGACCGGGCCGCAGCAGGTGATTGATGTCGGCGAAGGCTTGCTCCGCCAGGGCGCGCAGGGCCTCCGGCGCGACCTTCAGGATGGTCTGACCATGGAAGCTATCGGTTTCCACGCCACTGTCCGACAGCTTGCGGTAGGGGGTGTTATCCTCCCCGAGGGGAAACATAGAGACGTGATCCGCAACTTCAGCCGCATTCGTCATTTTCTTCTCCGATCTTCGCCAAGCCGATTGCAGCATAACGAGGCGCGCCGCGTCTTCTCAAGCGCATTGCGATGGCCGGAAACCCGTGCCATTACCCCCTGGCCGAATAAACCGGGAGCAATCGAGGTGTCCAAGGGAAGTATAAACACGGTCGCCTATCATCCGGCCGGGATGCCGGAGCCGGGCAGGCTCGAGACCCTGGCCGAGGGCGTGCATTGGCTGCGTATGCCCCTGCCCTTCGCCCTCGACCACATCAACCTTTGGATTCTCGATGAGGACGACGGCTGCACCCTGGTCGATTGCGGCCTGGCGACGGCCGAAACCCGCGCTGCCTGGGAGGCCGTGTTCCGCGATCCCGCCTTCAAAGGCCCGGTCCGGCGGGTGATCGCCACTCACTACCACCCGGATCACCTGGGCCTGGCGGGCTGGCTGTGCGAACGCTGGGGCGTGCCGCTGCTCATGACCCAGGCGGAGTGGCTGACCGGGCGCATGACCGCGCTCGATAGCCCGGCGAGTCTCGCTTCCAAGCAGATCGCGTTTTACCGGGCCGCGGGCTGTGGCGAGGATTTCTTGGGCGCGGTCGCGGCGCGGGGCAATGCCTACGCCGGCCGCATCGATCCCATCCCCGCCGAATTCAGGCGCCTGCGCCATGACGATATCTTGGATATCGGCGGGCGCGGCTGGCGGATCATGGTCGGGCGCGGCCACGCGCCGGAACATGCGACCCTCTATTGCGCTGAGTTGGGCCTGCTGATTTCCGGCGATCAAATCCTGCCGCGCATTTCGCCCAATGTCGGGGTCTGGGCCAACGAGCCGGAGGCCGAACCCCTGAGCGATTTTCTGGACTCCCTGGAAATCTTCAAGGCCCTGCCCGCCGGCACCCTGGTCCTGCCCTCCCACGACCGGCCCTTTCACGGCCTGCACACTCGGCTTGACGATCTCGCGGCCCATCACGAAACCCGCCTGGGCGACCTGCTGGCCGCCCTCGGAGAGCCCATGACCGCCATGGAAGTGGCGCCGGCCTTGTTCCGCCGCAAACTCGATCATCACCAGACCGGCTTCGCCGTCGGTGAGGTCTTGGCGCATCTGCACCTGCTGCGTACCCGGGGACAGGTGGCGCGCGATCTAGGGGCCGACGGCATTCACCGCTATCGATCCGCCTAACCCAAAACACTCTCAAGATCGGCGATACTGTCGAAGACATGATCGGCCAGGGCCGACAAGTCGCTTCGCGACCCGGTTCCGGTCAGCACCCCGATGGCCAGGCCCACGCCCGCCGCCCGGCCCATTTCCAGGTCGTGAATATTGTCACCGACCACCGCGATCTCAGCGACAGGAAGGCCGGATTCCCCGGCAAAGCCATGAACCATGCCCGGTCCCGGCTTGACGCCGTGGCCGCTATCGTAACCGGCTAGAAAGTCGAAATGCCCGAGGACATCGAAACGGCCCAAGGTCGATTCGATCCCCGCCTCGCTATCGCTGGTCGCGATGCCCAGGATCAGGCCGCGCGCCTTGAGCTGGGTCAGGGTTGGCGACAAATCCGGCACCGGCACCGCGCCGTGGCGCCCGTGGTCCAGAAAGATACCCTCGATGAGCGCCACCAACTCGTCGAGATTCCAGTCCGGCACTTGGGCGCACCATGCGCTCGCGATCTCGACATTGGTGCCGGCCGCCAACAAGGCGTTGCCGGTCATCTGCTTGGTATCGGGATCGTAACCGCCGGCGCGCAGAAGGTGCCCGCATAGGTCCGGATCGCCGCGCGCCACGGCCAGAGCGGCGGCCCGGTTGGCCGGTATCCAGGTCGCCGTGTAGTCGAGCAAGGTGCCGTCTTTGTCGAAAAGGATGCCGCGTATGGCCATGATGTTTTTTAGGCTGGGCTAGGCGGTTGTTCGGCCAAGCTGGCCTGGCGCAAGATGCCCCGGTAGATTTCCTCGTCCCCGCACACCCCGACCAGCTTACCCTCCTCGACCAGGGCGACCGGGTGGCCGCTGGCTTGGCGCAGGCGGATCGCGCCGTGCATGGACATATCCACCGGCCCGACGATGAGGGCGGCGCCGACGATGGCCAGGTTGTCGAGAGCTTGCGCGTCGGCGTCGGGATCGAAGGTCATTATCTTTCCGGCCCGGCCGTCAAGGGTCACCCCTTGGGGCGCGCCTTCGCTGTCGAGGGTCACCCGGAAGCGCCCATGGCGGTCCAGAAGCACGGCATCGCCATCGCGTTTCAAATCGTCGAGAGCGGTCATGAGCGAGGCGCCGCGCAGCACGTTCAGGGGATTCATATGGGCGACGAACTCGGCCACGTATTCATTAGCCGGGTTGAGCACGATTTCCTCCGGCTCACCGTATTGCACGATCCGGCCACCCTCCATGATCGCAATGTGGGTGCCGATCTTCAAGGCTTCGTCGAGATCGTGGCTGACGAATATTATGGTCTTGCGCAGCGAGCGTTGCAGATCCAGCAACTCATCCTGCAAGTGGTTGCGGATCAGGGGATCGAGGGCCGAAAACGGTTCGTCCATAAGCAGGATATCGGCGTCGGTGGCGAAGGCGCGCGCCAGTCCCACACGCTGCTGCATACCGCCCGACAACTCGTGCGCGTACTTGTCCTTCCACTGGTCCAGGCTGACGAGTTTCAATTTTTCCTCGACAATGCGCGTGCGCTCCGCCTTGGACATGCCGCGCAATTCCAAGCCGAAGCCGACGTTCTCCGCCACCGTGCGCCAGGGCAGCAGGGCGAACTGCTGAAACACCATGGCGATGCGGTTCATGCGCAGGCGGCGCAGGGTCGCGGCATCGCAGGAGGCGACATCGATGGCCACCTCGCCGTCCTTAACCAGAACCTGCCCCCGGCTGACTTGGTTCAATCCATTGACACAGCGCAACAACGTGGACTTGCCGGAACCGGACAGGCCCATGAGGACGCAGACCTCGCCCTCCTCGATGGAAATCGAGGCCCCGGCGACGCCAACCACATGTCCGGTCTCGGCCAAAATCGCATCGCGGCCGCCGCCTTGGTCAAGCATCTCCAAGGCGCGCGCGGGTTCCTTGCCGAAGATGACATCGACATCGCGGAACTCAACGGCGGCCATGGCTCAAGACCCCTCGCTCTTGGGGTCGCTGCGCTTGCAGATACGATCGAGCAGGATGGCGACGATGACGATGGCGAGGCCGGCCTCGAAGCCCTTGGCGATGTTAACCGTGTTCAAGGCCCGCACCACCGGCTTGCCCAGGCCGTCGGCGCCGACCAGGGCGGCGATCACGACCATGGACAGGGACAGCATGATGCACTGGGTCAGGCCGGCCATGATGGTCGGCGTGGCGTGGGGCAACTCAACCTTCCAGAGTAACTGGCTCTTGGTGGCGCCGAAGGACTCGCCGGCCTCGATCAGAGGCTTGGGCACCGAGGAAACGCCCAGATGAGTGAGGCGGATAGGCGCGGGTATGGCGAAGATCACGGTCGAGATCAAACCCGGCACCACACCCAGGCCAAAAAGTATCAAGGTCGGAATCAGATAGACGAAGGTTGGGATCGTTTGCATCAAGTCCAAGACCGGGCGCAGACCCGTGTACAGCCAGGGCCGGTGCGCGGCGGCGATACCCACCGGCACCCCGACCGCCATGCACACCGCGGTCGAGAACACGACCAGAGACAAGGTCTCGATGGTTTCGTCCCAATAACCGAGATTGATAATCAGCAGCAGAGCCGCGGCCATGCCCAGGGCCATCTTCCAGGAGCGGTGCAGGCCGTAAGCCAAGGCCGCGATCGCGGCCACGACGATGAGTGGCGGGAACCATTGCAGGACATCGATCAAGCCTTCGATCAGAAAGCTCAATACATCGGCGATCAGATCGAAAACCCAGGCCGCGTGATCGTTCAGTAAATCAACGAGGCCACGAATCCACTTACCCAGCGGGATCTTATTGTCGGTCAGCCACTCCATGACGCCCCCGGAATAGGAGAACGCGGCCGGCCCCGGCAGGTTCCGGCCGCGTTCATATCGCTGTTACTCAGAGGCCCAGGTGCGACTTGGCGGCCGCCAGGCCGTTCTTGCCGTCCAGGGTCGTGACCCCGGCCAGCCAGGTGTTCAAAACGCCGGAGTTCTTCTTCAGCCAGGCCGTGGCCGCGTCGTCCGGCTCCTCGCCGTCGTTCAGGATCGCCCCCATGATTTCGTTTTCCATGGCCAGGGTGAAGACCTGATTGGCCAGCAGCTTGCCGACGTTCGGACAATCGGCGCTATAGCCCTTGCGGGTATTGGTGAAGACCGAGGCGCCGCCCAGATTGGGTCCGAACCAATCGTCGCCGCCGGTCAGATAGGCCAGATCGAAGTTGGCGTTCATGGGATGAGGTTCCCAACCCAGGAACACCACATGATCCTTGCCACGTATGGAGCGGGCAACCTGGGCCAACATGCCTTGCTCCGAGGATTCCACGACCTCGAAGCCCTTCAGGCCGAAGGCATCGTCGTCGATCATCTGCTGGATCAGGCGGTTGCCGTCGTTGCCCGGCTCGATGCCGTAGATCTTGCCGTCCAATTTGTCCTTGAACTTGGCGATATCGGCGAAGCTCTTCAGGCCGGCGGCCGCCGTCGCCTTATCCACCGCCAGGGTGTATTTCGCCCCCTCCAAGTTAGGTTTCTTGAGCACCGCGACCGAGCCGTCGTCGCGGTAAGGCGCCAGATCGGCCTCCATGGTCGGCATCCAGTTACCCAGGAAAACGTCGATATCGCCGTTCTTCATGCTGGCATAGGTTACCGGCACCGAGAGAATCTGGGCCTTGGGGCTGTAACCGAGACCTTCGAGGATTACCGAGGTCGCCGCCGTGGTGGCCGTGATATCGGTCCAGCCCACATCCGAGAACCGCACTTCCTTGCACGATGCCGGATCGGCCGCCTGGGCCGCCGGGGAGGCCAGCAAGGCACCGGTGATGGCGCTCAGGACTAAAATTTTTCGAATAGTCATAGGTATTTGCCTCCTGCTTTTTTTGTTTCGATCCGCCGCCTAGGCGTAGTCATCGTGAATTGAACGGCGAAATCCTCCTAAGATCAATGACAAAGCGTCCCGCGATGCGAAGCTTGCCGGTCAGCGCCGATTTCAAGCTTTATCGCGCCGGGGCCATGGCGGCGGCGCTGGCGCTGAACGCATAGAATCCAGCAGCGGTTCGATTGAATAACCGCAAGCGTCTCGCAGATGTAAGAAGGTTGCTCAAGGGCACGCCCAAGATGGCCCAGGCGCTGTAAATGGCCAGCACAATCCCGCTCGCCGTCGGCATGAGGATCGCGAGTTGCGGTACTAACGGCTGATCCGGCGCGATCGCCTGAGTGAAAACCGCCAGATACATGAGGGCCGCCTTGGGATTGCTCATGGAAACCAAAAATCCGCGCCGCAGCATCTGCCAGCGTCCCGCCGGTATCCGGCGGCCGGACTGTAATTCCCGCACTGGCGCGCGCCAGAGAAGCACTCCCATCCATAGTAGATAAACCACGCCGAGCCACTTCATAATGTAGAATATCTCGCTGTAAGCGAGCAGCAGCGCGCCGAAGCCAAAGGCCGCGATCAAGGCGTGGGTCACACTCGCCAGGGTAATCCCAAGAGCCACCCAGAAACCGCGAAGCGGCCCGTGCGCGACGGAAACGGCCACGCAACATACGGCGTTTGGCCCAATCGGCAGGCCAACAATTGTCCAAATAACAACAAAGCCAAGCCATTCATTCAAAGACATAGTAGGAATTTCCTTCTATCCGCACCTGTGTTTTCGGGTAGTCAGAATCGTTTTCCAATAGCCCCTTGTCGAGCAAAAACGCTTCGCTTACAATCGAAGTATGTCGGAAGGACCGTATATCGCCGAGGCCGGCGCCTTGATCGGGGATCCGGCGCGGGCCAACATCCTGCTCTCCCTCATGGACGGCATGGCGCGTACGGCGACCGAGCTTGCCTATGTCGCCGGGGTGTCGCCTCAAACCGCGAGCAGCCATCTGGCCAAGCTGGTCGAGGGCAAATTCCTGACCATGGCCCGCCAGGGGCGACACCGCTATTACCGGATCGCCAACCCCCAGGTCGCCGAAGCCATCGAGGGCCTGTCCCGCATCGCCGGCGATGGCCCTACTCAACATCGCCGTCCGGGGCCGCGCGACGAGGCCATGCGTCATGCCCGGTATTGCTACGATCACTTCGCCGGGCGCTTGGGCGTCCTGCTGGCCAATGCCCTCCTGGCTCAGGGCTGCCTCGTCCGCCAAGGCGACAACTTTTTCGTGACCGAGTCCGGCGAAGAGGCTCTGGCCGGCTTCGGTATCGACCTGGACGCGGTGCGCGGGCACCGCCGGGCCTTCGCCCGCGCCTGCATTGATTGGAGCGAACGCCGCCCCCATGTGGCGGGCGCCCTGGGCGCCGCCCTGGCGGCCCGCTGTATCGAGCTTGGATGGGTCAAGCGGGTTCGCGACAGCCGAACCGTCGAGATTACCGAAGCGGGCCGCAAGGGCCTGCGCGATACCTTCGGCGTGCTCCTCGGCTTGAAGCGGGCGGCCTAATCCCGACCTGATGGATGGCAGGTGGCATGAGTTGCTTTGAGGGAAACGGAGGATGTCACTTTCCAATTTCGACGATCGCATTAAATCCGTTCATGTTTTTTCCACGGGGTCTGGCAAACAGCATAAAGAGCACCGCTACGGCAGCCCTATGCCATCCTTGTGGTGGGTTTTAACGTCGCGGAGCTGGATCGAGATACCGATAAATGTTTACGTGCTCGAACACCGCGATGGCCTGGTGCTTTTCGACGCCGGTATGGACCCGGCCATGGGAACCGACCCGGCCTATATTTCCAGCCCGGTTGGCAGATTCTTCGCCCGTAAGCTGTTTCGATTCCACATTGGGCCGGACGACACGCTGACCAAGAAACTAGAAAGCTTAGGATACGCCGCCGCCGGCATCCGCAAGGTCATCGTCTCTCACCTGCATTTCGATCATATAGGCGGCATCGAGGAGGTCCCGCAGGCTGAATTGCTCGTCAGCCGTGACGAGTGGCGGCAGCTATCGGGACCGCATCCTGAACGCGATTTCATCCTGCGCGAGCACATTGAACTGCCCAAGGCAAAATGGCGTCAGATAGATATGGCGCCTAGCGATGATCCGTTGTTCGCGCCATTCGGCGGCTGTTATAACGTGATGGGCGACGGCTCCATGATACTGCTGCCCACACCCGGCCACACGCCAGGATCCATATCCTTGCTGGTGCGAACCGGCAAGTTTCCACCGCTTCTGCTGGTTGGGGATCTCACCTATGATGTTGAACTGCTGATGAAGGACCAAGTCCCCGGGACTGGCGATACGACGCTGCTACGGCGCTCTTTCGCCAAGGTACGCGCCTTGAAAAAGCAATTGCCGGACTTGGTTATCTTGCCCGCCCACGATCCTGCCGCGGCGGAAGCGTTAAGAGCCGCGACATAAAGAATCAAAGAGAACAATGCCCGAAACAGAATTTTTCGATTACGTCATCGTCGGCGCCGGTTCCGCCGGCTGCGTGCTGGCCAACCGCCTGAGCGAAGATGCAAGCACATCGGTGCTGCTGATCGAGGCCGGTGGCTCCGACCGCAGTATCTTCGTGCAAATGCCGACCGCCTTGTCGATTCCCATGAACATGCCGCGCTTCAACTGGTTCTTCGAATCGGAGCCCGAGCCCTTCATGGACGACCGCCGTATGCACTGCCCGCGCGGCAAGGGGCTGGGCGGCTCGTCCTCCATTAACGGCATGGTCTATGTGCGCGGTCACGCCCGCGACTTCGACGAGTGGGAGGCGCAAGGCGCGACCGGCTGGGCCTACCGCGACTGCCTGCCCTACTTTCGTAAAGCGGAGACCTGGAAGGGCGGCGGCGATGCCTATCGCGGTGGCGAAGGGCCCCTGGCCACCTGTAACGGCAACGAAATGCGCAACCCCTTGTATGCCGCCTTCATCGAGGCCGGACAGCAGGCGGGCTACCTCAAGACGGACGATTACAACGGCGAGCGCCAGGAAGGCTTCGGCGCCATGCACATGACCGTCAAGGACGGCGTGCGCTGTTCGACCGCCAAGGCGTATCTCGATCCCGCGCGCGCACGTCCCAATCTGAAGGTGATTACGAAAACACTGACACATCATCTAGTGTTGGAGGGCCGCAAGGCGGCCGGTGTGGTTTATGAGCGGGGCGGCCAAAAAACCACCGTGCGCGCCCGGCGCGAGGTGATCCTATCCGCCGGTTCCATCGGCTCGCCCGCTCTATTGCAAGCCTCCGGCATTGGCCCGGCCCAGGTCTTGCGGGATGCCGGGGTGGCGGTGGTTCACGACCTGCCCGGCGTGGGCGCGAACCTGCAGGATCATCTGGAGGTTTATTTCCAATACCGCTGCACCCAAGCCATCACCCTAAACGGGCAACTGGATTTATTTCACAAGTTTCTGATCGGGGCGCGCTGGTTCTTTTTCAAAAGCGGCCTGGGCGCCACCAACCATTTCGAATCCTGCGCCTTCATCCGCTCGCGCGCCGGGATCGAGTGGCCGGACATCCAGTATCACTTCCTGCCCGCCGCCATGCGTTACGACGGCAATGCCGCCTTCGACGGTCACGGATTCCAGGTCCACGTCGGCCCCAACAAGCCGAAATCCCGGGGCCATATCCGCATCGCCGGCCCCAGCCCGCGCGACAAGCCAAAAATTCTGTTCAATTACCTGGAACATCAAGACGACCGGGCCGCCTTTCGCGCCTGCATCCGCCTGACCCGGGAGATCATCGGCCAGCACGCCTTCGATCTCTACCGCGGTGAGGAAATCCAGCCAGGCGCGGAGGTCGAAGACGGCGCGGCCATGGATGCCTGGATCCGGCAAAATGCCGAAAGCGCCTATCACCCCTCCTGCACCTGCAAGATCGGCGCGGCGGACGACCCCATGGCGGTCCTCGATCCGGAATGCCGGGTGCGCGGCATCGGCAACCTGCGGGTCGCCGATTCCTCGGCCTTCCCGACCATCTCCAACGGCAACTTGAATGCCCCTACCATCATGCTCGGCGAAAAAGCCGCCGATATTATCCGCGGCCGCCCGCCCCTCGCCCCCTCCAACGCGCCGGTCGCCATCGCCCCGGAGTGGGAGACGAAGCAGCGTTAGATAAGCTCGGTTTTTGACATTGGCGGCAAACGGCGTTTCACCGGCGATGACTGAATAATCGCGGTGTTGGTCATGGCATATGGCATGATCTTGTCGATGAGCGCTTCAAGCTCCTCGACCGAGGCTACGTGGGCTTTGGCGATGAAACAATCGTCGCCGGTGACCCGGTCGCACTCGACGATGGCATCCAATCCGGCCAGGACATCCGCAACCCGCTTCAATTGTCCGGGGACGGGTCTGATTCTTACGTAGGCGGAAAGGGCCAGTCCAAGGGCCCTGGGATCGACCTGGGCAGCATAACCGCGAACCACTCCCGCGTCTTCCAGGCGCCGCACCCGCTCCGTAACGCTCGGCGCCGACAACCCGACAGCACGGGCGAGCTCGGCCATGCTCGTGCGGGCATCCACGGTTAGGACGCGAAGAATATGCATATCGAGCGCATCGAGGCGGTCGTTTATATTTTGAAGGCGTTTCATACATTATCCCTTTGTATCGCACGGTAATATAGCTAATAAAATTCTATTACGCATGCATTTTCTTGGTTATGCCTCATATTTTAAATATGTGAAATCCACTGGCAATACCCTGGCGAAGGCAGCCGAGGCTGTTCCGCCCCACGCCTGGTTCGCGGTGAGCGCCGTGTTCCACTACCTGGGCCCATCCTTCGCGGTTCTGCTTTTCCCCGCAATCGGCGTGCTAGGAATCGCGTGGCTGCGTATCGCCTCGGCGGCCGCCATCTTCGCGCCCTGGACCCGGCCTTGGCGTACCTGGCGGGCGGCGGATAACCAGACCCGGCTGTTACTTGCCGCCTTGGGCGCGTGCTTGGCCATCATGAACACCTCTTTTTATCTGGCCCTGGACCGCTTACCCATGAGCCTTGTCGCGGCGGCCGAATTCATCGGCACTATTGGGGTTGCTCTCTATGGGTTACGTAGCGCGCGGAATCTAGCGGCCCTGGCGCTGGCGGTTATGGGTGTCTTTATTCTTATCGACGCGATCTGGATAACCGATCCCCTGGGCCTTTTTTGGGCTTTTCTGAACGCGGCTCTCTTTGTCGGCTATATCGTTCTCGGCCACCGCATCTCGCGGACCGGCGCCGATAGTGGTGTCGAGCGCCTGGGCTGCGCCATGGCCATAGCCTTGGTTTTCGTCATGCCAATCGGCTTCATGGAGGCCTTAAGGACGCTTGGCGCCCCGACTCTTCTGCTAGCCGGGATCGGCGTTGGAGTCTGCTCCTCCGTAATCCCCTATGTCTGCGACCAACTCGCCATGTCCAGGTTGCCGCGCGCGAGTTTTGCGTTGCTGCTGGCGTTATTGCCCGCCACCGCGACGATCGTTGGGATTATCGTGCTGGCGCAAATTCCGAGCCTCTGGGACCTGGCCGGGGTCTTGCTGGTCATGGCGGGTGTCGCGCTTCATAAACCAGCCGAAGTCACTTGATGGCCCTGTCGCGACCTAAAATAAGGCCGCCTTCAAGCTACGCCTTTTTGTCCCACTTGCCGCTTTCGTCTTGCTGCCAGTAGGTGACCTCGTGGCCGGCGTCCTTGAAGGCCCGCCAGCGGTCGCGGGCGGCGGCGGCGGCGTCCGGGTCGTTGCCGTCGAAGAGGACCGCGCAGAGATCGTAGTCGCCGAGCTTTTCGGAGGCCGCGCCGTCGGTCAGGAACAGGACTTGGGCGCCGTTCGGGCGCTCGTCCTTGTCGCTCAGCCAGATCGGCTGGTCCCCGGCGCGGCCGTCCTTGGCCGAGCCGTGGGGCAGGAAGCCCCGGTCCTTGGCGGTCCAAAGATGAGAGGTCAGGGCCTCGACCCGCTCCGGCGAGCCCGCCAGGACCACCGCGCGCTGGCCCCGTTCCAGGGTTTTCTCCAGCATGATGGGCAGCACGGAGTCCAGCGTACCGCGTGTCAGATGATAGAAGCGGACTTCGGTCATCTACTTTTCGTGGTTGTCGGCGATCCAGCGGTCGAGCAGGCGGACGCCGAATCCGGTGCCGCCCTTGGGTACGGTCGGGGTATCCTTGCTGGACCAGGTCGTGCCGGCGATGTCCAGATGGGCCCAGGGCGTGCCCTTGTTAACAAAGCGTTGCAGGAATTGCGCCGCCGTGATCGAGCCGCCGGCGCGGTTGCCGACGTTTTTCATGTCGGCGGCCTGGCTGTCGATATCCTTGTCGTAAGATTCGCCCTGCGCGGCCAGGGGCAAGCGCCAGACCGGTTCGCCCACGGACTTGCCGGCCGCGGTCAGTTGATCCGACAACTTGTCGTTATTGCAGAAAAGCCCGGCATAGTTATGGCCGAGGGCGATGATGATGGCCCCGGTCAGGGTCGCCAGATCGACGATGGCCTTCGGTTTGAATTTTTCCTGCACATAGCAAAGGGCGTCGGCGAGAACCAGGCGGCCTTCGGCGTCGGTGTTGATGACCTCGATGGTCTGGCCGGACATGGAGGTCACGATATCGCCGGGACGCTGCGCGGTCGAAGATGGCATGTTCTCCGCCAAGGCGCAGATCCCAACCACATTGACCTTGGCCTTACGCCCGGCCAGGGCGGCCATCAGGCCGATCGTGACCCCGGCGCCGCCCATATCCCACTTCATGTCCTCCATGCCGCCCGCCGGCTTTATGGAAATACCGCCGGTATCGAAGGTCACGCCCTTGCCAACGATGGCGAGAGGCGCGGCGTTCTTGCCCCGTGGCGTGGCGGCGCCGTTCCAGCGCATGATCAGAAGCTGCGATTCCCGGGCCGAACCTTGCCCGACCCCCAGTAGCGCGCCCATGCCCAGCTTACGCATCTCGCTCTCGCCCAGGGCCTGAACGGTCACACCAAGCTTGCTTAATTTCTTAGCTTCCGCCACTAAGCTTTTGGGATAAATAATATTTGCCGGTTCTGACACCAAGTCTCTTGTGAAGGCCACGCCCTCGGCGACCTTCTCGTGGGACGCGAAGGCGCGCCTGGCCGCGGCGGGGTTCGCGACCATGACGGTGACGCTTTTCAGGCCCGGCTTGTCCTCCGGCTTGACCTTGGTTTTGTATTTGTCGAAGCGGTAACTGCGCAGGCGGGCGCCCAGGGCATAGCGCGCGGCCCGTTCCGCCGGCGGACGCACGGCCTCCGCCAAGCCATCGACCATGATCGTGACGCCGGCCTCGCCCGTATCGCTCATCCGCGCGACAACCGACCCGCCCAGGTTTTCGAGGTCCAAATCCTTCAAGTCTTTGGTTTTGCCCACGCCGACCAAGAGAATCCGGCTGTTGTGCAGTCCGGCCGGGGCCACGAGTTCAAGTATTTGCCCTTTCTTGCCGGTGAAACGGCCTTGCTTGATGGCGCGGGACAGGGTGCCGCCGGCCGTCTTATCCAGGGTTTCCGCGCTTGGCGAGAGCTTGCGGCCCTCCATCGCTCCAACGGCGACGGCGCCGGTTCTGGGCAGCTTGGGTGCGGCGAAGGTTATCTTGACTGACATGTACGGCCCCTTGGCTTGGCGGATGAAATTTTTGCTAGGTAGTGCGATATCCGGCGCGCCGGGGATGTGTCAATGTTTTGTCGCGCGCCGGCGGCACCCTAAAGACCCGACAAAGCCGCTTTTCCTTTATGCCGCACCCGTTTATCGTGTGCGCCAGATGCGGGCAATCAACAGATACATCTTCGCGCAAACCTTTATGGCGACGATCGCGATCACCCTTGGCCTGACCTTCGCCGTCTGGCTGACACAGTCGTTGCGGCTAATCGATTTTATCGTCAACCGCGGCTTACCCGCGAGTACGTTCCTGGCATTTATCCTCCTTCTGGTGCCCTCCTTCATCGGCATTGTCCTGCCGATCGCCGCCTTCTGCTCGGTGTTGTTCGTCTACTACAAGTTGACCATGGACAGTGAAATCGTCGTGCTGCGCGCCGCCGGGCTATCGCAACTTGAATTGGCCGGTCCGGCGCTGCACCTCGGCCTGCTGGCCACCTTAACGGTTTACAGCATCACGCTCTATTTTCTGCCCGCCTCGTACCGGGAATTCAAGGATCTGCAACACCGCTTGCGGAGCGATTTCACCACGGTCCTGCTGCAGGAAGGCACCTTCAACGCCGTGACCCAGGGGATCACGGTTTACGTTCGCGACCGAACTGGGGAAGGCGAGCTTTTGGGAATTCTCGTTCACGACAGCCGTGACCCCGATAAACCCATAACCATGATGGCCGAGCGCGGGGCGCTCGTGCGTAGCGGCGACAGCCCTCGTGTCGTCATGTTCAATGGCAACCGGCAGCAACGCAACCTTGACGATGGCCGGGTCTCGATCCTTTATTTCGACCAGTACACCGTTGAATTGGCCCAGCTTCAGGAGACCGCGCTCACGCGCTGGCGCGAACCCAAGGAACGCTTCATCATGGAGCTGTTCGCCCGAAGCGACGATCCGAACGACATTGCCTACAGAAGCGAACTTATCGCCGAGGGGCATCAACGCCTGGTCATGCCTCTTTACTGTTTGTCGTTTGTGCTGATCGGCCTTGCCGCGATTCTGGCCGGAGAGTTCAACCGCCGCGGCCAGACGCGCAGAGTTTTGTTGGCGATCCTACTGATAGCGGGTCTGGAAGCCATATCTCTCGCCCTGCACGACCTCGCGACCCGCACGGCCCTGGCGATTCCCGCCATGTACGCGGGCGCGGTCCTGCCGATTTTGGCAAGCCTCTACGTGCTGGTAAGGACGCCGCGCCGTCCCGCTCGGCGCGTGCCGGTCACGCCGGCGGCGCCGTCATGACCCGCGCGATTGGCGTTCCGGGGATGCGCCGCCTGCGCCTGTCCATCACCTTATCGGCGTATTTAGCGCGGCAATACGGGTTCTGGTATCTCAGCTTTCTGTTCGGCCTAACCGGAATCATATTCCTGATTACCATCGTCGATCTCTTGGACCGCCTGGCCAACAAAAAAGCCTCGCTCGGCCTAGTGTTCGAGATGGCGGCGTTAAAGCTCCCGTTCCTGGCGATCGAAGTCATGCCCTTCACCGTGCTTTTGGCCGGCTTGACTTGCTTCTGGCGGCTGACCAGAGCCCACGAACTCGTCGTGACCCGCGCGGCCGGAGTGTCAATATGGCAACTGCTGGCGCCGGTGCTCGGCGTCGCGGTCCTGGTCGGCGCGGTCACGGTGAGCTTGTTGAACCCTTTGGCATCCGTTCTCTTGAGCCGCTACGAACAGCTAGAAGCGCGCTACGTTCGTAACCAGACAAGCACCTTGGCGGTCTCGCAAAGCGGCCTGTGGCTGCGCCAGGCAAATGAAGATGGGCAGTCCGTGATCCACGCCACGCGCGTGACCAGCGATCCCCTGGTGCTTTACGGAGTCACGGTTTTTCATTTTTCGCAGGAGGACCAGTTCCGCCAGCGAATCGATGCGGAGCGGGCTGAACTTGGAGACAATAAATGGCTTCTACATGAGGTCTTGCAATCCACGCCGGGAGGAACAGCGCAACAATTCAAGCAGCTCGAACTCGCCACCGAACTAACGCACGAAAAAATTCAAAATAGCTTCGCGCCGCCGGAAACCATTTCGTTTTGGCGATTACCCGGCTTTATTGAGCTTCTGGAGAATGCAGGTTTTTCAGCGGTCCGGCATAAACTGCAACTGCACCGCCTACTCGCGACGCCAATGCTTTATGCCGCCATGCTCTTGTTGGCCGCCACTTTTTCATTGCGCACTCAACGCCGCGGAAATGTCGGCATTACGATCCTGGGCGGGGTTATGACCGGGTTTTTGTTTTATTTCCTATCTAATTTCGTTTTCGCCCTGGGTTTATCGGCCAAGGTTCCGGTGATTCTCGCGGCTTGGACTCCGGCCGGCATTAGCCTCATGCTCGGTATCGCCATGCTGCTTCACTTGGAAGACGGATAGCGCCAGGACATGCCGGGGGGCGGAAATTCATTGTTACGCGGTCTCGCCGGTGCATTCCTGCTTTATTGCGCCTTGGCGGCCGCACCGGGCGCCAGCCTCGCGCAATCCCCCGCGCGCGATGCGCCGGCCCTGATTAGCGCCGACGAGATTAAATACGACGAAAGCCTGGCCGTGGTCACCGCGTCGGGTAACGTCGAGTTATCGCAAAACGGCCGTGTCCTCCTAGCCGATACGGTGTCTTACAATCAACGCAGCGAAGTCGTCACGGCATCCGGCAATGTGACCTTGATGGAGCCCAGCGGCGAGACTCTTTTCGCCGACTTTGTCGAGTTGACGGACGATTTGCGCGAAGGTTACATCCGCGACATCCGGATTTTAATGTCTGACCGCAGCCGCTTGGCCGCGGCCAGTGCGTTGCGTAGCGGTGGCCGCAAAACCGTTTTCCGTAAAGGCGTGTTCAGCCCCTGCAATCTGTGCCGGGAAGATCCAACGCGCGCCCCGCTCTGGCAACTCAAGGCCATGGAAGTCGAGCACGATCAGGAAGAAAAAGTCATACGCTATCGCGATGCCTGGATGGAGATATTCGGCCTACCGGTCATGTACGTCCCCTACTTCGAACATCCCGACCCCACGGTAGAGCGTAAATCCGGCTTCCTGGCGCCCTCCATAGGCTCCACGGAAATCCTCGGCACCACTTATCAACAACCCTATTACTGGGTTTTGGGATCGAACCGCGACGTTACCATCGCCCCTATCGTCACCTCCAAGCAGGGGTCGGTTTTGACCGGCCGCTACCGTCATCTCTTACCCCGGGCGCTCGTCGATGTACGTGGCAGCGCCACCTTCACGGATCGTGTAAACGATGACGGCACCGTCGATTCAGACGCATTCCGGGGTCACATCGACAGCACGCTACGCTTCGATATCAACGACACCTGGCGCGCCGGCGCGGACATTCAGCGCGCCACCGACGATACTTATCTGCGTATCTATAACTTCTCGAATGAACGTACCTTGACCTCACGTGCTTACGCCGAAGGTTTCAATGGCCGCAACTATTTGAGCGTCAATAGCTATGCTTTTCAGGGCTTGCGCGCCACCGACCTCCAGGACGAAACGCCTATTGTCCTGCCCTTCGCGGAGTATAATTTCACCAGCGAGCCGGGCGCCGGCGGCGGCCGGTATAATTTCGACGGCGATCTCCTGGCTCTATCCCGGGTGGATGGCCGCGACAGCCGGCGCATTTCCACCGTTACCGCTTGGGAACTTCCCTACACAAATGTTCTCGGCGATATTTATACGCTGACGGGCCGGGTCCAAGCGGATGCCTACTGGACCAATGGTGTCGATCTAAGCAGTAATGACGTCAATTCCAGCGGCCCCACTTCCAGCGATATAACCGGCCGCGTTTTCCCGCAACTGGCGGCAAGCTGGCGTTACCCCTGGGTTCGCAGCGCCGGCGGCGTACATCAGGTTATTGAGCCCAAGGTCCAAGTCGTCATGGCGCCGAACGGGTCGAATCCGACTGAGATTCCAAACGAGGACAGCCTGGATTTCGAGTTCGACGATACCAATTTGTTCAGCCTGAACCGCTTTCCTGGCCGCGACCGTATCGATCCCGGATCCCGCGTGGACTACGGATTGGAATGGACAGCGAACGGTGAAGGAGGCGGTTTCGTTAGCGCCTTCCTGGGGCAAAGCTATCGCTTGCGGGAACAAAGTATCTTCCCCGAAGGATCCGGAATTTCCGACCGGTTATCCGATATCGTGGGGCGGGTTCATATCGCCCCGACGAGCCAACTCGATTTCACCTTCCGGACCCGTCTGGATAAGGACGATCTCAAGTCGCGGCGGAGCGAAGTCGAGGTTCAAGCCGGCCCTCCGATCCTAAACCTTAATCTTGACTACGTTTTCATCGATTCTGATATCGGTGCGAGCGAATTCGACGACCGCGAAGAGATCAATTGGACCCTGCGCTCCCAGATATCAAGGTACTGGTCCTTGTTCGGCGGCCAGCGGATCGATATGGCGGCCAATGAAACCAGGCAAGCGCGGCTCGGCGCCACCTATCACGACGAATGCTTCCTGATCGAGATGACTGCGGAAAGGAACTTCTTTTCCGACCGTGAAATCGAGCCCGAGAACGCCTTTTTCGTTAGATTCGTCTTCAAGCACCTTGGCGGTGTAGCCAATATCGGGCAATAATCGCCCAAACCAGGGGTTATTGGAAGGGCGCTCCCCCAGCTATGCCGCAAGCGATCAAGATTACCGTTTTCGCCATGATTTTCTTACTATCGGCCGGCCGCGAGGCTCCGGCGCAGGAAATCTCGCGGGCGGCCGCTGTCGTCAACGACGACATCGTTTCCATGCTCGATGTGAAACAACGCCTCCAACTTCTAATCGTTTCGACCGGCCAAAAAGACTCGCCCAAGCTACGCCAGCGCATGCTATCGCAAGTCGTTCGCAGCCTGATCGACGAACGGCTTCAAGCACAGGAAGCGGAACGGCTGGATATTCGGATATCGGATGAGCAAATCGACGCGGCCATCGAAGATATTTCCAAACAAAACAACATGTCCAAGGCGGGTTTCCTGAAAGCCTTGCAACAAAGCGGCATTTTGATGGAATCCTTCAAAGATCAAGTAAGGGCGCAAATTACTTGGCAGGGCCTGATCGCACGCAGAATCCGTCCCTCGGCGCAGGTGTCCGACGACGAAATCGAGGATTCGATCAAGCGGGTACGGGCCAACCGCGGCACGACCTTGCGCAACCTTTCCGAGATTTTTCTCGCTGTCGACAATCCAGAGCAAGATCGGGAAATCTTGGATAATGCCGAAAGAATTTTCGATCAGCTACGCGTTAAAACGCAATTCGGCGCCTTGGCGCGCCAGTTTTCCCAGTCCGCGACCGCGCCACGTAACGGCGAGGTCGGCTGGGTACAAAAGGGCCAGTTACCGGCCGAGATCGATCGGGCCCTGGAAGCCATGGAACCGGGGCAAATATCGAAACCAATTCGGACCTTGGCCGGGTATCATATCGTCTGGTTGCGCGATGAGCGTCAAAGCGCGGCCGGCGAGGTTAGCTTGGAGCTGAAGCAGATCCTCTTTGCCCTGCCCGCCGACCCAAGCGCCGCCCAACGCGGTGACGCGCTGGCCCGCGCCCAAAATGCGCGTACCCAGGTGACGGGCTGCCAGGGCATCGATTCCCTGGCTCAATCGCTCGGCTCGCCTGGGTCTGGTAGCCTTGGGAAAATGAAATTGAACGACCTGCCGCCGGCTATCCAAGAGGCGGTTGGCGGGCTATCGAACGGCCAGGCCAGCGAGGCCATCGCCCTGCCCACGGGTATCTCCGTCTTGATCGTATGCGACCGCGAAGACAGCGGTATCGATCGTGACCGCATCCGCCAAAGATTGTCGGAAGAGCGGTTGAGCAATGAATCGCGAAAATTCATGCGCAACCTGCGGCTCGATGCCAACGTGGATATCCGCATATGACCCCTGGCCGGCCTTCGGCGGCGTGATAACGCCCCTGGCCGTGACCATGGGGGAACCGGCCGGAATCGCGGCCGAGATCACGCTCATGGCCTGGCGCGCTTCCCATAGCGGCCAATCCGAAGACGCCCCGAATCCCTTCTTCACCATCGCCGACCCCAGGCATCTGAAGGACGTGTCGGACAGGCTTGGTCTCGCGGTTCCCGTTGTGCCTATTACGGCGGCCCAGGAAACGGCGGACGCCTTCGCGCAAGGTTTGCCGGTTTTGCCTCTGCCTCTGTCCGAACCCGTAAGCGCCGGGGTGCCCAATCCGGCGAATGCCCTAAAAGTCATTGAATCGATCGAGCAAGCCGCCACGCTTGCCCTGGCGGGCGCCGCCGCCGCCGTCGTTACCAACCCAATTCAAAAGAAAGTTCTTTATGGCGCCGGCTTCCGGCATCCGGGCCACACGGAGTTTTTAGCCGCTCTGGCGGGCGGCGGCGCCGCGCCTGTCATGATGCTGGCCTGTCCGGGCCTGCGCGTGGTTCCGGTGACCGTGCACTTGCCCCTCGCCCAAGCACTCGCCGCGTTATCCAAGGACGCGATCGTTCATGCCGGGCAAGTTACGGCGGCGGCCTTGCGTCGGGATTTCGGCATCGCCGCGCCGCGTTTGGCGGTCGCCGGCCTGAACCCCCATGCGGGCGAAGGCGGCGCCCTGGGCGAGGAGGAAACCCACATCGTCGCCCCCGCCGTTGCCGCCTTGCGCGCGCAAGGTATCCTGGTCAAGGGCCCCGAAGCGGCGGATACGCTGTTTCACGCCGCGGCGCGCCGGCGCTATGACGCGGTTCTTTGCATGTACCACGACCAAGCCCTGATCCCGCTGAAGACCATAGATTTCGAGAACGGCGTCAACATCACCCTGGGGCTGCCCTTCGTGCGCACCTCGCCCGATCATGGCACGGCCTTGGGCATTGCCGGACAGGGCGCCGCCAGCCCGGCAAGTTTGATCGCGGCCATGACCACAGCGCGCGCCATGTCCGGCGCCCGTGCCCGCGCCCTTGCCTGACCCGGCGCTTCCGCCCCTGCGCGAGGTCATCGCCCGCCACGGCCTCGGCGCCCGGAAACGCCTGGGCCAGCATTTCCTGCTCGACCTCAACCTGACCGCCCGTATCGCCCGCGCGGCCGGCGAGATCGCGCAAGCCACGGTTATTGAAATCGGCCCCGGCCCCGGCGGCTTGACCCGCGCGCTTCTGGCCGGGGACGCGGGCCGGGTTATCGCGATCGAGAAAGACCCGCGTTGCCTCGCGGCCCTAGCGGAGCTAAGCGCCGCCTATCCGGGCCGCCTGGAAGTCATCCCTGGCGATGCCCTGAAGATCGACGCCGCGAGCCTGGGCGCAGCGCCGCGCGCCATCGTCGCCAACCTGCCCTATAATGTCGCCACGCCCCTGCTGGTGTCGTGGCTGGAAACCATCGCCAAGGCGCCGGAGAGTTTCGCGTGCCTGGTGCTCATGTTTCAAAAGGAGGTGGCGGCGCGTTTGACCGCCGTGCCGGGGACCAAGGCCTACGGACGCCTTAGCGTCCTCGCCCAGTGGCTGTGCGAGGTGCGGCCCCTATTCGATGTGCCGGCCCGCGCCTTCACCCCCCCGCCCCGGGTGACCTCAAGCGTGGTCGGTCTTTGGCCCCGGCCGCGCCCCCTCGCCCAAGCGCGCCTGGAATCCCTGGAGCGGGTGACCGCCGCCGCCTTCGGTCAGCGCCGCAAGATGCTGCGTCAGAGTCTGAAAAGCCT